>CAILLO010000029.1 GCA_903835065.1 uncultured Eubacteriales bacterium
AGCACCTCTACTTCACGCAGTTTCACGATGATCTGCTCCGTCGTGTACTTGACTCGTGCCATGACCCTGTCCCTCCTTGTCGGGCATCCCTGCCCTCTATACTAACAAGGAACCTGGACCAGTTCTCGGGGGAGACACCAGATGTACCGACGGTCGACCTACGACCAGGACGAACAGATGCTCCGGCTCCATATCTGGCCTGTGATCGGCGACAAGGATCCCGCCGTTGTCCGTGCCAGTGATATCCAGCGGATCATCGCGAGGATGGCGGAAGTCGGCTTATCGACAGCGACGATGGGGCATGCTCGCAAAGTGGTCCATGTCCTGTTCGAATGGCTCGTCGGCAACGGAATCCTGAAAGAGAATCCCTGCAGCCGAATCAAGATTCCCAAAGTCCCGACGTCCCCACGCAGATCGCTCTCTCCCGCGGAAATCGGTGCGCTGATGGACGCGATGAAATCCAGCCGATGGGAGAACGCAGTCGACTTCCTCATCAAGACCGGGTTGCGTCGTGGTGAAGCACTTGCGCTGAAGTGGCGCGACATTGATGAACAGGGCTGGATCAATATCGAACGCGCTCTCTCCTCTCATATGGAGGAAAGCCGTCCCAAGTCAATGGCGAGCTGCCGACGTTTCAGGCTACCAAGAGCCGCTCTGGAGGTTCTCCAACACCAGAAAGAACAGCTGCGAGCAGAACGCATCGTTCTACCGAATGAGATCCTAGAGGCGCATCGTGCGCTACCTGGAGCCCACTTCATCGCGTCGGAGTATGTTTTTCCGGCCCGAACCGGTCAACAGGTCTCACCAAGGACCTTTTCGAGGACGTTCGCTCTGGTCTGCAAGAAGGCAAACCTCGATACGAGCGTCCACGAGCTCCGCCACGTGTTCGTGAGCACCTTCGGCCCCTCGATGGACCTGCACGCGCTGCAGACGATCCTGGGGCACTCCAAGGCCACCCACACACTCGACATCTATGGTCATCTGATTGACGGCGCCCTCGACGAGGCTGCCGACGCGATGGACGCTGCCGGTGAGGTTCTCGACCGAAAAGTTGAAGAAGCGAGGAGAAAAACCTCAACGCGTCCAAACATCTCCCAAATCATCTCCCAGACGAAGAAAGCGGGTTCCCGGTAAACCCGGAAACCCGCTCTGTGTCTTGGTGGGTAGTAGAGGACTCGAACCTCCGACCCCATGCATGTCAAGCATGTACTCTAACCAGCTGAGCTAACCACCCACGGCATTGGAATTCTACCAAGCCGACGGCGGCCTGTCAACCGCTTCGTGACCTATTTCCGCGAGGGGTCCGTCGCTTCCGGCGAGCCGTCCGGTATGCTCGCATCAGTTGCTCGTCGTGCCCTCGAGGACGTACACCCAGCCGGGCAGGGTGCTGACGCGGACGTGCGTGCCGCGGGCCGCGACCGAGTCGACCAGCCGGCCGTCGACGTCGTATCGGAGCACGCGGCCGTCCTGCAGGGAGAAGGGCAGGTCGATGTCCAGGAAGACGGGCTTCGTGGCGCGGTTGTCGAGGACCACGGAGACCGCGTTGCCGTTGCGGAAGCCGTAGGCGCCGACAAGGGAGCCGAGGTCGCTCTGCGAGGCCGTCGTCTGCACCGCGCCGGACGATGGCAAGGGGACCAGCGTCTCGGTGACCGTCAGGGAGGTGCCGGCGGCGTACTTCGACAGGATGGCCGCGATGCGGCTCTCGAGCGTCTCCGGGTTGCGGGCCGAGAAGTCCGGCAGCGTCACGAGCGCGCCGTTCGTGAGGCCACCGAGATCGCGGAGCGTCACCTCGGCGTAGTCGGCCGCCTGCGGAAAGGCGCCGGCGTTGGACAGGAGGACGGAGCGCATCGTCTCGAGCGGCACGGACGCGGGGCGGTCCGGCACGCGCGGCGAGGCTTCGTAGAACTTGTCGAGCAGCGCCTCGAGCGAGGCGGAGCGTTCGGCCGTGAGGCCGCCGGCGAAGTCGGAGGCGTGCAGGTCCGCGCGCGACAGCATGACGCCGGCGTCGTAGACCATGCCGTCGACGAAGATGATCTTCGACTTCAGGTACTTGTAGTAGGGCGACTGCTCCACGGCCGCGATCATCGTGTTGACGTACAGGGCGCGCTCCCCGTCGGAGCCGAACACCTTGTCGTCGTCGGAGAACTCGAGGACGATCCGGTCGAAGGAGCCGGACCAGGGCGGAGTCGTCCCGTTGTCCATGCGCTTCTGGCCGTAGACTTCCGAAATCGGACCGGCGATGTATTCGAGGAGATTGCGCACCTCGGCTTCGGAGGCATAGGAGCCGATGACCAGCCAGGGGTCGGCACCGGACTTCTGCGCGAGGCGGAGACCCGCTTCGAGGGAGGTGTCGGAGCGGGACACGGACGTCGCGCCGTCGAGCAGGAGACTGCCGGTGTCGGGGAGACCGGCCCAGCGGTCCGGGAGGACGCCCGCACTGCCGATGCCGAGACCGCCGAGGCGGAGCAGGGTGGGCTTCACGGAGGAGAGCGTCGCCAGGAACGTCGAGTCGGCGAGCGTCGCGTCCGAAGAGGCCGTGCCCAGGTACAGGCCGTCGATGTCGAGCTGGCCGGATCCTTCGAAGCCGATGTTGATCCGGACCTCGCCGGTCGTGACGCCGGTCGCCGTGACCGGAGCGAGGAACGTGAAGCTGTACTTCTTCCATTTGTTGCCGATGCGGTCGAACTTCTGCCCGATCGGGTCGAAGGGGCCGGTCAGCCAGACGGTAGCGCTCTTCGAGCCGGTCCCCTCCTGGCGCATCCAGAGCTCGACGCGGCACAGGACCTGTTTGGGCAGGCGGGAATAGCCGCCTTCCGGAATCACCTTCTGCGTGAGATAGACGCCCGAGGTGTTGGTCTTCGCGCCGACGGAGGCGTCGTAGGACAGGCGGAGGAATCCGTCGCCGCATCCGGGCGCGGCGTCGCCGGCGATGCGCGCGGCGGTCCCGTTGCCATGGAGGGTCCAGGAGGCGCCGGTCGCGGAAATGGAGGTCGTGCTGGCGCCGAGGTAGCTCGCGGGGGGCGTCGCGGATTCGAGGTCGAGGTAGCAGATGTCGCCGGTCGTGAAGGTGCCCTCGAGGAGGGGCGAGTCGATCTGGATCTGGGAGACGAGGCGCGTGGTGCCGACGACACCCGCCGCACCGGCGCTGAGGACGAGGTCCTTGCCGTCCGTGTCGAAGATGCGGCAGTCCATTCCGGTGTCGATGGAGGAGGCGACCCAGGTGTAGCCGCCGTCGAGGGAGTTGTAGAAGCCGCCCTTGGAATCGAGCGCGACGACCTCGCGGTTGTCGAGCATCACCACGTCGACGATGTCGGGTTCTCCGGGAATCGACGTCCGCCCGAAGGTCGTCAGGTCGCTGCTCAGGACGACGACGCCGTTGTAGCCTGCGGCGACGAAGCGGCCGTCCTTGCTCGCGACCGCGTTCAGGCCGGTCTTCACGCCGACGTCGACGGTCCGCCACGCGTAGCCGTCCTCCGAAGCGAGCACGGTGCCCTTCGCGCCGACCGCGACGAACCGGCCGGAATCGGACGCCACGTCCTTCAGGTTCGACGTCGTGCCGGAGGAGAGCGTGTAGAAGGCGCCCTGGACGCCGATGCGGAGGGCGCCTCCGTCCCCGACGGCGACGTGGACGCCGCCGGACGAGGCGACCGCTCGCAGCGCGACGGGCAGGTCGACCGGCACCGGGGTCCAGGTCATGCCGTCCGCGGACGTCGCGGCTTCACCGGTCGAGCTGACGACGAGGAAGCCGTCCGAAGTTCCGCAGACGTCGGTGAGGTCGCCCGTCAGTCCGGTCTCGACCATCGTGGGGGACTGCGTGCCGATGCCGAGCAGGAAGATGCCCTTCTGGGCCGTGGCGCCCACGAGGTCGCCGTAGACGCCGAAGCTGGAGACGAGGACGCTCTTCGGGAGGTCCTGCGGCAACTGGGCGCGGGCGAATGGGCCGATGCGGTTGACGCTGAAGTGCGTCACGTGGCCGCTCTTGCGCAGGACCATTCCGTCCTGGGTCGTGGACAGGATGCGCACGGTCGCGCCGTCGAAGAATCCTTCGCCATAGAGTCCGGCGCCGGCTTCCTCGGAGGACACCGTGACGGAGGAGGCGTCGCCGGAATACACGCGCAGCGCCGTCCGGAAGCCGTACGGCTCGAACGACGGGTCGACGAGGAGATTCGCGCCGGGAATCGAGTCCAGCGAGATTCCGACGCCGGTCAGCTTCGAGGCCGACGGGTTCTCTGCGACCTGGAAGGAGACGAGGTCGGCGCCGCCGGTCGGGCTGATCAGCGAGGCGGAGTAGAAGGACAGCGCCGTGCCGACGGCGACCGAAAGCACGACCAGCGCCAGGGCGAGGAAGAAGACGCGCCTGCCGAGTCCGGCGAAGATGCGGAACCGCATCATGGAGCGGTCGAGGCGGCCCCGGCGGCGTCCTGCGGCGTCGCGCTCCCTTTTCCGCGCGACAGGTGGAGCCAGACGGCGCACAGCGTGCCGACGAGGATGAAGGCGCATTCGACGATGAACACGACATCGTAGGCGGTTCCTGCGCCGAGGGCCGACGGGACGGCCGCGCCGAGCAGGTTGAAGGCGACGTGCATCACCATCGGCACCGCGATCGACCGCGTCCAGGCATAGACGGCGCCGAGCAGGATGCCGGGGATCAGCACGTAGAGGGTCTGGACCGTGTTCATGTGGAAGAGCGCGAACAGCAAGCCCTGCAGGACGACGGCCACCCAGAGGGGCATCACCCGTCGCAGTTCGTTCATGATCAGGCCGCGGAAGATCAGCTCCTCGGCGATCGGAACGGCGATGCAGGTCGATGCGATGACCCAGAAGAGGTTCCCGTCGCCCGAGAAGGCGCGGGAGAGGTCGGCGTAGTCGGAGAGCACGCTCTTGACGTAGGGCACGGAATTGCCGAGCGCCTCGGCGCCCTGGAACATCAGGCCGATCAGGCCCGACAGGCCGGCCGCGATCGCGACGGCCGAGAGGAGTTGCAGCGCGCGGGGCCGCTCGGTCGGGTAGAACGCCGGTTCGCGTCCCTTCAGGTAGCGGAAGATCGGTAGGAAGAGGGCGATCTGGACGATCGAATAGACGAAAGCGGCGCGCGTCGACAGTTGGACCAGCGCATCGGAGGCGTCCTGGCCGAGAGAGGCCAGGATCGACACCAGGCCGGCGGTCGAGGAGATCCCCTGTCGGGCCATCAGCTGGGCCATGATCACGAACACGAAGACCAGCGAGACCACGGTGGAGGTCACGATGTGGCCCGCCATGCCGGCGGCGGGGATCAGCACGGTGCGGGCGCGGAAGGGACGGCGGTCTTGCGCGGGGGTCTTGGAGTCGTCCATGGGGGTCACACCCTTTCCAGCAGCGCGTTGAACTTCTTCAACTTCTCCTTGGGCCCGAGGGCGCTTTTGGAGGTGCGGATCCCTTCGTTCCCCATGTCCTCCTCGCGATTGACGAGGACGGCGTCCGGGAAGGTTTCGGAGACGGTGAACCGTCCCACGGCCGGGTAGGCACCGCGGAATCCGTCGACGGCCTTCTCGAAGTGGATCACGGCCGTATCGGCGTTGCCGGCGGAGCCGAGCGAGAAGGCCACCGTGCGCCCGCCCGCCCGCAGGACGCCGCCGTGCACGGGCAGCAGCGCGAACGCGTCGAAGACGCGGCGGATGGGGACGAAGTCGCTGCGGGAGTGGTCGTGGCAGTCGAAGCCGCGCTCCTGGCACCAGTCCGACACGATCTTCAGGCAGTCGTCGCGGTCGTCGGCGGTCACGGAGCGGTATTCGCAACCGGGATACTCGCGCAGGAAACGCGAGACGTGGTTGCGCTGCCCGTGCAGGGCCTTGCCCGACAGGGTGCGCAGCGTCTCGGCGTCGTAGACGTAGTCGCTGTAATCGTCCTCGTGCCATAGGGTCGTCTTGAAGCCTGGGAGGTCCTGGAACATCGGCAGCAGCGTCTCGGCGATATACATCACCTTGACGGGCATGCCTCGCGAGGCGAACCAGGGCGCCGCGGCGTCGACGATCTCGACGAGGTCGTCGCGGCCGAGCCGGCCCAGGGGCATCGTCATGTGCGGCTGGGTGAAACAGCCGCCGTCGCTGATCAGGCAGAACCCGCCGCGGTGGATCGCCTTCCGGTAGGAGAAGGCCTCGCCCCAGGCGTAGCGGCTCACGAAGCACATGTCGGAGATGCGCGTGCCCGACGCACGGTAGTGCCGTTCGTATTCCTCGCGGTCCGAGACGGATAGAAGGGGGAGATCGAGGAGCGTCACAGTCCGCCGGCCGATTCGAAGCGCGACAGGAACACCTCGAAGACGGCCTTCCTTTCCTTCCTGCTATGCAGGGCGATATAGACCTTTTCCGCGTTCGCGCCCGAGAGGGTCTTGAACACGACGATCTCCGGGACCTTGCGGGTTCCGTCGTCGAGCTGGTAGGGCACCATGACGACGTATTCCTGGCCGAAGGCCGGGAACGCGTCGATCACGTGCATGTAGTATTCCGTATGGGTCCAGGTATCGACCAGGACGGCGATCTCATCGTCGGCCGACAGTCCGGACTTCGGTCGGTCGCTTTTCAGCTCACGCTTCGGCGTCTGTCCCGTCTTCATCGTCGTCGGCCTCTTCTTCGGATTCCGCTTCGTCGCAGAGTCGGTCGTACTCGGCATACACGCGCTCGGATTCCTCGGCGTCGAGGCTGACCAGCCCTTCCGTGCCGTCCTCCATCTCGACGACCTTGGTGATCACGAGTTCGGGGTCCGCTTCGTCGGTCGTGACGAGGACGTAGAACATGTCGCCTTCGTATTCGAACATGTCCTCGACCTGGAAGGTGTATTCCTTGCCGGTCTCGGTGTCCGTCATCACGATCGTCGCGTGTTCTTGTCCGTGGTCGTGTCCGTGCTCGTGCCCGTGGTCGTGCCCGCAGTCGCAGGCCTCGCCGGAGCCGGAGTCGTCGGAGCATCCGCAGCCGTCTTCGCAGCAGCCGCCGGACTTGGTCTTTTCCTTGTCGTCCTGGAAGTTCGAGTTCATGAGAGGTCCTCCTTGATTGGGCTTCGCGGTCTTCGCAGTATTATACCATCCCACCCCCGTGCAGGGCACGTGTCATTTGCGCCGGCTTTCGAGGTGGTCCTGCAGGATGATGGCGGCGGCCATCCGGTCCACGGCGCCGTCCTTCCGGTCGTGTCGGGCCCCGGATTCGCGCAGGACGCGGCCCGCAATCACCGAAGTGTACCGCTCGTCGCGCAGGACGACCGGAATCGACAGGCGCTGTGAAAGCGCCTCGGCGAAGGACCGCGCGCGCTCCTCGGAGGGCCCGGTACGGCCGTCCGTCCGCCGAGGCAGCCCGACGACGATCTCGCACACCCCGTGCTCCTCGACGAGCGCGGCGATGCGGTTCTCCGCCTTCGAGCGGTCCTCTCCGTTCCACTTGAGCGTCTCGAGGGCGCTGGCGATCATCCCCATCGGGTCGCTCATCGCGATGCCGATGCGCCGTTCGCCGGGGTCGATGCCGAGAATCCGGGTCCGTTCCGCCATGCGCTACACCACCTTGATCGCGAAGTCGCGGCACGCGGCCGCGCAGTATCCGCACAGGACGCACGCTGCGGCGTCGACGAAGGCCTTCCCGTCCGGTCCGAGACTCATCGCGCCTCGAGTGCAGCGGGTCACGCAGGCGCCGCAGCCCGTGCACCAGTCGTGGACGAACAGGCGCTTCCTGCGGGCCCTGGCCTCGAACGCCGCCTCCGCCGGAATCGGCCGCTCCTCGAACAGGGCGAGGTCCACCTCGACTTCCGCGCGGGTCTGCATGCCCACGGCGAAGGCGTCGACGTACGGGAGCGACCGGCCGAAGGCGGCCTCCTCCTCCAGCGTGCCGAGCAGGTTGCCGCCACCGAACAGTTTCATGCCGAGGACGCCGATTCCCGCCCCGTGCGCGTCCGAAGCCGCCTGCAACATGCGCTCCGCCGGACCGTCGATCAGGCCGAGACCCGCACGGTTGAGAATCGGGTGGATCACGTCGACCTCTTCGTACGGCCCGTGCCCCAGGTCCTCCCAGAAGTCTCGGTCATAGGGGTCTTCGGCACCGCGTCCGGCCGCCGCGGCCTGCACCGCGGCGAAGACCGGCGAGGCGGCGTGCGTCGAGAAGCCGACCGCGCGCACGAGACCCTTCGCCTTGCTCTCGAGCAGGAATTCGTAGGCCTGGCGGTGGCCCAGGAGGGTCAGCGGCGTCTCCTGTTCATGGAGCAGGAAGAGGTCGATCGTGTCGAGCCCGAGCTCGCGCCGCGCCTTCTCGAGACTCGCCCGGGCGCCCGCGCGGTCGTAAGCGTACGACTTGGTGCACACGGTCGGATACCGACCCGCGATGCGCGCGGCTTCCCGGATGTGCGCGTAAGTGCCGTACAACTCCGCCGTGTCGACGAAATCGACGCCACGGTCCATCGCATATGCAATCAAGGCTCCCCCCTCTTCCGGAGGAAGCCCCGTCTGCAGCGGGCCGAGGGGCAACGTGCCGAAGCACAGGCGCGGCACCGGGATCCCGGTTCGGCCGAGCGTCCTTCGTTCCATCAGAGCCTGCCCAGGTACTCCTTGAGGATCACCTCGAGAAGCTCGTCGCGCTCCAGGCGGCGGATCACGCCGCGGGCGCCGTTGTGGTTCGTGATATAGGTGGGGTCGCCCGACAGGAAGTACCCGACGAGCTGGTTCACCGGGTTGTAGCCCTTCTCGCGCAAGGCGGCCAGCACCTGCGTCACGATCTCCTTGGTTTCCTGGGTGTGGTCCTGGGTGACCTCGTAGCGTGCGGTCCCGTTGTCCGGCATCGGATCCCCCTCCTTTGCGTTCGATGTTTCGATTCTACACCTGTCCCGCGCCCGGGTAAACGCACGCAGGATACGGCGGGGTCGGAAAAGGGCGCGCGGAAGGTGTCGCGCACCGCCCCCGACGCGGTCTCCGGGCGGATTCCGGCCCTCTCCGACGGTCCTCCGTCCATTGACAGGGGGCCGCCTCCCTCTCATACTGGAAAAATCCGAAGGCCCCCCGCGGGCCTGACCGACCCGAAAGGAGACCCCATGCGCTCCTACGCGATCCAACTCCGCACGATCGCCGACGTCAAGGAATTCGCGCGCATCGTCAACGCCTGCGACGTCGACATCGACCTCTCGTCCGGCCGCTATGTCGTCGACGCCAAGTCGATCATGGGCGTCTTCAGCCTCGACCTGGGGAAGCCCCTCCGCGTCGATGTCCACGGGGATTCCCCCGACGGCCTCGAGGCGGAGCTGAAGCGCTTCTTCCTTTAGCGTTTTTCTTCCCCGTCCCCGCCTTCTTGGGCCGGGACGGACCCGCGCCGTTCGGGGCGCCGCCCCTGCCGCCCGCCCCCTTCGCCCCGCGCCCGTCCCCCCGTCGACCTTCGCCGACGGCCGTTCCGACGCGCTCGAGCAGGCGGAAGTCGATGCGCCGGCTGACCGGGTCGGCCCGCGCGACCTGGACCCTCAGGCGGTCGCCGACGTGGAAGGTCTCGCCGGTCTGCCGTCCCCGGGCGTAGAACCCCTCTTCGTCGTACTCGAAGTAGTCGTCGAGCGTCGCGAACGCGATCATCCCCTCGACGGTATTCTCCAGCTCCACGAACATCCCGGCGCCGATCATGCCCGACACGACGCCCTCGTACTCCTCGCCGACGTGGTGGACCATGAACTCCGCCGCCTTCTGCGACGTCACGTCCCGTTCGGCTTGCTCAGCGCGCCGCTCGGTGAACGAGGCGTGCAGGCAGACGGCCTCCGCGGACTCGCGGAACGAGGCGAGGCGCAGCGACAGGCCGCGCGGCATTTCCCCGGGCTTCGCCTGCGGGGCCTCGGCCAGCCAGAGGCGGATGATCCGGTGGATGAAGAGGTCGGGGTAGCGGCGGATCGGCGACGTGAAGTGGCAGTAGTAGCGCGCGGCGAGTCCGAAGTGCCCGAGGCATTCCGGGGCGTACCGCGCCTTGGCGAGCGAGCGCAGCAGGATGCGCGACAGCAGCTTGCCGTAGGGCTTGCCCTTGACGGCCTCCAGGATCCCCGCGAGCTGGGCCGACGTCGCGCCCTCGGGCCGGAAGCGGTGGATCTCGCCGAAGTTCTCGGCGATCACGGCGAAGCGGTGCAGACGGTCCGGGTCGGGCGGCTCGTGCACGCGGTAGGCGAAGGGCGAGCCGAGCCGCAGGAAGTGCTCCGCGACGGTCTCGTTCGCGGCCAGCATGAACTCCTCGATCATGCCGTTCGCGAAGGTCGTCGGGTACGGGTGGATGTCGATCGGAGAACCGTCGTCGTCCAGGACCACCTTGGTCTCGGGGAAGTCGAAGTCCATCGCCCCGCGCGCCGTCCGGCGGCACCGCAGCGTCAGGGCCGCCTCCCGCATGCGGCGGAAGTCCGGCATCAGGGCGGCGTAACGGGCCTTGAGGTCCTCCGCCTCCCCGTCGGGCGCGGAGAGCAGCGTGAAGACGTCGTCATAGGTCATCCGCTCGTCCGTGCGGATCAGGCTCTCGAAGATCCGGTGCGCGCGCACCTCGCCCTCGGGCGAGAGGTCCATCGAGCACGTCAGCGTGAAGCGCGACCGCCCGGGGTTGAGGCTGCAGACGCCGTTCGACAGGCGCGGGGGCAGCATGGGGATCACCCGCCCCGGCGGATACACGCTCGTGCCGCGGGACCGGGCCTCCGCGTCGAGCCGCGAGCCCTCCCGCACATACCACGAGACGTCGGCGATGTGCACGCCCAGGCGGGTCCCTCCGTCGGGAAGCGGCTCGACCGACACCGCGTCATCGAGGTCCTTGGCGTCGGCGCCGTCGATCGTGACCATGCGCAGCGGGCGCAGGTCCGTGCGTCCGCGCGCGAGCTCGGCCGCGATCTCCTCGTCCGTCGGATCGGTGCCGAAGCGCTCCGCCTCGGCGACGACGGCCGCCGGGAACGCCTCCTCGAGGCCGTACGCGCGCAGGATGCCCGCGACGGCGACGTCCGGCCGGGCCGGGTCGCCCAGCGTCTCGACCACGCGCCCCTTCGCCCGCGGAGGATTCGCGGCGCCCCAGGGCCCGCGCGCCTCCTCGTCGGGGCGGTAGACGACCTCGACGACCACCTTCATCCCGAAGGGAGCCCCGTTCAGGTCGCGGCGCGGAATCTCGACGGGCCCCGCGCCGCTCGGGCGCTCGGGCAGGACCAGGCCATCGCGCCCGTCCTCCTTGAGGATGCCGACCACTCGCTCCAGGGTCTTCGCCAGGTCGTCCATTCCGCCCTCCTCGCCCGGTCGTCCGGCCGCGTTCCCTGCAGGCCGCGCCGATACCGTTCCTGTCCTCATTATACGGGAAGGATGCACGAAGAGCCGCCCCGGAATCCGGGACGGCTCTTCGGGAAGCCTGGGACGCGAGGACGGTCAGCCCTTGGTCAGCAGGTAGAGGACGACGGTGAGAAGGAAGAAGATCACGGCGATGCCGGACGTGAACTTCTTGAGGAGGGCGTCGATGCTGCGGGCCTTGGTCTTGCTGAAGAACGTGTCCGCGCCGCCGGCGATCGAGCCGAGGCCCTGGGAGGCACCCTTCTGGAACAGCACCATGACGACGAGGACGACGCAGACCAGAAGGTCGAGGATCGACAGAATAATCAGGAGTGCGGACATGGGGTACCTCCGTCATTCGGGTTCGGGCCGCCATCAACGCGCGGCAAGTGCGATATTACCACAAAGCCGGGAGGCGCGCAATCGAGGGTTCAGCCGATCGGGGCCGCCCCGTAGCCGGTGTCGACCGACTTGGCGACGATGCTCTCGAGGCTCGTGACGGCGGGGTCGAAGTCCACGACCATCTCGGCGATCGAGAAGTCGACATCGGCCTTCTTCACGCCGTCCATCTTCGATATCACGCGCATGAGCCGGTTCGCGCAGCCCGTGCAGGACATGCCGCTGATCTGGAATTTCTGGACCATGTTGTGCTCCTTCCGGTACCTGGGCCCCGATGGCCCGATTCGTGCCGATATCCGAAGCGTACCACACCGTCCGTGCCCCCGTCCGTATCAATCCGCACGGGTTTCGGCGGAATCGGCCGCGACCGTCGTCAGACGGCCTTCTTCCGGTCCAGCAGGCGGCGCGCCAGCTTGTAGATCTCGCCGGCGGCGAAGGGGACCAGCGCGAAGACGAGGACGATGGCCCAGTCCCGGAGACCCAGGGGGTCCGTGTGGAAGACCGGGTCGAGGAACGGGACGTAGATCACGGCGAGAAGCAGGCCCATCGACGCGAGGAAGGCCCAGACCATCTGCGGGTTCGTGAACCAGCCGATGCGGAAGATCGAGTGGCGTTCGGAGCGGGCGGTGAAGGCGCGCAGCAGCTCCGCGAAGATCAGAGTCGTGAAGGCCATCGTCCGGGCGTAGACGACGGTGTCGCTCGACGCGCCGGCCGCGGGGTCGAACAGGAAGAGGTGGCCGAGCGAGAGGGTGAAGACCCCGTAGACGGCGGCGAAGATCGCGGTCGACTGCACGATGATGGCGCCGATCATGTCGCCGTTGATGATCGCCTCGGCCTTGCTGCGCGGGCGGTTGGACATGATGTCGGGGTCGCCCTTCTCGCTGCCCAGCGCGAGCGCGGGGAAGCTGTCGGTGACGAGGTTCAGCCAGAGCAGCTGGATCGGCAGCAGCGGGACGAAGCCGGGGCCCAGGATCAGCGAGGTCAGGAAGATCACGAGGATTTCGCCGACGTTGCAGGACAGCAGGAAGCCGACGAACTTGCGGATGTTGCTGTAGATGATGCGGCCTTCCTCGACCGCGGAGACGATGCTCGCGAAGTTGTCGTCGGTGAGGATCATGTCGGCCGTGCCCTTGGCGACGTCGGTGCCCGTGATGCCCATGGCGACGCCGATGTCGGCGCTCTTGAGGGCCATCGCGTCGTTGACGCCGTCCCCGGTCATGGACGCGATGTGGCCGTTGGCGCGCAGGGCGGTCACGATGCGGACCTTGTGGTCGGGCGACACGCGGGCGTATACGGCGGTTTGCTCGACGGCCACGCGCAGCTGCGCGTCGTCCATCGCGTCGAGCTCGTGCCCGGCGAGCACGCGGTCGTCCTCGTCCATCATGCCGAGGTCCTTCGCGATCGCGACGGCCGTGTCCTTGTAGTCGCCGGTGATCATGACCGGGCGGATGCCGGCCTTCGCGCAGAGGCGCACGGCGTCGCGGACCTCCGGGCGGGCCGGGTCGATCATGCCGACGAGGCCGAGGAAGACCATGTCGTCCTCCACGGTCGCGGGGTCCGTGAGCGTCTCCATCGGGAGGTCCATCCCGTGGCGGCGGTAGGCGAACGCCAGCACGCGCAGCGCCGACGTCGCGAGGTCGTGGTTCACGGCGAGGACCGCCTCGCGGCCCGCCGCGTCGAGTTCGACTTCGCCGTCCGCGGTCAGGACGCGGCTGCAGCGGGCGACCATCAGGTCGGGGGCTCCCTTGGTGAGCGACAGGATATGCTTCGGCTCGAAGCCGTTCTGGAAGGTCGTCATGCGCTTGCGGTCGGAGTCGAAGGGGATCTCGCCGACGCGGCGGTGGTCCCGGCGCCCCGTCTCGGGGTCGATGCCGCCCTTGGCGGCGGCGACGACGAGCGCGCCCTCGGTCGGGTCGCCGACGATGCCCCAGCCGCCCTCCTCCTTTTCGCGGAGGATCGCGTCGTTGCACAGCAGCGCGGCGTGGAGCAGGCGCTCGAGCACGGGGGAGGAGGCGTCCGCGGGGCCGGACATCGCCTGGATCCCGCCGGCCGGGGAATACCCCTGTCCGCTCACGGCGAAGAGCGTTCCGTCGCAGGCGATGCGGGTGACGGTCATCGCGTTCTGGGTCAGCGTGCCGGTCTTGTCGGAGCAGATCGTGTCGACGCAGCCGAGCGTCTCGACGGCGAGCAGGCGCTTCATGATCGCGTGGCGCTCGACCATCCGCTTCATGCCCAGCGCGAGGACGATCGTGACGACGGCCGGGAGGCCTTCGGGGATCGCGGCGACGGCGAGGGAGACCGCGGTCAGGAACAGCGGCAGCGGTTCGCCCTTCTCGAGCAGCCCGACGAGGAACACGACGGCGCATACGGCGAGGCACAGGATGCCGAGCCACTTGCCGAGCTGATTGAGGCTCTTCTGGAGGGGCGTCGCCTCCTCCACCATGTTCTGCAGGCGGTCGGCGATGCGGCCGATCTCCGTGGTGCCGGCCGTGCCGACCACGACGCCGCGGCCGCGGCCGTAGGTGACCACGGTGCTCATGTAGAGCAGATTGGTGCGGTCGCCGAGCGGGACCTCCGCGTCGAACGTGGCGGCGGCGGTCTTTTCGACCGGAACGGACTCGCCGGTCAGGGAGGCTTCTTCGACCTTGAGGCTGCTGCTCTCGAAGAGGCGGAGGTCGGCGGGAACGATGTCGCCGGCTTCGACCAGCACGACGTCTCCGGGGACGAGGGAGGCGGACGGGACGTGCCCGATCTGTCCGTCGCGCAGCACGCGGGCCCCGGGCGCGGCCATCTTCTTCAGCGCTTCGAGCGCCTTTTCGGCCTTGCCTTCCTGGATCACGCCGAGCGTGGCGTTCACGACGACGATCGCGATGATCACGAGGGCGTCGATCCACTCGCCGACGAAGGCCGAGACGACGCTGGCGACGATCAGCACGATCACGAGGAAGTCCTTGAACTGCTCGAGCAGTTTCTGGAGCAGCGTCGCGCCGGCCTTCTCGGCCAGTTCATTGGGGCCGTGTACGGCGAGGCGGCGGGCCGCTTCCGCGGCGGACAGGCCGACGGAGGGGTCGGTCGAGAGGCGCTCGAAGGTCTCGGCGGGCGTGCTGAAGTAGTACGGTCTGCCGGAGTTCGCGGGTTCTGGCATGTCGGTCGTCCTCCTGTTCGCCGTCTCGACGACGCATCACCGCTATGATAGCAAAGGTCCCGGCCGCGCGCGAGGGGGAGGGGGCTGAATCCCGGAAAAAGCGAAGGACCGCCGGTGAAGGCGGTCCTGGTGCCCAGAGTCGGAATCGAACCAACGACACGTAGATTTTCAGTCTACTGCTCTACCGACTGAGCTATCTGGGCGTGAACAGCCGGCTCTTTCGAACCGGCTGCACATTTGCTGGCGACCCGGAAGGGGCTCGAACCCTCGACCTCCAACGTGACAGGCTGGCATTCTAACCAACTGAACTACCGGGCCGTGTGTTTCGCCATCCACGCTGGGGCGTCCTGGTGGGCGCTACAGGGCTCGAACCTGTGACCCCCTGCTTGTAAGGCAGGTGCTCTCCCGGCTGAGCTAAGCGCCCGGAAGGGCCATCGCGTGAGCGGCAAAACGAAGTATAGACGAAATCCCGCGCGCCTGTCAACAACATGTTGCACGGCGCGCCGGCCGTGCGGCGACCGCTCATCGGCGGCGCGGGAATACCGTCTCCGCATTGCGGCGGACGATGCCGCACAGCGTCTCGATCGACAGGCCGTGCAGGTCGGCGACGGTCCGGGCCACGAGCTCGACGAACGCGGGCTCGTTGCGCTCCCCGCGGTGCGGGACGGGCGTCAGGTACGGGCAGTCCGTCTCCACGAGCAGCCGCGACGGCGGAATGCTCTTCACTACCTCGAGCAGGCGGCTCGCGTTCCGGAACGTCACGGGGCCGGCGAACGAAAGGAAGAAGCCGAGGCCCATCAACTCCTTCGCGGTCTCGACGCTGCCGCCGAAGCAGTGGAACACGCCCGGCACGCGCCGCAGGCGCCCCTCGGCATGCAGGTCGCGCATCAGGCGCAGGCTGTCCTCCGTCGCTTCGCGCTCGTGGACGATCACGGGCAGGTCGAGCTCGCGGGCCATCTCCATGTGCAGCCGGAAGACGGCGCGCTGGACGTCCCGCGGGGAGAGGTCGTAGTGGTAGTCGAGACCGGTCTCGCCGATCGCGACGGGGAGCGTCCCGGTGCCGGCTCCGGTACGGGCCATCTCGCGCAACTCGGCCATCGCGGCCGCGTCGGCGTCCCTGGAGTCGTGCGGGTGGATGCCGACGGCGGCGCGCAGCGCGACGGGGCGCCCGTCGTGGCGCGCGACCGTCTCGAGGGCGAGGCGCGACGAGGGCAGGTCGTACGAGGCGACCAGGATGTCGGTCACGCCGGCGTCGTCGGCGCGCGCGAGGACGGCGGGGAGGTCTTCGGCGAGACGAGGGTCGTTCAGGTGGGCGTGCGTGTCGAAGAAGCGCGGACCGTCGGGGTCCATGGGTCAGCCCACCGGCGTGCCGGCGGGGACCTCGCCGTCGACGGTCAGCACGCGGTACGTGCCGTGGTCGAGGGCGCACAGGATCATGCCTTCCGACACGATGCCGCGCAGCTTGGCCGGCGTGAGGTTGGCGACCAGGACGACGCTCTTCCCGACCAGTGCCTCGGGCGCATAGGTCGTCGCGATGCCGGAGACGACCTGCCGCTTCCCGTCGCCGAGGTCGAGCGACAGGAGGAGCAGCTTGTCGGACCTGGGGACGCGCTCGCAGGCCAGGACGCGGGCGACGCGCAACTGCACGCGGGCGAAGTCGTCGATGCCGATCAGGGCGACGCCTTCGGGGACGACGTGCGCGTCCGCGGTCGCAGCGGGGGCGGCGGCCGGCGCGCCGGGTGTGACGGCGACGAGCGCCTCCATCTCCTTCGCGAGGTCGAGGCGCGGGAAGAGCGCGTCCATCTTTCGGATCCGGTCGGACTCGAACAACCCGAACAGTGCGGCCGATTCCCACGACGTCGTCTGGATCGTCGACAGGCCCAGGGCCTCCTGGATCTTCGGGCCGGTGGAGGGCATGAACGGCGTCACGAGGATCGACACGACGCGCAGCACCTCGGCGAGGTGCGCGAGCACCGCGGCGAGACGCGGGCGCAGGGCTTCGGTCTTCGCGAGGGTCCAGGGCGCGGTCTCGTCGATGTACTTGTTGCTGCGGCCGACGACCTTCCAGATCTCGACGAGGGCGGTGCTGAACTGGAGCTGGTCGAGCAGCGTCCCGACGCGGCCGGACAGGCCGTCGCACAGGGCGCGCAGCTCGCGGTCGGCCGGCTCGAGCGGGCAGTCGAGCGCATCTTTCGGCAGTACGCCGTCGAAGTAGCGCTCGACCATGGCGGTCGTGCGGCTGACGAGATTGCCCAGGTCGTTGGCGAGGTCCGAGTTGATCCGGCCGATCAGCGCCTCGTTCGTGAAGGCGCCGTCCGCGCCGAACGGCATCTCGCGCAGCAGAAAGTAGCGGATCGCGTCGACGCCGTAGCGGTCGCACAGGATCGTGGGGTCGACGACGTTGCCGGTCGACTTGCCCATCTTGGCGCCTTCGAGCGTGAGCCAGCCATGACCGAATACGTGCTTCGGTTGCGGGAGCCCGAGGGCCATCAGCATCGCCGGCCAGATGATCGTGTGGAAGCGGACGATCTCCTTGCCCACGAGCTGGACGTCGGCCGGCCAGTAGCGCCGGAAGTCCGCCTCGTCGTCGGAGGCGTAGCCGAGCGCCGTGATGTAGTTCGAGAGGGCGTCGACCCACACGTACACGACGTGCCCCGGGTCGAAGGTCACGGGTATGCCCCAGGTGAAGGTCGTGCGGGACACGCACAGGTCCTCGAGACCCGGGCGCAGGAAGTTCTGCAGCATCTCGTTGACGCGCGACGCCGGCAGGACGAAGCCGGGGTTCTCCGCGTAGAGCTCGACGATCCGGTCGGCGTACTTCGACAGGCGGAAGAAGTAGGCCTCCTCGCGGGTGCGCTCGACGTCGCGGCCGCATTCGGGGCACTTGCCGTCCTTGAGCTGCGTCTCCGTCCAGAAGGACTCGTCCGGCGTGCAGTACCAGCCCTCGTATTCGGACTTGTAGATGTCGCCCTGCTCGTACAGGCGGCGGAAGATCTCCTGCACGGCCCCGACGTGCTTCTCGTCGGTCGTGCGGATGAAGCGGTCGTAGCGGATGTCGAGCAGCTTCCAGAGGTCCTTGATGCCCGCGACGATGCCGTCGACGTAGACTTGAGGCGTGACGCCCGCGGCGTCGGCCTTGCGCTGGATCTTCTGCCCGTGCTCGTCGGTGCCGGTGAGGAACATCGTGTCGAAGCCGTTCATCCGCTTGAAGCGCGCGATCGCGTCCGCGGCGACGGTCGTGTAGGCGTGCCCGATGTGAAGCTTGCCGCTCGGGTAGTAGATCGGGGTGGTGACCATGAACGTCTTCGTCATCGCTGTCGTCCCTCCGGTTCCATCGATTATAGCAGACGGGGCGGCTCCCCGGCACGCAGGGCGAGCGCCGCGGCGTACGCCTCCTTCTTCGGGACGGCGAATTCGGCGGCGGCCTGCGCGGCGGCATCCTTGACGGAGAGGCCGTCGGCGAGGAGTCGCGCGAGGCGGGCTTCGAGGGCGGCGGCGGATGCGGCGGCGCTCCCCTCCCCGTCCGCGGTCGACGGCGCGGTGCGTGCGGCGAAGGACGCGGCGCCCTCGAGGACGAGGCAGAACTCGCCGCGGGGTTCGCGCTCCTCGAAGACGGCGACGGCCTCGCGGACCGTCGTGCGCAGGAACTCCTCGTGGAGCTTCGTGACTTCTCGGCACAGCGCGGTCCGGCGGGCTCCGAACCCGGCGGCGACGAGGTCGGCCAGGGTTCTGCGCAGTCGGTGCGGCGCCTCGTAGAGGACGAAGGTGCGAGGCTCGGCGGCGAGGACCGCGAGGGCGGCCCCGCGAAGCTTTCCGGCCGTCGGGAGGAATCCTTCGAAGACGAACCGCGCCGTGTCGAGGCCGGACCCGGCGAGTCCGGCCACGAAGGCCGTCGGGCCGGGCACGACGACGACCGGGACGCCCGCCTCGACGCAGAGGGCGACGAGGTCGGAACCGGGGTCGGAGACGCAGGGCATGCCGGCGTCGGAGACGAGGGCGACGTCGAGACCGCCGAGCAGCCGCTCGACGAGCTGCGGGCCCTTCGTGCGCAGGTTGTGCTCGTGGTAGCTTTCGAGCGGGACGTGGAGGCCGAATGCCGACAGGAGGCGACGGGAGTGGCGCGTGTCCTCTGCGGCGACCAGGCCGACGGCGCCGAGGACCTCCACGGCGCGCGGCGACAGGTCCTTCAGGTTCCCGATCGGGGTGCCGACCAGATACAGGGTCCCGCACGGCATGGCGGTCACGCTCCTTCCGGGAGGGGGACGGACAGGGGGTCCGGTCCGGCGGGCGACAGCCCCGCGAGGAGGGCTTCCGGGGACAGCGGCGGGTCGTCCCCGTAGATGCCGGCCGCCTCCGGGCCGTAGCGGCCGGTCTCGTCCCGGACGACCAGCGGAGGCAGGATCCGGAATCCGCCGGGCCGGCCGTTCGCGGTGGCGGACACCAGCAGGCAGGACGGGGCGCGGCCTTCGGCGGACAGCACCATCCGCAGCGTCTCGGGTTCGAGGTGGCGGCGGCGCAGCGCCTCCATCAGGTCGGGCAGGCGGTCGGGTCCGTGTACGAGGACGAGCCGGCCGCGGGGCTTCAGCAGCGTCGCGGCGGCGAGCACGAGGTCGTCGAGCGAGCAGGCGACCTCCTCGCGGGCGACGACGAGCTCGGGCGGCGCGGCGGGGCCGGCGGGCGCGGCCGTGGTCGGCAGGCGGTAGGGCGGGTTCGAGACCACGAGGTCGAAGCGGCCGTGCGGGAAAGGCCCGTCCGGCTGCGGAACCGCGAGGCGGCGGACGTCGCCGCGGACGAAGCGGACGCGCGCGTCGAGGCCGTCGAGCCGGGCGTTGCGGGCGGCGACCGCGGCGATCCGCGGCACGAGCTCGACGCCGGTCAGGTCCGCGGCCGGCAGCCGGCGCGCGAGCAGGACCGCGACGGCGCCGCAGCCGCAGCCGAGGTCGGCGGCGCGCAGGGGGCGGTGCGGGACCGCGACCGGCGCACCCCCGCCGTAGAACGAGGAGGCGAAAGCGGCGAGGAACACGGAGTCCTCGCCGAAGCGGAACCCGTCCTTCTTCTGGATCAGACGGAAGCCTCCGGTGCGGAGGTCCTCGACCGTCTCGTCGTCGTAAAGGGGGATCACGGGGCCTCCCTTCGCCCGGGAAGCAGAAGGGACGGCGACCTCAGCGGCTGCCGTCCCTTCCGTTGCGGGTCCGGAACGTCGCTCTACAGCGGCTTCGGAGAATCCGTCGGGCAGACGCTGGCGCAGGCGCCGCAGTCGATGCACGCGGATTCGTCGATCACGTAGATGCCGTCGCCCATGCTGATGCAGGAGACCGGGCACTCGCCCTCGCAGGCGCCGCAAGCGATGCAGGAATCTTCGATTCGATAGGCCATGGTGGAACACCTCCGTTCGCACGCATTCTACCATCGGGTCGCAGGGGATTCAACCCCTTCCGGGCGCCCGAGCGGTCGTCGGAATGCCGGATTCCCTAGCCGACGGAGGGGGTTTCGCCGTCGGAAGCGTCATGACGCGGGCCATCCTCGCGGGGACCTCCCTCGCGCGGACCGCTTTCGCGACGGCCGCGGCCGCGGTTGCGGCCGCCCGTCCCGGGCGCTCGCTGCACCTGGGGAGGCGGGGGCGGCGGCGGGACATAGCCGTTCGCCACGGCGCGGGCCACGACGGAGCGCGGGCAGCGGGGCGACGGGCGCAGGATCTCGACCTCGTCGTTGGCGTAGGTCTCGAACTCGTTCTCGCCGGGGTGGTCCAGACGGACCATCAGGGTCTCTTTCAGCACATGCACGTCGACCACGATGCCCTGGCCGTCCTTGGTCACGACGACCGCTCCCGCGCGAGGAATGCGCGAGTTGGCGTCCTCGTAGGCCTCCTGCTCGTACTTGAGGCAGCACAGGAGCCGGCCGCACGCGCCGGAGATCTTGGCCGGGTTCATGGACAGGTTCTGCTCCTTGGCCATCTTGATCGACACGGGAGCGAACTCCCGCAGGAACGAGCAGCAGCAGAGCTCCCGGCCGCAGATCCCGAGGCCGCCGACCATGCGCGCCTCGTCGCGGACGCCGATCTGTCGCAGTTCGATGCGCATGTGGAACTGCGTCGCGAGGTCCTTCACGAGTTCGCGGAAATCGATCCGGCCCTCGGCCGTGAAATAGAAGGTCATCTTGGAGCCATCGAACGAGATCTCGGCGTCGGTGATCGACATGTCGAGCCCGCGCTGGCGAACCTTCTCGCGGCAGGACACGAAGGCCACCTTCTCGTGCTCGCGGTTCTTCTCGACGCGGTCGAGGTCCTCGGCGGTCGCCCGGCGGACGATCGTCTTCAGGGGCGCGGCGACCTTCTCCTGGGGGATCTCCATCGGGACGTCGGAGACGCGCCCGAGCTCGAGGCCGCGGGCCGTGTCGACGATCACCGTGTCCCCCGCGCGCAGCTCGTAGCCGGTGGGGTCGAAATGATAAGGGCGGCCGGAATTGCGGAACCGGACGCCGACGACTCTAGGCATGGGAGAACTCCTTCCGGAGCTGCAGGAGCAGCTGGCAGACCGTGGTCTCGAAATTGGTGCTGGCGGCGAGTCCGCGTCGCGCGGTCTCGACGGCCGTAGCGGCATTCTGGCACCGGCGGGACGCGTCGTCGCCCTTCGGCCGGATTCGCTCCATGATATCCTTTTTGTCGACGTGTATCAACAGACCGGCGTCCCCGGCGGCGGACAGGACCAGCAGGTCGCGCACCGCGGAGGCGAGCAGTTCGAGGAGGTCGTCGACCTCCTTCCGGTTGCCGGGGACGTTGAAGTAGGCGAATCCGTCGGTCAGCAGTTCGCCGCGGGTCGCGGTGCCGAGCCGGCCGAGGAGGTCGAAGACGCCGTCGCGCAGCTGGACGAAGTCCTCCGAGCGGGCGAGCGCGAGGGCCACTCCGGGGATGCCCTGCGCATACCGCGCGAGGAAGGCGATTCGCTCGGTCCCGGTCACGCCGGCGGCCTCGAGCACCTGGCCGACCTCCGCCTCCGGACTCGGGCGGAGCCGGACATGGCAGACGCGGGACAGCACGGTGGGCAGCAGCGACGCCGCGGTTCGGGCGACCAGCACGATCACGACGGTCGGAGGCGGCTCCTCGAGGGTCTTGAGCAGCGTGTTCTGGCCCTGCTCGTTCAGGTCGTCGGCTTCGACCACGTACACCTTGCGGCGCGAGAACTGCGGGCGCATGTCGACGTCGGCGGACAGTTCCCGCCGGACGCGCTCGACCTTCAGGTTCTTGTCCTTCTCGCGCTTCGTGTTCTCGAGCAGGCGGAAATCGGGGTTGGTGCCGGCTTCGAAGAGGACGCACGGATTGCAGCGCCCGCAGGCGCCCCGGTCGGTCGGCTCGTCGCAGAGGGCGTACTGCGCGAAGGCACGGGCGAGCGTGCTCTTGCCGCTCCCGTCGGGCCCCGTGATCAGGAACGCGTGCGACCGGCCGTCCGTCAGGGTCCGGACGAGGCGGGTCTTCGCGTCCTGCTGTCCGACAAGAAGGTCGAAGGTCAACGGTGCTGCCAGGGCGTCTCTCCTACATCTTCTCGAAGTGGGCCACGTCGATGACGAAGACCGTCGCGCCGCCGACCATCACCTCGACGGGATACGGGATATAGGCACCGCCGATCGCGGCCGGCGTGACGTTCGTGTTGATCGCGGCCTTGCGGCTGCTCGAGAACTTGCGGATGATGTCGAGGGCGCCCTGGAGGCTGTCGTTCTCCACGCCGACCATCAGGGTCGTGTTGCCCGAGCGGAGGAATCCGCCGGAGGAGTTGAGCTTGGTCACGCGGAACCCGCTGCGGTTCAGTTCGGCCATGAGTCTCGGACTGTCCTCGTCGTGCACGACCGCAAAGATCAGCTTCATGATGTCATTTCCTCCTTCAGGATCGCGTCGATGCGCTCATCGACCTCATCGACGCTTCCGGACGCGGAGACGACCCGGAACCGTTCCGGACTTCTCTGCGCCAGCTTCCGATATCCATCGCGCACCCTCTTCATGAAGGATGCGCCTTCGTCGTCGAGCCGGTCCGCCGCTTCGGGGCGGACCCCCATCCTGCGCGCGGCCTCGTCTTCGTCGAGGTCCAGCAGGACGGTGGAGTCGGGGACCAGTCCCCCCGTCGCGAAGCGGTTCACCTGGCGGATCTCGTCCAGGTCGAGCCCTCGCCCGTAGCCCTGGTAGGCCTCGGACGAGTCCGTGAAGCGGTCGAGCACCACCACGGTCCCGGCGGCGAGCGCCGGTCGGACGACCTCCCGGACGAGTTGGGCCCGGGCGGCGGTGAAGAGCAGCAGTTCCGCCTCCATCGCCATGTTCATGTGCGCCTTGTCGAGGAGGATCCCGCGGATCCGCTCCCCTATGTCGGTGCCGCCCGGCTCCCGGAGCAGGAGGGCCTTCACGCCGCGCGCGGCGAGCCGGTCGACGAACGAGCGGGCGTGCGTCGATTTCCCGCAGCCGTCGATGCCTTCGAAGGTGATGAAGCGTCCTGCCATGCTGTCCTTCCCTGCTCCCCTTCCGAGTGATTCCATTATATCATTTGTCCTCCGCCACGCACCGTACCGCACCGTCGGAAAGCCCGTCGACGGTCCCTCCGGCGGCGAGCAGCGCGAGGACAAGCCCGGCGCGGGCGGCGTCGAGGCGTTCGCCGGGCCAGACGAGCGGGATGCCGGGCGGGTACGGGACCAGCGGCTCGGCGAGCGCGCGGCCGACGGCCTGCGCCAGCGGGACGGCTTCGCGGCGTTCGGGGCCGAACCAGACGGCGGGCGGCAGGGCGGGCTCGGCCGGCGTCGACAGCAGCGCGCCGAACGCTTCACCCGGGAGCGGCCAGGGGGGGCCATCGGCGGGGCCCTCCGCCAGGATGGCCCGGAGCGCCCGCTCGAGTGCACGGAGATCGGGGAAGTCGGGGTCCCCCTCGGCGTCGCCGCTCTCCTCGACGAGCAGGGGCGGAATCAGGACGAGGCGCCGCGGGTCGGCCATCTCGACGGAGATGCCGTGCGCGGCGAGGCGGCGGGCGGCCTCGAAGCCCGTGAGACCCGACCGGTGGACGTCGAGGACGAAGCGGAACGGGTCGCGGCCGGGGGCTTTGAAGCGGCGGTCCCGGGAGAACGCCTCGTCGACGGGGACGAATGGCTGGCCCGCCATGCCGCGGAGTCGCTGTCCGAGGGCGCGGAGGGCGCGCTCGCGTCGCGGCAGCAGGCGTTCGGCATCCGCCTGCAGGGCGGCGCGCGCGAAGTCGATCGAGGCGGCGACGAGGAAGGACGGGCTCGAGGTCTGGAACATCCGCAGGGCCTCGGAGACGCGGCCGAGGTCGACGCGGCCGGAGGAGACGGCGCCGCGGGAGACGTGGAGCAGGGCGGCCTGCGTGAGCGCGGGCAGGGTCTTGTGGGCGCTCTGGACGACGAGGTCGGCGCCGCTCGCGAGGGCGGTCCGGGGGCAGGCGCGGGAGAACGCGAAGTGCGCACCGTGGGCCTCGTCGACGAGGAGCGGGACAGCGTGCGCATGGGCGGAGGCCGCGACCGCCGCGAGGTCGGAGACGGTGCCGTAGTAGTCGGGACTAGTGACGAGCACCGCGCGGATGCGCGGGTCGCGGTCGAGCGCTGCGGCGACCGCGGCGGGCGAGACAGGCGGGAGCGGAGCGGCGGCGGAACCGTCCGGCGAGGGCTCGCGTGCCGCGCGGGAGGCATCCCTTGGGTCGACGGGCAGGAAGACCGGCTCGAGGCCGAGCAGCGCCACGGCGGACACGACCGAACGGTGGCACGTGCGCTGGACGAGGAGGCGCGAGCCGCGCGGGCAGGATGCGGCAACCAGGGCGAGAACGCCGGACGTCGCCCCGCAGGTGAGGAAGCGCGTCCAGGCAGCGCCGAAGGCCGCGGCGGCGAGCTCCATCGCCTGCAGCGCCGCTCCCGTCGGTCGATTCAGGTCGCCGGTCTCGGGCAGTTCCGTGGTGTCCATCCGCAGCGCCATCCCGGCGAACCACGTCGGAAATCCGTTCCCGTCCGCGTGGCCCGGCATATGAAAGGAAACGCGCCCGGAGGACGCGTTTCCCAGCAGGGACGATACGAGGGGCATGTCGGACGGCGCGGGCCGGTCGGCGTGCATGGAATCAGTCCAGCTTGATGTTGCGGATCTCGGCGATCTCGAGCCAGATCTCCTTTTCGAGGCGGTCGTTCTCGCGCTTCACGTCTTCGAAGGTCTCCTCGATCTTGACGGGACGGCCCCAGTCGCGCATCGGACGCTCTTCGCGGGGCCGTTCCTCGCGCGGGCGATCCGGCGAGCGCTGGCCCTGCGGAACATTCTGTCCCTGCGGGCGCGGCGGAGGAGTCTGCGGGCCGCGGGACTGGCTCTGGACGTGAGGGCTCTGCGGCCCCGGCTGCCCCTGCGGACGCGGCTGCGGCTGGCCGGACTGGCCCTGCGGGCGCGTCTGCGGCTGACCGGGCTGGCCCTGCGGGCGCGGGAATCCTTCGCGGGGCTGGCCCTGCGGACGCTGCTGCGGCTGGCCGGGCTGGCCCTGCGGGCGCGGGAATCCTTCGCGGGGCTGACCGGGCTGACCCTGCGGGCGGCCGCTCTGGCCGGGCTGGCCCTGCGGACGCTGCTGCGGCTGTCCGGGCTGCCCTTGCGGGCGCTGGAACCCTTCGCGGGGCTGCCCCTGCGGACGACCCTGGCCGGGCTGGCCCTGCGGACGCTGCTGCGGCTGTCCGGGCTGTCCCTGCGGGCGCTGCGGACGATCCTGGCCCTGCGGGCGCTCGGGGCGGGGTGCGGGCGATGCGGCCGAAGCCGCGGGGGAGACCGTCGTACCGGGCTCCTCGATCTCGTATCCGGACATCACGTCGTCGAGCGACTCGGCCGACCGGGGCATGCCGTCCGGCCGGACGCCGGGCGCCGGTCCGAAATGGCGGGAATGTCTCCTTCGGTTTCCACCTCTGCTCATGAGGATATCCCTTCCTGAACCGTTCGTACGGTCATGTTTCCGGAATCCAGCGCGTGCGGTCCATCGGCCGCTTCCACGAGCAGCCTGCCCTGGTCGTCGACGTCCGTCGCTCGGGCGTCGAAGGTCCCGTCCGGTCCCTGGACGCGGACCGCCCGTCCGAGAAGGAGGGAGTCGCGCCGGTATTCATCCAGCAGGAGCCGGTCCGCGCCGGTCGACAACATTCTAACCGTTTCCCCCAGCTCGTACAACACCGCCGCCGCCACGCGGGCTCTCAGCTCGCCGTTCCCGGCGCCCGGAGCGTCCTGTTCGCGGCAGATCCGCAGGGAGACGGCGGGCTCGTCCAGTCCGGCCGGCAGGTCGTCCGGGCCGTGGAGGACGTCGATCCCGATGCCCACGACCACCCATTCGACGCGTCCGCCGGACGAGGCGCTCTCGCAGAGGATGCCCGCGATCTTGCGCCCACGGTCCAGCAGGTCGTTCGGCCACTTGATCCCCGCGTCGACGGCTCCGAGACGGCGCAGCGCGCGGCATGCGGCGACCGATGCGGCGAGCGGCACGAGTCCCACGTGTTCGGCGTTCATGGAGGGCCGGAGCAGCACGCTCATCCAGACCCCGAGACCACCGACGGACTCCCAGGACCGGCCCTTGCTTCCGCGGCCGGCGGTCTGCTCCTCGGCGACCACGACGGTCCCGTCGGAAGCCCCGTCCTGCGCGAGGCGCTTCGCCTCGTCGTTCGTCGAACCCGTCGACGCCAGGTAGAGGACCTGCGTCGGGTACCGGGCGCCCACGAGAACGTGGTTCATCAGCCGGTGAGGCGCGAGGTCCGAGCCGGACTCGCGGGAACCGGGGTCCTCCGCGAGCGGCGTCCAGCCCCACAGCCAGGGTTCGATGCCGGGCGCGCGTCCCGTGCACCCCGTGCGGAGTTCGGCGAGCGGAACCTGGACGAACTGGCGTTCGGCGGCCCGGATGTGCGGCAGCGTCAGGCGCGGGGACGACATCGAGATCTCGCCGGGATCGCCCGCTTCCTCCGCTTCCCGTTCGCATGCGACGATATCGACGTCGAGGGTGCGCGGCGCATTCGGGAAGGTGCGCATGCGGCCCTCCGCCTGCTCCGCGGCCTGGCAGACGTCGAGCAGCCCGAGGGGCGGGAGGTCGGTGCGGAGACGGACGCAGACATTGAGGAAGGCCGGCTGCGCGAGGTATCCGACAGGCTCCGTCTCATAGACCGAGGAGACGCCGTCGATGCGGATCCGCGGGCCCGCGGCGAGGTGCCGGACACCGGCCGTCAGCGTCGCGAGGCGGTCGCCGAGATTGGATCCGAGGCTGAGCCAGGCGATCAATCGGCCCCCCGCTCGCGCCGGATCGAGACGCCCATGGAGGCGAACCGGCCGCGGATTGGCGCGTGGGGCTTTCGGACCGTGACGTCGACCGCGAGGACCGACGGATATTCCGCGAGCACGCGGGCGGCGACTTCCCCGGCGAGCCGCTCGACGAGGTCGAACCCCGATGTCTCGACCACGCGGCGGACGGTCTCGAAGACGAGTCCATAGTCGACGGTCCGGTCGAGCCGATCGTCGTCGCAGGCGGGAATCCGCAGGAACTCGAGGACGAGGTCGACGACGAAGTCCTGCCCTTCCCGCTTCTCGGCGTCGAGCACGCCCGTGCGGCCGAAGAAGCGCATGCCCTCCAGCAGGATCCGGTCATGGGCCCGCGGGTCGAGGCCGCTCACTTCGCGCCTCCGCTCCGTCCGGCCGCGCGCAGGGCATCCGCCATCCTCGCGACCTCCTTCATCTCGGCGATGTCGTGGACGCGGATGAAGTCGGCGCCGCGCGCGATGCCGTACGCGACGGAGGCGGCCGTGCCCAGCAGGCGCCGGTCGACCGGCAGGTCGAGGACCTTGCCGATGAAGGACTTGCGGGACGGCCCGATCATGATGGGGCGTCCGAGGCTGCGGACCACGCCGAGCCCATCGATCATGCGCATCGAGTCCTCCGGCGACACGCCGAATCCGATGCCGGGGTCGACGACCAGGCGGTCGCAGGAGATGCCGGCGGCGAGCGCCGCGTCCAGGCAGTCCTCGAGATAGTCCACGACGCTCGAGAGGACGTCGGACGGACCCGAAGCCCCCCCGGACTCGGCAGGCCGGGCCGGCGCCCCCGCGGGGGCGGCCTCGGTGCCGCGGTTGTGCATGAGGACCAGACCGGCGCCCGACTCGGCGACGACGCCGGCGATGCCCGGGTCGCGCTTCATCCCCCACACGTCGTTGACGACATCGGCCCCTTCGCTCAGGGCCGCCCGGGCGACCGCCGCCTTGGAGGTGTCGATCGAGATCGGGATCGACGATTCCTTGCGGATGCGCCGGATCACGGGCAGCACGCGGTCCATCTCCTCCTGGGCGTCGATGCTCCGATGCCCCGGTCTCGTGGACTCGCCGCCCACGTCGATGAAGTCCGCGCCCTGGCTCTCCATCTCGAGCGCGCGCCGCAGCGCCGGCTCCGAGGAGGCGAAGAAACCGCCGTCCGAGAACGAGTCCGGCGTCGCGTTCAGGATGCCGAACAGGTAGGTCCTCTCCCCGATCGGGTAGATGCGGTCGCGCGCTCGGAAGACCTTCGGAGCGCCGTCCTCGGCGGACTTCAGATAGCCCTCGATCGCCTGGCCCACCGCCCGCAGCGTCGGGACCTGGATGCGGAGCTTCTCGGTCAGGGGTCCCATCTGCCCCGGAGTCGCGAGGAGCAGGACGTCGGACCGGTCGACGGTCAGCGTGCAGGCGCCGCGATGCACGACGGCGTCCGCGCCGACCGCGAGGGCCTCCTGCTTGAGCAGGTTGGCCGCGAAGGCGGGAACGCCCGCGATGCGGACCGCGATCATGCGCGACTTGGGAAGGAGGTAGGGGACCGCCGCCGGGTCGCACCCGATCGAGAGGATCTCCCGCGCGGCGCTCCGGTCGTCGGGGAATTCGACGCGACGGACGCGGAAGGGGCCGTTCGGGGCAGGGGTCCTGCCGGTCGGCGCCTTCGCCATGTCAGTCTCCTCCAGAGGGTTTCAGCCCGATCAGGGACATCGCTTCCGAACGGGAGCGTGCATCGGTCTTGCAGATGCCCCTCAGCGCCGAGGTCACGGTCCGGGAGCCGGGCTTGCGGACGCCGCGCATGGTCATGCACAGATGCTCCGCCTCGACCACGACCGCGACGCCGTGCGGCTCGGCGGCCTCCATGACGATGTCGGCGATCTGCGACGTCAGGCGCTCCTGCAACTGCGGGCGCCGGGACATCAGGTCGACGAGCCGGGCGATCTTGCTCAGCCCGAGGACGCGGCCTCCCTTGGGAATGTAGACCACGTGCGCCTTGCCGATGAAGGGGAGCAGGTGGTGCTCGCACATGGAGTAGAGCGGGATGTCGCCGACGAGGACCATCTCGTCGTTCCCGGCCTCGTGGAAGATCCTGAATTCCTTGCGAGGGTCGGCGTGGAGACCCGCGAAGACCTCCTCGTACATCCGGGCGACCCGCTCGGGCGTACCCTGAAGGCCCTCCCGGTCGGGGTCCTCGCCGATGGCCGCGAGAATCTCGCGGACGGCAGATTCGATCCGCGGCTTGTCAATCATCTCCGAGAACCCTCCTCCGGTATTCCATGGGCGTCATGCCCGTCTGTTTCCTGAACGCGGCGTTGAAGCGCTGCGGGCTGGCGAATCCTACCTGTCGCGCGATGCCGCCGACCTTGATGTCGCGCTGGGCGAGCAGGCGGCAGGCGTGCTCGACGCGGACCTGGATCAGGTAGGCCATCGGGCTGAGGCCCGCCTCCTCGCGGAAGGCGCGTGTGAAGTACCCCTGGCTGAGGAACACGTAGCCGGCGATGTCGGCGACGGACAGCTCCCGGTCGTGGTTCTCGACGATGAAATCGCGGGCGATGCGCACGAGTTCTCGGGCCTTGCCGGTCCTCACGCGCAGGTTCTCCTCCCACTCCTCTCGGAGGCCGCGGGACAGTGCGACGAGCAGCTCCATCGCGAGGAACTGCATCATGAGGTCCTTGCCGTACGCGTCCTCCTTGCTCTCGCGGAGCACGCGGTCGATGATCGCCTCGATATCCTCGCGCTGGCGGCCCCGGATCATCAGGTAGGGCGAGGCCTTCGGTCCCTCGACGCCCTCCTCCTGTCCGGCGGCGAAGTCGAGGAATTTCTCGATCGTCGCCTTGGAGACGGTCGCCTCGTCGGACGCGTCGGTCCGGAAGAGGGAGGACTCCTTGTTCCCCAGGTCGGGGTTCGTGAAGCCGAAGTACAGGACGACGAGCTCGACGCCCGTCTCGTCCAGTTTCAGCGTGTGTGCCTTGCCGGGCCGGATCACCAGGGTGCCGCCCCGCTCGACCGGGACCTTGTGCCCTTCGATGTCGAAGACCAGGCGTCCCTTGCGGACGTGCAGCAGTTCGTGGAATTCGTGCCGGCTGGTGCCGGTCATGCTCCAGCCCTTCTCGTACCGCCGTTCCATGCCTTTGAAGACCACCGGGATCGATCCGGCGGACTCCGCGATGCCGCGGGTGACGGCGGGGAGAATGTCTTCGAACAACGGGCACCTGCCTTCCGGTCGTGCCGCGGTCGGTCGTCGGGTGCGGGCGGCGGCGCGAGGGATACCTAGACTATAGCAGATGCGCATCTCGCGCGTAAACCGGACCGGTTACCGTTCTGCCGCTCTCGTCGATTCCGATGCGAAGCCGGAACCGGGCCCCCTGGGGAACCGGATCCGGCTTCGTGGGACCGGGGTGTGCGCCTGACGGCGGGCGAGGCTAGATGCCGCTGTCCTGCGGGAGGAAGCCCGACAGGATCACCTTCAGCTGCTCGGTCTCGAGTCCGTTGAGCGCGACGCCGCGGCTCATCTTGTCGTGGTCCGGCGCCCAGTCGCGGATGTCGAGGCGAGCGGGCTTGGCGTTCCAGCTGACGATGTTGACCTCGCGGGTCCAGCCGCGCGGGCTGATGCTCAGCACGCCGACGTGGCGGACGATCTCGAACGAGAAGTCGTCGGCGGAGGAGCGCGGCGGCTCCGGGGCATCGCGGCGGTCGCCCGCCGTGCGGGGCGCGGCTTCCGCCGACTGGGTCGGGGCGTGGCTCTGGGGCGCGTGCATGTTTCGGTTCATGGTCTCGTCCTCCTTCTCATTGCATCGTCTCATTGACGATGATCACCTTGATCCGGCCGTCGATCTCCGTCTCGGCCAACCGTTCCGCCTGCGCCGCGTCGACGTCGAGACAGAGGATTGCGGGCGCCGCCTCTCCGCTCTGGGTCCCCGTCGCAATCAAGTGGCCCTTCGCATCCATCACGCCGGCGACGCGGACATCCGCCAGCACGTCCCGGCTCAGTCCACCCTCCGGATCCGTCGCGAGCAACTGGACATCGACGAGGCTTCCCTCCGACAACCACCAGCCGCATGCGTCCTCGGCCCGGAGCGCCAGCGCGTAGATGCGCCGACCGGGTCCGGAGCCGGGGTGCGCGGTCCCCGTCGTCTCCTCCGTCAATCTCCCCGCCTGGATCGTCTCCCCCGCGAACAGGTCGACGGCCGCATGCAGACCCACCGCCTCCTCCACCGTCCGCACGGCCCCCTCCGGCACCCGGTCGGCCGGCAGCCGCGCCAGGACCAGCATCGAGGCGTCGAGAACGGTGCCCGCCGGGGCGTCTACCGCCGCGACGGGGACCTGGATGCCCTCGGGCGCCGCGGAGGGTCGCAGGGCCATATAGGATAGCGACAGAAGGGTCGCCGCGGCGAGCACCGCGATTAGGACCTGTCTTCTTCGGGTCATTTCCTCGACTCCTTTCGCATGTCAGGGTTCCGCGGGCAGGTCGACCCGGCAGGCGACCTCGGCCACGTCGGGGACCGCATCGCCGAAGAGCCCCTCCCGCAGCCGCCCGGGGCGGTAGCGCATCCTGCAGTCGACCGTGGAGTCGGACACGAGTTCGGCCTCCACCGACACGACGAGGCCGCCGAGCGGTCCGGACGCGGCGTTGGCCTCGATCTCGGACTCCAGGACCGCTCGGAAAGCGGCCATGTCCTCCTCGCCGATGCCCGACCCCAGGCGCGCCAGCGACAGGCACGGGAACGCACAGGTCGCCGAAGCCTCCAGGATGGCGTGGGCCTCCCCGTCGAGCACGACGGCGTAGAGCGCCTTGGCCGCCAGCGCGAAGAGCGGCGCGGCGATGCCGACGGCCAACACGGCGATGACCAGCACCGCGCCTAGCGAACCTCGCCGGCGTACGTGGAGATCCTGCGGCAGAGCGTTTCCTTCCGGAACCACAGCGACGCCACCTCCTCTCCGCCGACGAAGCCGGCGCCGATCGTCGGGAGCCGCGCCTTCGCCGTCACCTCGAGGACGAGGGGCGCCCCGAAGGGCGCCCCCTCGGTCGCTTCCACGGCGACGTCCTCGAAACCCGCCGCCTCGAGCGAGGCCGCGAGCGCCGACCGGTCCGCCTCCGGCAAGCCTCCGAGCGCATCCATGCGGAACAGGGCGGTCCGGCAGAGCACGTCGAACTCGGCCCGGTGCAGGAAGGGGACCAGCAGGTCCACCATTCCCACCATCAGGGCGACCAGCAGCACCGCGGAGAACACCGCGACCAGCGTCCTGTCCAGCATGGCGGCGACCTCCCCTACACCAGGAAGAGGGTGTCGGCCATGTCGCCCCACCAGGAGCCCAGGCGGTCGAGCAGGTCGCCCGCGAAGGCCTGCAGGCCCGGGATCACGACCAGCGCGGCGATGATGACGCCGGCCGCGATGCCGATGACCTCGTTGATGCCGAAGCCCTTGCGGGTCTTCAGGCTGTGGACGGTGCTGGACAGTCTGCGGGCGGAGTGGTCGAGGGCGATGACGGTGAAGAGGACCGGGTGCTTGGTTTTCGTGTTCATGCGAACACCTCCTTTATTTCGCGCCGGCCATGCGAGGGCCGGGTCGCTTCAGGCGAAGACGCTGCCGAGTGCCCGATAGGCGTCGAAGAGGACCGGCAGCAGGAACAGCAGCACGAGCGGGGACGCGGAGAGCAGGGCGGCCACGACCAGGCGGGTGCGGACCCCCTCCGTCTCCTTCTGCATTCCGTTGAAGTACTTCGAGAACATGATCTCCTCCATGCGCCACAGCATCCGGCCGCCGCCGCCGGTTTCCACGCACTGGCGGATCGCGACGCACAGCATCTCGCTGTCATGTCCCTTGAACGACCGCCGCAGCTCGTCGAGGGACCGCTCGAGATCGAGCGTCAGCTCGTAGGTCGCGACGAAGCGCACGAAGACGTCCTTCACCACCGGGTCGTCCATGACCTCGTGCAGGCCGCGGATGGCGTCGGTCGCCCGGATGCCCGATCCGACCTGGGCGTCGAGGAACCGGTAGGCCTTGTAGGCGCTGCGCGTCAGCGCCCTCGAGCGCGAGGCGGTGCGGCCGGAGACCACGACCCGGGTCATCCCGACGACCGCCAGCGCGATGCCGAGGCCTGCGCCAGGCCCCCGCCCGGCGGCGAGGCAGGCGGCGCACAGCAATGCGGGGACAACGGACAGGCATGCGAGATAGCCTTCCCAGGCCCAGGGCGCCCGGTACCCCGCTTCCGCGACGACCGGCTCGCACTTCGCGCGCAGGGCGTCCAGCCAGGCCGGGAGCTTGCCGCTCCGACGCGTCCGGCCAAGAGGGGGCTCCGAGGGCATCGCCCGCCGCATGACCGGCTTTGCGCGGCAGACCACGGTCGGCGCCGCATAATAGGCGGCGGACCCCCCCAGGGCGGCCGCGAAGAGCGCGAATCCGAAGGCGGCGTTCATCCGCGCACCCCCGAGGCGGACAGCAGCAGATAGCCGCCGGCGAGGTAGAGTCCCGCGGCGAGGTAGGCCGCGAGGTTCCCGAGGCTCGTCCCGAAGAAGAGGTCGCGGGCCGAACCGGGACCGGTCAGGATCGCGAGCGCGACGGGCGGGACGGCGGCGACCACGGCGAGGACGATGGCCCGGTCCCGGGACGTCGAGATCCTGCGCCGGTTGTATTCCTCCTCGATGCGTCCGAGCTGGGTCTCGGTGCCTTCTAGGAACTTCGACAGGTCGCCGCGGTAGCGCAGGTTGAAGCGCACCGAAGTCACGAATTCGCGGAACTGCGCCTGGTCGGCCACGTCGCCGAACATCTCGAGGGAGCGCTCGACGCCCATTCCACCGCGGATGCGCGTCACGAGGTCGCGCACATGCCCGCGCATGGGTTCGCCGAGCCCGGATGCCGCGCTCTTCTCGAAGGCGTACAGCAGGTCCTCGCGCACGGCGCACCAGCGGTTGAGCAGGCCGACCAGCTCGAGCAGGCGGCGCCGGGTGCGTTCCCCCTGGATGCCCGCCGCGGTGTCCAGCGCGAGGTACTCTCCGACGCCCACCGCGACCGCGACCACCGCCGACCCGAACGCGCCGGCTCCGTATCCGGCCGCGACCGCCCCGCACGCCACGGCGACGCCGAGGCCCGCGCGGAGCAGCGAGCGGCCGTCGAGCCTGGGAAGCGCCCGCAGCAGGCCGGACCTATGCCCGAACCCCTCGATCCGGCGTTCCAGCTTCGTCGGGGACTTCCCCCGGCGCGGTGCGCGGGCGCTCCCGCCCCGCATCCTGCCAGACCCTCCGGAATCGGAACCGCTCCCCACCATCGTCGAACCCCTCCACCGCCAGCCATTCCACCAACCGGTACCGTTCCAGGAACAGGACGTCGTCCACGCTGCCCCCGGCTATCCTCTTCAAGGTCCGTTCGCCGTCCCCCGAAGCACCGGGCCGCGCGAGCGACACCAGCCGGTCCAGGGCGTCCGACGCCCGCTCCGCGTGCACGGTCGCAAGGCACCGATGGCCCGAGAACGCCGCCCGGAGGAACTCGTACGCCTCGTCCCCCACGATCTCCCCGATGCAGTAGGTGTCGAGGGACATCGTCAGGCCATCCGACACGAGGTCCCGCAGCGTCACGGGACGGCCGCCCTCGTTCTTCTTCTTGATGCGCTGCTGGATGCAGAAGGGCTTGTCGGGAAAGATCTCCGAGTCGCTCTCGGCGACGAGCACGCGCTCCATTTCGGGCATCGCCTTCACGAACGCCCGCAGCAGAGTCGTCTTGCCTGCGGCGCCGCGCCCGCAGAACAGCACCGTCCGGCCACTCCCCGCAAGGTCTCGGAGCCTTCCGGACAGTCCTTCCGCGAGCATTCCGGCCACGGACAGCTCCTCCAGCGAAAACGCCTCGCGTCGATGCTTGCGGACGCTGATCGACGGGCCGTCCACGTTGCGGGGCGGGATCGCCACATTGATGCGCAGCCGGCGCGCCTCGTCGGTCACGCGGCAGTGGCTGTCGTTCTCGTTGAGGATTCCGCCATTGCGGATCACGACGAGGCGGCAGTAAGCGTCGAAGGTTTTCTCGTCCGGGAAGCGCACGTCGACGCGCGAGCGCTCGCCGTTCCGCTTCACGGAGAACTCGTCGAAGCGCGTGCCGTCGATGTCCGAGACCGCGTCGTCCTCCACGAGCTCCTGGAGCGGTCCGTAACCGAACATGAAGTCGAGGACGCGCCTCACCAGCTCCTCCCGGTACAGTCCGAACCGCAGTCGCTCCCCTTCGGCCTGCTTGAGAATCAGGGACTCGAGTGTCCCGCGTTCCATCCGGCCTGCCGCGACCTCAGCCACGAGGTCCGGGCTGTCCGTCAGGATCGACACGGAAATCGCCGAGACGAGCGCCGTCATGCCGGCGCCGTCGGGACCGGTCTCCTGGGGCGCGAGGCGGCCGAACCGCTCGGCCAGGGCGTGGTGGGACGTCACGACCGGCATGGTCAGCGCCCTCCCCGCCCGGACGCGGAAGCGGCGCAGAGGCGTGTCAGCAGCGCACGGTATTCGCGGACGGTCTTCTCGTCCAGCGAGGCCGCGTGCGGGCGGCCGGCGCTCGACAGCGCGCGCCTGCGGGGCGTGTCGGAGACGCAGCCGCAGAAGGCTCCCCCGGACAGCTCCTCCATCGTCCCCCACCCGAGGTCCGCCCCCGCGTGGTGCTCGAAGGCCACGAACCGCACGCGCGACCGGTCGAGCTGGCGGCGCACGGACAGGAAACCGATGTATCGGTTGAATTCGCGGAAATCCGCCACGCGGCCGCGCACGGCGACCACGACGGATTCGGACAGCATCAGGGAAAGGCAGGTGAAGGCGTCGTACAGGAAGCGCCCGCACAGCACCACCACCGAGTCGAAGGCGGCCCCAGAGAGCCGCAGCACCTGCGCCAGGCCTTCGGCCGAGTAGTATTCGTAATCCTCCATGCGGTAATCGCCGGCGAGCGCGCTCACGCCCCGCACCGCCGTCGGGCGTGCGATCGCGGCGACCGCGTCGGGCGTCAGCCGCCCTCGCGCGTGCTCCTCCATCGCCTCGTCCAGCCCTCCGCCGCCGAACAGGCGGGACGCGGCCGTTTCCGGTCGGCGCTCCTCCCGCAGGCCGAGCAACAGGTCGGCCCGGGGATTCAGCAGGTCGGCGTCGACGACGAGGACGCGGCGCCCCTCCGACGCCAGCACCGCCGCCAGTTCGCAACCGAACTCGGGCGCATCCCAGACGCACAGCGGCGAAGGGGGCACGGGCCGCGGACCGGTCGCGGCGCGCGGCAGCGACACGGTCTTCGGGCCGACCGCGGCCGAATCGACGGTCTTCGGTCGTCTCGCTTCGTGTTCCGGGTCGGTCGGGACGGGTCCCATCATCGGCAGCAGCGCCTCGAGGTCCGCCGCAAACTCGTTCGCGGAGCCGTACCGGTCCTCCGGGTCGATCGCGAGGCAACGTGCCGCGATGCGGGACAACGGCGCTCCGGCGTCCGCGATCAGGTCCCGGGCGGAGAATGGGCGCGCAGGGTCGGGTGCGCGACCGGACAACAGCCGCACGAGCGTCGCCCCGAGCGAATAGACGTCGCTTTCGATCCGCGCCCCCCGACCGCCCAGCACCTCCGGCGCCGCATAGCCCGGTGTGCCGTGGAGGTCGGCCGTCCCGCGCGCCAGGGACAGCGGAAGCGCCGCACCGAAATCGATCAGGCAGGGGGCCCCGCGGACCCCGACGACGATGTTCGAGGGCTTGACGTCGAGGTGCAGCAGCGGCTCGGGCTCCTGCCAGTGCAGGAAGTCCACGGCGCGCGCGATGCCGGCCATCCAGCGGACGGCGTCCGCCTCGCGGACCTTGCCGCCGGCGCTCTCGGCGACCGACTCCAGCGTCTCCCCCTCCAGGTATTCGATCACGAGCCAGGAGTCCCCGTCCTGTTCGACTTCCTCGAGCACCCGCGGCAGCGCGGGGTGGCGGAGCTCGGCGAGCAGGCCCGCGACGTCGGGCGAGCGGAAGGAGGCAGCCGGGCGGAGCGTCCAGCGTACGCTCGTGCGCACGTTCTCGGCGAGGCAGGCGTCTCCGGACCTCTCCAGCACCCGGTATCGTCCGGCGACCAGTGCGTCCTTCTCCAACGGGTCCATGGCCATCGCGTCCTCCTCGCGCGGCCGGTTTCCTCCGGTCGCTCCTCGAGGATACGTCGCGCGGACCCGCGACGGGTTCCGCCCGTTCCGACATCGCCGGCGGATTCCCGCCAGCCGCCGACAAACCGCGCCGGTTTTCCCGCCGCAGGGCGCGGACCCGGCCCTCTGCGCCCGCCGCGCCCGCGTCAGTTCACGACGGAAAGGGCCGCCGGCGCTGTCCCTAGCACCGGCGGCCCTCTTTCTTGCCAGCGGTCCCGGGGTCGCCCTCTCGAGCCCTCCCCGCCGCGTACTGCCGCTGCTATGCCGCGCCCTGCCCCTTCATGAACAGGACCGGCCCGGTCAAGCCCAGCACGCAGTCGCGCGTGATCGTGCACTTCTCGATGTCGTTGCGGGACGGGATCTCGAACATCAGGTCCATCATCACGTGCTCGAGGATCGAGCGGAGCCCGCGCGCCCCCGTGCCGCGCTCCACGGCCTGCTTCGCGATTTCGGCCACGGCGCCGTCCTCGAACTCGAGGTCGACCCCGTCCATGTCGAACAGCTTGCGGTACTGGCGAAGCAGCGCGTTCTTCGGTTCGAGCAGCACGCGCACGAGCGCGGGCTGGTCGAGGCCGTCGAGCGTCGCGATGATCGGCACGCGGCCGATGAACTCGGGGATCAGTCCGAACTTCAGCAGGTCCTGCGGCATCAGGTGCGACAGGATCTCGCCGATGTCCTTCTCCTTCTGGCTCTCCACGACCGCGCCGAAGCCGATCGACTTGCGGCCGATCCGGTTCTGGATGATCTTCTCGAGCCCGTCGAAGGCGCCGCCGCAGATGAAGAGGATATCCGTGGTGTCGAGCGGGATGAACTCCTGGTTCGGGTGCTTGCGGCCGCCCTGCGGGGGGATGTTGGCGACCGTGCCCTCGACGATCTTGAGCAGCGCCTGCTGGACGCCCTCGCCGCTCACATCGCGCGTGATCGACGGGTTGTCGGACTTGCGGGCGATCTTGTCGATCTCGTCGATGTAGATGATGCCGCGGCGGGCGCGCTCGAGGTCGTAGTTCGCGTTCTGCACGAGCTTGAGGAGGATGTTCTCCACGTCCTCGCCGACATAGCCGGCCTCCGTCAGGGCGGTCGCGTCGGTCACGGCGAAGGGCACGTCGAGCAGGCGCGCGAGCGTCTGGGCGAGCAGCGTCTTGCCGCAGCCGGTGGGGCCGAGCATGAGGATGTTGCTTTTGGTCAGTTCGACGTCGTCGTGGCGGCCGCCCTTCGCGTCCTTGCGGAACACGCGCTTGTAGTGGTTGTACACGGCGACGGCCAGGATCTTCTTGGCCTTGTCCTGCCCGATCACGTACTGGTCGAGCGTCGCCTTGATCTGGACGGGCGAGGGCAGCTCGGCGGGCGCCGCGACCTTCTTCAAGGACTTGCGCGCCGGGCGGTCGTCCTCCTGGGAGAGGATCTCGTCGCACAGTTCGATGCACTCGGTGCAGATATAGACGCCCGGACCGGCGATCAGCCGCTCGACCTGGGATTCGCCCTTGCCGCAGAACGAGCATCGGACTTCGTCGGAATGGTCGTGGCCGGGCCCCTGCGGGAGGTTCCCGCCGGAGCGCCGGCCGCCGTTCGGGCCCTTTCCGGGGCCTTTGGTGGAATCGGATGCCATCTGCTTCCTCTACTTCCGCTTGTCCATGATGTGGTCGATCAGTCCGTAGGCCCTGGCTTCGTCGGAGGTCATCCAGTAGTCGCGCTCGGTGTCGACGTCGATCTTCTCGATCGGCTGGCCCGTGCGCTCGGCGAGGATTTTGTTCAGGCGCTTGCGCGTCTTCACGATCTGCTCGGCCGCGATCCGGATGTCGGTCGCCTGGCCCTGGGCGCCGCCGCTGGGCTGGTGGATCATCACCTCGGCGTTGGGCAGGGCGAACCGCTTGCCCGGGGCGCCGGCGGCGAGCAGGAAGGCGCCCATCGAGGCGGCCATGCCGACGCAGATCGTCTGGACGTCGGGCTTGATGTACTGCATGGTGTCGTAGATCATGAAGCCGGCCGTGATCAGGCCGCCCGGGCTGTTGATGTAGAACTGGATGTCCTTCTCGGGGTCCTCGGCCTCGAGGAACAGCAGCTGCGCGGTGATCAGGCTCGCGGTGACCTCGTTCACCTCGTCGCTCAGCATGATGATGCGTTCCTTGAGAAGGCGGGAATAGATGTCGTACGACCGCTCCCCGCGGTTGGTCTGTTCGATGACGATGGGCACGAGACTCATGGGGAATGCTCCTTCCAGATGCGGAAGGGCGCCTCGAAGCGCCCACCGCGGTGTCGATATCCGTATTCTATTGTCTTTCCTTGACCTTCGCCGGAACGTATGTGACGTTCCCTGCCCTCACTCGGCCTTGGCGGGCTTCTCGGCCTTGGGGGCCTTGGCGGGTTTCTCGGCCTTGGGCACCTTCTCGACCTTCTTCGCCTTCGCCGGCTTCTCGGCTTCGGCGGGCTTCTCGGCCTGCGCGGCGGTCGGCTTCGCAGCCGCGGTCAGCAGCTCCAGGGTCTTGCGGGACACGACGTTCTCGCGCAGGAAGCCGTCCTCGCCGGGGGTGATCCGGGTCTTCAGCTCTTCCGGCTTCATCCCGTAAACGGTCGCCATGCGGGCGACCTCCTCCTCGACTTCCTCGTCGGAGGCGGTGACGCCCTCGGCCTTGCCGATGCGCTCGACCACGAGCTGGGTCTTCACGCGGACCGCGGCCATGTCGGCGAAGCCCTTGCGGAACTCATCCATCGTCTGGCCGAGATACTGCAGGTACTGGTCGAGCTCGAGCCCCTGGTAGCGCATGCGCTGGCCATAGTCCTCGACCATGTGGTCGACCTCGCGGTCGATCATCGCCTGCGGAATCTCGACGGCGGCGTTGCCGACGGCCTCCTTGAGGACGTTCTCCTCATAGGCGTGCTCGGCCTTGTGCTCCGCATCGTCCTCGAGCTTGGCGCGGAGGCTCTTCCGGTATTCCGCCAGCGTATCGAACTCGCTGACGTCCTTGGCGAACTCGTCGTCGAGGACGGGAAGCTCGCGCAGCCGGACGGCGTGGACCTTCACGGCGAAGACGGCCTTCTGGCCCTTCAGGGCCTCGCTCTGGTAGTCCTCGGGGAAGGTCACGTCGATATCGAAGGACTCGCCGGCGAAGTGTCCGACCAGCTGGGCTTCGAAGCCGGGAATGAAGGAGTTCGACCCGATCTTCAGTTCGTGGTTCTCGTCCTTGCCGCCTTCGAACGGGATTCCGTCGACGGTGCCCTCGTAGTCGAGCGTGGCGGTGTCGCCGTCGGCGATCGGCCTGTCCTCGACGGGCACCATGCGGGCGTTGCGTTCGCGCACGCGCTCGAGTTCCTTGTCGACGTCCTCCTCGGAAACGGGGTATTCGGGCTTCTCGGCGGAGACGCCGAGGTACTGGCCCAGGGTCACGTCGGGCTTCACCGTGATCGTGGCGGTGAACTTGAGGCCCTTGGCGCCGCCGATTTCGAGGATGTCGATCTCGGGGCGGGCGACGGGCTCCAGGCCCTGCTCGACGACGATCTTCGGGTATGCCTCGTTGATGCACGCCTCGACGGCGTCGTCGTAGAGGACGCCCTCTCCGTAGTATTTGACCACGACGCTGTACGGGGCCTTGCCCGGGCGGAATCCGGGGATGCTGAAGCGGCGGGCGTTCTTGATATAGGAACGCTGCATCGCCTTCGCGAAGGTCTCGGGGTCGACATCGATCGTCAGGACGACGACGCTGTTTTCTTTCTTCTGGATTTCGACTGCCATGTGCTGGGCCCTCCTGGTGCGGCCGGATCCGGGCCGCTCGTGTCGTTCGAAAACGCCACACGATTGTACCACAGAGGTCGCGCGAGCGGAACAGGAACGATGCGGCGCGCGTCGAGGGGGTCATTTGCAATCCTTAACTCCCGTGAGGTCGGGAGATTCGTCCTGCAAACCGGCGGCGGGCGATTCGTCCTGCAAGCGGAAACCCTCTGCTACACTGGTCGGTAGACTTCTCCGGGCCAATCGAAGGAGGTAGGACAA
>CAILLO010000030.1 GCA_903835065.1 uncultured Eubacteriales bacterium
CCGCGGGGCTGTCCGCCGTCCCCCGCAACCCGGTCGCGAGGTGGCCCAGCAGGGCCTCGCAGTCGTCCATGATGGCGTCGTACGTCGCGTCCGAGCGGTACCACTCGACCATCGCGAACTCGGGGTTGTGGCGATCGCCGATCTCGGCGCCCCGGAACGCGCGCGTCAGTTGCCACACCCGGTCGAACCCGACAGACACCAGCCGTTTCATGTGAAATTCCGGGCTGGTGGTAAGGTACATCGGAAGTCGCCCGACGCGGACCTCCAGCGCCTCCAGGTGCGTTTCGACGCCGGGCGACGTGCAGACAATCGGGGTCTCGACCTCGACAAACCCCTGCGAATCGAAGAAGTCGCGCAGCAGGTGCAGCAGCCTCGCCCGGTCGCGGAGCCTGCCCATCAGCGCGGCGTTGTCCTGGTGGAATCGGACGAGGTCGGACATGAGGGGCCCCGGAGTCGGAGGTCAGAGGTCAAAGGTCTGAGGTCTGAAGGTCCAAGGCCGGAAAGAGCGATTCGAGACCGGCCGAAGATCGCTGGGGCCGGGCCCAGGACGTCGGACCTCGACTTCAGACCTCGGACGCTCTCTACTTCTTCACCCGCTCGACGTACTGCCCGTCGCGCGTGTCGATCTTCAGCCAGTCGCCCTCGTTGATGAACAGCGGGACGTTGACCGTGGCGCCGGTGGACAGCGTCGCGACCTTGGTCGCGCCGGTCGCGGTGTCGCCCTTCTTGCCGGGCTCGCTGTAGGTGACCTGCGCGGTGATGAAGGTCGGGAGGTCGACGCTCATCGGCTCGTCTTCGTATATCAAGACAGCGACTTCCATGTTCTCGGTCAGGAACTTCGCCTGTTCGCCCATCGCGGTGGCCTGCACCGTGATCTGCTCGTAGTTCTGGATGTCCATGAAGTGGAACGCGTCGCCGTCGCCGTACATGAACGTCGCCTTGCGCTCCTCGAAGTTGGCTTCTTCCAGGCGCTCGCCGGTCTTGAAGGTCCGCTCGAGGACGGAACCCGTCTTCAGGTTCTTCATCCGGACGCGCGTGAACGCCGTGCCCTTGCCGGGCTTGACGAACTCGAAGCTCACGATGAGCCACGGGTACCCGTCCATCTTGATCTTCAAACCCTTCCGGATGTCCGACGTCTCGTACATGAAGCCTCCCCAGATGCAATGCCAGAGCGACGCGCCCGCCGGCCCGTGCCCGCGGTCGAGCCGCGGCGGCGCGCGGAGTGTAGTGCAGCCTTCGGACGCAGTCAATCGTAAACGTGACGGGCGGTTGCGCGGGCCGGAGCGGCCGCCCCGCGACCCGTGGTACCATTCGCGCGGAGGTCGTGGGTCCTGGTCGGGAGGCGCGATGAACGCGGGCTGGAAGACGTGGGGAGCGGCGGTCGTGCTGGCCGTCGCGGTCGGGGTCGTGTCGTGGCTTTCGGTCGACCCGATTGTCGCCGCGCTGGGACGGGCGGCGCCGGCGTCTGCCATGCCCTCGGGGGAACCCTCCGGCGGGCCGAGG
>CAILLO010000031.1 GCA_903835065.1 uncultured Eubacteriales bacterium
GCATCCGGGTCGATACAAAGGAAGAGTTGGTCCAGCGTATCTATCAGTACATGGATGAGATCAATGCTCAACCCGTGATCTACCGCTGGAAGTACAAGATGGACGAGGTGGCCGTTTGATGATTTGCATATTCATCTGCAATACGTTGTACTAGTAAGCGCAGGAATTGTCTTCAGCTTCTTCGGATTCGGTATCTTCCCAGCTCGAATTCTCCCGCGCAGCGTTCTTCTGACTTGGGAAAGCTCGATCTACGGTTCGGTCCTGATCGGGTGGGATACGATGCTGTTCCTTATTGGACGCTTGGCGTTCCGCCGTAGGGACCCTGAACTTATGAGGATCATGCACTTTGGAATCGCGGTATGGCTGGTCGTCGAGGCGCTGTTCTCGGCGTATCTCGGTGTCTATTTCAACGTCGGCGTCGATATCGCGGTTTTCCTACTCTTCACGATTCCTATGCGCGGAATCATCCATTCAATGAAGCAGAGTGCCGGAAAGAAGCCTGATACAGAGCCCACACTCCACTAACTTCCCAGCATGACCTTCCCGATCTTCTCGGCCGCCTCGTCCATGTCCTGGGGGACCATGTAGATATAAATGCCGTAGGTCGTGGACACGTCCTTGTGGCCGAGCAGGTTCGACACAACTTGATCTTCGCATATCCCCCCGTTTTCTTGGGCATACTATGGGCATGGTCGATACAAGAAACGGCTCGAAATTGAAAAAGGATACTACAGGATGCAACGGCTATGATGCCCTATATACAAGAGTTAGCGGAAATATGGAAAAGTTGGAATAGCTTCGTTCGTCGATTTATAAGTAGCAGGTCGAGGGTTCGAATCCCACCATCAGCTCCAGAGGGAAGCCCTGCGGTCAGCACCGTGGGGCTTCCTGCATGCGGATCCGATCCCGCAGGTTACGGCAATTCAGACCTCCCGGACCTACCATGGAAGCGGAGGTGAAGCATCATGAAGCTGGCAATTATCGGATCGGGTCGCATCGGAAAATCACTGGGCGGTTGGGCCGCCGCATCGGGCTACGACGTCGTCTTCGCCGCAAGGGACGAGGGGCATGCACGGGAAGCCGCCGCAGCGGCGGGACACGGCGCATCCGCCGCTTCGGCGGGTGAAGCCGTGAAGGACGCCGACCTCGTGCTGCTCGCGGTGCCCTACCGGTCGGTCGAAGCCTTGCTCGGAGAAATCGGTCCTCGGTTGTCCGGGAAGACGGTGATCGACCCGACCAACGCCCTCAATCCGGAATTCAACGACCTCGTCTTCCGCGACACGTCGGCCGCGGAGCGGATTGCGGCGCTCATCCCCGAGGCGAAGGTCGTGAAGGCGTTCAACACCGTCTTCGCCCGGCACTTCGAGGCGCGCGAGGCGAGGATCGGCGGGCTGTCCATGACGGTCGTCTATGCCGGCGACGACGCCGTGGCGAAAGCCCAGGTGCGCGACCTCATCTCGACATTGGGATTCGACGCGATCGACGGGGGCCCCCTGCGGGTGTCCCGCGACATCGAGCCGCTCGGCATGCTCAACATCCGGCTCTCGTTCCACCAGGACCTCGGAAGCAACATCGGGTTCGCTCTGCTCCGGAAGGGGTAGTCTCCGCGTTCCGCATTCGCCTGCCCTCACTGGAGGTGCCATGAAGGCCTGGCTCATCACCGGCGCATCCGCGGCCTCGGCCGCTCCTTCGCCCGCGCGGCCCTGCGTCGCGAAGCACCTGCAGGACCTCCTGGACGCCTTCCCGGACGCGTTCCTCCCGCTGTGCCTCCGCGAACGCCTCGAGGAGACGCTGCGCGACGACGCCGACAGTCGGCGCTGCTCCGAGCCTACCACTCCATGAGGATTTCGGTTGGATTGAACGGGACACCGTCGTAGGAGACCGCGAAGTGAAGATGGGACTCGGTCGAAAGCCCGGTTGAACCCACCTTCCCGATGATCTGCCCTTTCGTGACCTTCTGCCCTGCGGTGACGAGGAGCTTGCTGCAGTGCATGTAGGTCGTCACGAACCCGTTGCCGTGGTCGATCTCGATCATGTTGCCGCCGCCCGAGTTGTATGCGGCGTACCTCACGGTGCCGGAGGCCGCCGCCTTGATCGGCGTGCCGAGCGGAGCGCCGACATCATCGGCCGCATGGAACTCCCGCACATGGAGAATCGGGTGGATGCGCCAGCCGTATCCGTCATAGGTTCCGGGAATCGGGTGGAGCGTCGGGATGTGGCTGAGACGGGAGGCGAGTTCGGACGAGTAGGTCGACAGGTCGACGGTCTTGGCGGCTTCGGTCTTCTCGAAGGCCACGAGCTTGTCCTTCAGGCCGACCAGGATCTTCGCCTGCTGGACGAAGGCATTGTATCCGGTCGCGCCGCGGCTGGCGGTCAGCTTGGACGTCAGGTTGCGCATGAGATCGTTCACGATGAGCCGCTGGGAATCGTCGACCTGGGTCTGGAGCGCCGAGATCTGCTGGGTCTGGGCGGAGACCTGCTGTTCGGCGTCGAGCTTCTCGATCCGCTCGTCGAGGGCTTCGTCGCTGGATTCGACCTGCGCGTAGGCGGCGCCGCCTACCGCGGCGGTCTGCTCCGACAGGGCGGTGGCGCTGGACCGGGTGCCGAGAAGATATCCCCCGCCGCCGAACGTCAGGACGGCGACCAGAAGCAGGGAGCAGCTGCGAAGAGCAGGTCGCCCAACGCGAAGAGAAGGTCTCTTCCGGACGATCCGCTCCGGTCGGGAAGGGTGCGCGTTCGCGGCATAGGTCCGACGCATGGCCACCTCATGGGACGCCTGGATTTCGTTCCGGATGGAGGATCCCAAAGGAACTGCACGACATCGACCATTATACTCGGGCCTTCGCTTGAAGACAATCCGGGCCGGGTGAGGGTTCCGTGAAATCGGCCTCTAATACTCCTTCTTGATCGTGAAGAACGAGCCGCGGATCGTGCCGGCCAAGGCGGACTTCTGCCGCGCGAACTTGAACCGGCCCTCCAGCTCCTTCGGCACGTCCATGCCCTCGGAGAGCTTCAGGCCGACGGCGCGCCGCGACGGGTCGTCGACCGTCCACATGACGTTCAGCGCGAGGCCGTCCTCATAGAAGACGTAGGTGAAACGGATGTTCTCCACCTGGAAGCTCGAGGTCTCGAGCGGACGAGCCGCGAAGGCCAGCTTTTTCTCCGACTCGAGGATCCGGTTCACGGTGGCGAGGGCGTCGGCGCTCTCGCTCGCGGGCACGGTCGTGAAGACGTGCCGGTACTTGTTCGCGTAGTAGCGGGCTTCGTTCGCGCGCAGTCCGGCGAGGGCGGCGGCGACGGGCGACGATTCGAAACCGACCGTGGAGACGTTCTTGAAATCGACGACGTAGGACATGGCGTACCTCCTGACCCGTAGGTCGTTACGAGACGAGCATAGCCCGTTTCCGGGCCGCCTTCCGTATCCTGCGGCCTGGAATCCTTGCAGGCGAAACCTTCGCGCTCTTCTCAGTCCACCACGAGCTGCATCATGAGCGCGGCCATCTCCGAAGGAGGGGCCGTCCGGCCCTCGGTCAGCCATTCCTGGATGACCCCGACGCACCCGGTCACGACGAACGGGAAGAAGTAGCGGGCGTAGCGCTCGGAAGGCGAGCGGACGAGCGGGATGCGCACCTCGAGGACCGCGTCCTTGATCCGGCCAATGAAGGCGGAATCCCCTTCGGGAGCGAGGAGGACCTTCGCGAGCTCCGCGTGCTCCTCGATAAAATGGAACAGGAAGGCGAAGAAGGCCTGGACCTCGGCCCGGGTGGGCGTGCGCGACAGCGCCAGCGCGGCGGTGCGGAGGTCCTCCAGGATCTCGGTCTCGACCTTGGCGAGCATGTCGTAGACGTCCGAGTAGTAGAGGTAGAAGGTCGAACGGTTCACGTCGGCGAGGTCCGCGATCTCCTTCACCGAGATGCGGTTGATCCGCTTTTGGGCCATCAGGGTCGTCAGCGCATCGAGCAGGGCCCGCTGGGTCCGCTGCGTCCTGCGGTCGGTCTTCGGCGTCATGGGAGGCACCTCCTGGAAATACTCGACACTTGCGGTCGATGTGTCGAGTACACGACGGTCGGCGGAAAATCGACGGTTGACGCGCGCGACACATGTCTTATTATAGGCACGTGACGCGGAATCCACAACGACCCGCCGGCGATTCCGGACCGGGCCGAACCCGCCGCTGGAGGCACCCATGGGCCGGAACCGCCGATTCCTCTCGTTCCTCGCCATCACCATCGCCATGTTCATGGGCATGCTCGACGGCACGATCCTCAACATCGCGCTGCCCGACATCACGCGCAGTCTGCACGCCACGCTCGTCGACGCCAGCTGGATCACCACGGTCTACGTGATGGGACTGGCCGTCTTCATGATCCCGGCGGCGAAACTGGCGGACCTCTTCGGCCGCAAGAAGCTCATGGTCATCGGCCTCGTCCTGTTCGGCGCCAGTTCGGCGCTGTGCGGACTGTCCCACTCGCTCGGCATGCTCGTCGCGTTCCGCGCCGTCCAGAGCCTTGGCGGCGCCATCATCCTCCCGATCGTCGTGCCGATGGGCCTCGAGATCTTCGGCAAGGACAAGCTGCGTACGGTCGGCAGCGCGGTCGGCGCGGTCACGGCGCTCGCAGCGGCCGGCGGTCCACCCATCGGCGGCGTGCTGCTCAAGATCTCCACCTGGCAGTCCATCTTCTTCGTCAACGTCCCCTTCGCGATCCTCGCGCTCGCGCTCGTCCTGACCTGCATCGACGAGTCCTACGACCGCACCGTGGAGCGCCGCATGGACTGGGCGGGCCTGGTCCTGCTGACCTCCGCGCTTTTCCTACTGACGTTCGCGCTGCTCAAGGGCAACGACTACGGCTGGAATTCGGCGCTCATCCTCGGCATGTTCGGGGGCGCGTTCGTCGCGGCGGTCCTGTTCGTGCTGGCCGAACGGCGGATCACGTATCCGATGGTCGACTTCCACCTCTTCCGGGAGCGCACGTTCACGGCGTCCGTCGTCGCCAGCCTGGTCGCCGGGTTCGGCGTCGCGAGCCCGCTGCTCGTCTTCAGCTTCTTCCTGCAGAACGCGCGGGGCTTCGAGCCCTTCAAGGCCGCGCTGGTCATCATGGCGATGGCCCTGACCGTCATCGTGTCGATGCCGCTCGGCTCCTTCCTGTCCTCCCGCTACGACGCCAACGTCGTCAACTTCCTCGGTCTGCTCCTCATGTCGGGCGGCGCCTTCGCACTGTCGCTGCTGCGCATGGACTCCTCGGTCGCCTACATGGTGGGGTCCATGGTGCTGTGCGGCTTCGGACTCGGGTTCGCCATGCAGGCCATCCTGTCGTCCGTGAAGCACATCCCGCTCGAGAAGAGCGGCATCGGCTCGGGCATCGTCAACGCCGCGCGCCAGGTCGGCATCTGCCTCGGCGTCGCGCTGCTCGTGAGCCTGCTGACGCTGCACGCCGCTTCCGCGACGACGGCGTTCCGGAACGATTCGCTCGCCGCCGTCGCGGCGTCGGACCTGGCCGATCCGCTCAAGCAGGCCATCTCCGCCGACCTCGCCGCCGTGAAGGCCAGCGACGCGACGACCGGGACCGGCGATTCGGACCTCTCCGCACGGCTGGAGGCGGACGTGAAGGCGGCTCTCGCGTCGCTGGCCACGGCTCCGCGCCCCGCGGACGACTCGCTCGCGAAGCTCTACGACGCGGCGGCGGCGCTTCAGACGGGGTCCGCGAAGGCGCTCGACGGCCAGAAGTCGCTCGCCGAGGGCCTCTCGAAGCTCGAGAGCGGTCTTTCGGCGCTGCGGGACGGCGGGTCGGCCCTCGCCTCGAAGGTCGCGGAGCTCGAGGACGGAATCGTGCGGTCGGCCGGCGGCGCGAAAACGCTCGACGCCGAAAGCGCGAAGGGCGCTCGGGACCTCTCGGCCGGCATCGCCTCGCTCGTGGGCGGACTGCAGACGCTGGTCGTCCAGCTCGACCCCGGCGCCGACCCGACGGACCCCACCCTCGACGACGGCGTCCGGGACACCGACGCGGGGGCCTCGGCGCTGTCGTCGAACCTCTCGTCCTTCGTGGCGGCGAACGACGCCACCCTGTTCGCCATGATCCGGGCCAATCCGGCCGCGTCCCAGCTGCTCGCGGGGTATCGGACGAGCCTGCAGCAGGCGGCGGCGGCCTACCAGGCGGCGACCGACCCGGCGACCCGCGCGGCGCTGCTCGCCCAGGTCCAGGGTCTCCAGAACCTCGTCAACCTCTACGCGGCCGGCACCGACCCGACCGTCACGGACGCGGCCGGGTTCACGGCCGATCTGCTCGTCCTCGCGCAGCAGAGCGCATCCGGGCAGAGCCTCGTCTCGAGCGCGCACGCCCTCTCGCAGGGCGCGGGCGACCTGTCCGCGGGGACCTCCCGGCTGGCCGCGCTGTTCGCGCCGGATGGCACGTTCCGCGTCGGCCTTCTGGAACTGCAGGCGGGGGCCGAGACGCTTCGCGCGAAGAGCGCCGGAATCGGCGACCTTTCGACCGGCATCGCGGACCTCGACGCCGCGCTTGCGCAGATCTCGGACGGAAGCGCGAAGCTCGAGGCCGGGGCGGGCACGCTGCGCGACGGCATCGCATCGGCCGCTACTGCGTCCTCGGCCCTCTCGTCCGGGTCGTCGGACCTCGCCCTCGCCCAGCAGAAGATCGCGGACGGCGCGGCGCAGCTGGCCGAAGGCGTCGCGCTCGTCGGGCAGAAGGCCGAACTCGTCTCGGTGCTGGACGCGATCGCGGCGGACAAGGACGCGAAGATCGCCGGCGCCTTCGACGACACGTTCCGCATCGCGGCGATCGCCCTGGCCCTGCTCGCGTTCGTCGGCCTGTTCACCGACCGGAGGGAGAAGGCGGGGGAGAAGGTGTAGGAGCGCGCTCGACCGCCACCTCTTGCCGACCCGTCCCCCGTGCGGTATCGTAGGGCGATCGGACCGTTCGCCCCGGACCCACGGAGGAACCCCCCATGAGCATCCTGCAGGCCCTCGTCTACGGCGTCGTCCAGGGATTGACCGAGTTCCTGCCCGTCTCCAGCACCGCCCACCTCGTCCTGATCCCCTGGTTGTTCGGCTGGCAGCCCATGGGCACGGCCTTCGACGTCGCGCTGCACCTCGGCACCGCAGCCGCCGTCATCCTCTTCTTCTTCAAGGATTGGATCCGGCTGGTCCGCGCCGGGTTCACGAAGCCTTCGTCCACCGACGGCAGGCTGTTCTGGTTCCTCGTCCTCGCCACGATCCCCGGCGGCATCGCCGGCGTGCTGCTGGACCAATACATGAACGTCTTCGACAACCCCGCGCTGATCGGCGCCATGCTGATCCTGATGGGCGTCCTGCTCTACCTGGCCGACCGGTTCGGCCGCAGCGAGGCGGCGCTCGAGGCCGTTGGCCTGAAGCGCACGGTCCTCGTCGGGCTGGCGCAGGTGCTCGCGATCATCCCCGGCGTCTCGCGCTCGGGCGTCACGATGACCACCGGCCGCGCTCTCGGGATGACCCGGGACGGCATCGCCCGCTTCACGTTCCTGCTGTCCGCGCCGATCATCCTGCTCGACGGCCTCTACCACGCGACGAAGATCCTGCACGACCCCATCCCCGCGCTGCCCTTCGCCGTCTCGATCGTCACCGCGGGCGTCGTCGGCGCGCTGGCCATCGGATTCCTCCTGAACTTCCTGCGCCGCAAGGGCTTCCTGGCTTTCGCGGTCTACCGGTTCGTCCTCGGCGCCGCGGTCATCGCGATCTACTTCGCCCGGTAGGCTGCGGCAGGTCGTTCCCTTGACTCGCCCCAACCTCAAGACTATACTTGAATTGAATCCAGCCTTTTTTTTGACCCGTATGCAAAGCAGTTGAACAAAGTGTTTGTTAAGGAGAATTGAATTGCTGACGACGGCCCTGCTCCGCAAGAACAACATGCTCGAGATCCTGAAGGTGATCAAACAGAAGCATGTGATGACCCGCCCGGAGATCGCGCATCTCACGAAATTGACCACGGTGACGGTGAGCACGCTCGTCGGCGAGCTGATCCGCAAGAACATCGTCGTCGAGGAGGGGTTCGCGAATTCGATCGGCGGGCGCAAACCGGCCCTCTACCGCTTCAACAACGACGCATACCATATCGTGGGCGTGAATATCCGGATGAGTGCGATTTCGGTCGATCTGTTCGACCTCGGCGCGAACAAGGTCTTCACCGGAAACACGATCCATTTCAAGTTGGACCAGAGCGTCGAGAACACGATCACCGCCATGGAGCGCAGCATCCTCAAGCTCGTCGAGGACACGAAGGAGCAGTACCCCAACATCCTCGGCATCGGGATCACGCTGCCCGGCCGCGTCGACTACGAGAACGGCGTCGTCTGCCACCTCACGAACCTGAAGAACTGGGTCAACATCCCTCTCCGGGACATCATCGAGAAGGCGACCGGCATCCGGACCTACATCGAGCGCGACACGAATTCGCATATCTCCTACCTGAAATGGCTCGACATCACCGAGGGCCGCTGCAACGTCCTCTACTGCACGATCGGCGAAGGCATCGGCGCGGCGGTCCTGATCGACGGAGGCGTCTACCACGGAGAGCACGGCCTGGCCGGCGAAGTCGGCCACACCAGCCTCGACCCCGACGGACCCCGTTGCAACTGCGGCAACAGCGGATGCGTCGAGATGTTCACGTCGAACCGGGCGATCCTCGAGTACTATCTGGAAGCCTGCAAGTCCCTCGGCGAACCGGCTCCGGAGATCGTGGACCGGATGCGCGACGACGCCGACGAGGCCGACACCGTGGACCTGCTGGCCGGACGGGCGATGCAGGGCGACGCCGCGGC
>CAILLO010000032.1 GCA_903835065.1 uncultured Eubacteriales bacterium
AGTACGCGCTGATCGCGCTCGTGCTGGTCGGCATGCTGGGCGGCGGCGTTCTCGGCGGCATGCTGATCGGCTACGTCTCGACCGCCCAGCCGATCGCGATCGCGGACCTGAAGGTCAAGACCGAGACCTCCTACATCTACGACACCCAGGGCAACCTGATGGCCAAGCTGACCGGCTCGCAGAACGTCGACCGCCAGGTGGTCTCCTACGACAGGATCGCCGGCACCTTCCTTCCTGCCGCCTTCAAGGCGATCGAGGACGAGCGCTTCGACACGCACATCGGCATCGACCCGCGCCGCATCGGCAGCGCCCTGCTGAGTTTCTTCGCGAATTCCGGCGCCGCGACGCATGGCGGTTCGACGATCACGCAGCAGACCGTGAAGATGATCACGGGCAAGGACCAGGTCTCCGCCCAGCGCAAGATCCAGGAGTGGTACAACGCGGTCCGGCTCGAGAAGATGCTCAACAAGTGGCAGATCCTCGAGCTGTACATGAATCTCGTCCCGATGTCGAACAACTACATCGGCGTGCAGTCCGCCGCCCAGGCCTACTTCGGCAAGGACGTGCAGGACCTGACGCTGCCCGAGTGCGCGGTGCTCGCCGGCATACCGAACCTGCCGTCGTACTACAACCCCTTCACCGAGTCGGGCCGCCGCAACGTGCTGCGCCGCGAACGCATCGTGCTCGGCAAGATGTTCGAACTCGGCTGGATCACCAAGGCCCAGTACGATGACGCGCTGAACACGGAGATCGTCTTCAAGGACCCGCCCAGGACGACGACCACCGCGAGCACGCAGTCGTACTTCGTCGACTACGTGCTCGACCAGGTCAAGACGGACCTCATGGCGAAGCGCGGACTCAGTTCCGACCTCGCGCTGGCCGCGATCTACAACTACGGCTACAAGATCCAGACGACGATGGACCCGCAGGTCCAGTCCTCGATCGACGCGACGTTCAACACGGAGAACCTCTTCGTGACCAGCGAGGCGGCGGTGGCCGACCTGCCCGAGCGCCCGCAGGCCGGCATCGTGGTCCTCGACGTGAAGACGGCCCAGATCCGCGGCATGTACGGGGGCTTCGGCGCGAAGACCGGCAACTTCGTCCTCAACCGCGCGACCGGCATCAACCGGCAGCCGGGCTCGAGCATCAAGCCGCTCGACGTCTACGGCCCCGGCATCGACCTGGGCCGCATCACGGCGGCGACGACCGCGGAGGACAAGGAGGTCTTCCTCGACAACCAGAACCCGAACACGCCCTACCCGAAGAACTCCTACGCCGGGTTCTACGGCGTGATGACCGTGCGCAACGCGATCAAGGTCTCCTCGAACACCTTCGCGGCGCAGATCTGGACCAACTTCATCGGCGGCAACGACTCGGTGCAGTACCTGTACAGCGTCGGCATCGACCGCCTCTCGGAGCGCTACGTCTCGATCGCGCTGGGCGGCTTCAACAAGGGCATGTCCCCGCTCGACATGGTCGGCGGCTACAACACGTTCGCGAACGGCGGCCTCTACACGAAGCCGGTCGCCTACACGACGGTGACCGACGTGGACGGCAACGTCATCCTGTCGAACACCGCCCAGTACCAGCAGGTCTACAAGCCCGAGACGGCCTACATCATGACCCGTCTCCTCGAGGAGCCCACGCTGCCGACGAACACGGCGTTCGGCCACAGCGGCACGGCGAGCTACATGAACTTCCCGCTGAAGAACGCCCAGAAGCAGCAGATCGCGACCGCGGGCAAGACCGGAACGACCGACAACAACCGCGACAAGTGGTTCGTGGGCTACACGCCGTATTACACGGCGGCGGTCTGGTACGGCTACGACAACCGGCTGAAGACGATCGAGATCCCGAAGGGCGACCAGAGCAACGCCGTCAAGATCTGGTACGACGTGATGACCCGGATCCACGCGAAGCTGACGCCGCTGACCTGGTACATGCCGCCGTCCGTCCAGACCGCCGACATCTGTATCGAGAGCGGCCAGCTCGCGACGCCGAACTGCTACGCCGCCGGGAACTACGTGATCAAGGAGTACTTCCTGCCGGGCACGGTCCCGACGACCTATTGCGCGTACCACAACCCCGTCGCGACCCCGACGCCCGAAGTCACGGCCGACGTGACCCCTGAGGCGACTCCGGAAGCAACGCCGGAGCTGACCGCGACGCCGGGACCCACCGCGACGACCACGCCCACCGCGGGCGGCTGACGACCCGCCCGGAGGACTCCGCCCACCCGTTGCGTACGACGCATGCGAAGAGGACCGGCCTTCCAGCCGGTCCTCTTCGCATGTGTGCGGGGAATCCCTACTTCCCGAGTGCGGCCGCCTCCCCGGCAGCCTCTGCAACGCGCGGCTGCGCGGCGAACAGGGTCCCGACCGGGTGCCCCTGGAGAATGTCGTCGATCACGCCCGGGTCGCGGCCGTTCGCGATCACCATCGCGACGCCGGCCGAGGTGGCGATCCGCGCCGCCTCGATCTTGGTCTTCATGCCGCCGGTACCTCGCCGCGAGCCGGCGCCTCCGGCCGAGGCCGCGACGTCGTCGTCGATCCGTTTCACGAAGCCGATCAGGCGGGCGTCCGGATCCTGGCGGGGGTCCCGGTCGAAGAGACCGTCGATGTCCGACAGGAGAATCAGCAGGTCCGCGCCGACCAGCGCCGCGACGATCGCGGACAGCGTGTCGTTGTCGCCGAAGCTGCCGTTGTGCAGGATCTCGACCGTCGACACCGTGTCGTTCTCGTTGACGATCGGCAGGACCTCCTTCTCGAGGAGGCATTCGAAGGTGTTGCGGGCGTTCTCGCGCGCCTGCGGGTCCTCGACGTCGCCGCGGGTCAGCAGCACCTGCCCGACCACGTAGCCGTATTCGGAGAACAGGCGGCTGTAGAGGCTCATCAGCTCGCACTGGCCGACGGCCGCGACGGCCTGCTTCTCGCGCATCTCCTTCGGCTTCTCCTTCATGCGGAGGCGGGCGAGACCGACCCCGATCGCGCCGGACGTGACGAGGACCACGTCGCGGCCCTGGTTCATCTGGTCGGAGACCGCACGGCAGAGACGGTCCATGCGGGCGAGGTCGACACGTCCGCTGTCGTGCGTCAGCGTCGACGTCCCGACCTTGATCACGACCCGTTTCGCGGTTTTCAGGCGATTGCGGGATTCCATCATGCGCGTCGAGCCCTCCCCTGGGGACAGGATAGCCTTGAAGCCGCCAAAAATCAACCCGGGCGGGGTCTTGCAGGCGCCCACGGTCCATCGTATAATCCGTAGATGTTGGTTTAGTGTCACTAAACTTCAGGTTTGGTGGTTGTGTCACACGGGAAGGGGGGCGGGACGGGATGGAGATCGGCGCGAAGATCCGCTTCCTCCGCCTCGCCCGGAGCCTCACCCAGGAGGAGCTGGCCGACCGTTGCGAGCTGTCCAAGGGCTTCATCTCCCAGCTCGAACGCGACCAGACCTCCCCCTCGATCGCCACCCTGATGGATATCCTGCAGGCCCTCGGCACCGACCTCCGGCAGTTCTTCAGCGAAGACAGCGTCGCGGGGCCGGTGTTCGAACGCGACGACTTCGCGGTAAAGCAGGAGCCCGAGTCGGGGCGCGAGACCGCCTGGCTCGTGCCGGATGCCCAGCGCAACCGCATGGAGCCGATCCTCGTCTGCCTCGCCCCCGGCGCCAGCACGGAGTCCGATGACCCGCACGAAGGCGAGGAATTCGGCTACGTGCTCGAAGGCACCATCTGGGTCGTCACGGGCGCGGTCCGCACGCGCGCGCGGCACGGCGACAGCTTCCTGATCCACCCCTCCGAGCCCCACCGCCTCGAGAATCCCGGACGCCGGCCCGCCCGCGTCCTCTGGGTCTCGGCGCCTCCCAGCTTCTAGCGTCGCAGACGGAAAGGACCCCAACATGGTGGCTGCCGGAACCGCTCTCATCGAACTCGTCGGAGTGAACAAGTCCTTCGGGGACACCCGGGTCCTGACCGACATCGCCTTCGCGATCCGCAGCAACGAATTCCTCACGTTGCTCGGACCCTCCGGCTGCGGCAAGACCACGACCCTGCGCATCCTCGCGGGCTTCGAGCGCCCCGACTCCGGCGACGTGCGGTTCGAGGGCGCGAGCCTCCTCGACGTGCCGTCCTACAAGCGCCGCGTCAACACCGTCTTCCAGCGCTACGCCCTCTTCCCGCACCTCGATGTCTTCGAGAACGTCGCCTTCGGCCTGCGCCTCCGCAAGACGCCTGAGAAGGAGGTCCGCAAGCGCGTCGACAACGCCCTCCGGACCGTCGACCTCGACGGCTACGGCAAGCGCTGGGTCGACCAGATGTCCGGCGGCCAGATGCAGCGCGTCGCGATCGCCCGGGCCATCGTGAACGAGCCCGAGGTCCTGCTGCTCGACGAGCCGCTCGGTGCGCTCGACCTCAAGAAACGCAAGGAGATGCAGATCGAACTGAAGGACATGCAGAAGCACCTCGGCATCACCTTCGTCTACGTCACGCACGACCAGGAGGAGGCGCTCACGATGTCCGACACGATCATCGTGATGCGCGAAGGCGTGATCCAGCAGATCGGCTCCCCCACCGACGTCTACAACGAGCCCCGCAACGCCTTCGTCGCCGACTTCATCGGCGAGAGCAACATCCTGCCCGGCCGCATGGAGCAGGATTACGCGATCGTCTTCGCCGGGCACGCGTTCCCCTGCGTGGACGTCCGTCGCGCCGATCCCGACGTCGACGTCGTGATCCGACCCGAGGACATCACCCTCGCCGCGCCGACCGAGTCCGGCCTCAATGGCCGCGTCGCGTCCGTCGTCTTCAAGGGCGTGCACTACGAGATGCGGATCGAGTCCGACGGCTTCGAGTGGACGGTCCACAGCACCGACCGCGCCGACGAGGGCGCCGCCGTCGGGCTGTCCTTCGACCCGGAGGACATCCACGTGATGGACCGCTCCGCGCACTCCCCCGGCGCACACGGGCCGACGGCATGAAGCTGCGCTGGATGGCCTACCCCTACGTCCTGTGGACGGTCGTCTTCACGATCGCCCCGCTGCTGCTCGTGGCCTGGTTCGCCTTCACGACGATGCAGCCGGACGGTTCGACGGTCTTCACGTTCTCGGGATTCGAGAAGATCGTGGGCGGCGACCGCGTTCCGCTCGACCTGCTCGGCCTCCAGAAGATCTTCGGCATCACGCTCGACGTCCCCCTCTACCTCAACATCTTCGTGAAATCCCTGCAGATCGCCCTGCTGTCCACGCTGGCCTGCCTCGCCTTCGGCTATCCGGCGGCGTATCTCCTCGCGCGCCGCACAGCGAACCGCCGTGGCGGCACCGACCTGCTGCTCCTGCTCTTCGTCATCCCGATGTGGATGAACGCCCTGCTGCGCACCTACGCCTGGCTCGCCCTCCTCGAACCCAACGGCATCGTCAACACCGTCCTCTCCGCCGTCGGCCTGCCACGCGGGCAGTTCCTCTACAACGACTTCGGCATCGGCCTGGGCATGGTCTACAACTACCTGCCCTTCATGGTACTGCCGATCTACTCCGTCCTCGTGAAGGTCGACCGGAGCGTCATCGAGGCGGCCGAGGACCTCGGCGCCGACCGGCGCCACGTCTTCACGCGCGTCACGCTGCCGCTGTCGATGCCCGGCGTGATGTCCGGCATCAACATGGTCTTCATGCCCGCGATGACCACCTTCCTGATCCCGAACCTACTCGGCGGCGGCCGCTACATGCTGATCGGCAACGTGATCGAGCGGCAATACATGATCGCCCGCGACTGGACGACCGCCTCCGCCCTGTCCATCGTGCTGCTCGTCTTCGTGCTCGCGTCGATGAAGTTCCTGACACGCTACGAGAAGGGCAACGAGGGAGGGGGGGTGCTGCTGTGAGGAAGGGATTCCGCAAGGCGTTCTCGGGCGGCGGAACCGTCCGCGGCCTCTACATGGCCTTCATCTTCCTGTTCCTCTACGCCCCGGTCGTCGTGCTGGTCGTGTTCTCCTTCAACGCGGCGAAGTCCCGATCGGTCTGGGGCGGCTTCACGCTCGAATGGTACCAGAAGCTCTTCACCAACACGGAGATCCTGTCTTCGCTGCGCGTCACGCTGATCGTCGCCCTCCTGTCCTCCATCGTTGCGACGCTGGTCGCCACGGTCACCTGCATCGGCCTCGACGGCCTCGGCAAGCGGCGACGCGCCTTCGTGATGAACCTGACGTACGTCCCCATCGTCAACCCCGACCTCGTGACGGGCATCTCGCTCATGCTCCTCTTCGTGTTCATGCAGTTCCAGCTCGGCTTCGTGACCCTGCTGCTCGCGCACATCGCCTTCAACATCCCGTATGCGATCCTCTCCATCCTTCCGAAGATGCGGCAGCTCGACCGCAACCTCTACGAAGCCGCCCTCGACCTCGGCGCGAAGCCCACCCAGGCGATGGTCCGGGTCATCCTCCCCGAGATCATGCCGGGCGTCGTCACCGCGCTGATCCTGACCTTCACGCTGTCCATCGACGACTTCGTCATCAGCTACTTCACGTCGGGCGCCGGCGTGTCGAACCTCGCGATCACCATCTACTCGATGGCCCGAAAATCCGTCAATCCGCAGATCAACGCCCTCTCCGCCCTCATGTTCGTCGTCGTCCTGGCGTTGCTGCTGATCGTGAACTTCCGCTCCAACCGCGAAATGAGAAAGCCCAAGGAGGAAAAGAGCCGATGAAGAGAATGCGCCCCGATTTCCTGGTCCGCGTCGCCCTGGTCGTGTCGGTCCTCGCCGCCGCGACCCTCGTCACCACGTCGTGCGCGTCGAAGACGACGACGATCTACTTCTACAACTGGGGCGAGTACATCGCCGACGACACGATCGCCAAGTTCGAGGCCGCGCACCCGGAAATCAAGGTCTCGATGAAGACCTTCGACTCCAACGAGGCCCTCTACCAGACGCTCGACTCCTCGTCGTTCGACGTCATCGTGCCATCCGACTACATGGTCGCCCGCCTGGTCAAGGAAGGCAAGCTCTACAAGCCGGACATGTCGGCCATCCCCAACAACGCCAAGTACAACGACCCGCGCCTGGCGAACCTCGTGCTCGACTCCGACCCGGCCGTCGCCTCCCAGGTCTTCCAGTACGCGGTCCCCTACCTCTACGGCACCGTCGGACTGATCTACAACACGGCCGACGTGCCCGCTCCGAAGTCGGACTCCCCGGCGGACGTCTGGGCGCCGCTCTTCGACGCGAAGTACGCCAACCGCATCGGCATGTACGACAGCATGCGCGAGTCGGTGGGCGTCGCGCTCAACATGCTCGGCTACAGCCTCAACAGCGTGGACGACGCCCAGCTCGCCGCGGCCAAGGCGCTGTTGATCCAGCAGAAGGACACGGCCAAGCCGATCTACGGTATCGACGAACTGAAGGACAAGTACGTCTCCGACGAGCTGGCCGCGGGCGTCGCGTGGTCCGGCGACTACGTGGCCTGTCTGAACAAGCTGACGGACGCCGGCAAGGACACGAACCAGATCGCCTTCGCGCTGTCGAAGGGCACGAACTTCTTCATCGATTTCCTGGCCATCCCGAAGAACGCCAAGCACCCCAAGGAAGCCCAGACCTTCATCGACTTCCTGTGCAGCCCCGGGATCGCCCTCGCCGACTCGAACTACGCCGGCTACTCCACGCCCAACCTCGAGGCGCAGAAGTCCCTGCCCGCCGTGCTGCGCGACAACACCGCCCTCTATCCGACCGACGACATGTTCAAGACCTTCGAGGTCTACTTCTCCAGCGACGCCATCGACTCCAAGTACTCCGCCATCTGGGAAAGCGTGATGGCGCACTAGACCAGCGCCGCGACGCTTTCCGGCCCAGGGCGTCGCCTGCTATGCATCGTAAGAAGCCCGTCCCGCCTTCGAAACGGCAGGACGGGCTTCCTTGCATTTTCCTGCGACGTCGCAACCCTAGACCAGCGCGAGCGCCAGCACCTCGGACATCTCCTTCACGAAGACGAGCTTCAGTCGGCTGGTCACGGTCGCGGGAATCTCCGCGGCATCGCGCCGGTTCTCCTCCGGCACGAGCACCGTGTCGATGCCGGCGCGGTGCGCGGCGATCACCTTCTCCTTCAGCCCGCCGATCGGCAGCACGTGTCCGCGCAGCGTGATCTCGCCGGTCATCGCGACGTTGCGGCGCACCGCCCGACCCGACAGCGCCGACGCGACGGCGGTCGCGAGCGTGATGCCGGCCGACGGCCCGTCCTTGGGCGTCGCGCCCTCCGGCACGTGCACGTGGATATCCTTGTTCGCCGCGAACGTCGGGTCGATCCCGAACTCGGCGGCCCGCGAGCGGATGAAGGTCACGGCCGCACGCGCGGACTCCTTCATCACGTCGCCGAGCGAGCCCGTCAACTCGAGCTTGCCCGTCCCCTCCATCACGTTGACCTCGATCGCCAGCGTGTCCCCGCCGGCCGACGTCCAGGCGAGCCCCGTCGCGACGCCGACCTGGTCGGACTCGAACGCCCGGTCGTACCGGAAGCGCTTCTTGCCGAGCAGGTCCTCGAGCCGGTCCGGTCGGACGACGAAGCGCTTCGAGCCCTTCTCCGCCTTCTTCACGGCGACGCGGCGGCAGACGTGCGCCACTTCGCGCTCGAGCTGGCGGACGCCCGCCTCGCGCGTGTACCAGGCGACGATGCCGCGGATCGAATCGCGGTCGAACTTCACGTCCGCCTTCTCCAGGGCGTTGGCAGCGAGCTGCTTCGGGACGATGAAGCGGAGGGCGATCTCGATCTTCTCCTCCTCCGTGTAGCCCGTCACCGGCACGACCTCCATGCGGTCGAGCAGTGGCTGGGGAATCGTGTCGGCGGTGTTGGCCGTCGTGATGAACAGGACCTTGGAGAGGTCGTAGGGGATTTTGAGGTAGTGGTCGCGGAAGGCGTTGTTCTGCTCCGGATCGAGCACCTCGAGCAGCGCGGAGGACGGGTCGCCGTGGTAGTCCGCCCCGAGCTTGTCGACCTCGTCGAGCAGGATCAGCGGGTTGTCCGTGCCGGCCGAGCGGATCGCGTTGATCATCCGGCCCGGCATCGCACCGACGTAGGTGCGCCGGTGCCCGCGGATCTCGGCCTCGTCTCGCACGCCGCCGAGGGACATGCGGACGTACTTGCGCCCCATCGCCTCCGCGATCGACTTGGCGATCGAGGTCTTGCCGACGCCGGGAGGCCCGACCAGGCAGAGAATCGGCCCCTTCACCCCGGACTCGCCCTTCAGTTCGCGGAGGCGCCGCACGGCGAGGTATTCGAGGATCCGCTCCTTCACCTTCTCGAGCCCGTAGTGGTCGCGCTCGAGCACGGCCCGTGCGGCGGGAATGTCGAGGCGCTCATCGGAGACCTTGCCCCAGGGCAGCTCGAACACGAGGTCGAGGTAGCTGCGGATCACCGACCCCTCGGGATATCCCGGCGGCAGGCACTTCAGGCGGTCGATCTCCTTGGAGAGCCGCTTCTTCGAGTCCTCGGACATCGGGCATTTCTCGAGCTGCTCGACGTAGGCCTCGAGATCCGCGCCGGACCCGTCCTTGTCGCCCAGCTCCTCCTGGATCACCTTCATCTGCTCGCGCAGGAAGTACTCCTTCTGTCCCTTCTCGACGCGCTTGCGGACCTTGTCGCCGATCTCCTTCTCCATTTCGGCGATCCGCGCTTCGCGCTCCAGCGCCTCGATCAGCAGCGGGATCCGGACGAGCGGGTCGAGCGCCTCGAGCAGCTCCTGCCGCTGCGGCAAGGAGAGGTTCAGGCTCGTGGCGATCGTGTCGGCCATGTGCGACGCGTCGCGCAGGTTGGTGATCGACGCGAGCGTCTCGGCGCTGACGCGGCCAGAACGGGCCATGTAGTCTTCGAAGGCCGTGAGCAGCAGGCGGCGCGCCGCCTCGAGCGAGGCGTCGGGGCCGGTCGGGTGCGCGTATTCGAGGACCTCGACGCGGTAATAAGGTTCGTCGCCTTGGAATGAAACGATCATGGCCCTGCGGTGCCCTTCGACGAGCACCTTCAGCAGTTCGCCGCCGGGCAGCTCGAGGACCTGGCGGATCCGGGCGGTGCAGCCGATCTCGTAGACGCCCTCGCGAGACGGCCTGTCCTCCGACTGGTCCTTCTGGGCCGTCAGGAAGACGACCTGGTCCTTCTCCATCGCGGTGCGGACGGCTAGTTTCGAGGCGTCGCGCCCGATATCGAACGTGACGGCGAGGTGGGGGAACACGTTCATGCCGCGCAACGGGACGAGGGGCAGGCACAGCACGATGCCCGGCAGGTCGCGCGACGAGCCCGTCTTCGCGGTCCTCTTCCTCGGCGCGGGCTTCGCCGCGGGCGTCCTGCCCGTTCCCGCGGTCTTCGCCGCGACCGTCTTCTTCTTGCCGTTCGCTTCCGTCGCCATCGTCCCCGTCCCTTCTGTGCGCCGAGCCACCCACTCATTATATCGGAAAAGGAATGGGACCGGCTCCCGAAGGAACCGGTCCCATGGCATTGTCGGGTGGACCGGACGGACGTCCGATCCCCTCGCGGGCGGAATTATTCGATGATGTCGACGACCGTGCCGGCGCCGACGGTCTTGCCGCCTTCGCGGATGGCGAAGCGCAGGCCCTTTTCCATGGCGATCGGGGTGATCAGCTTGATCGTCATGGTGATGTGGTCACCGGGCATGACCATCTCGACGCCGGCAGGGAGCTCGGCGACGCCGGTCACGTCGGTGGTGCGGAAGTAGAACTGCGGGCGGTAGCCGTTGAAGAACGGCTTGTGGCGGCCACCTTCGGCCTGGGTCAGGACGACGACCTCACCCGTGAAGTGGGTGTGGGGCTTGACCGTGCCGGGCTTGCAGATGACCTGGCCGCGCTCGACTTCGTTGCGCTGGACGCCGCGGAGCAGGACGCCGATGTTGTCGCCGGCTTCGGCCTGGTCCAGGAGCTTCTTGAACATCTCGACGCCGGTGGCGACGGACTTGCGGGGCTCGTCGGCCAGACCGACGATCTCGACTTCGTCGCCGACCTTGACCACGCCGCGCTCGACACGACCGGTGGCGACGGTGCCGCGGCCGGTGATCGTGAAGACGTCCTCGACGGGCATCAGGAACGGCTTGTCCTTCGGGCGGGCAGGGGTCGGGATGAAGGAGTCGACGGCATCCATGAGTTCGAGGATGCAGGCGTACTTGGGATCGTTCGGGTCCTTGCTCGTGCACTCGAGGGCCTCGAGTGCGGAACCCTTGATGAACGGGGTGGTCTCGCCGGGGAAGCCGTAGGTGTCGAGCAGTTCGCGGACTTCCATCTCGGTCAGCTCGATCAGTTCCGGGTCGGCGAGGTCGCACTTGTTCAGGAAGACGACGATATAGGGGACGCCGACCTGACGGGCGAGCAGGATATGCTCGCGGGTCTGGGGCATCGGGCCGTCGGCGGCGGACACGACCAGGATCGCGCCGTCCATCTGGGCGGCACCGGTGATCATGTTCTTGATGTAGTCGGCGTGGCCGGGGCAGTCGACGTGCGCGTAGTGGCGCTTGTCGGTCGAGTATTCGACGTGGGCGGTCGAGATCGTGATGCCACGGGCCTTCTCTTCCGGCGTCTTGTCGATCTGGTCGTACGCAGTGTAGGCGGCCTTGCCCTTGAACGCGAGCACCTTGGTGATCGCGGCGGTGAGGGACGTCTTGCCGTGGTCGACGTGACCGATCGTGCCGATGTTCATATGCGGCAGGTTTCTCTCGAACTTGCTCTTGCCCATTGGATTCTTCCTCCTTTGTCAGCGATCCGCTGATTCTGCTTTCTTCTGGTCCGGTTTGAAGCCGTGCCTTCTATTTTACTTGCTGAAGGCCGCGAATTCAACCGCCTCGTGGGTTGCCTACTTCTTGAGCAACGACTCCTGGAGGCTCTTGGGGACCTCTTCGAAGTGGCTCACCTGCATGGTGAAGGTTCCGCGGCCCTGCGAACGGGAGCGCAGAACGGTGGCGTAGCCGGACATCTCGGAGAGCGGCACCTGCGCGGTGATCGCCTGCGCGCCGCTCCGGGCCTCCATGCCCTCGATCCGCCCGCGGCGGGAGTTCAGGTCGCCGATCACGTCGCCCATGTATTCCTCGGGGACGAGCACGTCGACCTTCATGATCGGTTCGAGCAGGACCGGGTCCGCCTTGCGGCAGCCTTCCTTGAAGCCCATGGAGCCCGCGATCTTGAAGGCCATCTCGTTGGAGTCGACTTCGTGGTACGAGCCGTCGACGACGGAGACCTTGATGTCGACGACGGGATAGCCACCCAGGACGCCCGTGTTCATGGCCTCCCGGATGCCCGCGTCGATCGGGGCGATGTACTCCTTCGGAATCGAGCCGCCGACCGTCTTGTTGACGAATTCGTAGCCCTTTCCGGGTTCCTGCGGTTCGATCTCGAGGACGCAGTGGCCATACTGTCCACGGCCGCCGGACTGGCGGATGAACTTGCCTTCCGAACGGACGGCCCTGCGGATCGTCTCCTTGTAGGCGACCTGCGGAGGGCCGACGTTGGCCTCCACCTTGAACTCGCGGAACATGCGGTCGACGATGATCTCCAGGTGGAGTTCGCCCATTCCGGCGATGATCGTCTGCCCGGTCTCCGGGTTGGTGTAGGTCTTGAAGGTGGGGTCCTCCTCGGCCAGCTTCATGAGCGCGACGCCCATCTTGTCCTGGCTGGCCTTGGACTTGGGTTCGATCGCGACGGAGATGACGGGGTCGGGGAATTCCATCGACTCGAGGATGATCGGGGCATCGTCGATGCACAGCGTGTCGCCGGTCGTCGTGTCCTTGAGGCCCACGGCCGCGGCGATGTCGCCGGAGTAGACCGTGTCGATCTCCGAGCGGTGGTTGGCGTGCATCTGGAGGATGCGCCCGATGCGCTCCCTCTTGTTCTTGGTGGAGTTGAGGACGTAGGAGCCCGCCGTCAGCGTGCCCGAATAGACACGGAAGAAGCAGAGCTTCCCGACGAACGGGTCGGCGAGGATCTTGAAGGCGAGCGCGGAGAAAGGTCCGTCGTCCTTCGCAGGGCGGAACTCCTCTTCGTCCGTCTCGGGATTCACGCCGTTGATCGCCGGCACGTCGAGCGGGGACGGCATGTAGGCGATGACCGCGTCGAGCATCAGCTGCACGCCCTTGTTCTTGTAGGACGAGCCGCAGAGCACGGGGGTCATCCGGCAGGAGATCGTGGCGGTGCGGATCGCGGCCTTCAGTTCCTCGGGGGTGATTTCCTGGCCCTCGAGGTACTTCTCGGTCAGCGCTTCATCGCTCTCCGCGACGGCTTCGACCATCTTCGCATGCCATTCCTCGACCAGGGCGGCCATGTCCGACGGGATCTCGGTGATGTCGACCACGTCGCCCTTGTCGTCCCGGTAGTAGTATGCCTTGCGTTCGACGAGGTCGATGATGCCGACGAAGGTGTCTTCCTTGCCGATCGGGAGCTGGATCGGCACCGCGTTCGCGCGCAGCCGGTCCTTCATCATCTGCACCGCACGATAGAAATCGGCGCCCATGATGTCCATCTTGTTGACATACGCGATGCGCGGGACCCCATAGTGGTCGGCCTGGCGCCAGACGGTCTCCGTCTGGGGCTCCACGCCGCCCTTGGCGCAGAAGAGCGTGACCGCTCCGTCCAGCACGCGCAGCGAACGCTCCACCTCGACCGTGAAGTCGACGTGGCCGGGGGTATCGATGATGTTGATCCTCGTACCCTTCCACTGCGCGGTGGTCGCGGCGGACGTGATCGTGATGCCGCGCTCCTGCTCCTGCACCATGTAGTCCATGGTCGCGGCGCCCTCGTGGACTTCGCCGACCTTGTGGATGCGTCCCGTATAGTACAGGACGCGCTCGGTCGTCGTCGTCTTTCCGGCGTCGATGTGGGCCATGATCCCTATGTTGCGCGTATTCTCGAGAGAGAACTCCCTGGGCATCTAACAGACTCCTTCTTGGGGCTTTACCACTTGTAGTGGGCGAACGCACGGTTCGCGTCCGCCATCTTGTGCATGTCTTCCTTCTTCTTGTAGGCGTTTCCGGCGTTGTTGGAAGCGTCCAGGAGTTCGCCGGCGAGGCGCTCCTTCATGGTACGCTCGCTGCGGTTCTGGGCGTACGAGACCAGCCAGCGCAGTCCGAGGGCCTGCCGTCTTTCCGGGCGGACCTCGATCGGCACCTGGTAGTTCGCGCCGCCGACGCGGCGGGCCTTGACCTCCAGCATCGGCATCACGTTCTCGAGCGCCTTGTGGAACGTCTCGAGCGGACTCTGGCCGGATTTCTCCTTCATCATGTCGAAGGCTTCATAGACGATTTTCTGGGCGACGCCCTTCTTGCCATCTTCCATGACGTTGTTGATGAGCTTCGCCACCTTCACGTCATTGTAGATGGGGTCGGGGAGGACGTCCCTCCGAGCGACATGGCCTTTTCTAGGCACTTGCCTTCCCTCCTCTCATGGTCATGCGGGTCCTTCCGGGGTTTCCCCCTTGGGGTCCGAAACCACAGGTACTCGCGGTACTTCTTGCGGACCGTGTCCGTGCCGGCCGTGCCGTCCCTGGGAGAGCCTCGCCCTCTATGGAGACGGTGTACCGATCACTTCTGTCCAACCTTCCGATTTACTTCGGCTTGGCCTTGCTAGCCTTGGGCCGCTTTGCGCCGTACTTGGAGCGCGACTGCATGCGGTTGGCGACTCCGGCGGTATCCAGGGTTCCACGCACGATGTGGTAGCGGACGCCAGGAAGGTCCTTCACGCGGCCTCCGCGGATCAGGACGACGGAGTGCTCCTGCAGGTTGTGGCCGACTCCGGGGATATAGGCCGTGACCTCGATCCCGTTGGTGAGACGGACTCTCGCGACCTTGCGGAGAGCGGAATTGGGCTTCTTGGGCGTGGTGGTCTTCACGACGGTGCAGACTCCGCGCTTCTGGGGAGAAGACATGTCGGACGTCGCCTTCTTCTGCGTGTTCAGGATGAACTGCAGCGCAGGCGCCGAGGACTTGTACGACTTCTCCGAACGGCCCGACTTGACCAGCTGGTTGAACGTAGGCATCGATACACCTCCTTTCAAATATTGTCCTGGTGCGATCCGCACCGCATCCGCGCGTTGAAGCGGGTGCCGGCGGGGCACAGGCAGTTCAGTTTATCACTTTATATCCGCAGAAGCAATAGGCTGACGGGTCTCCGGGTCCGCGGGCCATCCTGGACGGAGGGGGCGAAAAGGACCGGCCTTCCGGCCGGTCCTTCGAGGGGTGACGCCGTGCTGGAACGACTAATTCGTGACAATGAGCGAGCGGTTCTCCTCGCAGACGGGAACGGCAGTGATGTTGCGGTAGCGCATCATGCCGGTGCCGGCGGGGATCAGCTTGCCGATGATGACGTTCTCCTTGAGGCCGAGCAGCGGATCGGTCTTTCCCTTGACGGCCTCGTCGGTCAGGAAGCGCGTGGTCTCCTGGAAGGAGGCCGCCGACAGGAACGAGTCGGTCGCGAGCGAGGCCTTGGTGATGCCGAGCAGCACGCGCTTGCCGGTCGCGGGGATCAGGTTCTCCGCGACGGCGCGGTTGTTCTGCTCCTCGAAGTCGAACATGTCGACGATGCTGCCGGTCAGCAGTTCGGTGTCGCCGGGGTCGTCCACGCGGACCTTGCGCATCATCTGGCGCGTGATGATCTCGACGTGCTTGTCGTTGATGTCGACGCCGTTGTTCTTGTAGACCTTGAGCACTTCCTGGATGATGTAGTGCTGCACGCCGGACACGCCCTTGTGCTTCATGATGTCGTGCGGGTTGACCGAACCGTCCGTGAGCAGGTCGCCTTCGCTGACGACGTCGCCGTCCTTGACGAGCAGCGGCGCGCCGTAGGAGATCGGGTAGCGGATCACGGTGGCGTCGGCGGACGTCACGACGATGTCGCGGCGGCGCTTGGTGGTCTCCTCGATGCGGACCACGCCCGCGGTATCGGACACGATTGCGGAGCCCTTGGGCTTGCGGGCCTCGAAGAGTTCCTCGACGCGCGGCAGACCCTGGGTGATGTCGTCGCCCGACGCGATGCCGCCGGTGTGGAAGGTTCTCATCGTGAGCTGCGTGCCGGGCTCGCCGATCGACTGGGCGGCCATGATGCCGACCGCTTCGCCGCCGGCGGCGGACTCGCCGTTCGCGAGGTTCCGGCCGTAACACTTGGCGCAGATGCCGTAGCGGGCGCGGCAGGTGAGCACCGAACGGATCGGGACGCTCCTGATGCCCGCGGCGCGGATCTTCTCGGCGATCGGGTCGGTGATCAGACCGGGGTCCTTGACGGTCGGGTCCTGGAGGTCGACGATCAGCTCGCCGGTTTCGGGGTCCACGACGTTCTTCGCGGCGTATCGGCCGACGATTCGGTCCGCGAGCGCGCGGACGAGGCGCTGGGCCTTGCCCGTGCCACCGGCGTTCACGTCGAACATCTCGGTGTAGTCCAGGGTTCCGCAGTCGGATTCGCGGATGATCACGTCCTGGGCCACGTCCACGAGGCGGCGGGTCAGGTAGCCGGAGTCGGCCGTCTTGAGCGCCGTGTCGGACAGGGCCTTGCGGGCGCCGTGCGAGGAGATGAAGAACTCCAGCACGTTCATGCCTTCGCGAAGGTTCGACTTGATCGGGATCTCGATCGTGCGGCCCGACGTGTCGGTCATGTTGCCGCGCATGCCGGCCAGCTGCTTGATCTGGTTGATGTTGCCTCGGGCGCCGGACTCGGACATCATGTTGATCGGGTTGTACTTGCCGAGGCTCTCCTTGAGCTCCTTGGTGATCTTCTCGGTCGTTTCGCGCCACTCCTTGACGACCGCCGTGTAGCGGCCCTCGTCGTTGAGCAGGCCCTTCTGGTGGAAGCGGTTGATCTGCTCGACCTTGTCCTCGGCCTCGCCGATGTACTTCTTCTTCACTTCCGGTACGATCATGTCGAAGATGCCGATCGAGATGCCGGCCGTCGTCGAGTAGTGGAACCCGAGCGACTTGATCCTGTCGAGGATCTCGGCCGTCACGGCGGTGCCGTGCGTCTTGATGCAGCGTTCGATGATCACCGCGAGGTCCTTCTTGCCGGTGAGGAAATCGATTTCCAGCTTGAGGGCGTTCTCCGGCTTGGTGCGGTCGACGTAGCCGATGTCCTGCGGGATCGCCTCGTTGAACAGGAAGCGGCCGAGCGTGCTCGCCACCATCGCGGTCACGGGCTTGCCGTCGATCGTCTTCGTGACGCGGACGCGGATCTTCGCGTGCAAGCCGAGTCCGCCCTGCTCGTTGGCCATCATGGCCTCGTCGATCGAGGTATAGGAGGTGCCTTCGCCGGTCTCGCCGTCCTTGTCGATCGTCATGTAGTAGATGCCGAGGACCATGTCCTGCGTCGGCACCGTGACGGGCTTGCCGTCCTGGGGCTTGAGCAGGTTGTTGGCGGACAGCATCAGGAACCGCGCCTCGGACTGGGCTTCGGCGGACAGCGGGACGTGCACGGCCATCTGGTCGCCGTCGAAGTCGGCGTTGTAGGCGGTGCAGACCAGCGGGTGGAGCTTGATCGCGCGGCCCTCGACGAGCACGGGCTCGAAGGCCTGGATGCCGAGGCGGTGGAGCGTCGGCGCGCGGTTCAACAGCACCGGGTGCTCCTTGATGACCTGGTCGAGGATGTCCCAGACTTCGTTGCGGGCGCGGTCGACGTGCTTCTTCGCGGTCTTGATGTTGTGGGCGATGCCGTCGGCGACGACGCGCTTCATCACGAAGGGCTTGAACAGCTCGAGGGCCATCTCCTTCGGGAGACCGCACTGGTGCAGCTTCAGCTCGGGGCCGACCACGATGACCGAACGGCCGGAGTAGTCGACGCGCTTGCCGAGGAGGTTCTGGCGGAAGCGGCCCTGCTTGCCCTTGAGCATGTCGGACAGCGACTTGAGGGCGCGGTTGCCGGCGCCGGTGACCGGGCGGCCGCGGCGGCCGTTGTCGATCAGGGCGTCGACCGCCTCCTGGAGCATCCGCTTCTCGTTGCGCACGATGATCTCGGGTGCGCCGAGCTGCAGGAGCTTGTTCAGGCGGTTGTTGCGGTTGATCACGCGGCGGTAGAGGTCGTTCAGGTCGGACGTCGCGAAGCGGCCGCCGTCGAGCTGGACCATGGGGCGCAGCTCGGGGGGCAGCACGGGCAGGACGTCGAGAATCATCCACTCGGGGCGGTTGCCCGACTTCTTGAAGGCCTCGACGACTTCGAGGCGCTTCACGATGCGGACCTTCTTCTGGCCGGACGACGTGCGGAAGTCCTCGCGCAGCTCGGCGGCGAGCTTCACGGTATCGATCTCGGCAAGCAGGGCTTTCACGCCCTCGGCGCCCATCTTGGCCTTGAACGCGTTCTTGCCGTACTTCTCGACGGCCTCGCGGAACTCGCGGTCGGCCAGCACCTGCTTCTTGGAAAGCGGCGTGTCGCCCGGGTCGGTCACGATATAAGCGGCGAAGTACAGGACCTTCTCGAGCGAGCGCGGGCTCATGTCGAGGATCAGGCCCATGCGGCTCGGGATGCCGCGGAAGTACCAGATGTGGGACACGGGCGCGGCGAGCTTGATATGGCCGAGGCGCTCGCGGCGCACCTTGGCCTTCGTCACCTCGACGCCGCAGCGGTCGCAGACGATACCCTTGTAGCGGATCTTCTTGTACTTGCCGCAGTGGCATTCCCAGTCCTTCGTCGGACCGAAGATCCGCTCGCAGAACAGGCCGTCGCGCTCTGGCTTCAAAGTGCGGTAGTTGATCGTCTCGGGCTTCTTGACCTCGCCGCGCGACCACTCCAGGATCTTCTCGGGCGATGCAAGGCCGATGCCGATCGCTTCGAAGTTGTTCATCTCAAACATCCGGTACGTTCTCCTTCCAGATCAGAGGGCTCCCCACGGGGAAATGCAAGGACCGGAGGGTCTCAGCCGAGGTCGGTGTCGTCCTCGGACAGCAGTTCCTCGATCACGCCGGGCTCGGGCTCGAGCTCGTCGGTGTCCGGGAATTCCTCTTCCACGATCCCACCGTCCTCGTCCAGGGAGCCTTCGCTGAAGCCCGCCGCGGCGAACTCCCCTTCTGCGCTCTGGGAGCTGATGATGTCGTTGAGGAGGTCCTTGTTGAAGAGGGGGACGTCGCCTTCCTCTTCGATGGATTCCTTGATGTCGATCTCCTTGTTCTCCTCGGAGAAGACGCGGACGTCGAGGCCGAGGCTCTGGAGCTCCTTCACGAGGACCTTGAAGGATTCGGGGACGCCGGACTCCGGTACGTTCTCGCCCTTCACGATCGCCTCGTAGGTCTTGGTGCGGCCGGTGATGTCGTCCGACTTGACCGTCAGGATCTCCTGCAGGGTGTAGGCCGCGCCGTACGCCTCGAGGGCCCAGACCTCCATCTCGCCGAAGCGCTGGCCGCCGAACTGCGCCTTGCCGCCCAGCGGCTGCTGGGTGACGAGGGAGTACGGGCCGATCGAGCGGGCGTGGATCTTGTCGTCGACCAGGTGCATCAGCTTGAGCATGTACAGCATGCCGACCGTGATGCGGTTGCCGAAGGGCTCGCCGGTGCGGCCGTCATAGAGGACGGTCTTGCCGTCGGGGTCCATCCCGGACAGCGCGAAGGCGTCCAGGATATCCTGTTCGGTCGCGCCGTCGAAGACGGGCGTCGCGATCTTCCAGCCGAGCAGGCGCGCCGCGCGGCCCAGGTGCACTTCGAGGAGCTGGCCGATGTTCATGCGCGAGGGCACGCCCAGCGGGTTCAGCACGATGTCGAGCGGGGTGCCGTCGGGCAGGAAGGGCATGTCCTCCTCGGGCAGGATGCGCGAGATGACGCCCTTGTTGCCGTGGCGGCCGGCCATCTTGTCGCCGACCGAGATCTTGCGCTTCTGGGCGATGTAGACGCGGACCAGCTTGTTGACGCCGTGCTTCAGGTCGTCGTCGTTGTCGCGGGTGAAGACCTTGACGTCGACCACGATGCCGGACTCGCCGTGCGGAATGCGCACGGAGGTGTCGCGGACCTCGCGGATCTTCTCGCCGAAGATCGCCCGATAGAGGCGCTCCTCCGCGGTCAGCTCGGTCTCGCCCTTCGGGGTGACCTTGCCGACGATGATGTCGCCGGAGCGGACTTCCGCACCGATGCGGATGATGCCTTCCTCGTCGAGGTCCTTGAGCGTCTCGTCGGAGACGTTCGGGATCTCGCGGGTGATCTCCTCGGGTCCGAGCTTCGTGTCGCGGGCTTCGCACTCGTACTCCTCGATGTGGATCGAGGTGTAGACGTCCTCGCGGACGAGACGCTCGTTGATCAGGATCGCGTCCTCGTAGTTGTAGCCTTCCCAGGACATGAATCCGATCAGGACGTTGCGGCCGAGCGCGAGCTCGCCGTTGTCCGTCGACGGGCCGTCGGCGATGATGTCACCGGCCTTGACCGTCTCGCCCATTCGGACGAGCGGGCGCTGGTTGATGCAGGTGCCCTGGTTGGAGCGCATGTACTTCGACAGGCGATAGGAGTCGGTCGTCGCCTTGCCGGTGCGGATCACGATGCGGTCGGCCGAGACGAGCTCGACCACGCCGTCGTTCTTCGCGACCGGGCAGACGCCCGAGTCCTTGGCCGCGCGGTATTCCATGCCGGTGCCGATGATCGGGGCGTCCGTCTTGACGAGCGGAACGGCCTGGCGCTGCATGTTCGAACCCATCAGGGCGCGATTCGCGTCGTCGTTGCCGAGGAACGGGATCAGGGCGGTCGCGACGGACACGAGCTGCTTGGGCGAGACGTCCATGAAGTCGACGTGCGCCATGTCGGTCTCGACGAACTGGTCCTGGTAGCGGCAGACGACCTTCTTCGCGACGAAGCGGCCCTTCTCGTCGAGGGGCTCGTTGGCCTGCGCGATGTGGTAGCGGTCCTCTTCGTCGGCGGTCATGTACTTGACCTGCGCGGTCACGAGACCGGCGGCCTTGTCGTAGAAGCGGTAGGGCGACTCGATGAAGCCGTACCGGTTGACCTTGGCGTATGTGGACAGAGAGCTGATCAGGCCGATGTTCGGGCCTTCCGGCGTTTCGATCGGGCACATGCGGCCGTAGTGGGAGTGGTGGACGTCGCGGACCTCGAAGTTCGCGCGCTCGCGGCTGAGACCGCCCGGCCCGAGGGCCGAGAGGCGGCGCTTGTGCGTCAGTTCGGCCAGCGGGTTGGGCTGGTCCATGAACTGCGACAGCTGGGACGAGCCGAAGAACTCCTTGATCGCGGCGCTGACCGGACGGGTGTTCACGAGGGCCTGCGGCGCGGCGTTGGAGATATCCCCGACGGTGCCCATGCGCTCGCGGACGACGCGCTCCATGCGGGCGAAGCCGACGCGGATCTGGTTCTGGAGCAGCTCGCCGACCGAACGGATGCGGCGGTTGCCGAGGTGGTCGATGTCGTCGACGTGGCCGATGCCGTGGGCGAGGCCGATCAGGTAGCTGACGGAGGCGACGATGTCGTCGCGGGTCAGATGCTTGGGCAGCAGCTCGTCCTTGTCGATGCTTTCCGCGATCCGCTCCTGCAGGATCGCGGCGGTGTGCTTCTTGTCGGCCTTGGCGGCCTGGACGATCTCGCGCAGGACCTCGGTGCGGACCTTCTCGAAGACGCCGAGCGCCGCGAGGTCGAGGCCTTCGAGCACGTCCTTCTTGAAGTTCTTCTTCAGGAAGTCCATCGCGTCGACGCGGCCGTTGCCGATCACCTTGATCTCCTTGTCGGACTGGCGGACGGTGTCGCCGACCACGATCACGGGGAACACGCGGACTTCGTTGATGCCGGCGGCCTGGATCGCCAGGGCGGCGGCTTCGGTCACGATCTCGTCGACGCCCAGGATCAGCTCCCCGTCCTCGGTCACGACCGGCGCGGCGGTGCGGTGCCCGATCAGGCGGGAGGCGATCGAGAGCTTCTTGTTGAGCTTGTACACGCCGACGCGGGCGAGGTCGTACCGCTTCGGGTCGAAGAACATGTTGTTCATCAGGGTCTCGGCACCCTCGACGGACGCGGGCTCGCCGGGCCGCAGCTTGCGGTACAGCTCCTGGAGGCCCTCCTCGCGGTTGCGGCTCGTGTCCTTCGCGAGGGTCGCGAGCAGGCGGTCCTCCTTGCCGAAGGCCGAGAGGATCTGCTCGTCCGTGCCGAAGCCGAGCGAGCGGAGGAATACGGTCAGCGGGATCTTGCGCGTGCGGTCGACGCGGACGTAGATGATGTCGTTGGAGTCCGTCTCGTACTCGAGCCAGGCGCCGCGGTTGGGAATGATCTGCGAAGAGTAGAGCGGCTTGTCGCTCTTGTCGCGCGTCTCGGAGAAGTAGGCTCCGGGCGAGCGGACGAGCTGGCTGATGATGACGCGCTCCGCGCCGTTGATGATGAAGGTGCCGTGCTCGGTCATGATCGGGAAGTCGCCGATATAGATCAGCTGGTCCTTGATCACGTCGTCCTTCTTGTTCAGGAGGCGCACCTTGATCCGGAGCGGAGCGGCGAAGTTCGCGTCCCTTTCCTTGCACTCCTCGATCTCGACGGTCGGGGCGGACGCGTCGAACTCCTTGTCGATGAAGGAGAGCTCGATGTCGCCGGAATAGTCGCGGATCGGGGAGACGTCCTTCAGAACCTCCATGAGGCCCTCGTCGAGGAACCACTGGTAGGAATTCTTCTGGACTTCGATCAGGTTGGGGATCTCGATCACTTCGTCGATCTTGGAGTAGGACATCCTTTCGGCTCTTCCCAGCTTGACGGGACGTACCATGTGTCAGATCACCTCGTGCGTTGTCCCGGCGGGACGCCGGTCTTTCCGGGCGCTCATTGACGGCGCCTGCTCCCGTGCTATAATCTGGCTAAGAAAGCCTGTCGCCGGTGCCGTAGCGGCTTCCGGAACAGACGGCCGTCATATAGCGCGTTTATCGATTTTATCACTCGAGCATGGTGGTGTCAATGAAAACCGCCGTGCTTCTTTCATTCCCGGGGCTCCGTCCGACTGGTCCGGAGGATCGGAAAGGGTCCCCGCCGTGCGGCGGGGACCCCGTCTCTCTTCGACTGCGGATCGGGCGACAGGGCGAAGGTCAATAGAGGTTCATCGCCGACGTGCTCGTGACCATCTTGAAGTTGGCCAGGGCCTGCTGTTCGGTCATGTACTTGGTCATCGCGTCGGTGCGCAGCGTCGACTCGATGTTGTACCGGTAGGTCGGGGTCGACTTCACGAACCATATGATGTGGAAGCCGTAATCGGACTGGACGATGCCCTTGTCACCGGGCTTGCGGGCGGGGTCGAACGCCCAGTCCTCGAACTCCTTCACCATCTGCCCCTTGGCGAAGCCCGCGATCAGGCCTCCTTCCGCGGCGGAGCCGGTGTCGGCGGACTTGGTCTTGGCCAGCGCGATGAACGAGGCTTCATCGGTGACCTGGGTGAGGATCGACTCGGCGGTGGACTTGGCCGTGGCGATCTGGTCCGCGGTCGCGGTCGAGCGGGCGGCGGAGATCAGGATGTGGCGGACGGTCATCAGCGGGTCGTCGGCCAGCTTGCGGCCGAGGAACAGGACGACGTAGTATCCGTCCGAGGAGCCGCTCACGCCGGCCACGACGGCCTTGTCGCCGGAGACGCGGGTCGTGTCGTACAGCCAGGTGTTGACGTCGGTGCCCTGGGCGGTCGGCGTGCTGGTGCCGACGCCGCTATGAAGGGACGGGTCGGGGATCGGGGTCGGGGTGGGACTCGGCCCATCGGTGGGGGTGGGAGTCGGCGTCGGGGTGTTGCTCGGGGCCGGGGAGGGCGTGGCGGTGGAGCCGGTCGGGACGGGCGTCGAGGTCGGAGCCGGGGAAGGCGTCGGCGTCGGCGTCGGGGACGGCGTGTTCGCGTCGACCATCGCCTTGAAGGACGCCTCGTCGGTCACCAGCGCGAGGAGCTCGCTGGCCTTGGCCTTCGCAGCGACGTCGGCGGCCGTCTTCTGGTCGGCGGTGGCGTCGGAGGCGTAGGTCGTCGCGACGAAGAAGCTGCGGTAGGAGACCAGGTCGTAGGCGGCCTTGTCGGCCACGTACGTGGCCGTGATCTGGTCCTCGGTGATGGTGAAGGTGGCCTTCTTCGCCGTCGCGTACTTGGTCGCGAGGCTCTGGCGCTCGAGGATCGCCTTCAGGGACGTCAGGTCGAGGCCCTTCGCGTAGTTCTTCTCGAGGTAGGCGATCGCGGCGGTTTCATTGCCCTGGTTGGACACGAAGCTGTCGATCGAGTCCTGGATCGCCTGCACTTCGGAGGTCGTCAGGGCCATCCCCTCGGTCTTGGCGTTCTCGGACTGGATCACGATGTCGCGGATCTCGTCGGCGGCCTGCTGCTGGAAGTACTGCTTCCAGGTCTTGTCGGTGGAGCCGGTGACCGTGCACTTCTGGGCCAGGTAGGCCTTGCCGTCGGTCGTGGTCGGGTCGAGGTAGTACTGGGAAAGGAGGATATTGTAGTAGAAGCCGTATTCGGGGCCCTTGATCTCGACGGCGCCGACCTTGACCGGCGTCGCGACGAGTCCGGGCACGCCGAGCTGGATCAGGCTCCAGGTCACGACGGCGAGGACCGCGACCAGCGCGACGATGCGGAAGACGATCTTGTTCCTGCGATTATAGGAACTCGCGGTCACGGGGCGCTTGGTCCCGTCCTTTTCCTTCATGCTCTCGAAACGCTTCTGGCGGTCGATCCTCTGTTGTTCCATCTTCCACTTGTCGGTGGGCTTGTCCATGGGGGAGGTCCTCTCTTTCCGCCCTTTCGGGCTGGCGGGAGCGCGCGGGAAAAACGCACGACAAGCGGTATTATACAACGCCGAGGGAGGAGCGACAATCCGTCGGGCGAATCGCCGCGTGAGGTCGTCGTGAGGTTTTCCGCTCAGGCCGTCGGGCCGTCCTTCCGTTCGCCGAGCCGGCGGAAGGCGCTTCTCCGCTGTTCCACGGTCATCCCCTCTTCCGGACCGGCGGGAGGAACCCCAGTTCCTTGGCCTTCTTGAAGAAGCTCGTGGTCTTCATGCCGGAGCGCGCGGCGGCCTCCCGGAAATCGATCCGACCCTCGGACCATTCGCGGCAGACCTCCCGGAACTCCACGGGCTGCGGCAGCGGCGGACGACCGATGCGGCGGCCCTGCGCCCGGGCTTCGCGGATGCCGTCCTTCTTCTTCCGCGACATGCCCTCCCGCTCGATGCGCGTCAGGGACTCGACCGCGCGCAGGATGTGGCGGCCGGTAGGCGTGCGCGTGTCGATGCCTTCTTCCAGCACGGTCAGGTGCGCGCCCTTCTCCCGGACCTGCGCCACGACCTCGAGGAAGCGCCGCGCGCTGTCGGCGACGCGGTCCGCGGACGCGACGACCACCAGGTCGTCCGCCTGTAGCGCCGCCACGAGCCGCTCCCACTGCGACGGAGCGGCGCCCGTGGCGTCTCCGCGCGCCGGCCGCTCGACCGCGATCCGGTCGAACCCGCCGATCGTGTCGAACTGCGCCGCCTGGCGGCCGACCTCGCGTTCCCGCGCGTCCAGCCGGATGTATCCGTATCGTGCCATGCCGTCCCCCCGAACCCCCGGATTCTTCTTCAGTCCTGCATCCGGCCGCCGCCGCGGACCAGGTATTCGCCGAGCGCGCGAGTCGTCGCCGCCCGCAGGGCGCCCCAGCCGCGCCAATCGCCATCGAGCGCCTCGAGCCGGCCCGCGAGCGCGGGCAGCTCCTCCGGCCGCACCCAGCGCACCTCATCGACCTCGGCGCTGGCGTCCGCTCCCGCGTCCGCCGTCCGGCGCGCGTCGACGCCGCGCTCGCCCGTCTCCAGCACGAACAGCGTCGAGCGGAACGCAGTTCCGCCCGCCGCCGCATCCTCCGGCCCGGCATCGAACCGGTGCGCCATGCGGCCCGCCGAATCCACCACGCGCGCGTCCCGCGCGCCGAGCTCCTCGCCCGCCTCGCGCAGCACCGCGGCCACGATCTCCTCCGACCGCGCGCGGCCGCCCGACGGCAGCCGGAACGCGTCCGCGGGCGTCCCGCGCACGTGCACCGCCGCGACGCGGCCGTCCTCCGGCCGCACGCAGGCGAAGACCACTTCCTCGTCGCGCCCGGAGCCGGGACCGAAGGCCGTGCCGAGCGAGCGCCAGGCCGCGAAGGGCCCGGGGCCGCCGTCGACGCCGGTCGGGCGCGCGCGGCCGCCGGCCAGGCAGGCCAGCACGAGGTCGTCGGGCTCCTCGATCCAGAAGTCGGGGCCGGCCGCGACGATCTCCGCGCGGTCCAGGGCCGTCCAGCCGACGATGGCGCAGGGGATGCCGGCGTTCTTCGCGCACAGCAGGTCGTGGATCGTGTCGCCCACGTAGAGGACGCGCGAGGGGTCCGTCTCGCCGGCCCGCTCCATCGCGAAGAGCAGCGGGTCGGGGAACGGCTTGTGGCGCGCCGTGTCCTCCTTGGCGACGACGAGGCCGAAGCGCCCGTCGAGCTCGAACAGCGCGAGGCAGCGGTCCGTGATGGCCCGCCGCTTCGACGTCACCACGCCGATCCGCGCGCCCAGGCGCACCAGGCCGTCCAGCATGCGGGGCACGCCGAGGAAGAGGCCGATGCGCTCGTCGTTGTGCGCGACGTTGTGGGCCAGGTAGGTGTCGGCCATCGCCCGGCGCAGCTCCGGCGCCGCGTCGTCGAAGGCGAATTCGATGGGGCGGCCGATGGTCGCGAGGATCCTCGCGAGGTCGCCGCGCCGACCGGTGTGCTTCACCCAGGCATGCTGGTGGGATTCGGTGATGAACGGCACCGTGTCGAGCAGGGTGCCGTCCAGGTCGAAGAGGACCAGCGGGGTGCGCAGGGCCGCGGGCGTCACCCGTTCCCCCCGTCGGACCCGTCGCCCTCGCCGGGTTCGGGCGCGAGAACCGTCAGCTTCACCTTCGAGATGCGCTTCTCGTCCATCTCGATGACCTCGAGGTGGAGGTTGCGGTAGTCGGCGACCGGCTTTTCGTCCTCCTCGGGCACGCGGCCGAGCACGCCCATGACGAAGCCGCCCATCGTGTCGTAGTCCTCGCACGGGAGCGTCAGGTCGATCGCGTCGGACACGTCCTCGAGCGGGGTCTTGCCGTCGATCAGGTACGAGCCGTCGGCGCACAGGGTCATCTCCTGCTCCTCGTCGTCGTACTCGTCCTGCAGGCTGCCCACGATCTCCTCGATCAGGTCCTCGAGCGTCACGATGCCGGCGGTGCCGCCGTACTCGTCGATGATCACGGCGAGCTGGGCGCGGTCGCGCTGCATCTCGCGGAAGAGCTTGTCGATCGGCTTCGACTCGGGGACGAGGTAGGGCGGGCGGATCATCCCGCGCAGCGAGAAGGGCGCCTTGAGGCCCTCCATGGCGACGTACAGGAGGTCCTTCACGTGGAGGATGCCGACGATGTTGTCGATCGAGTCCTCGTAGACGGGGATGCGGGTGTACTTCTCGTTGACCGCGAGGGCGAGGACCTCCTCGAAGGTCGCGTCGACGGGCAGCGAGACGATCTCGGTGCGGTGGCGCATGATTTCCGACACGGCCTTGTCGTTGAACTCGAAGATGTTCTCGATGAGCTGCTTCTCCTGCTCGTGGATCGAACCCGCCTCCTGGCCGACGTCGACCATCATGCGGATCTCCTCCTCGGTGACCGTGCGCTCGCGCTGCACCGGGTCGACGCCGAGCATGCGCAGGATCAGGTTCGAGGATAGGGTGAGCAGCTTGACGAAGGGCTTGAGCACGGCACCGACCGCCGTGATCGTTCCGATCGTCGCCGCGGAGATCTTCTCGGGGCTCTTGAGCGCGAGACGCTTGGGGACGAGTTCACCGAACACGAGGCTGAAGAACGACAGCACGAGGGTGATCACGATGACGGTCGCGGTGTGGACGAAGACGATCGTGCCCGTGGGGTCGATCGACTTGGCGACGACGCCGGCGAAGCTCTCCGCCGCGAAGGCGGACGCGAGGAAGCCGGCGAACGTGATGCCGACCTGGATCGTCGCGAGGAAGCGGCCGGGCTCCGCGAGCAGCTTGTGGATGCGGCGCGCGACGGGGTCCCCGTCCTCGGCCTGCTTCCGGATGCGGCTGTCGTTGAGGGAGATGATGGCGATCTCGGTCGCCGCGAAGAAGGCGTTGATCAGGATGAGGACGAAGAGGACGAGGAGGTTCAGGAGGATCGCCGCGGCGCCGCCGTTCACGACGGTCATCGCGGTCATCATACCGCCGGAGTCATCCAACTGAAGTGTTCCGTCCTCTCTGCTGCCTCGCCGGCCGAAGGGCCGCGGGCGTCCGTTACAAGCGGACCGGGGGCACCGGTCCTTCGTTCCAATAGTACAACGGTCTCCGCGGTTTGTACAGAAAAGAGGAGGTTAACGGAGGGGTTCCGGCTTGCCGTTGAAGCGGTTCATCGCCGCCGCCGCGCCGTCCGTGGCGATCGCCTCGACCGCGTCCGCCACCCGGCACAGCGCTTCGTACATCGTCGTCCGGTCGGATTCCGGAATCTCGGACAGCACGAAGTCGGCGATGTCCCACCGCTCCGGGACCGGCCCGATGCCGATGCGCACGCGGGGGAAGGCGTCGGAGCCGAGGCGCTCGACGACGGACTTCATGCCCTTCTGCGTGCCGGGGCCGCCCGCCGGGCGGATCCGGACCTGCCCGCGCGGCAGGTCGACGTCGTCGACGAGCACGACGACCCGGGACAGCGGGACCTTGAAGAAGGCGGCGGCCTCCTGGACGCTCTCGCCCGAGAGGTTCATGTAGGTGCCGGGCTTGAGCAGCACGGCTTTCGCGCCGGCGACCTTCCCCTGCCCGTACAGTCCCTTGAACTTGATGCGGTCGACGCGGATGCCGTGGCGCTGCGAGAGGATCTCGAGGGCCATGAACCCGCAGTTGTGCCAGGTCCGATCGTACTTCGCTCCGGGGTTTCCCAGCCCGACGACCAACCAGGGGAAGTCTTCTTCCGCCACCGCCCCGCGCCTACCCTTTCCTCTTGCGGACCCGGCCCTTCTTCAGGACCCAGCCCTCCTTGTTCACCTGGCGCGCGCGGCCGATCGCGAGCGCGAACGCCGGGACGTCGGCGGTGATCGTCGAGCCGGCCGCGACGTAGGCGTCCGCCTCGACGCGCACGGGGGCGACGAGGTTCGAGTTGCTGCCGATGAAGGCGCCGCTGCCGATGGTGGTGCGCGATTTCGTGGCGCCGTCGTAGTTGACGGTGATGCTGCCGCAGCCGTAGTTCACGTTGTCCCCTACATCGGCGTCGCCGATGTAGGCGAGGTGCGCGGCGTTGGTGTGGTGCCCGATCGTGGAGTTCTTGACCTCGACGAAGTCGCCGATGCGGCAGTCGGGGCCGATCGCGGAGCCGGGGCGGACGTAGGTGAAGGGCCCGATGTGCGCGCGCACGCCGATGCGGCTGTCGACGACGACGGAGGCGACGACCTCCGCGGCGTCCTCGAGGACGGTGTCGGTAAGGCGCGTGTCGGGGCCGACGACGCAGTCGGCGCCGATTTCGGTCGCGCCGCGGAGCCGGCAGCCCGGGAGGACCGTCGTGTCCTGCCCGATCGTCACGGAGGCGTCGATCCAGGTCGTCGCCGGGTCCTCGACCGTCACGCCGGCGCGCATGTGCGCCTCGCAGATGCGGCGGTTGAGCACGGCGGAGGCCGCCTGGAGCTGGACGCGGTCGTTCACGCCCCCGACTTCGGCGTAGGGGGCTTCGAAGGCGTCGACCGGGCGGCCGTCGGACACGAGCAGGCCGATCGTGTCGGTCAGGTAATACTCGCCCGCCGCGTTGCGCGCCTCGAGGCGGCCCAGCACGGAGCGCAGCGCCGCGACGTCGAAGGCGTACATGCCGGCGTTGATCTCGCGGATCGTCCGCTGGACGGCGGTGCAGTCCTTCTCCTCGACGATGCCCGAAACGAGGCCGTCGGCACCGCGGACCACACGGCCGTAGCCGGTCGGGTCGGGTGCCCGGGCGGTCATGATCACGCCGGCGGCGCCGGTCTCCCGCTGGCGGGCCAACAGCCCCTCCAGGGTCACGCCGCGCAGCAGCGGCGTGTCGCCGTAGAGCACGAGGACGACGCCGGAGCGCCCCTCGAGGAACCCCTCGGCCTGCATCACGGCGTGGCCGGTGCCGAGCTGGCGCTCCTGCACCGCGTAGGCGCATCCGTCGCCCAGTGTCGCGCGCACCTGTTCCTGCAGGTGCCCCACGACGAAGACCTGGTCGGCCACGCCGGCCTCGGCCAGCGCGTCCGCCACCCAGCGCACCAGGGGCTTGCCGGCCGCCTCGTGCACCAGCTTCGAGCGCTTGGAGCGCATCCTCTTCCCTTCGCCCGCGGCGAGCACGATCGCGCAGTATTCCATTCTTCTTCGGCCTCCTGTCCGGATTATATCAAGTCCGGGCGAATCTGTGGACGATGTGGTGTTTCATGTCGCGGTGTTCTCGGAACCCCCCGCCGGGCCCAGCCGCTCGAACTGGCTGTCGTACAGCGCGCGGTAGGCGCCGCCCGCCGCGATCAGCCCGTCGTGCGTCCCGCTCTCGCGGATGCCGCGGCCGTCGATGTAGAGGATGCGGTCCGCGCCCCGGATCGTCGACAGGCGATGGGCGATCACGAAGGACGTGCGACCGGCGAGCAGCGTCTCGAGCCCTTTCTGCAGGGCCTTTTCGGTGCGGGTGTCGATGCTGGCCGTCGCCTCGTCGAGGATCAGGATGCGCGGTTCGGACAGCAGCACGCGCGCGAACGAGATGAGCTGGCGCTCGCCCGCCGAGATGCCGGTGCCCCGCTCGTGCACTTCGGTCTCGTAGCCGAGGGGCTTGCGGCGGATGAACTCGTCGGCGCGCACCGCTGTCGCCGCCGCGACGCACTCCTCGTCGGTCGCGTCGAGCCGGCCGTAGCGGATATTCTCCATCAGCGTGCCGGGGAACAGGAACGGCTCCTGAAGCATGATGCCCATCTGCCGGCGCAGCGAATCCATGCGCACCGTGCGCACGTCGATGCCGTCGACGCGCACCGCCCCCTCCTGCACGTCGTAGAAGCGGGACAGCAGGCTCACGATCGTCGACTTGCCGCCGCCCGTGGGGCCGACCAGCGCGACGGTCTCGCCGGGGGCGACCCGGAAGGAGAGGTCCTCGAGCACGGGGGAGCCCGTCTCGTAGCGGAAGCCGACGTGGTCGAACTCGACCTCGCCGCGCACCGGCGGCATGTCCTCCGCCGCGGCCCCGTCCTCGACCACCAGCGGCTCGTCGAGGAACTCGAAGATGCGCTCGATGTAGGCGGCGGCCGTGAGCAGCGAGTTGTAGAAGGCGGACAGGTTGTTGATCGGGGCCCAGAAGCGCCAGACGTAGCCGACGAAGGCGACGAGCACGCCGACCGAGACCTCCGGCCGGAGCCAGAGGGCGCCGGCGCCGTAGAGCAGCGCGACGGTGGCGTTCGAGACCGTGTCGATGTAGGGCCACATGGCGAGCGACAGCATGGCGGCGCGCATCCAGTCGCGGCGGTACTCCTTGTTCAGCTTGAGGAAGATGCCCTGGTTCATCTCCTCGCGGACGAACGCCTGCGTCACGCGGATGCCGCCGAGGCTCTCGTGCGTGTACGCGTTGAGGTTGGACAGCTTGCGGCTGAGCTGCTGCTGGGCGCGGCGCTGGAAGCCCTTGAGCGCGAGCAGGCCGCCGATCAGCAGCGGCACGCCGGCGAGGGCGTAGAGCGTCAGCTTCGGGTCGACCGCGAGCATGTACGCGAAGATGATCAGCAGGCTCGTCAGGTCCGCGAGCATGTTCACGAGGCCGTTCGACAGGAGGTCCGAGATCGCGTTGACGTAGTTCACGAGGCGGACCAGGATCTTGCCGTGCGGGCGGCTGTCGAAGTACGAGAACGGCAGCGCCTGCAGGTGCCGGAACATGTCGAGGCGCACGTCGTGGATGATGCCCTGGCCGACGTTGACCATCAGCCGCATGCGGAACTTCATCGCGACGCTCGACGCGACGATGGTCGCGACGTACCCGGCGGAAAGCAGAATCAGGCCCTTCAGGTCGCCGGCGGGGATCATCGTGTTGATGGCCACCATCAGGATCAGCGGCACGAGGAGGTTCAAGGCGTTGGCGCCGACCGTGAGCGCGAGCGTCGTCGCGACGCGGCCCGCGTACGGGCGGACGTAGGAGAGCATGCGCCGGAACTGCTTCGCGTTGAACGGCGCGTCGAGGACCTCGTCGATGTCGTACTTGTTCCGGGCCATCTACGCCACCCCCGCGCCGTCGTCGAGACCGGCCTGGGTGCGGAAGATGTCGGCGTACAGGCCGCCTCGGGCGACCAGCTCCGCGTGCGTGCCTCGCTCCGCGACCTCCCCGTCCTGCATGACGAGGATCAGGTCGGCGTGACGGACGGAGGAGATGCGCGAGGCGACGACGAACACGGTGCGCCCGCCGTAGTCGCGCTGGAGGGCGTCCTGGATCGCGGCCTCGGTCTCCATGTCGACCGCCGACGTGGTGTCGTCGAGCACGAGGATGCGCGGGTCGGTCGCGAGCGCTCGAGCGAGGGCGATGCGCTGCCGCTGCCCGCCCGACAGGCCGACGCCGCGCTCGCCGATGATGGTCTGGTAGCTCTCCGGCGTCCGCCGGATGAAGCCGTCCGCGTCGGCCGCGCGCGCGGCCTGGAACAAGGCTTCTTCGTGCGCGTCGGGCACGCCGAAGGCGATGTTGCCCTCGATCGTGTCGGAGAAGAGGAAGACGTCCTGCAGCACGACGCCGACCGAACGCCGCAGCGTCGCGAGGTCGAACCGGCGCAGGTCCCGCCCGTCGATGCGGACGGCGCCCGCGGTCGGGTCGCGGAACCGGGACAGCAGCTGCACGAGCGTCGTCTTGCCGGAGCCGGTCTCGCCGAGGATGCCGACCGTCCAGCCGGGCTCGGCCGCGAACGACACGCGGTGCAGCGCCTCCGGCGTCGACTCGGACGTCTTCTCGCCATACGCGAAGCTCACGCCGTCGAACTCGACGCGCCCCTCGACCGGTCCGCGGTATCCGCCGTCCGCGGGGTTCGTGATCTTCGGCGGCACGATGAGCAGCTCGAGGATCTTCTCGGCCGACGCCGAGAAGCGCTGGACCTCGTTCATCAGCCAGCCCGACGTCCGCATGGGATTGCCCACGACGAACAGCAGGCCGCTGAACGTCACGAGCCCGCCCAGGCTCATCCGCCCGGACATGACGAGCCAGCCGCCGACCAGGATCACGGGCACCGTGAGGAAGCCCGACAGGCCGTCGATCCAGGGGAAGTACTTCTGCCAGATCGCCGAGCTCGCCACGTTCGCCTTCCGGTAGGCGTCGTTGTCCTCCTCGAACCGATCGGTCTCGAAGTCCTTGCGCGCGAAGGCACGGACGACCCGGTGGCCGCCGATGTTCTGCTGCACCTTGGTGTTGAGCTTCGCGAACTGCCCGCGCACCTCGGAGAAGGCCGGCCGGACCTCCTTGCCGAGCTTCACGGTGAGAAACAGGATGAAGGGGGCGATCGCCGCCGCGCATAGCGCGAGCATCCAGTCGACGCTGAACAGGTACGCGAGACCGGCGACGAAGAGCACGACGTTCTCCGCGGAAGCGTAGACCGTATAGGCGATGAAGTGCCGGACCATGTCGAGGTCGCCGGTGGCGCGGGCCATCACGTCGCCCGTGTCGGCCGAGTCGTAGAACGACGCGTCGAGGTCCTGCAGGTGCCGGTACAGCCCGGTGCGCAGCCGGAGCGTCGCGTCCTGCGACGACGTCTCGAAGAAGTAGCGGTAGAGCAGGCCGACCAGCGCGCGGGCCAGCGGCACGACGACGATCAGCGAGAGATACAGGGGCAGCAGGTCGAGCCGGCCGCCGTTCAGCACGTCGTCGACGAGGTGGCCGATCACGATGGCGGGGACCATGGACGCGGCGACCGACACGAGGTCGAGGGCGATCCCGGTCAGGTAGCGCGGCCGCATCGGCCCGAGCAGCGCCCAGAACCAGCGGTACGGGTGGCCCAGGTACGGACCGCACGTGGCGTGCTCGACGCCCTCCCCGTATAGGGGCCTCGCCCTGCGCTTCGATTTCCCGGTCCTGTCCTCTTTCATCGTCCGTCTCCCTACTTGTGGTACCGCTCGCCGGCGGCGATCTTGAAGGCCCGGTAGCACTGCTCGAGCAGCAGCAGGCGGGCCATCGCGTGCGTGAAGGTCATCGGCGACAGGCTGACGCGCTCGGTCGCGCGGGCCAGGGCCTCCGGCGCCAATCCATTCGAGCCGCCCAGCAGGAACACCGTCTCGGCGCCGCCCCGCTCCATCCAGCCGGTCAGCTTCCGCGAGAACGCGACCGAGTCGCAGGGCGTCCCACCGGGGTCGAGCGCCACGACGAGCGCCTCTGGCCGCACCTTCGCCAGCAGCCGCTTCCCCTCCGCCGCCATCGCCTTCTCCAGCGTCATCGACTCGGGTGCGTCGTCCACCTCGACGACCGACACCTCGCAGAAGCGCGACAGGCGCTTCGCGTATTCCTCGATCCCCGCGCGGATCCAGGGCTCGCGGATCTTCCCGACCGCCGCCACCGTCAGCTTCATGCCGTCTCCGCCCCCGCCGCCGCGCTCACAGCTCGTGGATATCGCCCGGGGCCTCGCGCGGTGCGACGTCCAGGTCGTAGTCCACGCCCGCCTTCGCCCCGCACGCTTCGAGCGCCGCGTAGACGGTCTGGTAGGCGAGCTGCGGGAAGTTGTTCTCGTGGCTGAGGTGCCCCAGCACGAACCGCTCCGTGCCGTTGTCGAGCAGGAAGCGCACCGCGGCGCCGCAGTCCTCGTTGGAGAGGTGGCCGAACGGCCCCAGGATCCGCTTCTTGAGCGGCCAGGGGTAGGGGCCGACCTTGAGCATGCCCACGTCGTGGTTGGCTTCGAGGAAGACCAGGTCGCTGCCGCTGACCTTGGCGAGCAGCGCGTCCGGCACGTGGCCCACGTCGGTTAACAGGGAGACCGCCGAACCCTCGGCCTCGATCCTGTACCCCACGCATTCCACGGAATCGTGCGGCACGGGGAAGCTCTCGAAGCGGAGGTCCTTCACGGAGGCGGTCCCGCCGGTCGGCAGCACGTGCAGCAGGCTCTCGTCCACGGCGCCGAGCGCGGGTCGGAAGGCCCGCAGCGTCGCCTCGTTGGCGTACACGGGAATACGGTACCGGCGCACCAGCACGTCGAGCGCGGTCGTGTGGTCGCTGTGCTCGTGGGTCACGAGGATCGCATCGATGCAGCGGACGTCCTCGCCGACCGCCTTGAGGGCGTTCTCGATCGTCCGCGCGTTCTTGCCCGCGTCGACGAGGATCTTCGCCCCTCCTCCGGTGACCAGGACCGAGTTCCCGCTGCTCCCGCTGAAGAGGGAGCAGAGGCGGGCCATCAGGGTCCCTTCCTCTCGATTTCGGCCCCGAGCGCGCGCAGCTTGCCGATCAGGTCCTCGTAGCCGCGCTCGATGATGCGCACCTCGCAGACCTCGGTCGTGCCCTCGGCGACGAGACCGGCGACGACCATGGCGGCGCCGGCACGCAGGTCATGCGCGGTCACGGTCGCCCCGGTCAGCTTCGCGGGACCCTCGATCATCGCGGTGTGGCCCGCGGTCGTGATGCTGGCGCCCATCATCTTCAGGTCGTCGACGAACTGGAAGCGGTTCTCCCAGACGTTCTCGGTCATCCGGCTGACACCGTCGCATAGGCAGAGCAGCACCGTCGTCTGCGGCTGCAGGTCGGTCGGGAAGCCGGGATATGGCATCGTCTTGACGTTGGCGGCGACCAGGTGGTCCTGCGGCGGCAGGATGCGGATCCAGTCCTCGCCCTCCTCCAGCCCGACGCACATCTCGGCGAGCTTCGCCGTCAGCGGCTCCATGTGCTTGGGGATCACGTTGCGCACCTTGACGTCCCCGCCGGTGACGGCGGCCGCGATCATGTAGGTCCCGGCCTCTATCTGGTCGGGAATCGCGGAGTACGTCGTGCGCCCGGGCAGCACGGGTACGCCGGTGATCTTGATCACGTCGGTGCCGGCGCCCTTGACGTTCGCGCCCATGGTGTTCAGGAAGTTCGCGACGTCGACGATGTGGGGCTCGCGGGCCGCGTTCTCGATCACGGTCACGCCCTCGGCCTTGGCCGCGGCGATCATCAGGTTGATCGTGGCGCCGACGCTCACGACGTCGAGGAAGATGTGCTCGCCGGACAGGCGCTCGGCCTCGACGAGGATCTTGCCGTACTCGATCGTGACGCGGCCGCCCATCGCCTCGAAACCCTTGATGTGCTGGTCGATCGGGCGCGTGCCGAAGTCGCAGCCGCCCGGCATGAACAGCGTCGCCTTGTGGAACCGGCCGAGCAGGGCGCCCATCAGATAGTAGGACGCCCGGATCGTGCGCGCCTTCTCGTGCGTCGCCTCGCTGGTGTGGATCGGGCGGGGGTCGATCTCGACGGAACCGTCCGACTGCTTGTCGATCCTGGCCCCGAGGGACCGGCAGATCTCGAACAGGACGTTCACGTCGGCGATATCGGGCAGGTTCTCGATCCGGCAGGGGCCGTCGAGCAGCATGGCTGCCGGGATGATACCCAGCGCGGCGTTCTTCGAGCCGCTGATGCTGACTTCGCCCCGCAGCGGGCGTCCCCCTCGGATCACGTAGCTGGCCAATTCCTACCCCTTTCCTTCAACGAGGTCCGCCGTGGCGGCCTCGGGATCCTCGTCCTCGCAGGACGGGCCGATCGCGTTGCCGATCACCTTGCCCGCCGTCTCGGCGTCGATGCCCGCCAGGTCCTTGGTTCCCTGAGGGACGAGCCTGCATTCCACTGCCCGGGCCGTCAGCTCCTCGAGCGCGGCGCGGTGGAGCGGCGACGTCGCCTCCCCGCCCTTGAGCAGCAACTCGAGCGCGTCCTTGAACACGCTGCCCGCGATCGGGACGCGGAACACGGCGTTGGTGCCCTTCCCGAGCGTGCTCGAGATCTCGATGCTCCCGCCGTGCAGCTCCGCGAGCTCCTTGGCGATCGACAGCCCGAGTCCGGTGCCGCCGAACATGCGCGAACCGGTGCGGTCGACGCGATAGAACCGGTCGAAGATCTTCGGTAGGTTCTCCTGGTCGATGCCGACGCCCGTGTCGGCGACCTTCACGTACACGTCGTTCATCAGCAGCCCGACGTAGACCGTCACGGCGCCGCCCTTTTCGGTGTACTTGATCGCATTCGAGACGAGGTTGGTCACGATGCGCTCGACCTTCGAGCGGTCGACGAAGACCATCTGCAGCTTCGCCACCGTGTAGCAGGTCAGCACGAGACCCTTCTCCTTGGCCGCGACCTGCATGCGGTCGACGGTCTGGCGGACGAGCGGGCCCATGTCGGTCATCTCCATCGGGTGCTTGATCCGCCCGCTGTCGATGGAAGACAGGAGCAGCAGGTCGTCGACGAGCCGGTCCATCCGCAGGGAGTCCTCGTGGATGCGCCACACGTCGTTGCGGATCCCGTCCTTGTCCTTCTCCGCGATGCCCCACTCGAGCAGCGATTCGGAGTAGGTCTTGATCGTGGTCAGCGGGGTCCGGATCTCGTGCGAGACGTCGGACACGAAGTCCTTGCGCTTCTTCTCCTCGCGCTCCTGTTCCGTGATATCCTGCAGGATCGCGATTGTGCCGGCCTTGCGCTCCTGGTCGATGCGCGTCTCCTTGAGCCGGATGCGGATCTGACGGTCTGCGATGTGGGCCACGGCTCCGACGACGGCGGTGCCGAGCAGCAGGGACACCCGCAGCCCGTTGTTCTCGCCGTACCGCGCGAGGAAGTCCTCGAAATCGGGCGGCGCGCTGCGCAGGCCGAGCATCTTCAGTGCGGCGGCGTTGTGGGTGAAGAGCCGGCCGTCGCTGGAATAGGCGAGGATGCCGATATCGAGGTCGGCGAGGATCGCGTCGGACTTCTGCCGTTCGGCCAGAAACTGGTTGAGGGTCGAGACGACCTCGAGGTCCTTGCGCTTGCTGACGCGGCGATGCCGCAGCGCGGCGACGAGCAGGGCGACCAGCATGCCCGCGAGGAAGCCCGCGGTGGCGTAGAGCACGCCCACGTGCACGCCGAACCGGCCCGCGAGGTCGGAGAAGACGCCGGTCACGGCGTTCGTCCAGTTCCGGATGGTCTCCTGCCCCACGTCGGGTCGTCGTCCTCTTCCCTATTCTCCCGCTACGGCTGGGGATGCTTCTCGAAGAAGTATCCGACGCCGCGCCGGGTCAGGATATACCGGTAGTTCTGCTGGTCCGGCTCGAGCTTCTCCCTCGTCCGCCGCACCGTCACGTCGACCGTGCGCACGTCGCCGAAGTACTCGTAGCCCCAGACCTTCTCGAGGAGCGCCTCGCGGGAGAAGACCTGCCCGGAGTGCCGGGCGAGGAACCGCACGAGCTCGAACTCGCGGAGCGTCAGCTCGACGGTCGTGCCGCCGCGTCGCACCTCGTAGCGGTCGGAGTCGATCTCGAGGTCCCCCATCACGAGGATCCGTCCGGGGTCGGACGGCGCGTTCTCCTGGATCGTCGTGCGGCGAAGGTGCGCCTTGACGCGCGCCAGCACCTCACGGACGCTGAAGGGCTTGGTGATGTAGTCGTCGGCGCCGAGCTCGAGCCCCAGGACCTTGTCGATCTCCTCGCTCTTCGCGGTGAGCATCAGGATCGGCGCGGTCGTGTGCTGGCGGAGCTTGCGGCAGACGTCGAAGCCGTCCATCTTCGGCAGCATGCAGTCCAGAAGCACCAGGTCGGGCTTCTGGTTCAGGCCGATCTCCACCGCCTGTTCGCCGTCGTAGGCGACCAGTGTGGCGTAGCCCTCCCGTTCGAGATTGGCCTTGAGAATATCGACGATATTGTGCTCGTCGTCGACGATCAGGATGCGGGCGCTCATCTCTCGTCCCCCTTCCGTGCTGCACTCGGGGTGTGTGGCGTGTTCCGGTCCGAAGTCGAAACAATTATACCATTTACCGACTTGACGCACGAACCGGTCCGATAAGGGGTGCCCAGGGAGGGCGCGGAACGGAGGAAACGGGGAGGTCGCGACCGGGAAATAGGACAGGGCCCGGAGCTTTCGCTCCGGGCCCTGATGAAATCCGGCGGAGACCTGTTTTCCCGGGCCGTTACCAGCCAGGTATCGTCGGCACTGGAGAGCTTAACTTCTGTGTTCGGGATGGGAACAGGTGTGGCCTCTCCGTCATTTCCACCGGAAGTGGGGGGTATGCAGGCCTTGCGG
>CAILLO010000033.1 GCA_903835065.1 uncultured Eubacteriales bacterium
CATTCCCGATTTCGTTTCAAGCCGACCGCTGGGCGACTGATCCACGATGTTGGACACTAACTTTGAAACTGGACATAAAAGTGGGGGCAGACCACGCGAAGGCGGGGTCGTTCGCGGTCAGGTCGACGATGTCGCCGATGCCGGCGGCCTTGACGGCTTCGCTCAGCTTCAGGATGGGTCCGGGGCACTGCAGGCCGCAGGCGTCGACCGCGATGCGGCGCGCCACCCGCATGGCCGGGGGCAGCTCGCCGCTGCGCTCGGACAGTTCGTTCGAGATCGCTTCGGCCTGGAGCGCGGCGACGGCCGGCACTTCCTTGCCATGGATGGACACGGGCGGGGTCAGCGGGAACGTCCGGACCGCCTGCCGGTAGAACCGGTAGCCGCCGGCGAGGTTGTACACGTCCCCGAATCCGGACTGGGCGAGGATGCGATAGGCGATGTGCCCGCGCAGGCCGATCTGGCAGAATTCATAGACGGGCTTGCCGGCGTCGATTTCCGACAGCCGGGAGCGCAGGTCGTCGAGCGGGATGTTCACGGCGCCGGGAATCGAGCCGTTCTGGAACTCCTCGCGGGTCCGGACGTCCAGGAGTGTGACCTTCGTCAGGTCGAGCGCGGCGACGTCGTCCCAGAAGAAGAAGCGGTCGGTGCCGTTCTGGACGTTGGTCGCGACGTAGCCCGCCATGTTGACGGGGTCCTTCGCGGACCCGAAGGGCGGCGCATAGGAGAGCTCGAGGTCGGTCAGGTCCTGGATCGAACCGCCGAACCGGATTGCGGTGGCCAGGACGTCGCAGCGCTTGTCGACGCCCTCGAACCCGGTCAGTTGGGCGCCGAGGAGCAGCCCGTCGGACTTCCGGTACAGCAGCTTCACGGTCATGAAGGCGGCGCCCGGGTAGTAGGTCGCGTGGCTCGCGCTGTAGGTGTAGGAACGGCCGTACTCGACGCCGGCCTCCTTCAAGGTCCGTTCGTTCGCGCCGGTCACGGCGACTGTCATGTCGAACGCTTTGAGGATGGCGGTGCCCTGGGTGCCGCGATAGACGCTCGGAATGCCGCACAGGTTGTCCGCGGCGATGCGGCCCTGCCGGTTGGCGGGCGAAGCCAACGGGACGAAGACCTTGCGGCCGAGGACCGAGTCCGTGACCTCGACGGCGTCGCCGACGGCGTAGATCGAGGGGTCCGACGTGAGCATGTGGTCGTCGGTCGCGATCGCACCCCGGGCGCCCATCGCCAGGCCGGCCTCCTTCGCCAGCGACCCTTCGGGACGCACGCCGACGGCCATGACGACGAGGTCGGCCAGCAGCGGGCCACCAACGGAGGTACGGACTTCGAGGCCATCGTCCGTACGATGGATGCCGGTCACGCCGCACTTCAAGTACAGGCCGACGCCCTTGTCGACGAGGTGGGCGTGGAGTTCACCCGCCATGTCGGAGTCGAGTGGCTGGACGACGTGGTCCATCAGCTCCACAATCGAGACGCTCAAGCCGAGCGCGTGGAGGTTCTCCGCCATCTCGATGCCGATGTAGCCGCCGCCGACGACGACGGCGCGGCGGACACCGGCCTTGTGGGCGAAGGCGCGGATGCGGTCGGTGTCCGGGATGCTGCGCAGGACGAAGACACCGTTCTCCCGAACGCCTTCGATCGGCGGCAGGACGGGCTCGGCGCCCGGCGACAGGACCAGCGCGTCGTAGGTTTCCTCATAGAGTGTCCCGTCCTTGACGCGGCGGACGGTGACGGATTTCGCGGGGCGGTCGATCCGCACTACCTCGTGGCCGGCGCGGACGTCGACGCGGAAGCGCGCGCGGAAGGACTCCGGCGTCTGCAGCGTCAGCTTCGTGCGGTCGGTGATCGCGTCGCCGATGTAATAGGGCAGTCCGCAGTTGGCGAAGGAGATGTACTCCCCTCGCTCGAACAGGACGATGTCGGCATCCTCGTCCAATCTGCGGAGGCGGGCCGCGGCGGTCGCTCCGCCGGCCACTCCACCGACGATCAGGATTTTCCTCTTCATGGGTTCCTCCTATACCAGTCGTTTCACGAAGATCGTGATGAGCCCCGCGTTCTGCTTCAGTTCCAGGAGCTCGTTGCCGGTCGTCTTCGCCCAGGCGGGGAAGTCCGCGACGGAACCGGGGTCGGTCGTCCGGATCTCGATGACGTCGCCGATGTCGACTTTCGACATCTCCTCGATGAGTCTCGTGACGGTCAGCGGGCAGCACTGGTCGATGTCCTTCAGGATCTTGACGGGCTTGTACTTCGCCATGGGTTCTCCTCCTTCAACGGCGCCTTCGCGGCTTCCGTGGGTTCTAGTGGCCTCCGCAGTCGTCGTGGTGCGCGTGCTCCGTGCAGGCGGATCCCCGGGATTCGAGGGTCCCCGCGAGATACCGGCCGACGATCTCCTCCGGCTTGCCTTCCGCACCGAGGAAGACCTCGATGCCGTTCGCTTCGAAGAGGGCGATGGCATGCTGGCCCATGCCGCCGGCGACGACGACCCCGACGCCCTGTTCCTTCAGGAAGACAGGCAGGAATCCGGGCCGATGCCCCGGATTGGCGATCGATGCGGAGGAGATGACGCCCTCGCGATCGGTCTCGAAGATCTCGAACGTGGCGCAGTGGCCGAAATGTCCCGTGACTTTTCCCTCGTCGCAGGCGATGGCGATCCTCATGTCGACTCCTTCTCTTCCAGCAGCGACTCGAGCCGATCCGCGACCCCGTCGAGCCAGTTCCCCTTGAAATCCTCGATTCTTCCTGCGTCGCACGCGGCCGACAGCGCGGGGTCCATGGGCAGGCTGGCCGTCAGGTCCACGCCGATGCGCTCCGCGATGCCGTCGATGGACGCGTCGCCGAAGACGCGGATGACCTTGCCGCAGTCCGGGCAGACCACCTGCCCCATGTTCTCCACGAGGGCGAGGATGGGAATGTCCATCTTCTTCGCCATGTTCGCCGCCTTGGTGACGACCATGGAGACCAGCTCCTGCGGGGAGGTCACCAGGATGATCCCGTCCACGGGCAGGGACTGGAAGACCGTCAGCGGGACGTCGCCGGTCCCCGGCGGCATGTCGATGAACATGACGTCCACGTCGCCCCAGACGACCTCCGACCAGAACTGCTTGACCGTGTTCGCGATGATCGGGCCGCGCCAGACGACCGGGTCCGTCTCTTCCTCGAGGAGGAAATTCAAGGACATGATGCCGATGTCGTTGGCGCTGCGCACGGGGAGCAGGCCCAGCTCGTTGCCGACGGCCTTGCCCTTGAGCCCGAACGCGGTCGGGATCGAAGGGCCCGTGATGTCTGCGTCGAGGATCGCGGTCTCATAGCCTCTCCGACTCATCAGCACCGCGAGCAGCGAGCAGACCATCGACTTGCCGACGCCTCCCTTGCCGCTGACCACGCCGATCACCTTGTGGATTTGGCTCAGTTCGTTGGGCTCCACCTTGAATTCAGTCCTGTCCATCCATGCATTCCTTTCGCCTGGCGCAGCCACCGCGGCCGCAGGGGCGCTCGTCCTCGCCGCAGATCCGGAAGTCGCCCCCCTCGATGTGCAGGGCCCGGCCGTTCACGAGGGACTCGGCCAGTTTGCGTCGCGCATCGCTGTAGATGCGCTGGACCGACGTGCGGGCGATGCCCATCTGTTCCGCGCAGACCTCCTGGGTGAACCCTTCGAGGTCGATGAGCCGGATCGATTCGTATTCGTCGACGGTCATTGTGATGGGACCTTCGAGCCTGGGCGCGGGTCCAAGGGGTCCGAAGCTCGTGTTCTCCGGTAGGCAGCAGACTCGTCGCCACTTCCTGGGTCTCGTCATGGGCTCCTCCTTTCGGTTATGGGCATATGCCCAAACGAACCCATCGTAGCATACGACGGGCATATGTCAATAAACGAATTCAAACGCATCAACAAGATTGAAGGAGCTGCCTCAAGGTTTGAGACAGCCCCTTCAGATTTTGTCGATTCAACGGATGAAAAGTGCGAACTATCCCTTTCTGTTCGTCTTGATGCCGAAAGGCATGTAGAGCGGACATACGCCGATCGCCGATGTCGCCAACAGCACGATGCCGAGCAGACCGACATAGCGCCAACCACTCTGGACAAAGATCAGCAAAGCCAGCAAAGCGATGCCAAGAATGATGCGGATGATTCGATCGATGGTGCTCATGTTTTTCATTTCTTCCATTTTCATGTCACTTGTCCTCCAAGAATCAGGTGTCTGTTGTTAGGATAAGTTCCTACGTAGGTCCATGCATTAGCTCTTATGCTAGTGATTACCGCATATTTGTACTGTAACCCTGCGCACCATTACCGTGCACAACACTCGGAATAACGACATAAACAAAATGGCAGGAGAGAAAAATAAACACTATCGCGCAAGAAGAACCGACAGGTACACTTCGACGAAAGCATCCTGAAACATGCTGAAGTTTGCATTTATCAATTGAATCCTGCCACAGGCTCAATGAACCAGATCGAATGAACCAAAAAAGCACTGCATCTCATGACGGAGCGAGTGTCGATCCCGTCTTGGCGAAAGTCGGTGCGATGAGGCGCTGGGGAAGAACGAAACACCTGAAGTACAATGCAATCTTCTCTACCTGATTGGCATGATCCATATGCGTCGTGTCTAGTCACCCCATTGTTATGAAATAGGCGAACCCTCCGCCCAGCGCAGAGGTCATGTGCCACTTCGCGAGGTCGATCCAGATCGACGCCGTTCCGTCGAAGATGAGCGCCTGCGCATCGTCGGGTTCCGGGCCGGTCTTCAGCGCCACGACCGTCATCCAGTGCCAGCCTTCGATTCCCCTTACCCTGCCGCTCGATAGATTTAGGAACGCGACCGGGCAGTCCTCGAGAAGACCGGAAGTGAGGAAACGGGTCATCTCTCCGAGTTCCGGACGACCGGCTTTCTTCGACGGGATCTCGAGGGTCCGGCAGGAGAGCGTCCGCGCGAACGAGCGCGTGAAATCCTGGACTCCGATACAGAAGCGCTCCACGGTATCGACACCGTTCGACGTCGGCGTTACGTGCTTCCATACGGACTCCATGAGGCCGATGCAGTCGGATTTCCCGTCGACGGCGAACGGCAGGCGGATGCGGTTCGTCCGATGAAGATAATAGAGGATTCCGGAAGCCACGCTGGGGCCGCACCCCGATGCGCGCTGCCATTCGGACCCGTACCAGTCCTGGTCGCATCCTCGGGAGGGACGTCCGGAGCCGTCCATGATGTGGAATGCATCCGGTTGGTGAATCGAAAGGATCCGCTCGTCCATTCCCGGTCCCTTTCCGTTCCCGACGACTGGCGGGAGCACATGGTCCGCCTGTATTGTATGGACGCGCGAGCCTCATTGTCAAAAAGGCGGGACCTGGAGGACTGCAATAGAACTCATTGACATTCTTCTATATGCCGAGTACTCTCAGATAGAAGCTTCTCTATATCCAACCCCGCTCGGACTCCAGGAGGACAAGGCCCATGATCGACGCAATCGACCCCGTCACCCTTTTCAAGGCGCTCGCCGACGATACGAGGCTGAAGATCCTCCGCCTGCTGGCAGGGCAGGAGCTCTGCGCCTGCAGCATCCTCGAGGAATTC
>CAILLO010000034.1 GCA_903835065.1 uncultured Eubacteriales bacterium
ATTCCCGTTCTTCTGTTCCGCCCGCTCCTCGAGGCGTGGACCTACCATATGGTCGTGGGGGGAATGCCGGCTGCGGTCAGGACGTGGGTGCAGGACCAGGACATGAGGTCCTGCCGCCTGAGGCAGGAAGAGATTCTTCTGTCCTACGAACGGGACATCTCGAAGCATGTCGAACCTCGAACCGTCGCGAAGGTCTGGAGCGTGTGGAGAAGCATTCCCAGCCAATTGGCCCGCGAGAACCGGAAATTCGTCTACCGTCTGGTCCGGGAGGGTGGACGCGCCAAGGAATTCGAGGACGCCATCCAGTGGATCGCGCGGACCGGCACCATCCGGTTGGTCCACCGGATCGAAAAGCCTGGAATGCCTTTGTCGGCCTATTCCGATCCGCATGATTTCAAGATCTACTATTCGGACGTCGGGCTGCTTTGTCGCAAGTCGGAACTGCCGATCTCCACCTGGCTGGAACAGGACGCCTTCTTCACGGAGTTCAAAGGGGCGCTGGTGGAGAACGACGTCCTCCAGTCCCTGGTCCCTTCGTTCCCCACCATCGGCTACTGGACCAACGACGCGACGGCGGAGGTCGATTTCCTCATTCAATCCGATGTCGGGATCATTCCGGTCGAAGTGAAGAGCGGTCGGTCCGTCAAGGCGAAGAGCCTGTCCGGATTCCTCGACACCTACGGACTCCCGTTCGGCGTCCGGTTCTCTCCCCTGAATGTCGATCTGAAGAATCGGATCGTGAACCTCCCGATTTTCCTGGCGGGGTCGCTGGACCGGCTCCTTCCTGGAATCGTCGACGCGAAGGCCCGCTGATCGGGAACCGACTTCCGTCCTGCGCCCGCGCATGCGCGAATCCATGGAACGCGTGCATATGCAGCGGCCGCGAATCACGGTATGCTCGAGGCAGATTGCATCGGGGAGGCGAATGACCATGGAGAACCCGAATCCGTCCGTCCCTTCCACGGGTCCCTACTTCGAACGCATGCTGGCCGCCACGCGCAAACCGGACTTCGGCCAGCTGCTGCGCGTCCTCGCGCGCAAGGCGCCGGACCGGTCCACGCTGTTCGAGTTCTTCCTGAACGACGACCTGTACGGCCTGCTGACCGGCGACCCGCCGGTGAAGGGCGAGGACGGGACGGTGCGTTCGCTGCGGATCGCCCGGGCCTACGCGCGGGCCGGCTACGACTACGTGACGCTGCACGCGTCCTCGGTCGAGTTCCCGACCGCGACGCCCGAGAAGGGTCAGCTCAAGTCCGTCTCGATGAACACCTTCGCGAAGATCCACGAGCGCGCGGACCTCGCGACCTACGCGTGGCCCGACGTCGACGCGTTCGGCACGCCCAACCTCGACGCCGTGGGCCCGCGCCTGCCGGAGGGCATGAAGATGATCGCCTACGGGCCGGGCGGCGTGCTCGAGAACGTGACGTACATCATGGGCTACGAGAACCTCTGCCTGCAGCTCGCGGACGACCCGGAGCTGGTCGCCGAAGTGGCCGACGGCGTGGGTTCGCGCCTGCTGCGCTACTACGAGCTGGCCGCGGTCCACCCGGGCGTCGGCGCCTGCATCGTGAACGACGACTGGGGCTTCCACACGCAGACCCTGCTGTCCGCCGCCGACCTGCGCACGTACATCACGCCGTGGCACAAGAAGATGGTCCAGGTCATCCACGCGGCCGGCAAGCCCGCGATCCTGCACTCGTGCGGCCAGCTCGAGTCCGTCATGGACGACATCATCGACGACATCGGGTTCGACGCCAAGCACTCGTTCGAGGACGCGATCCTGCCCGTGGAGCGGGTCTACGACCGCTACGCGTCTCGCATCGCGATCCTCGGCGGCCTCGACGTCGACTTCCTCTGCCGCGCGACGCCGGACGCCGTGTACGACCGCGCCCGCCGCATGCTGGAGAAGACCGGCTGCAAGGGGTACGCACTCGGCTCGGGCAACAGCATCCCGTACTACGTGCCCGTCGAGGGCTGGGCCGCGATGGTCTGCGCGGCGCTCGAAAACTAGCCGGCCGCAGCCGGAGCCGCCCAGGAGGTTCCCATGGCAGAGTTCCGACAGATTCCGATTCCCGCGACGCGCGACCCCTTCGTCAACGCACAGCCGACACCGGCCGGATTCGACCGGGAGACCGGCGCGGAGCGCTTCTGGGCGTCGACCTGGAACGCGAACTCCGGGTGCACGGCCGTGCTTTTCACGCCGACCGGGCGCAACCGGGTCTACCGCTTCGACTACGACCGGGCGCAGTACGGCTACTACGGGGCCGCGTACGCCGGCGACGACGTGCTGTGGCTGAGCGGGTGGCTCGACGAGGTCGTCCGGCTGGACCTAGCGACCGGGGAGACGACGGCGTACCCCACGGGGCTGCCGCACGACCTGTCGGCGAGCGGGATGGCCTACGACCCGAAGACCGGGAAGCTCTTCTCCGAGACCTACTGCCAGGACGATTTCAAGCGCAAGGCGTTCAGCTTCGATACGAAGACGCGCACGGTGGCGCGCACATTCGAGGACCTGCCGCTGTGCAACAACCAGTTGCGCTACGGGCTCGCCAACCCGGACGGCACCTTCACCTTCGCCAGCGTGATCCCCGACGTCGAGCTGTTCGTCTGGAACCCGGCCGACGATTCGGTCGAGGTCGTGCTCGAGAACCACCACCCGGCCGGGTCGCAGCAGCACGACGCGTGCGTGCTGGTCGCCCGCCCGGACGGCGCGGTGTACGTGCCCTACCGCGGTTGGTTCGACCCACGTCGGCGCGCGTTCGTCGAGGGACGGACGGCGGCCCGCGAGGCGACCTGGTTCGCGCTGCGCGACGGCGTCGCCTACGGCGCGGAGCAGTCCGACAGCGGCAATTCGGTGCTGCTGCGCTGGGACGTGGCGACGGGCGAGGAGCGCACGGTCGCGGAGATCCCCGACTCGCTGTCGTACTCGTTCCGGATGACCCGGGACGGGCGCATCGTCTGCGTCAACCTCTACGGCTACTTCTACCGGATCGACCCGGAGACGTCCGCCATCGAGGGCTCGCTCCGGCTCGACACCGACTCGGTCGGGCGCATCGACTGCCTGCGCCGCGTCGACCGCCGCCGTCTGCTCTGCACGCCGTTCATCACGCAGCGCTTCTACGAGATCGACCTCGACGCGGGGACCGGCAGCGACCTCGGCCGCGCGACGGCCGGCATCGGCGAGGTCATGGAGACCTGCGAGCTGGACGGGACGATCTACATGGCCTCCTACACCAAGGGACAGCTCGTCGCGTACGACCCGTCGGTGCCCGCGCACTTCCCCGAGAACCCGCGCGTCGTCGTGCACCCACCGAAGACGGCCATGCGCCCGGTCGGCATGTGCACCGGCGACGGCACGGTCTTCTACACCTGCACGCACATCTACGGCTCGCTCGGGTCGCTGCTCGTCCGGCACGCGCCGGCCCTCGGGACCACCCGCTTCCTCGACGACCCCGTCCCGGACCACGCGGTGCGGTCGCTCGTCTACGACGAGACCACGCGCACGCTTCTCGCGGGCACGTCCTACGCGGCCGACTGCAACAGCTGCCCGCCGAAGGACACGACGGCGCGGCTCGTCCGCATCGACCCGGAGACGCTGGCGCCGCTCGAGACCTACCGGGGCGCGGACCACGTGTACGAGTACGTGCTGTTGGGGCGGCTGACCGAGACGGTATACCTCTTCCGGGCCGTCTTCGACGACGGACACGCTGAATGGGTCGCGCTCGACGCCGGCACGTTCGCCGTGCGAGCCGTCGGAATGCCGGCCTTTTCGGGCGGAGCGGGCGTCAAGGTGCAGGCCGCGGGAGCCGGCGGCCCCGGGCGCTTCGTCGTCGAGAACGCGGGTTCGATCGAGCTCTGGGACCTCGCGGCCGGCGAGAAGGTGCGCACGATCTGCGAGGAGCGCGGCTACGCGCGTCTGTACATCCAGGACGGCAGCCTGTACTTTGTATACAGGAAGCACATCCGCATCCTCGAGGACTGCCTGTAGGGAGACCGCCCGCAGGCGGAAAGGGAAGCCCCCCATGCTGAACGACCGCTCCACCGCGGACGAGATCGTCGCGTCCGGCACCCGGACCGCCGTCCTGCCGATCGGCTCGACCGAACAGCACGGCGCGCACCTGCCCGTCGGCACGGACAACCGGATCGCCGGGGCCGTCGCCGCCGCCTTCGCCGAGCGGACGGGGGCCTGGCTGCTGCCGACCCTGCCGATCAGCACCTGCCGCGAGCACCTCGGCAAGAAGGGCAGCGTCGGCGTGACCGCCGCGACCTTCCTCGCACTGCTGAAGGACATCGCCGCGTCGCTCGAGGCCGAGGGATTCGACCGCCTCGTGCTGGTCGTCGGCCACGGCGGCGTCTTCGTCGCCGGTCCCGCGACGCGCGAGATCGACAGCGACGGCGGCGCGCTCAAGGCGGTCCGCGTCGACCTCGTCGCCGCCATGGAATCGTCCGAGGCGGCCGCGATCCTCGACAGTCGCGGCAACCTGCACGCGTGCGAGTACGAGACGTCCCTGATGCTGCACCTCGACCCGACTGCGGTCCACATGGACCGGGCGGTGGACTGCGTGCCCGACGCCCCGCGCGACGCGCTGAACTACGCGCCGGTCTTCCGCTTCAGCCCGAGCGGCGTGTGGGGCAACCCCACGCTCGCGACGAAGGAAAAGGGCGAGCGGCTGTTCGCCGTGCTCGTCGACTGGACCGTGCGCTATGTCGCGCGCGTCGAGGGGATCCTGGGCGGTCGCTAGACCCTGCCCGCCGCCTCGAGGTCCATGTGCATGAACTCCCAGATGTGACCGTCGGGGTCCTTGAAGTTGCGGCTGTGCATGCCGGGCATGTCCTCCACGAGGTACGCGACCGTGCCGCCGGCCGCCAGCGCGAGGTCGACGATGCGGTCGACTTCGGCCGGGCTCTCCGCCGACAGGGCGTTGATGACCTCGACGGATTTCGACGTGTCCGTGACGGGCAATTTCGTGAAGCCCTGGAAGAACGGGTCGACGAGCAGCATCGCGAACAGGTTCTCGCCCAGCATCAGGCAGGCGGCCTTCTCGTCGGTGAACATCGGGTTGAAGTCGAATCCGATTTTCGAGAAGAAGTCCATCGACCGCTTCAGGTCCTGGACCGGCAGGTTGACGAAGATCATGCTCTTGCGCCGGGACAGCGGAGTCGTGCTGTTTTCCATGGGTCTTCCTCGTTTCGCATCGGGTCGTCGCGTAGCCGACCCGCAATGGCTTCTCACGAGTCCATCATGGACCCGCGTGCGACGGGAGAGAATGCCAAACGGTGACGGAATTCGTGCGGGTCATGCGGATCGAGCGGGCCGCCCGATCCGAGCCGGACCCTACCGGATCTCCGGCGCCTTCCCCTTGAACGCCCTTCCGGTCGGCGTGGCCGCGAGCCCGCCGCGCGCGGTCTCGCGCAGGTCGGGGCTCATCTGGCGCCCGATGCTCATCATCGCGTCGACCACCTCGTCGGGCGGGATGCGGCTGAGGATGCCGGCGAGGGCGAGGTCGGCGGCGGCGAGGCCGTGCACGGCGCCCATGGCGTTGCGCTTGACGCAGGGGACCTCGACGAGGCCCGCGACGGGGTCGCAGACGAGGCCGAGCAGGTTCTTCAGGGCGAGCGCCGCGGCGTGGACCGTCGCCTCGGGACTGGCGCCCGCGAGTTCCGCGACGGCGCCGGCGGCCATGGCGGCCGCGCTGCCGCACTCGGCCTGGCAGCCGCCCTCCGCGCCGGACAGGCAGGCGCGCTTCGCGATGACCAGCCCGATGCCGGAGGCGGTGAGCAGCCCCTCGACCAACCGCTCGTCGGACCAGCCCTCCTGGTCCGCCACGGCGAACAGCAGGGCGGGCAGGATGCCGGCGGCGCCCGCGGTCGGCGCCGCGACGATGCGGCCCATGCGGGCGTTGGTCTCGTTGACGGCCATGGCGTTGCGCAGGGCGGCGGCCTGCAGCGAACCGCCCAGCAGCCGGCCCTCCTTCATCGCGGCGTCCATCATCGCGGCGTCGCCGCCGGACAGGCCGCTCGCGGACGGACTCGCGTCGGCGATGCCGCGCGCGATCGAGGCGCGCATGACGTCGAGGCGGTGCCGCAGGCGGGCGCGGACGGTCTCCTCGGGGAGCTCGAGTTCCTGCGTCTGCTGGTCGAGGACGACCCGCCAGATCGGGCACCCGCGCTCGGTCGCGGCGTCGGCGAGGTCCTGGAGGGACGAGTAGTCGATGGGTGCCGTCATGTCAGTCCTCCCGCTCGACGTCGAGCACGGCGAGGCGCTCGAGGCCGGAGATCGCGCGCAGGGCGGCGACGGCGGCGTCGGACGCGGGCTGGTCGGTCTCGATCAGCGTCGCGACGAGTCCGGAGCGGTAGGAGCGGTAGACGCGCATGTTGGCGATGTTGACGCGCGACTCGGCGAGCACGCGGGTCACCTCGGCGATCATGCCGACGCGGTCCTGGTGCAGCAGCACGAGGGTCGGGAACTCGCCCGAGAAGTCGACGGCCAGGTCGTCGATCGAGGTCACGCGGATCACGCCGCCCCCGATCGAGGACCCCTGCAGCGTGCGGCACGAGCTGTCGGCCGAGACCGCCGAGATGCGGACCGAGTTGGGGTGCGCGTCCTTCAGGTCGACGTCGCGGAACTCGTAGTCGATGCCGAGTCCGCGGGCCATCTCGAGGCTGCGCGGGATGCGCTCGTCGTCGGGCCGCATGCCGAGCAGGCCGGCCATGAGCGCCTGCGGCGTGCCGTGTCCCGGACCGGTGCGGGCGAAGGACTGGTGCAGCTCGAAGAGGACGGAGCACGGCGGGCCGCCCAGCAGGTCGAACAGGACGCGCCCGATGCGGACCGCGCCAGCGGTGTGCGAACTGGATGGCCCGATCATGACCGGACCGATCAGGTCGAAGACGTTCAACTCAGCGGACCCTCCCGGCGCCGGAGCGCCCGGTCAGAGCGAGACGAAGCGGCCGGTCTTCGCGGATTCGTAGGCGGCCTCGACGACGCGCTGGACCTGGACGGCGTCCGCGAGGGGCACCTCCACGGCCTTGCCCTGCAGGATCGACAGGGAGAACGAGTCGAACTCGCGGCCGTACATGTTGCCGAAGCCCGCGGGGCCCTCGACGGTCGCGGCGGTCTGGCCCTTGTCCTGCTGCGCGTTGTAGGCGCCCTGGTCGTCGAGCTTGATCGAGACGGTACCGCCGTCGACCTGGCCCAGCGTCTCGGTGGCGACGATCGTGCCCTTGGTGCCCGCGAACTCGAGGCGCCACGCGGCGGCCGAGTCGGGGATGCAGAAGCTGGCCTCGACGGTCGCGTGCGTGCCGTCGGCGAGCTGGAACAGGATCGTGGCCTCGTCCTCGACGTCGTACCGGTTGGCGCGGGTGTCGACCAGCGCGGCGACCTTGACGGCCTTGCTGCCCAGCGCGTACTGGATCAGGTCGATGCAGTGGACGCCCATGTCCATCAGCGAGCCGCCGCCGGACGTCGCCATCGCCTGGCGCCACGCGCCCGGCATGTCGGGGTACCAGCAGGTGAACTGCGCCTTGGCGGAAACGACCTTGCCGAGCCGGCCCGACCGGATCGTGTCGCGGATCACCGTGTGCCAGCTGCCGAAGCGCATCATCAGGCCGCAGGCGGCGGGGAGCCCGGCGGCGTCGGCGGCATCGGCGATCTTCTTCGCCGTGGCCGCGTCGAGCGCGAGGGGCTTCTCGATCAGGAAGGGCTTCTTCGCCGCGATGCAGGCGAAGGCCTGGCGGGCGTGGTAGGCGACGGGCGACGCGATGTAGACCGCCTCGACGTCCGGGTCGGAAATCAGGGCGTCCTCGGTGGTGTAGGCCGACTTGCAGCCATACTTGGCGCGGATCTTCTCGGCGAGCGCCGCGTCGATCTCCATGACGGCGGCGAGCTCGGAGTGCGCGGACGAGACGAGGCCGGGGATGGAACGGCGGTCGGCGATGCCGGCGGCGCCCAGGACGCCCCAACGGATCTTCTTCATGACGGCTACCTCCTTAATTCGCTTCAGGGACGAGCGGGCCGGCGAGGTCTTCCAGGAAGAAGAGCTTGCCGGGCAGGGTGGGCATGAACGTCGACGGGATCCACATGTCGGGGCCGTAGCGGAGGGTCATCCAGAAGGACAGGCCCTGCCACTGCATGCCGCGTCCGAGCACGCCGTCCGCGCCGCCGATGATCCGGTCCGACTGCAGGAACAGCCCGGGCCCGATCGTGTTCGCGCGGCAGGGGACGAGCGTCGTGCGGCTCTTGAACGAGGTGATCGCGTTCTGTTCGATCGTGAGCGGGTGCAACTGCGCGCCGATGCGGTGCGTCTGCTTCTTCCACTCCTCGACCGTCGCGAACTCGGCGGCGAAGTGCGGCTCCCAGAAGGCGATGTGGCACATGCGGCCGATGCCGAACACGGTCACGAGCCGCGCGCCCTTGCGCTTGAGTTCGGCGATCTTGGAGGCGTAGGTCGGGAGGTTCTCCTTGGTCGCGAAGTTGCGGTGCGACGCGGGCACGGTCAGCGGGCCCAGGGGGCCGTAGAAGGCGCCGAGCATGGCGTTCTGGAAGCCGGCCGGGTCCTCGGGGGGCAGCGTGTTGCCGAAGCCGTCCGCCCACTCGTCCATGTTGAAGCCCCAGACGTGGTCGCAGGAGACGTTCCACTCGGTCAGGAAGTAGACGGCCCAGCGGTACATGCCCATCGGGCCGACCGGCAGGATCATGGCAAGTTCGACGCCGTCCTCGCGGGCCTTGCGGATGGTGTGGGCGATCTCGTGGCCCATCATCATGTCGAAGTCGGCGAGCGTGGCGCACGGGACGGGGCGGAAGTCCTCGTTCCAGTGCTTCTGCCGGGTCAGGACCTCGGACGCGGGCGTCGATGCGCAGGCGTCGATCCGGGCCATGTCCCAGCCCTTCGGGTAGAACCCCTCCAGCAGGGATCCCTTGACGGTGCTCATGAAGTCCATCGTTTCGTCTCCTCCTCTAGTTCTTCTACGGCAGCAGCCGCTTCGTGGACAGTCTCGGCCAGGCGGGGGAGGCCCGGAATCCTTCGGCGTACGCGACGCCGCTCTGCAGGCCGCGGAAACGGGTGCAGGTGCGCACGAACTCGAGGAAGTCGATGCCGTCGTGCTCCTTCATCCAGTCGATCTGGCTGTGGTGCTCGGCGAGCCCCGCGATCTTGAGGTCGACGGTGTCGGAGACGTCGACGTACTGCTCCGGGAGGAATCCGACGCCCGCGAGCGTGTCCATGTAGAACAGCGGCGCGATGCCGGCCGTGCCCTTCGTCGGCGTCTCGTAGAAGGGGACGCTCGCCGAGAAGCTGCCGTCGAAGACCAGCTGCGACACCTCGCGGTGGTCCTGCATGTAGTCGTTCGGGTCGTGGGTGATGATCACGTCGGGCTGCGCGCGGCGGACGAGGTCGACCATCAGGCGCAGCAGCGCGGCGTCCTTGGCGCGGACCTCGAGGTCGCCGACGTCGAGCGTGACGACGTCCTTCACGCCGATCCGCGCCGCGGCCTCCTTCGCCTCGCCGATGCGAATGCGGCGGAGTTTCTCCGGGTGGATCACGGCGTGGCCGAGGTTGCCGTTGGCGACGTGGCAGATCGAGACCCGGGCGCCTTCCCGGACGTACCGGGCGAGCGTGCCGAAGCACGCGATCTCGAGGTCGTCCGGGTGGCAGCCGACGGCGAGCACTTTCATGGGCATCTACCTCCTGGAGTCCATTCTACCCTCTTTTGGCGGTTCCGAACGCGAGCAGCCGCTCGAGATTTCCCGAATCGATCTTCTCGCGGACGTCGGCGGGGAGCGGGAGCGAGTCGAGGAAATCCTGCAGGTCGGAGTTGAAGTCGTCGCGGCCGAACAGGATGCGGTCCTGGTACTTGAGCAGGAACTCGAGGGCGAAGACCGGGTCGCGCGTCAGGGCGTTGCAGCCCGAGCCGCCGGACGTGTCGCAGTAGAGGTTCGGATACCGGTCGAGCAGCTGCACGATCCGGCCGCCCGGCACGACCCTGCCGGACGGATAGGCGACCTTGTCGAACTGGTCGTCGCCCGAGATGTGGGCCCAGAAGCCGGGCGCGTGGCCGATGAAGACCGTGTCGGGACAGGCCGCGACGGCGCGCGCGAACGGCTCGATGCCACCGCCGTACCACCAGTTGGGCCGGGGGAAGCCGTAGGAGTTCGGGAACTCGTAGTCGATGTGGACCAGGACGGGGAGGCCGAGTTCGCCGGCCACGCGGTACATGCGGAGGGCGTCGAGGTCGTCGTACATCATGCGGAGCTTGAGCTCGCCGCACAGCTGCACGCCGTAGATCGCGGTCATCGCGCGGAGGCGCTCGCAGGCGTCGGGCTTCCGCGGGTCGGGCGCGTAGCCCAGGAGGAAACGGTCGGGGGCGCGCTCGACGTAGGAGAGGCAGCGCGAGAAGGGGATCGGGCCCTCGGGACCGTAGGCGAAGTAGCGCGCGGAATCCGGATCGTACTCGTCGACGTTGCACTCCCAGCTGAGGACGAAGGACTTGTCGATGTGGTTCCGGTCGAGGTCGGCGATGAACTTCTTCAGGTCGTGGCCGTGCCAGTCGGGGTGGTTGTGGCAGTCGATGCGCATGGTCCGGTCCTCCCTAGTAGCCGAGGAGCGGCACGGCCTGGCCGGACGCGAGCGACGCGAGGATCGCGTCGAGCATCTCGATCGGGGCGTACAGCTCCTGGGCGGTGTCGTCGGTGCGGCCGGAGCGCATCGCCTGCGCGAAGTGCTCGAATTCGTACCGGTAGAGGTCGGTCAGGTCGATCTCGCGGATCCAGGTGCCCTTTTCGCCGTGCATCACGACGTGGTACTCCTGGGCGCCGGGGATGAAGTCGAGCGTGACCTGGTAGTCCTCGTAGCGGACGATCGCCGTGACGCAGCCGCCGGTGGCGGACGCGAGCACGGACTTCGGGCGGCAACCGAAGATCTTCAGGGCCATCTCGACGAGGTGCGGTCCGTAGAAGTACAGGCCGCCGTACTCGTTCTCGAGCGTGGCCGGGAAGTCGATCGTGGCGGTGCGCAGCTTGCCGATCCGCGTGTCGCCGTCTGCGGCGCGCTTGGCCTGCAGGACGTCGGGGATGAACTTGAGGCTCGACCCGCCGGTGAGGGGAAGCCCCTTCGCGGCGGCCGCGTCGATCAGGGTGCGCGCGTCCTTCGCCGAGACGGTCAGCGGCTTGTCGACCCAGACGGGGATACCCGCCTCGAGGAAGGGCAGGGCGTGCGGCAGGTGCAGCCCGCCGTGACGGAAGACGACCATGGCGGCGTCGATGCGGCCGATCAGGTCGCCGGGCGTCGGCGCGATGAAGGGAATGTCGCCGTTCTTCGCGACTTCGGCGGTGCGGACGGGGTCCGGACCGTAGATGCCGACGACGCGGAAGTCGGGGAACAGGTACTTCCCCGTGTGCGGGTCGGGCCTGTTGACGAGCTCCGCGAACGCGTCCGCGTGGCTGTTGTCCGAGCCGATGATGCCGAGACGGAACATGGGTCTCCTCTCCGGCTACTTCTTCTTCGTGTGCTTGAAGAAGTGCCAGCCGCCGAGTCGCGCCGGGTTTCCCGGGTCGCCGGGCAGCAGGTCCTGGTAGTTCTCCGACACCTTGTGGTAGGCCTCGACGAACATGTCGATCGCGGCCTTGTCGACGTGCTTGAACCATGGAATGAAGAAGGAGCGGGCGCCGATGCCTTCGCTGACCGGCAGGCTCGCGTCCATCGTGCGGACGTCGCGGGCGGCGTTCGCGATGCGGGTCGGCTTGCCGGCGCCGTAGACGTCGGCCGTCTGGAACAGTCCGTGGGTGTGCAGCGCGGCGTTGGCGCCCGCGCTCATCTCGTCGACGCCCTCGGCGCGGACGGCCTCGGCGTAGCGGGTGATCGAGAGGCCGCCGAGCTCCTCGGGGAAGTACAGCCCGTGCGCGCCGTACCAGCCGGCCATGTCGCTGCCGGAGTCCTTGGGGACGCGGTGCGCGCGGATGCCCGGAACGCCCTCGAGCCGGTCCCAGAAGTAGTTCATCGCCTCGCGGATTTCGACGCAGCGCTCGTCGTAGTACTTGAGCTGGACGAGGCCGACGGCGGAACTCAGCTGGTGCATGCGGAACTTGTAGCCGCCGAACGGAAGGCCGGCGTAGGGCTTCAGGGCTTCGGTCGTGAAGGAGGAGTCGTAGCGCTCGTAGTGGCCGAGGGCGCAGGCGCGTTCGTAGATCTCGCGGTCGCGGGTGACCAGCATGCCGGCCTCGCCGATCGCGAGCGACTTGCCGGACATGAGGCTGGTGGCGCCGACATCGCCGATCGTGCCGACGCGGCGGCCCTTGTAGAGTCCGCCCTGGGCGTGCGAGAAGTCCTCGATGACCTTGAGACCGTGCTTCTTCGCGATCGCCATGACCGCGTCCATGTCGGCGGGATGGGCGAGGTAGTGGACGACGAGGATCGCCTTGGTGCGGGGCCCGATGCGCCATTCGATATCGTTGGGGTCCATGCAGAGGGTGGTCGGGTCGATGTCGGCGAAGACGGGGGTGCCGCCGAGGGTCATCGACTGGATCACGGACGCCCAGTAGGTGACGCTGGGGACGATGATCTCGTCGCCGACGCCGATCCCGCAGCCGAACATCGCGGCCTGGACCGCGGACGTGCCGTTGTTGGTGCCGAGCGCGAAGGGCATGTCGAGCCAGGCGCCGAAGGCCTCCTCGAAGCGCTTCGTGACGTCCGTGCCGGACATGTTGCCCGCGCGGAGGACGCCGAGGACGGCCTCTTCGTCTTCGGGCGTGATGATCGGCCAGGCGAAGAGAGAGGGGGCGTAGTCGCCGACGGCCTTCGGGCCGCCGAGAAGTGCGAGTGGACTGCTCATGGGGGAATCCTCCGTACCTTGTGCAAACGTACCATGTACCATTGTAAACATACTGTTTCGTTAGGGAACAAAGTATAGAGGATAATTAGGATTCGGACATGGATTCCATGCATACCCCTTCCGCGCGCCCCCGTGCTATCCTTGCGGCGTCAGGAGGGACGCGCGATGCGGGACGTCTCCCGGGAACCGGTACGCCGCTTGGACGGGGTCGGCAGGAACCTCCTGTTCCTCCATCTCTTCAATTTCCTCTGGTCCGTCGGCAGTCCCATGGTGCTCGGCTCGACGATGATCGTGTCGTTCTTCGACCACCTCGGCAGCCCGCCGATCGTGATCGGATCGATCCAGGCGTGCATGAGCCTCCCGGTCCTCGTCCAGTTCCTGCCCCGCCTCGCGCGCCTGCGGACGGGCGGCGCCCGGCGGCGGATGGCCGCGGTCTACGTGGCGTCCGGCGTCTCGTTCCTCGCCTTCGGCGCCGTCGCTTCGTCCAGCGCCCGGAATCCCGCGCACTTCATCCCGCTTCTTCTGGGCATGTACTTCCTGACGTACTGCCTGCTCCAGCTCGGGGCGATCCTCTACCTCGACTATTTAGGCCGCAGCCTGCCCGCCGACCGGATCGGCCGCTTCTACGGCCTGAACGGCGTCCTCATGGCGGCCGGCGCGCTGGCCGGGACCGCGGCGGCCTCTCGCCTGCTGCGCGTCGCCGCGTTCCCCCTCGACTACGGCGTCCTGTTCCTCGTCGCGGGCGCCCTCTTCGTCGTCTCGTCCCTCTTCTCGCTGTTCACCCGTCCGCTGCAGGCGATCGAACCGCGCGCCGTCGAGCCGGGCGTCCGCGCCTACGGAGCGCTCCTCGCCGGCCTGCTCCGCCGTCCCGCGGTCCGCCGCACCGTGGCGCTCGTCGTCCTGGTCGACCTGAACCTGGTGGGCTACGGGTTCGCGCTGGTCTACCTGAACCGGGAGGCCGGCCGGAACGTGGCTCCTCTGTCCGCCACGCTGGTCGCCTTCGCGTCGCAGGCGGTGCTGCTGCCCGTGTTCGGGCACTTCATGGACAAGGCGGGCTCCGTGCGCACGATCCGGGCCTACATGGCCGCCGCCCTCCTGGCCGACGTCGCCGTCCTGCTGCCGTGGGGCGCGTCGTTCGTGCCGGTCTTCGCCGTGTTCGGCATGTCCGGACTGTTCCTCAACCTCATCCTGGTGCGGCTCTCCGGGGAGGCCGCGCCGGAGGACCGCATGGACGTGATGATCCTCGCCAACGTCTCGGGCGTCTTCGCGGCGTCCGCGGCTTCCCTGGCCTACGGCGCCGTCGCCGGGGCCGTCGGTTCGTTCCGCTTCGTCTTCGTGCTGTCGGCGCTGTGCGCCACGGCGACGTTCCTGGTGCCGTCCGGCCTGCGCAAGCGAGAGGAGACCCCATGTCCGACAAGTACGACCGACTGAGAAAAGAGCAGCCCTTCCTCTGGAAGGTGCACGGCAACGTCTACGCCTACATGGGCTACGAGGAGATCTCGCTGCACGAGTACTACACGGAGCCGAACGCCGTGGTCCAGTTGTACCGCAACGGGCGGAGGAAACAGCGCGAGATCTTCGGCGACGACGTCTCGGTGCCCGACGTCAGCACGCCCGACATCAGCTACGGCCACCTGAGCGGCATCGGCGCCCCGCTGCGCTTCCCGCCGGGCGACGGCGAGGTCGCGGTCGAGCGCATGTTCGACGGGCTCGCGGAGGCGGTGACCTACATGGACCGCCACGCCGACGTCGATTTCGGGACGTCCGGCGTGATCCCGATGTACCTCGACTTCAAGCGCCGCCTTGAGGAGGCCTTCCCGGGCGAGCCGGTGCGCGTGGGCCTGAGCGGGCAGGGCCCCGTCACGACGGCGTTCCTGCTCAACGGCGAGAAGATCTTCTATGAGTTGTACGATGACCCGGACCTGCTCGCGACCTACCTCGGCCAGCTCACCCGCAGCGAGAACGCGTTCCACCGCTTCATGAAGCGCGAGGTCCTCGGCGTCGACCCGATCCACCCGACCTACGCCTACCTGGCCGACGACGCGGCGGCGTTCATCTCCCCCGAGTTCTTCCCGACGCACGTCCTGCCCTTCTGGGAGGAGCAGTACCGGGCCCGCACCGTGACCGGCGAGCGCGAGCTGCACTGCGAGGGGCTCGCCCGCCCGCAGCTGAAGTTCGTCGAGAAGATGGGCGTCGACTTCTACGACCCGTCGATCTCCCCGCTGCTGATCCCGCCGATCGTGACCGACGAGATCCGGGTGCCCTACCTCTGGCGCCTCGCGAGCTTCCACCTCTGGAGCATGACCGTGCAGGAGATCGCCGATTTCGTGTACCATCTGGTGGGGGACGGTGCGTCCGGCACCTTCCTGATCCTGACCGCGAACATGTCGGAAGGGATGAACCTCCGCCGCGTGCAGTCGTATATCGCGGCCTGCAAGTCCGCGGAGCGGATCCTCAAGGCCGGCGGTTCGCGCGAGGACGTGCGGTCGCTCGCCTCCGTGAAGAGCGGCGCCGCCTACTGGAGCTCCTGGACCGGCTACAAGGGCCACGGAGGCTGACATGAAGAAGATCGACATCCACGTGCACTCGACGGTCCGGCCCGGCGTGCTCCGCCCGAACGGCACGACCTACGCGACGCCCGAGGAGCTGCGCGGGATCTACGACCGGCTCGGCGTCGAGCGCGGCGTGAACCTCCCGAGCTGCATCCCGGAGTGCTCGTACCACTTCATCACGAACGAGGAGGCCATCGGGCTCGCCCGCGCACACCCCGAGACCTATCTGTTCTTCTGCAACGTCGACCCGCGCTGGGGCGAGAACTCGCCCGACACGGACCTGTCGCGCTTCCTGCTGCACTACAAGGGGCTGGGCGCGAAGGGCGTCGGCGAGATCACGGCCCAGCTCGACTTCGACGACCCGCGGGTCCACAACCTATTCCGGCACGCGGAGCGGTGCGGCATGCCTCTGACCTTCCACGTGGGCGACCCCGGCTACGGCGACTACGGCCTGATCGACGGGCTCGGCCTGCCGAAACTGGAGAAGGCGCTGGCCGCCTTCCCGAAACTGGTCTTCCTCGGGCACTCGCAGAAGTTCTGGGCCGAGATCTCGGGCGACCTGACCGAGGCGCTGCGCGCCGGCTACCCGACGGGGCCCGTGGCGCCCGGCGGTCGCATCGAGGCGCTGATGGACCGCTACCCGAACCTGCACGGCGACTTGTCAGCCTGGAGCGGATACAGCGCCCTGGTCCGGGACCCGGAGCACGCGTACCGGTTCCTCGAGAAGTTCTCCGACCGCCTGTATTTCGGCACCGACTGCTGCAGCCCGAAGGACGACCTCCCGCTGTCCGCCTGGCTCGACGAGGCCGTCGCGGCGGGGCGGATCTCGCGCCGGGCGTACGAGCGGATCTCGCGCGGCAACGCCGAGCGGCTGCTCGGGCTGTGAAGGAGCGCTTCGTCCGGACGCTGGCCTTCGAACCGGTCGACCGGCTGCCCCGCATCGAGTGGGCGCCCTGGCGGGACCCGACCCCCTGGTCTGCCTCGGAGGCGGAGCGAGCTCGCCGGATTGCCCGGCCGAGTCCGTCCACGGGGGCGGCATCGCGCCCGATGAGGCCTCCTACGAGCGGATCCTGCCGTTCCTCGCCGGACGACTACCGGACCTATCTGGACCTGTTCGACGAGTACGCGGCCCGGGCGGGCCGGACGGACTGAAAGGGAGGACCCGCGCATGGACGGATCGGATCTGCATCTCTTCGTATCCCCAGCCGGAGACGACCGCAACGACGGCTCGCGGGACGCCCCGTTCGCCACGATCCGGAAGGCCGCCGACGTCGTCGCGCCCGGTGCGACGGTGCACGTGGCGCCGGGACTCTACCCGGAGGAGGTGCGCATCGCGAGGGGCGGCACCGCCGAAGCGCCTGTGCGGTTCGTCTCCGACGTGAAGTGGAAGGCCGCGATCCGCGACGAGGGCTTCGAGACGCCGGTCCGCGTGGACGCCGAGCACGTGGTCTTCGAGGGCTTCGAGGTCGCGAGCGAGGCCCGCTACGGGATCATGGTCGGCGGGAACCACGTCCGGATCCTCCGCAACCACGTGCACGGGATGGCCCCCCATTCCTGGCAGAACACCAACCACGGCGGCGCCGGCATCGTCACCTATCTCGACGAGCGGTACGCGGTCGAGGACGTCCTGATCGAGGGGAATCTCGTCCACGACATCGGGCCGCGCACCTACTGCAACTTCATCCACGGCATCTACATCGCGACCCGCCGCAACCGCGTCGTGAACAACATCGTCTACAACGTCAGCGGCTGGGGCATCCATGGCTGGCACGCCGACATCGACTGCGTCGTCGCGAACAACCTGGTCTTCCTCTGCCGGCGGGGCGGCCTCGTGCTCGGCGCCGGCGACTCTCCCGGCGGCGTGGTGACCGACCGCTGCACCGTGGTGAACAACATCTTCTACCAGAACATCGGATACGGCGGCGTCGAGTTGGGCGACACCGGCCTCGAGGACCGGTACGAGAACAACCTCGCCTTCGAGAACACGAAGAAGGCCTTCGCGCTGCAGAACGGGCTGAGGGACGTCGGCACGATCGAGCGGGACCCGGGATTCGTCGATTTCCTGCTGACCGGGAAGGGCGACTGCCACCTCGCGGCCGGCAGTCCGTGCATCGGCGCCGGGACCGCGTTCGAGGCGCCGGAGCGCGACTTCGACGGGAACCTCCGCACCGCGGGCCGCGGCGTCGACATCGGCCCCTACGCCTACTTCGAAGGAACGGACACCAAGGAAGGGAGACTGCCATGAAACGTCTGAACGTCGCGATTCTCGGCCAGGGCCGGAGCGGCTGGCTGATCCACGGAACCCATTTCCTGTCCGACCGGGAGCGCTTCCGCGTGGTCGCCGTGGTCGACCCGCTGGCCGACCGCCGCGAGAAGGCGCGCGAGGCCTTCGGGTGCGACGTATACGGGACGCTCGATCCGCTGCTTCTGCGCAAGGACGTCGACCTGGTCGTCAACTGCACGCCCAGCCACCTGCACGTCCCCGTCACCGGGCGTCTGCTCGCCGCCGGCTTCGACGTGCTGTGCGACAAGCCGTTCGCGCGCCGCGCCGCCGAGGTCGACGAGCTGGTCCGCATCGCCGCCGCGTCGGACGTCCGGCTCTTCGCCTTCCAGCAGTCACGGTTCGCGGGCTATTTCCGCAAGGTCCGCGAGGTCCTCGACTCCGGCGTGCTCGGCCGGCCCGTGCAGATCTCCGTGGCCTTCAACGGCTTCGCGCGCCGCTGGGACTGGCAGTGCGTCCAGCGCTTCAACGGGGGCAACCTGCTGAACACGGGGCCGCACCCGCTGGACCAGGCGCTGCAGCTGATGGGCGGCGAGGAGGTGCCGGCCGTGTTCTGCCGGATGGACCGCGCCAACACCTTCGGCGACGCCGAGGACTACGTGAAGGCGGTCCTCTCGATTCCGGGCCGGCCGGTCGTCGACCTCGAGGTCTTCTCGTGCTGCGCCTACCCCCGGGCCACCTACGGGATCCAGGGGACGCGCGGCGGCCTGAAGGGGACGCAGGAGACGATCGACTGGAAATACTACCTCCCCGAGGAGTGCGAGCCCCGGACGCTGACGCTCGAGCCACTGTCCGACGCCGACGGGTCCCCGGCCTACTGCTCCGAGGCGCTGGCCTGGCACGAGGGCCGCTGGAGCGCGGAGGAGGAGTCGAAGGACGAATACGGGGTCTTCGGCGACATGACCGCCCGGTACTACCGGATGCTGCACGCGCATCTGACCGAGGGCGCCCCGCTCGAGGTCACGATCGAGCAGGTCCGCCGCCAGATCGCGACGATCGAGGAATGCCACCGCCAGAATCCGCTGGACGCATGGATCTGAGGAATAGGAGAAAGAGATGTTCGACTGGAGCCTGTACAAGACGAGCCCCGCGATCCGCCGCTATCCGGGCAACCCCGTCCTGTCCGCCAAGGACGTGCCCTTCCCGGCGACGCTCGTGTTCAACGCCGGCGTCGCGAAGTTCCAGGGGCAGTACGTCTGCGCCTTCCGCGACGACTACAAGTACACGCCGGATGGCCCGACCGACTTCGAGAGCACCTGCATCGGCATCGCGACCAGCCCGGACGGCATCGCCTGGACGGTGCGCCCGAAGCCCATCTTCCTGATGGGCGGCAAGGAGTTCCAGCGCGCGTACGACCCGCGCCTGACCGTCATCGACGGCCGCTGCTACATGTGCTTCGCCGTCGACACGAAACACGGACTGCGCGGCGGCATCGCCGCGACCGACGACCTCGAGCACTTCGAGATCCTCCACCTGACGCTGCCCGACGACCGCAACCTCGTCCTGTTCCCCGAGCGCATCGGCGGCGAGTACGTGCGGCTGGACCGGCCGTTCCCGGTCTACAGCCGCGGCGGCATCGACCGCTTCGACCTCTGGCTGTCCCGGTCGCCGGACCTCCGGTTCTGGGGGAAGTCGGACCTGGTCCTGGCCGTCGAGGACGTGGCGTTCGCGAACGACAAGATCGGACCCGCGGCGCCGCCCGTGAAGACGAAGCACGGCTGGCTGACGACGTTCCACGCCGTCGACATCGACCGGACCCGCGGCAAGCGCGGTTGGGAGAAGGTCTGGCAGAAGCGCTACTGCGCCGGGATCATGCTGCTCGACCTCGAGGACCCCACGAGGATCGTCGGGAAGTCCGAGGTCCCGCTACTCGTGCCGGAGGCTCCCTACGAGCACGACGACGGCTACGCGCTGGACGTGATCTTCCCGGGCGGGATGATCCTCGAGGACAGCGGCGAAGTGAAGATCTACTACGGTGCGGCGGACACGGTGGAGTGCCTCGCGACGGCGCACGTGGACGACCTGGTCCGGCTCTGCCTGGAAGAGAAGTGAGCGGCCCGGGGGCCGGACGACGGGACGCGCCCGCGCCGGCCCGGCCTCCGGCGTCCGCCGCTCAGTAGCGGCCGTATTCCTGGATCGCCGCCATGACGGCACGTAGCGAGGTCAGCCGCGTGCCGTCGTTCACGCTGCCCGCCGTGTCGAGGCTGACGCCCCGGCCGCACCGCCGGGCCGCGTCGCAGTCGCGGCGGACCTCCGCCACGATCCGCGCCTCGTCGTTGCTCTGGAAGGTGAACGGGGCGATCCGGCCCTCGATGCGCGCGCGCGGCAGGTGGCGCCGGATCTCGTCGATCGACAGCGTCGGCCCGAAGTTGCAGCCGTTGAGTTCCAGCCGCGCCAGCACGGGGAGCAGGTGCCCCATGGCGGAGTCCGAGTGCTGGTACCGGTCGTCGCCGGGGTCGGGCGACGCGCATTCGAAGATCCGCTCGAGAATCGGGAAGGCGAAGGTTTCATGGAGCTCCGGCGTCAGCAGACAGCAGTCGTCGTCGTAGAAATAGAATCCGTGCGGCCGCGTGGCGCGCGTGAGTCCGACCTCGGCGTCCATGACGTCCATGGCCCCGAGCACGACGCGGAGGATCGTCTCGGAGAAGCGCCGGCCCAACTCGGGCTCGTCGACGAGCAGGTAGACCAGGTTCCCGACGCCGTAGACGGACATGGCCATCGTCACCGGGCCGCGAATCGAACACAGCACGCCGGGCTTCTCGCCGGTGCGCTCGAAGACGCGCCGCTTCTCGCCTTCCCAGCCGGGCGGCAGCAGGAAGTCCCGCAGGTCCAGCCGGTCGACGCGGTCGAGCACCCGCTCGAGTTCGCGCGGCGAGCCGCAGGAGGGCTCCGCCCACTCGGCGACGCCGTTGTCGGCGACCCGGGCGCCGAAGACCTCCACGAGATTCCGGACGGACGGCAGGCGCGCGTCGTCGGGGGAGAACGACTCGGGGAGGAGGCGGAGGCCGACGATGCGCTCGGCCCGGTCGTTGTAGCGGTGCACGAGGTCGCGGATCCGGTCGCGCGGAATCGGGACCAGGGGGTTGCCCGGCTCGCCGAGCTCGGAGAAGACGCAGGTCTCGTTCATGCGGATGCCGAGGGCGACCTGGCGGGCGGCCGGGGAGAAGCAGTTGTCCTCGTGGGCGAGGCGGTCCTCCGCCCAGAAGGCGTCGAGGTCGAGGCGGTCCGGTATGGCGTGCGGCATGGCGACTCCTCCTGCACTCCGAGCATAGACCTCCCGCGGGGCGCGCGGCATGGAGGGATGTCGGCGAGGGCATGGATTCCATCCATACGGGCGGCGTAGCGCCCACGCGAAATGAACGGCATCGCCGACCCGACCGGATTCCGAGTCCGTCCTTGATGGGCACGTGATCGCTGCTTGTGCAATCGGACAAGTATCCGCATCGACGGACAGGATTCGTTGGGGTTTCCGTATAGAGTCAAGTTAGCGAAAAACATAATCCCTATGCATACCCGCTCCGGAACCGCTCCTGTATCGTAGGAATAGGGCCGGCACCCCCCCCCGATTCCAGTAAAGGTTGGAGGCAATTGATGGAACCGATCATCCCGACCGCGGCTTCCACGGGCTTTGGCCAACGGGCCAGGCTTCTCTGGGGCCGTCTCAAGTACAACCGCTGGCTCTACCTGTTCTTCCTGCCCGCCCTGATCCTCTATATCGTCTTCACGTACTATCCCATGTACGGCGCGATCCTGGCCTTCAAGGACCTGAACTACAAGCTCGGCATCATGGCCAGTCCCTGGACCACGATGAACGGCCTTCAGCATTTCTACGACCTGTTCAGCGACTCGCAGTTCAAGACCGCCTTCGTCAACACGATCATCATCAGCCTCGGCCGCATCCTCTTCGAATTCCCGCTGCCAATCGCCCTCGCCTTGATGATGAACGAGATCCGCCGCGAGAAGACCAAGCGGATCGTGCAGACCGTGTTCACGTTCCCCCACTTCGTCTCCTGGGTCATCATGTCCGGCATCATCTTCAACCTCTTCTCCGACGCCGGCGTGGTCAACTCGATCATCTTCGCGCTGGGCGGCCAGAAGGGCAACATCCTCACGAACGCCGGCACCTTCCGGTACTTCCTCTTCGGCACCGATGCCTGGAAGGAAATGGGTTGGGGCACGATCATCTACCTCGCCACGATCTCCGGCATCGACGTCTCCCTGTACGAGGCCGCGATCGTCGACGGCGCGAAGCGCTCGCAACTCGCCTGGTACATCACGCTGCCCGCCATGAAGTCCGTCATCGGCGTCATGCTGATCCTCAACATCTCGAGCCTGATGAACGCCGGCTTCGACCAGGTCTTCAACCTCTACAACGCGGCCGTCTACAGCAAGGCCGACATCATCGACACCCTGATCTACCGAAGGACCTTCGTAACGGGCGCCAGCTTCGCCTCGTCGACGGCGGTCGGACTGTTCAAATCCGTGATCAACTTCGCGATGCTGATCGTCGGCAATACGGTCGTCAAGCGGGCGACCGGAAAGGGGCTGTACTGACATGAGCGCCATTCGCAGGCCCCTCACCGTCTTCGACTTCTTCAACGCGGCGTTCATGGTCCTCATGGCCATCGTCACGATCTTCCCGTTCTACTACGTGCTGATCATCTCCCTGTCCGACTACGCCTCCGTCCACCGCCAGCTGATCTACATCTTCCCGACCAACATCACCTTCGAGTCGTACAAGGTCGTCTTCGAGGACGGCACGATCACCCGCGCCTTCTTCGTCTCGGTCTTCGTGACCGTGGTCGGCACGGTCTACAGCATGGTGATCACCGCGCTGGCCGCCTACACGCTCTCCAAGAAGAACATCCCCTTCAACAAGCTGATCTTCGCCATCATCATCATCCCGATGTTCTTCAGCGGCGGTCTGATCCCCTACTACCTGACGATCAAGGCCGTCGGCCTGATGAACAACATCCTCGTCCTGATCATCCCGTCCGCGATCACGACCTTCTACCTGATCCTGATGAAGAACAGCTTCGACGACGTGCCGCCCTCCATCGAGGAGTCTGCCAAGATCGACGGAGCCAACGACTTCACGGTCTTCTTCAAGATCGTCCTGCCGACATCCGGACCCGTGATCGCCACGATCGCCCTGTTCTACGCCGTGGACAAGTGGAACGCCTACTACGAGGCGATGCTCTTCCTCTCCCGCAATCGAAAACTGCTCCCGCTCCAGGCCGTCCTCCGCGACATCGTGCAGAACTTCAACATGTTCATCGCGGGCGGCATCGGCGCGGCGATCGCGCAGCAGAACCAGGTCGTATACCAGCGGTCGCTCCAGATGGCCGTCATCGTCGTGGCGACCGTCCCGATCCTCTGCGTCTACCCGTTCCTGCAGAAGCACTTCACCAAGGGCATCATGCTGGGTGCCGTCAAGGAGTAGTCCTTTGCAGTTGCAGCTGCATGGATGATAGACCCGACCCGAACGAAGCCAGAAAACAAAGGAGGAAGTACATGATGAACGCCAGGACCAAGAAAATCATCCTGTCCCTGATCATCGCCGTGCTGTCCATCGCAGTTCTCGCCGGCTGCACGCCGGCCCCGACCGCGACCACCGCACCGACCGCCACCGCGGCCCCGACTCCCGATCCGTTCGCCACGAAGGAAACCATCTCGATCGCTTACTGGGGTATCGACGCTGCATTCGCCGACACCGTGAACGCGCCGACGAAGGCCGTCCGCGACGCCTTCCTCAGCAAGCTGAACATCGCGATCACCCCCGTCAACACGACCTGGGACGACTACACCTCCAAGATCCAGATCTGGGCGACCTCCGGTGAGCTGCCGGACGTCTTCGCGATCGACGCGATCGGCACCCAGATGTACAAGGACTGGATCACCCAGGGCATCGTCAAGGTCCTCCCGACCGACCTGTCCGCGTACCCGGACCTGAACAAGATCCTCTCCGACCCGAACTACGGCGCCTACAAGTATCCGATGGGCGCTGCAGACGCCAAGTTCTACAACATCCCCCGTCCGAACTACCTCGACGCGACCTAGTGGGCCAACGACTACGCCGTCATCCTCCGCAAGGACTGGATGGCCAAGCTGGGCGCCTCCATGCCGACCAACATGTCCGAATTCACCGCTCTGATGGTCAAGTTCGCCACGATGGACCCCGATGGCAACGGCAAGAACGACACCATCGGCCTGACCTGCTGGAACGCCAGCTGGCTCGGCATCCTGATGAACGCCTACGAACCCGGCCTGACCTCCGGCAACTCCCGCTGGGTGCGTGACACCACGGGCGCCAATGTCTGGACCGAAGCCTTCCTGACGCAGGGCGCGCACGACGGCTGGGCCGCCATCAAGGCCCTGTACGATGCGGGCGGCCTCGACAAGGACTTCGCCACCTACACCGGCACCGAAGGATTCGACAAGTTCGTCAACGGCATCTCCGGCGCGTATGCGCACGGCGGCAACCTCGGCTCCACCTCCGGAATCTGGGCCAGCTACATCAAGATCCACCCGGATGCCAAGTGGGCCGACACCTTCGAGATCATGCCTCCCTTCAAGAACTACAAGGACGGCAACATCTACTACGACGTCGAGGATCCCGCGTGGTCCGAGTCCTACATCAACGCCAGCGTCACCGATTCCAAGATGGACCGCATCCTCCGCATGTTCGACTTCTTCTTCTCCACCGATGGGTACAACCTGACCCACTTCGGCATCGAAGGCAAGGACTACACGAAGGACGCTTCCGGCAAGATCACCCTGACGCTTCAGAAGGATGCCACCGGCACTACGCTGCCCGCTTCCTTCATGGGTTCCTTCGCGCAGTGGTCCGGCACCGGCGCCTACATCAACCCCAGCATCTACCAGGATGTCACGGACGCCTCCAAGGCCGCTCTCGACGTCTGGCTCAAGACCGGCAAGTCCTTCAACACCGACATCCGCATGGAGAAGCTCGACTACGCCTCCAAGGCCAAGGCGACCGAGAACTTCAAGAACGACACCATCCAGCTCGTGCTCTCGAAGAACTTCGAAGCCGACTACGCCACGCTCATCGCGAACTACAAGGCTTCCGGATATGACACCGTCATCACGGACGCCAATGCCGCAGCCGCGACGCTTGGCCTGAAGTAAGTCCCGACCAGCACACGAAGTCCGACCCGGAAGGGGTCCTGCAGGTTCTGCAGGGCCCCTTTCTCCTGTCGCCGGGACCGCCGCGGACGACCGATTGGGAAAAGGGGCGCGGGTCTGCTATAATTCCATTGGTTGCACGAATTGCGGAGGGCGCCCGATTGCCGAAATTCAAGACCCTGTCGATCAAGACCCAGCTTCTGATGGTGGTGGTCGTGACCGGCCTGATCCTCTTCTCGATCGTCTTCTACACCTACTACGAGGTGACGGCGATGGTCGCGAAGAACAACGCGGACTACACCAAGGACGTGATGTACCAGATCGAGCGGCGGATCGGCGACAACTGCGACCTGCTCGAGAAGATCATGCGCAGCGTCTCCTTCGACAGCCTCGTCCAGGACTACATGCTCGAGACGGATCCGTACTCGAAGTACCAGATCTTCTACAAGCTCAAGCCCAACTTCCTCAACCTCGTGTCGATCAAGGACGGCATCCTCGATATCGGCGTCGAGAACTACAGCGGGACGAACTTCTTCGTCCGGGGGCAGAACAGCGCGCTCCAGGCCGTCATCGACGCGGCGAAGGACCGGACGGGCGCGTACTATACCGGCATCGTCGACCTGCCGATCGACGGCTTCCCGCACCGCTGCTTCCTGCTGATCTCCGACATCATCTCGGTCAGGACGGATGCAACGCGCGGCCAGAAGCTCGGGACGGCCGTTATCGTCTTCGACGCCGACGTCCTGGGAATCGACACGCAGGATCCGATCGAGGCGCCCGACTCGAAGTTCGATCTGGTCGACCGCAACGACCTGATCTATTCTTCGAACGACCCCGCCATGGTCATGACCGCCCTCGACCCCGAAGTGGCGACGCACGTCGCCTTCGGAGAGGACACCATCACGATCGGCGGACAGCGCTATCTGATCCACGACCAGCCGATCTCGCGCTTCGGGGGCCGAATCATCAGCCTCGTGCCCGAGAACGTCCTGTTCGGCGACCTCGTGACCCTGCGCAACCTGATCCTCGTGATCAGCGTGCTCGCCAGCCTGATCCTGCTCGTCTTCTTCGCCTCGCTGGTCCGCAACATCCTGTCGCCCCTGGACAAGTTCGTGCGGCACCTGGAGAGTATCCGGACCGACCGCATCGGCGACCTCCGTCAGCAGTCGGTCGGACTGACCGGCTACGCCGAGATCAACACGATGGCGCAGCGCTTCAATGCGCTGCTCGAGGAGATCGAGACCCTGACGACGCACAACCTCCAGACCAATACGCGCATGTTCGAGCTCCGGCTCCAGCAGAAGAAGCTCGAAATCGCGCAGTTGAAGAAGCAGATCAACCCGCACTTCCTCTACAACTCGCTGGAGTCGATGAAGGGCGTGGCCGTCTCCGAGCATGCCCCGAAGGTCTTCGACATGCTGACGGCCCTCGGCCGCCTCTACTACTACAGCTTCAAGGGGTCCGACGACGTGCGCGTACGCGAGGAGCTGGACACGATCCTGTCCTACGTCCGGATCCAGCAGGTACGCTTCGAGGACCGCCTGCGGTTCTCCTACGAAGTGCCGGAGGAAATCATGGACTGCATGATCCCCAAGATGATCCTGCAGCCGATCGTCGAGAACGCCGTCTTTCACGGGCTCGAAAGCAAGCTGGAGCCGGGCCACCTGCGCGTCGAGGGCCGCATCGAGAATCCCGGCCTGCTGCGCTTCCGCATCCTCGACGACGGGCAGGGAATCGACCCCGCCACGCTGGCCGGGATCCAGCGGCACCTCGAGGACGAGGACGAGACGACGAACTCCTCGTCGGACACGGAGTCGGGCATCGGCGTCATGAACGTCCACAGCCGGATCCGCCTCCTGTACGGCGCACCGTACGGGTTGTCGGTCCAGAGCGAACCCGGGCAGGGGACGACGATCGTCATCGACCTGCCGGTCCGGAGGAATCAGGATGCATAAAGTCGTACTGGTCGACGACGAGCGCTTCGTGGTCGACAGCCTCAAGGCCTCGATCGACTGGGCCGCGTACGGATTCGAGGTCGTCGGGGACGCGCGCAACGGGATCCAGGCGCTGGACCTGATCGAGAAGGTCCGTCCCGACCTGGTCTTCACCGATATCCGGATGCCCGGCATGGACGGCCTCGAGCTGATCCGCCGGGTGATGGAGACCACGCGGGACGTGGTGTTCGTCGCCGTGAGCGGGTACGCGGAGTTCACCTACGTCCAGAAGGCCATGAACTTCGGGGCCGTCGGCTACTGCCTCAAGCCCTTCGACGCCGAGGAAATCGGGTCGATCCTGAAGAAGGTCAGCGATGCGATCGAGGACCGCCAGGCCTATATGATGCTCGACTTCATGGAACTCGTCGACGACCCGGCCCCCTCCTCGTGGGAAGGGATCCGGGCGGTCCTCGGCAAGCTCAAGTTCACCTGCATGGACCTGGACCGGGTCGCGGTCGTCGTCTCCCTCGGCGAAGGCCACCTCCCGCAGGACCCGACCCTGTGCGGCGTCGAGATCCGGCTCGGCCGCCGCCGACACCTCCACCTCGTCGGGCCGATCGACGGCGACGCGCTCCGCGGCTGGCTCGGGCGGCCGATGAACGCCGGAATCCAGAGCGTCGGGTACGTCCTCGCGACCTTTTCGCAGGAGGGGATCCGCGAGGGCATCGGCCGCGCGACGACCGCCGCGTACCAGCATTTCCTCGACGGGAGGAGCGGCGCGCACGACTTCGACGCGTTGGACGCGGCCCACGGCGCCACGCTGGTGCGCGAACTCGAGAACGCGATCGAGAACCGCGACGAAAAGGCGGTCCTCCTCTCGCTCGAGCGCTTCCGCGCCGCCGCCGAGGTCGACCGGGCGACGGTCCAGCAGGCGCTGAAGGTCTACAACCTGGTCATGTCCTTCGTCAGCCGCAAGGAAGAGGAGCCCCAGACGGACTATCTCTTCCGAAACGAGCAGCTGACGTCCCTCTTTACGGGCGTCGACGCCATGCTGGACCAGCTGAAGGCCGCGATGGGCCGGATGAAGAGCGTGCGCACGGCCGCCCTGCCGGAGGAGATCCGCAACGAGAAATTCCGCGAGATCCTGCGGTTCGTCAACGAGAACTTCGCGCAGGACATCTCGGTCCAGAGCCTGTCGGCCCAGTACAACTTCAATCCCAACTACATGAGCCAACTGTTCAAGAAGGTCCTGAAGATGACCTTCACGGAC
>CAILLO010000035.1 GCA_903835065.1 uncultured Eubacteriales bacterium
CGATGCGGTCACGACGGGCGCGGTGGGCGCGGCGGGCGGCGCGGGCGATTTGTCGGCGGGACGGCGGACGGCGGGCAGGCGGCCGCGTCCGCGCGGCGCGGGGGTCTGGGGACCGGGCGCGGCGGGGGCGGAGACGGAGGACGGCGCGGGGCCGCTGCTGGGCTCGACGACGCGGGACTGCGGGGCGGAGATCACCTCGAGGTAGATGAACTTCTCGCAGGCGGCGATGAAGGCCGAGGGCGTCTTCTTCTCGCCGATGCCGATCACCTTCATGCCGGACTCGCGCAGCCGGATCGCGAGGCGCGTGAAGTCGCTGTCGCTGGTGACGAGGCAGAAGCCGTCGACGTTCTTCGAATAGAGCAGGTCCATCGCGTCGATGATCATCGCGGAATCGGTGGAGTTCTTGCCGGACGTGTAGCCGTACTGCTGGACGGGCGTGATCGCGTTGTCGAGCAGGACGTTCTTCCAGCCGCCGAGTTGCGGCTTGGTCCAGTCGCCGTAGATCCGCTTGTTCGTGGGGATGCCGTAGCGCGCGATCTCGTCGAGCATCGGCTTCACATGGGCGTGGCTCACGTTGTCGGCATCGATCAGCACGGCGAAACGAACTTCGCGTTCATTCTGCATTTGGGTCCTCCTGTGGGTCCGCCTCGGTCGGGCCGCGGCGCATTCCTCGCCCCCATCATACAGCAACCGCACCGAGGACGGAAATGCGCCTTCTCGGTTATAATGGGGGAAAGTCCGCAGGACGACCGTGAAGGAGGCAGACCCATGCACGTGAAGAACATCGTGGTCGGAGCCGGATACGCCGGCGCGACGCTCGCCCGCCGCATCGCGGAGGAAAAGGGCGAACCCGTCCTCGTCGTCGAGAGGCACGACCATATCGCCGGCCACGCCTACGACCACTACAACGAGCATGGCATCCTCGTCCACAAGTACGGTCCCCATATCTTCCACACGACCGACAAAGCCGTCTGGGACTTCCTCTCGCGCTTCACCGAGTGGCACCTGTACCAGCACCGCGTATTGTCCTACGTCGACGGCATGCTGGTCCCGATGCCGATTTCGGCCGAGACCGTGAACATGCTCTACAACCTCGGTCTGTCCGCCCCGCAGGTCGAGGCCTGGCTCGCCGAGCACGCGGAGAAGGTCCCCGAGATCCGCAACTCGGAGGACGTCGTGCTCTCCAAGGCGGGCCGCGACATCTACGAGAAATTCTTCAAGAACTACACCTTCAAGCAGTGGGACAAGTACCCCGCGGAGTTGTCGCCCGACGTGATCAAGCGGATTCCGGTCCGCGCCAACCGCGACACGAGGTACTTCACCGACCGGTACCAGGGACTGCCCAGACGCGGGTACACCGAGATGTTCCGCGGCCTCCTGGCGCACCCGCTGATCTCCGTGATGCTCCAGACCGACTGGTTCGCCGTGAAGAAGGAGCTGACGTGGGACCGCCTGTATTTCACGGGTCCCGTCGACCGCTACTTCGAGTACTCCGAGGGCCCGATTCTCTACCGCTCGGTGCGCTTCGAGTACGAGACGGTCTTCGGCAAGGAGTTCGTGCAGGAGGCCGGCACGGTCAACTACCCGAACGACTACGACTTCACCCGCGTGACCGAGTACAAGCGCCTGACGGGCCAGACGGCCCTCGACCGGACCACGGTCGCCCGCGAGTACTCCAGCGCCGAGGGGGAACCGTTCTATATCGTCCCGGACGAGGCCAACCTCGCGCTGGCGAAGAAGTACGCCGCCCTCGCCGCCGCCGAACCGAACACGCGGTTCCTCGGCCGCCTCGCCGAGTCGCGCTACTACAACATGGACCAGGTCGTGGCCCGCGTTCTCGGGCTGGCCCTGTAATGGCGACGGCGGGCACGACGGGCGAATCCGGAGCGTCGGTCCCGACGCCGATCCGCATCGCCCGCTCCATCACGCTGCCGACCTACCAGCTGCGCGCAGCCGTGTACGCCCCGGCGCTGCCGGCCGACCGTCAGATGGAAGCGGCCGTGCGCATCACCTTGCGTTGGGTCTCGGAGAAGCTGCCCATGGAGGTCTGCGGACTCGAGGAAATGCCCAACCCCTTCCGCCTGGAAGTCGACCCCGGCACTTTCGTGGAGACGGTGTGGAAGGCCTCGACGAAAATCTGGGCCATGCGTCTCGTCCACCCCGACACCGGAGACGTCCGAGCACCGGTCGCAGGTCGCACATTCACCACGCACGTCTCCTTCATGGAGCGCAGCGGGGCCGTCGAAGTCGCCGTCCAGACCCTCTGCACCCAGCCTACGGGTGCGGCTCGGGACGTGGACGTCGTGCGACCCGCACTGGTCTCGCGCCTGGCGAAGGAACTCGGATTGCGCGACGTGCTTCCTCTGGACGGGAAGCCGGTCGCATGCTCGAGGGACGAGGACGCGACGGATCTCCGTGCGCTGCTCCGGAATCCGCACAGGTCGCTGCCCGTCGTCGTGTTCCGGAGCGTTCCGCCGCCCTGCCCGCCGCCGCCCTGTCCTCCCTCCGAATGCAGGGAAGAGGCCGTCGTACCGGTAGCGGAAACCATACCGGTTCTGGACCCGTGCAGGAATCTCGACACGGAATTCCTGGCTGAGAAACTCCTGGGCTATGCGGTCGTCGTCCACTTGAGGGGTGTGGCTGCCGAAGCCTTCCCTCAGAAGGTTCCGGCCGAGTTCCGCGTCGACTCGGGCGGAGTCCGCGTCTACCAGCCCGGGATGGACGAGTGGAAGACCGAGTCTGCAGAACGCCACCCGCGCTTTCCCGAGGAAAGCATTCGCTACTGGAGCGCTGTGGGAACAGACGGCTGCATCCGCAGCGGGCCGGCCGCCTTTGCAGAATACCTGGTCCGCCTGGTACGGTCCGGGATGGCCCAGAGAACCGTCGATTGGCGCGGGGTCCTGCAGTTCCCCGCCGTCTTCGATGCGTTTCTCGAAGAGCGTCAGGACAACATCGGCCCGGACGATTGCCGCGACTGCCATGGCCACTACGAGACGCGCATCGCTGCCCTGCGGGACGAGATCGAGCGGCTCGAATCCGAAAACGAATACTTCGTGGACGAAGCGGGCCATGCCGAAAGCGAAGCGACCCTCCTGCGGCAGGACCGCTTCCTGCTCGAGGAGAGGGTCGCCCGGCTGATCGCCGAGCTCGACGGGCGGGACGTGCCCGACGGCGCCGCGGAGCACCTGCCCGAGAGGATCTTCGACGTGCCCGACTGGGCGAGGGCCCGGCTGGGTCGGCGGCTGATGCTGCTGCCGCGGGCCGTGCGCGAACTGAAGGGCGGGGATTTCGAGGATGTTCCGTTGCTCTGCGAAGCGTTGAAGCTGCTCGCCCAGGACTATTACGACATGCAGGTGGGGAATCTGCGCGTCGCGGAGTTCACGGACCGCGTCCGCGCGCTGGGCCTCACCTGGGGGCAGAGCACGGACGAGACCCAGGCCGGCCGCTACGGGGAGGCCTATTACGTGCAGTATCCCCTCCAGCAGGGGCGGGGACGCCGCACCTTCCTGCAGCAGCACCTGCGGAAGGGGACGTCCTTCGAGTCGAAGCACTGCCTGCGGATCTACTTCTTCTGGGGCGAAGAGGACCAGAAGGTGGTCGTCGGGTCCCTGCCGAAGCACCTGCCCAGCGCCGCGGACTGATCCTGGCGCCGGTTCCGGGGCGGAGACGAGGCCGGTTCCTCCGGGCGGAGGGGCCGGCCTTCGCACGTCCTGGAGAAGGCCGAAGGCGAGCCCGACCACGACGGCGTGCACGGCCAGGAAGACGCCCGAGACGACCATGAGCGTGCAGGTTGGTCAGGACCAGGGCGGCGAGCATGGGCAGAAGAGGAAGAGCAGACCGAGACCGCTCCCCCTGGGGAATCCTCGCTCGCCTCCACCAATGTACCGATTTTACCTGTCCCTTACATGGATTCCATCCATCCTTAACAGTCGGGCGATACGATGGAACCAGAACGAAGGAAATCCATGAAGGAGGACACCAGAACATGTTCGCACGCAAGAATCTCGCCCTCGCAGGCACCCTGCTCCTCGCCGCCGCGTTGCTGCTCGCCGGCTGCACGCCGGCTCCGTCCGCCACTTCCGCCTCCGTCTCCGGCACCCTCCTCGTCGTCGGCTCCTCCGCCCTCCAGCCCCTCGCCCAGAAGGCCTCCGAGCTCTTCGCCGTCGCGAACCCCGACGCCACGGTCACCGTCCAGGGCGGCGGCAGCGGCACCGGCCTGACCCAGGTCGCCTCGGGCACCTGCGACATCGGCGATTCCGACGTGTTCGCCGCGGAGAAGCTCGACGCCGCGACCGCCGCGACCCTCGTCGACCACAAGGTCTGCGTCGTCGGGTTCGCCGCCGTGGTCAGCCCGGACGTCACCGTCACCTCCCTGACCCAGCAACAGCTCATCGACATCTTCACCGGCAAGACCACGAACTGGAAGGACGTCGGCGGCGCCGACGAGAAGATCGTCCTGATCAACCGTCCCGCGTCCTCCGGAACGCGCGCCGCCTTCAAGAAGTACGCCCTGAACGGCGCCGAGGAAGCGACCGGCGTGGCCCTGACCGAGGACTCCTCCGGCACCGTCCGCTCGACCGTCGCCGGCACGCCCGGCTCCATCTCCTACCTCGCCTTCTCCTACCTCGACTCCTCCATCAAGGCCCTCTCCTTCGACGGTGTCGCGCCGACCGCCGCCAACGTCGCCGCCGGCACCTACGGCATCTGGTCCTACGAGCACATGTACACCAAGGGCGAAGCCACGGGCGTCGCGGCGGCCTTCATCGTCTACATGACCGGCGACGCTTTCAAGGCCAGCATCTCCAGTCTCGGCTACATCCCGATCTCCGACATGGCGGTCTCCCGCTAGAAGGATCCGAAACCTCGCCGACAGGAGGGAACCATGCCGAATCCGATGGCCAGGAAGACCCTGGGACGCATCAATCGGACCTACTGGAAGCACGAAGGACTCGGCCGAGCCACCGTCACGGTGGCCGGCCTCTTCCTTTCGGTCCTGACGCTGCTCATGGCGGGCTTCCTCGCGGTCAAGGGGCTGTCGACCTTTCTGGTCGACCACCGCTCGCCCCTCGAATTCCTCTTCTCGACGAAGTGGAGTCCCGACGCCGACACGCCCGCGTTCGGCGCCCTGATCTTCATCGTCGGCTCGATCCTGCTCTCGACGCTGGCGCTGCTTATCAGCACGCCCTTCAGCCTCTCCACGGCCGTGTTCGTGTCGGAGATCTCCCCGGACCTCGGACGCAATATCCTCCAGCCGGCCATCGAGATCTTCGTGGGCATCCCGTCGGTCGTCTACGGCTGGATCGGGCTGTCCGTCCTCGTCCCGTTCCTCCGGAAGTCGTTCGGCGGTCTCGGATTCAGCCTCCTTGCGGGCTCGCTCGTCCTCGCGCTCATGATCTTCCCGACGATCGCGAGCCTGTCCGCCGACGCGTTCCGCGCCCTCCCGGCCGACTTCCGGGAGGCCTCCTACGCCCTCGGGGCGACCCGCTGGCAGACGATCCGCAAGGTCCTGCTGCCCGCCGCGATGCCCGGCATCCTGACCGGCGTCGTCCTCGGTCTGGCGCGCGCCTTCGGCGAAGCGCTCGCCGTCCAGATGGTCATCGGCAACATGATTCGCATCCCCGGCAAACTGACGGACGCGACCGTCAACCTCACCAGCATCATCACGATGGACATGGGCAACACCGCCATGGGCACGCCCTGGAACGACGTCCTGTGGACGATGGCCCTGCTGCTGCTCCTGATCTCGTTCCTCTTCATCGTGCTGGCCCGCATGACAGGGCGGAAGCGGAGGGCCGTCCGATGAGACGCCGCATCCCCCCCCGCCTGACCGACCGCCTCGCGACCGCGACGCTCTATCTCGTCTCGGGCGCGTTCGTCGTGCTCCTGCTCGCGTTCGTCGGCTACTTCCTCTACAAGGGGCGCAGCGAGCTCGATTTCCGCTTCCTGACCACGGCGCCGGCCTTCTCGACCGCCGGCGGCGGCATCGGGCCGCAGCTCTTCAATTCGGTCTATCTCGTGTTCCTCTCCGGCCTGATTTCGGTCCCGCTCGGCGTCGCCGCCGGCATCTACCTCGCCGAATACGCGAAGCCCGGACGCCTGACGGACTTCCTGCGCCTGTCGATCGAGACGCTGTCCTCGCTGCCGTCGATCGTCATCGGCCTGTTCGGGTTGCTCGTGTTCGTCACGCTGACCGGCTGGAAGTTCACCCTCATGGGTGGCGCGCTCGCCGTCACGATCCTGAATCTCCCGGTCATCGCCCGCACCAGCGAAGACGCGGTCCGCTCCGTCCCGGCGTCGATCAAGGAAGGCAGCCTGGCCCTCGGCGCGACGCACTGGCAGACGATCGCCCGCGTGCTCGTGCCGGCGGCCGTGCCCGGGATCGTCACCGGCGTCATCCTCGCGTCCGGCCGCGCCTTCGGCGAGGCGGCGACGCTCCTGTACACGGCCGGCATGAGCAGCCCCCGCCTCGATTTCACGAACTGGAACCCGCTCAGCGCGACGTCGCCGCTCAACCCCTTCCGACCTGCGGAGACCCTCGCCGTCTATATATGGAAGATCAATTCCGAGGGCCTCGTGCCGGATGCCCGGCAGATCGCCGACGGCGCGTCCGCGGTGCTGATCCTCTCCGTGCTGGCCTTCAACCTGCTCGCCCGGTTCGTCTCCCGCCTGCTCGGCCGCAGGTTCGGCGGCACCCGGACCTAGCGCCCCGTCCGCCCCAGGGAAACGAAGAAGGACCGGTGCCCCCGTCGGGGGAACCGGTCCTTCGTGTGGTCCGGGGGTTCCGGGCTACTTCGAGGCCTGCTCGATCGCGACGGCCACGGCGACGGTCGCGCCGACCATCGGGTTGTTGCCCATGCCCAGGAAGCCCATCATCTCGACGTGCGCCGGGACCGAGGAGGAGCCGGCGAACTGCGCGTCGGAGTGCATGCGGCCCATGGTGTCGGTCATGCCGTAGGAGGCAGGGCCGGCGGCCATGTTGTCCGGGTGCAGCGTGCGGCCCGTGCCGCCGCCGGAGGCGACGGAGAAGTACTTCTTGCCCTGCTCGACGCACTCCTTCTTGTAGGTGCCGGCGACCGGGTGCTGGAAGCGGGTCGGGTTCGTGGAGTTGCCCGTGATGCTGACGTCCACGCCCTCGGAGTGCATGATCGCGACGCCTTCGCGGACGTCGTCCGCGCCGTAGCAGCGGACCTTCGCGCGGTCGCCGGTGGAGTACGCGGTCTCCTTCACGATTTTCAACTCGCTGGTGTAGTAGTCGAACTGCGTCTGGACGTACGTGAAGCCGTTGATGCGGGAGATGATCATCGCTGCGTCCTTGCCGAGGCCGTTCAGGATCACCTTGAGCGGATCCTTGCGGACCTTGTTGGCGGACTTGGCGAGGCCGATCGCGCCTTCGGCGGCGGCGAAGGACTCGTGGCCGGCGAGGAACGCGAAGCACTTCGTGTTCTCGCGCAGCAGCTTCGCAGCGAGGTTTCCGTGCCCGAGGCCGACCTTGCGGTCGTCGGCGACGGAGCCGGGGATGCAGAAGCACTGCAGGCCCTCGCCGATCACTTCGGCGGCCTCGGCGGCCCGGGTGCAGCCCCTCTCGATCGCGAGCGCGGCGCCGACGACGTACGCCCAGGCGGCGTTCTCGAAGGCGATCGGCTGGATGCTCTTGCAGATCGTGTACGCGTCGACGCCCTTGGCGTCGCAGATCTTCTTCGCTTCCTCGATCGAGGCGATCCCGTTCTTGTGCAGTACGGCGTCGATCTGGGCGATCCTTCTGTCGTAGCTTTCGAACAATGCCATGATGTCGCTCCTTTCGCCTTCCGCCTACTCGTGCCGGGGATCGATGACGCGCACGGCCTCATCGAAACGCCCGTACTGGCTGGTCGCCTTTTTGAGAGCCTCGTCGGCGGAGACGCCCTTCTTGATCGATTCCATCATCTTGCCGATATGGACGAACTGGTAGCCGATGATCTGGTCGTCGGCGTCGAGGGCGGTCTTCAGGACGTACCCCTCGGCCATCTCGAGGTAGCGGGGGCCCTTCGCGAGCGTCCCGTACATCGTGCCGACCTGGCTGCACAGCCCCTTGCCGAGATCCTCGAGGCCGGCGCCGACCGGCAGGCCACCTTCGGAGAACGCGGACTGGGTGCGGCCGTAGGCGATCTGGAGGAAGAGCTCGCGCATCGCGGTGTTGATCGCGTCGCAGACGAGGTCCGTATTGAGGGCCTCGAGGATCGTCTTGCCGGGCAGGATCTCGGCGGCCATGGCGGCGGAGTGGGTCATCCCGGAGCAGCCGATCGTCTCGACGAGCGCCTCGACGATCACGCCGTCCTTGACGTTGAGGGACAGCTTGCAGGCGCCCTGCTGCGGAGCGCACCAGCCGATCCCGTGCGTGAAGCCCGAGATGTCGCGGACCTCCCTGGACTGCACCCACTTCCCCTCCTGGGGGATGGGGGCCGGGCCGTGGTTGGGCCCCTTGGCGACACAGGTCATCGATTCGACCTCATGCGTGTAGATCATGGATCCGACTCCTTTCACGCTCCTCGGACGGCGCCCCGAAAACGGGAACCGCCGGCACCGACAGGGCTTGCGTACCAGTGTTAGATTATAGCCAAGCGCTCGTGTATAATCCATAGGGCAGTTGCACAGGAACGAGGGAATACGCGCATGTTGGACAGGCTGAAAGGCGTCGAGGACCGGTACGAGGAGCTCAATATCCTCCTCGGGGATCCCACGATGTTCAGCGACCAGGAACGGTACCAGAAGATCGTCAAGGAGCACGCGGAGCTCTCGCCGATCGTGGAATGCTACCGCGCGTACGCGCGCACGCTCCGGGAGATCGAAGAGGGCCGCGAGCTGATGACCGGCGCGACCGACCACGAGTTCCGCGAACTCGTCCGGGAGGACCTGGCGGGCCTCGAGGCGCGCGCCCGGGACCTCGAGGCGGACCTGCGCGAGATGATCGCCCCGCGCGATCCCAACGACAACCGCAACGTGATCGTGGAGATCCGCGCCGGCGCCGGCGGGGAGGAGGCGGCCCTGTTCGCGGCCGTGCTCTACCGGATGTACACGCAGTACGCGTCGCGCATCGGATGGAAGCACGAGATCCTCGATATCAACGAGACCGAGCTCGGCGGATTCAAGGAGATCGTGTTCTCGATCGACGGCAAGGGCGCTTTCAGCCGCCTCAAGTACGAGAGCGGCGTGCATCGCGTGCAGCGCGTGCCCGTGACCGAATCCGGCGGCCGGATCCACACGTCGACCGTGACCGTCGCCGTGCTGCCGGAGGCCGAGGAGGTCGACGTCGTGATCGATCCGAACGACCTCGAGATCGACACCTTCCGCGCGTCGGGCGCCGGCGGCCAGCATATCAACAAGACCGAGTCCGCGATCCGGATCACGCACAAGCCGTCCGGCGTCGTGGTGACCTGCCAGGACCAGCGCTCCCAGTACAAGAACAAGGACAAGGCGATGCTCGTGCTGCGCTCCCGGCTGTTCGAGGCCGCGCGCGCCAAGCAGGCCGGCGAGATCGCCGCCGACCGGAAGAGCCAGGTCGGCACCGGCGACCGCAGCGAGCGCATCCGCACGTACAACTTCCCGCAGAGCCGCGTGACCGACCACCGGATCGGCCTCACGCTGTACAAGATCGACTCGATCCTCGAAGGCGACCTCGACGACGTGATCAACGCGCTGGTCGCCGCCGACCGGGCGGACGCGCTCGGCCGCGGGGACTCGGAGGACTAGGAGCACCCATGCCGCACGACGTCCTGGAAACCCTCACCGTCTCCGTCGACCGCCGGTCGCCCGAGGCGGCCCTGCTCGCCGCCCCCGCCGAGACCCTCCGCTCGGGCGGCCTCGTCGCGTTCTCGACCGAAACCGTCTACGGCCTCGGCGCGGACGCCCTGTCCGAGGCGGCTGTCGCCCGGATCTTCGAGGCCAAGGGCCGGCCCGCCGACAACCCGCTGATCGTGCATGTCGCCTCCGTCGAGGAAATCGCCCCGCTGGTCGAGGAGATCACGCCGCTCGCCCGCCTCCTGATCGATGCCTTCCTGCCCGGGCCCCTGACCCTCGTGCTTCGTCGCTCGTCGATCGTCCCCTCGATCGTCACGGCCGGCCTCGACACGGTCGCCGTGCGCGTCCCTTCGCACCGCGTCGCGCAGGCGCTGATCCGCATGGCCGGCGTGCCCGTCGCCGCCCCCTCGGCCAACCGCTCCGGCCGCCCCAGCCCGACGCGCGCCGAGCACGTGCTCCAGGACCTCGACGGGCGGATTCCCTGGCTCGTCGACGGAGGGCCCTGCGATGTCGGCCTCGAGTCGACGGTGGTCGACGCGACCGGCGAGGTGCCCGTGATCCTGCGACCCGGGGCCGTGACCGCGGAGCATATCCGGATGGCCACCGGCCTCGACCCCGTGGATGCCTCCTCGTTCGTCTCCGCCGACCCGACCGCGGCGCCCCGGTCGCCCGGTCTCAAGTACCGCCACTACGCGCCCCGGGCCCGGGTCCTCGTCGCCGACGGACCCGACGACGACGCCCGCGCCGATGCGGTCCTCTCGCTCGCCGCGCAGGAGATCGCCGCCGGCCGCCGCGTCGGACTCTTCGCAGGCCACGACACGTTGCTGTCGCTCTCCTGCCCGCTTGTCTCCGCCGTCGTCCCGCGCGGCCGCATCGTCCTGTCCGTCGACTGGGGTCGGACCGACGACGCCCTTTCCGCCTCGGCCGCCCTGTTCGACGCTCTTCGCCGACTCGACGACGCCGGCGCGGAAGTGATCGTGGCGCAGTCGGTCGACCCGGCGGGACTGGGCGCCGCCTACCGCAATCGCCTCGAGAAGGCGGCGGGCGGTCTCGAAGGGGAGGTGCAGGGTCCGTGAAGGTCCTGTTCGTCTGCACGGGCAATACCTGCCGCAGCCCGATGGCGGCGGCGGCGTTCAACCAGATGGCCCTGCAGCTCGATCTGCCGCACGTCGCGTCGTCGGCGGGCCTCGGAGCCTTCGAGGGCATGAGCGCGACGGAGGACGCCTCCGCGGCCGTCCAGGCGCGCTTCGGACAGGACCTCTCGGACCACCGCGCGCACCGCGTGACCCGCGAGGACGTGGCCGGAGCCGACGTCGTGCTCGCGATGACCGACAGCCACCGCCGCGAACTCCTTCGCCGGTTCCCCGGATTCGCGGACCGCATCCGGTGCGTCGCCGAAGGGAAGGACGTCTCCGACCCGATCGGGCTCGGTCGCGAAGCCTACGACGAGACGCTCCGCATTCTCGTCGACGATGTCCGGGACTGGCTCGAGCGCTCCGGAGAATCCTGTTGACAGTTGCGAAGGCACACTGATAGAATCATGAAGCGCATCGCGGTTGGCCCCGCGAACGTACCTGGAAAACGGAACATGGCGGTATAGCTCAGCTGGTCAGAGCATTCGGTTCATACCCGAAGTGTCGTTGGTTCGAATCCGACTACCGCTACCACCAGGCCCGTTGGTCAAGCGGTCAAGACACCGCCCTTTCACGGCGGGAACAGGAGTTCGATTCTCCTACGGGTCACCAGGTTCCCTGGGTGCTTAGCTCAGCCGGGAGAGCACGTGCTTCACACGCACGGGGTCACAGGTTCAAGTCCTGTAGTACCCACCAAGTCGCGGGCATAACTCAGTGGTAGAGTGTCACCTTGCCAAGGTGAAAGTCGCGAGTCCGAATCTCGTTGCCCGCTCCACGACTCCGTCCGGCGCACCGAAGGGTGCGCCGGACGCGACATGGCACCATAGCCAAGAGGTAAGGCAGAGGTCTGCAAAACCTTTACGCCCCGGTTCAACTCCGGGTGGTGCCTCCAGAATTCGAGGACGGCCTCCGGAAACGGGGGCCGTTCCTGCACCCCGAAGGAGAAACCCAGGCATGAAGAATCCCGTCCACGACCCGCGCAAGGAAGCCGCCCTCCTGATGGAGGCCTACAACGTCACCCTTGCGGCGACGCTGGACGAAGTCCTGTCGGGGATCGACGACGAGGAGGACCTCAAGGAACCGGACTTCGAGACGCACCTCCGCAACGTCGCCGCGAACGACCTGCAGGCGTGGTTCGACGCCCCGCTCGACGGACTGGGCGGGCGCACGCCCGGATCGGTCCTCGAATCCCTGGAGACGCTCGACGTCGCGATGGTCTTCTTCGAGGAAGCCGCGCTGCGCTGCGACGACCAGATTCCCGACCTCCTGAAGATGAAACTCGGCTCGTTCGGGACGGCCGCCGCCGATGCGCTGATGACCCTGGCCCTGACCCCTTCCTGGGAAGGCGCGTCCGGGACGGAGGACCGCCCGTCCGGCGTGCTGGTCGGCGCCCGAGCGATCTCCCTGCTCGGCGAGTGGGGGAACAAGGACGCCCTGGAACTGTTCGCCGCCAAGTTCTCGTCCCTGTCGGACCCCGACGAGACCGTCGCCGAGGCGTTCCGCGACTACTGCAAGGCGATCGGGCCGGAAGCCGCGAAGGTGCTGGCCGGCTACGTCGAGTCCGCGACCCGGTCGGACGAGGTCTCGCTGGAGGGCCCGATCGATTACATGCTGATCGCGATCGCCGACATCGGGAGCCAGCACCCCGACGAACGGTTGTTCCAGTGCCTGCGCGCCGCGTTCCGCCGCATGGAGCACAAGGCCGTCGGAGCGATCTGCCTGGGGGACTACGGCGACGGCCGCGCGGTCCCGACGCTCAAGGGATTTCTGGACCGCTTCGAGGGCCGGATCGATCGCCAGACCTTCTATGAGGTGACCAACGCGATCCGCCGGCTCGGAGGCGTCCTGACGGACGTCCGCAACCCCTTCGCGTCGGACGGGGACCGCCCGAGTTGACGGCGCCGAGCGCCTTTTCCGACGCCTCACGGACCTGAACGCTCCGTAGGATCTGGTGCGGCGAACCGGTTGACACCGAATTCCCGCTTCGTCTATAATCGGCAACAGCGCGGGCATAACTCAGTGGTAGAGTGTCACCTTGCCAAGGTGAAAGTCGCGAGTCCGAATCTCGTTGCCCGCTCCAGAAGACTCCCGAGGAAGGGCCGGACCTGAAGTCCGGCCCTTTTCCATTCCCTTTCGCACGCCCTCCGCCTATGCTACACTGGAAACGATTTCCGGGAACCGGCCAGGAGGCTTCTGCCATGAACTCCGTCACCCTCGCGAGCATCATCCGCGAATTCAAGCTGGAACGCGTCCTCCCCTGCGGCAACCCCGAGGAGACGCGCATCGGCATCGCCGACCTGACCCGCCCCGGGCTCCAGCTGGCCGGCTATTTCGACCACTTCGGCCCCGACCGGATCCAGGTGATCGGGAACATGGAGACCGCCTATCTCGAGCGCCTGACGTCCCGTGAGCGCCGCACGCGCATCGACGCGCTGTTCGCGACCGGAATCCCCTGCCTGATCCTGACGCGCAACCACGCCGTCTTCCCGGAGATGGAGGCGGTCGCCCGCAAGTACGATATCCCCGTCCTCCGAACGACGGCGCCGACCTCCGAGTTCATGGCCTCCCTCGGCAAGTACCTGAACGTCGAACTGGCGCCGCGCACTTCGCTGCACGGCGTGCTCGTCGAGGTCTACGGCGAGGGCATCCTGATCCTCGGCGAGAGCGGCGTCGGCAAGTCCGAGACCGCGCTCGAGATCGTGAAGCGAGGGCACCGCCTGATCGCCGACGACCTCGTCGAGGTGCGCCGCGTCTCCGACACCACGCTGCTGGGACAGGCGCCCGAGATCATCCGTCACCTGATCGAGATCCGCGGCATCGGCATCCTCGACGTCAAGGAGCTCTATGGCGTCTCGTCGGTCAAGATCCAGGAGAACATCAACTTCGTGATCAACCTCGAGATCTGGGACGAGAGCAAGAGCTACGACCGCGTCGGGCTCACCGAAGAGCATACGGATATCCTGGGGATCGACGTCCCGTCGCTGACGATTCCCGTCCGCCCGGGCCGCAACCTGGCCGTCATCGTCGAGGTCGCCGCGATCAACTTCCGCCAGAAGCAGATGGGGTACAACGCCGCGAAGGCCCTGACGGAAAGGGTCTTCGGGGTCAAGTCGTGACCGTTCCGCTGGACGTCGACACGCTGGCCGCCGCCCTGGCCGAACGGCTCGGACCCGGTTCCCTGGCCCAGGTGGAGAAACGCGTCCCCATGTCCTCCCGCACGACCTTCAGGGTCGGCGGCCCCGCCGACGTCTTCGTCTCCCCCTCGTCCGTCGACGATATCGCCGCCGCCCTGCGCTTCTGCCGCGAGAACGGCGTCCCGTCCACCCTCCTCGGGAACGGCTCCAACGTCGTGGTCGCGGACCGGGGGATCCGCGGTGTGGTCGTCGCGCTCGGCGACGGATTCGCCCGGATCGGTCCCGGCGCGTCGCGGGACGGCATGCGGGAAGTCCACGCGGAGGCGGGCGCCAGGCTGTCCGCCCTCGCCGCCTATTGCACGCGCCAAGGATTGTCCGGCCTCGAGGCCCTGTCGGGCATTCCCGGGACCGTGGGCGGAGCGGTGCTGATGAACGCCGGCGCCTACGACCGGTGCATGCAGGACGTCGTCGTCCTCACGGAATACCTCGACGAAGACGGAGCCGCCTGTGTCGCCGAGGGCGAGGCGCACGGCTTCGGGTACCGCCGCAGCGCCTTCCTGGGAGGTGGACGCGTCGTGACGCGCACGACCGTCCGGCTCGCCGCCGCCGATCCGCGGGCCGTTCAGGACGCCGTCAATGACTTCGGCCGCCGCCGCCGCGAGAGCCAGCCGCTCGAACTGCCGAGCGCGGGCAGCGTGTTCCGCCGCCCGCCCGGCCGCTATGTCGGCCGGCTCGTGGAGGAGTGCGGCCTGAAGGGCGCGAAGGAGGGCGGCGCGCAGGTGTCGCCGAAGCACGCCGGCTTCATCGTCAACGCCGGCGGGGCGACCGCGGAGGACGTCCGCCGCCTGATGGAACGCGTGCGGGATGCCGTCTCGGAGCGGACCGGCGTCCGGCTCGAACCCGAGATCCTGTTCATAGGGGAGTGGTGAGGCATGGAAATCGTGATCCTGACCGGCATGTCCGGCGCCGGCAAGAGCCTGGCGATGAACTATCTCGAGGACATGGGCTTCTTCTGCATCGACAACCTGCCGCCCGTCGTCCTGCCGCAGATGGTGCGCACGTTCACGAAGAGCGGCGGCACCGAGGGGACCGGCATCCGCCGAGTCGCCTTCGTGGTCGACATCCGCAGCTTCGAGATGTTCTCGGGGATCCTCCCGGCGCTCGACGAAATCGAGGAAATACGCATCCCGTACCGGATCGTCTTCCTCGAGGCCTCCGACGCCGTCCTGATCGGCCGCTACAAGGAGACCCGCCGCAACCACCCGCTCGCCGAGGGCGGCCGCAGCATCTCGCAGGCGCTCTCCCTGGAGCGCGCGAAGCTCGAGCCCCTCAAGGAGCATGCGACCGACGTGTTCGACACCACGAACATGGCACCGTCGGACCTGCGCAACGCGATGTACAAGCTGCTCTCCGAGGAGGGGCGCGAGAACCGGATGTCCATCCTGATCCAGTCCTTCGGGTTCAAGTACGGCATCCCACCGGACTGCGACAGCGTCGTCGACGTCCGCTTCATCCCGAACCCCTTCTACGAACCCGAGCTCAAGACCCTGAGCGGCCTCGACCAGCCCGTCCGCGACTTCGTCTGCGCCTTTCCGGAGACGAAGGAGTTCATGGACCGGGTGGCCGGCATGCTGGACTACGTGATTCCGTTCTATATCCGCGAAGGCAAGGTTCGGCTGACGCTCGGCATCGGGTGCACGGGCGGCCGGCACCGTTCGGTGGTCCTCGCGCAGGACCTCGCCGACAGGCTGAGCGGACAGGGGCTGCAGATCCACGTCGACCACCGCGACATCGACCGCGATCCGAAGCGCCGGAAATGACGGGCGACGAATGACGGGACCGTCCTTTTCCAAACGGGTCAAGGAAGAACTCTGTGCCGTGCCCTGGGGCGACCTCTGCTGCATTCAGGCGGAGATCGCCGGGGTACTCATGACCATGGGCCGGTTCCGCGCCGGCTCCGTGACCGTGCACACCGCCCACGCGGCCTTCGCCGACCGGCTGTCCGCGATGCTGTCCGAGACCTACGACGCCGACGTGGTCGTCGAGCCGGGGAGGGAGATCCTCTCCGTCTCGATGACGGGCGAGCCGGCCTTCGGGTGCCTCGTGGCCGACCTGCTGGCCACCGCCGGCTTCGACGCGACGCGCGGCTCGCTTTCCGCGGACGCCGGCCGGCGTCCGATGTACGAGAACGAATGCTGCCGCGTGGCAGGTCTGCGCGGCATGTTCCTCGCCTGCGGCTCCCTCGCCGAACCCACCAAGGCCTACCACCTGGAGATCGCCGCCCGCCGCCAGGCCGGCGCGCAATCCGCCGCGCTGCTGTTCGCCTCTCTGGGCATGCACTGCGGCATCCTCCGACGCGTCGGATACAGCGTCGCCTATCTGAAGGAAGGCCAGCCGATTTCGGACTTCCTTCTTCACACCGGGGCGCACCAGTCGCTGCTCGAACTCGAGGGGGAGCGCGTCGAGAAGGAAGTGCGCAATTCCGTCAACCGCGTCGTGAACTGCGACAGCGCGAACCTGCAGCGCCTGGCCGACACGGCCGCGCGCCAGCAGGTCGGCATCCGGCGGCTGCTCGCCCACGGCGGGCTGTCGGGCCTGCCCGACGCGCTGCGACAGGCTGCGGAGGCGCGGCTCGAGAACCCGGACCTTTCGATCGCCGAGCTCGGGGAACTGATGGAACCGCCCATCGGGAAATCCGGGATGAACCACCGGCTGCGCCGGCTCGAACAGCTGATCCAGGACAGCCAGGACGCGGAAGCTTCCGAAGGGAGAAAGCCATGAGGAACGAGAACGTCGACCCGGGCCGATACGGGCGCTCGGGGCCGCACCGGAGACCCTACGGTCGGAAGGCGGTCCGGAGAAGCGGCCCGTCGTCCGGCCCGATGCGTGTCCTGATGGCCCTGGCGGCCGTCCTGGTCGCGATGGTCGGTGTCGTCGCCCTGTTCAAGTACGTCCTGCCCGCCGGCGTCGGCCCGACGCCGACGCCCAGGGCGCCCGCCGCCACGTCGACTTCCTCCGCGACACCGACCCCGACGCCCTCGCCGACCCCGCCGCCGTGGATCAACCCGATCCTCGAGCCCGCCACGGTCGGCACGCCGTCCGAGATGGGCACGGTCGTCGCCGACGCCCTGCCGTCGCTGCACAATCTGGTTTCCGACATCTTCGACGTGACGGGCAAACTCGGTTCCTTCCTGCGGTCGAACCCGATCTCCTTCGGAGACCCCACCGAATACGCCCAGGTGAAGGGCGTCCTGACCTACCGCGGCAACAATTTCCGCTCGTCGAGCGCCTTCGGCCTCGTCACGCTGACGGACAAGACGATGGCACAGGTCTGGGAGCGCCCGGTGGGCAGCCTGAAGTCGTCGCAGTGGGCCTTCTCGTGGACGGGCACCGGCTGGACCGGACAGCCGGTCATCGTCCAATGGGACTGGGACGTCCAGCAGATGATGGACCTCTATCCCGACAAGAAGGCGAAGGTGGGCCTCAAGGAGTGCATCTCCGCCACGATGGACGGCAACATCTACTTCTACGACCTCGACGACGGCAAGGCGACCCGCGACCCGATCCACGTCGGCGCGCCGATCAAGGGAAGCCCCGCCGTCGACCCGCGGGGGTGGCCCATCCTCTATGTCGGACAGGGCGACTTCCAGCCTCCGACGTCGAGCATTCATGAAATCGGCTACCGCATCTTCAACCTGATCGATTCGAAGATGATGTACTTCCAGAACGGCATCGACCAGCGGTCCTACCGGCATGAATGGGGCGCCTGCGATTCCTCGCCGATCGTCGATGGCAAGACCGACACCCTGATCTACCCCAACGAGAACGGCATGATCTACACCCTGAAGCTGAACACGGTGTTCGACCGCACGAAGAAGACGCTGACCGTCGACCCCGTGTCCGTGGCCTATCGCTACGATTCCGACGCCGTCACGCTGCAGGGCGTCGAGAGCTCGGCCTCGATCTACGGCCACTACGCCTACTTCAACGACAACTCGGGCGTCGTGAACTGCATCGACCTGGACACCATGACCCCGGTCTGGTCCTATCCGCTGCCGGACGACTCGGACGTCACCCCGACGCTCGACCTCCACAACGGGAAACTGTCGCTCTACACCGGCACCGAGGTCGACTGGCAGAAGGATATCATCGGCAACTACCTCGGCAACGCCTACGTGTACCGGATGGACCCGCTGACCGGCGCGGTCGCCTGGAAGACGTCCGTCCCGTGCTGGACCAAGAACGCTGCGAACGTGGGCGACGATATCAACGGCGGCTGCCTCGGCTCGCCCGTCGTCGGCAAGAAGAAGATGTCGGACCTGGTCGTCTTCTCGTTCTGCATGACCAACGGCATCTACAGCGGCGATTCGGTCGTGGCGTTCAACAAGGACACCGGGGCGGTCGTCTGGACGTACAAGATGAGCGCCTATTCATGGAGCTCTCCGATCGACATCTACGATGCGGACGGCAACCCCTACATCGTGATCTGCGATTCGGGCGGACAGATCCACCTGCTGGACGGAATGACCGGCGCGAAACTCTCCGTGCTGCAGACCAAGAAGAACGTCGGGACGGCGGACGAGCAGAGCGCGCACAACATCGAATCGACGCCCGCGATCTTCGGCAACCAGCTCGTGGTCGGCACACGCGGCAACGTCATCGTGGGGGTCACGCTGCAATAGGAACTGCAAAAGGGAAGAGGCCGCCCCGGATTCGCGGGACGACCTCTTCGCAGCCGGACGGAAGCGGCGCGGACCGGGGTCCTAGACCTCGATCTCGCGGTTCCAGGTCATCATGGAGCGGATCTCGGCGCCGATCTTCTCGACGGGGAGTTCCTGCTCGATCTTCCGGCGGGCCATGAACGCCGGGCGGCCGGCCATGTTCTCGAGCACCCAGTTCCGGGCGAAGGTGCCTTCCTGGATCTCCTGGAGCACTTTCTTCATCTCGGCGCGGGTCTGGTCGGTGATGATGCGGCGGCCGACGCTGTAGTCGCCGTATTCGGCGGTGTCGCTGACGGAATAGCGCATCAGCGTCAGGCCGCCCTGGGCGACGAGGTCGACGATCAGCTTCACTTCGTGCACGCACTCGTAATAGGCGTTGACCGGGTCGTACCCGGCCTCGACCAGCGTGTCGAACCCGGCCTTCATGAGCTCCGCGACGCCGCCGCACAGGACGGCCTGCTCGCCGAAGAGATCGGTCTCGGTCTCGTCCTTGAAGGTCGTCTCGATCACGCCAGCCCGAGCGGCGCCGATGCCGGCGGCGTAGGCGAACCCGATTTCACGCGCATGCCCGGTCGCGTCCTGGTGGACGGCGACGAGAGCCGGCACGCCGCGGCCCGCGGTGTACTGGCTGCGGACGGTGTGGCCGGGACCCTTGGGGGCGACCATGAACACGTCGACGTCGGCGGGGGGCACGACGCGGCCGTAGAGGATGTTGAAGCCGTGGGCGAAGGCGAGGGCCTTGCCGGCCGTGAGGTACGGGGCGATGTCGTTCTTGTAAAGTTCGTGCTGCTTCTCGTCGTTGACGAGGATCATGATCACGTCGGCCTTCTTGACGGCGTCGGCGGTCTTGAGCACCTTGAGTCCGGCGTCCTCCGCCTTCTTCCAGGACGGGCTGCCGGCGTAGAGGCCGACCACGACGTCCACGCCGCTCTCATGCAGGTTGCGCGCGTGGGCGTGCCCCTGGCTGCCGTAGCCGATCACGGCGACGGTCTTGCCCTTGAGGGCGTCCGTGGAGACCTCGGAATCCTTGTAGATCTTCTTCATCTTTCTATTCCTCCTTCGTCTGGGTGGGACCCATGGTACGCTCTCCGCGCTCGATGGCGATGGCGCCGGCCCGGACGACCTCGAGGACCCCGTAGGGGTCCAGCATGTCGACCAGGGCGCCGGTCTTGTCGGTCGTGCCCGTGGCTTCGATCGTCAGCGTGGCGGGGGAGACGTCGACGACGTGGGCGCGGAAGATCGAGACGATCTGCAGGATCTCCATCCGCCGGGCGGCGTCGGCGCGGACCTTCACGAGGACGAGTTCGCGCGTGAAATGTTCGTCGGGCGGCAGGTGGCGGACCATCAGCACGTCCTGGAGCTTGTACAGCTGCTTGACGATCTGGTCGACGAGATTCTCGTCCCCCTCGACGCAGATCGTGATCCGGGAGACGGCAGGATTCCGCGTCGTGCCGACCGCGAGGCTGTCGATGTTGAAGCCACGGCGGGAGAAGAGGCTGGCGACCCGGGCGAGCACGCCGGCGCGGTTCTCGACGAGGACGGACAAGGTCTGTCGCATGTTCCACACTCCTTCCGGTTCGTTCTCTCGAAGATACTACGAATGCACGCCTCCTTCAACGCCGTGGGCTGCGGAGAGGCGAATCGGACAGGAAATGACCAGAATCCTTGCAGGTTCCAGGGAACGACCCGTAAAATCCCCCTTTGCTTTTCGTATCTTATGCTATGATGGAATCGTTTGCACGACCTCCCCATGTCAGGTACCCCCAGAAGTCCAGCCGGAGGTAGGAACATGGTCGTCGCCAAGAGTAATCCGATGATCGAAGCGCTCTATGCGGTCCACGCCGAAGAAGTCCTCCGCGGCCTGTCCGAGGCCCTCCAGGAGGGGCTCGCGATTCTCCGCATCGTCGCCGGAGACGACGGGACGGCCGTCGACTACCGCATTCTGAGCTGCAACGACGCCTTCGCGGCCTTGACCGGCATCGACCGCGCGAAGGCCGAAGGCAACCTCGCTTCCGGGGTCTTCTCCCAGGATCCCCCCCCGCGCTGCAGCGCTTCGCGACCGTCGCGACGACCCGGAAGGCCGACCGATTCGGCTTCCACAACGATGCGACCGACCTCGACCTCCTCTGCCATGCGTTCTCTCCAGCGGAAGAACACGTCGGCGTCGTCCTGTCCGACATCAGCGCGCTCAAGTTGCGCCCGGCCCCCCTGCGGAGCACCGAGCGGCAGCTGCAGGAGGAGGTCGAGTATCTCAGCCTGCACGACCCCACCACGGGGCTCTTCAACCGCCGGTTCTTCGAACGCGAGACCAAGCGGCTGTCCGCGGCCGAGCGACGGCCCGTCGTCGTCGTCATGGGCGACGTGAACGGCCTGCGCATCACCAACGACGTCTTCGGACACGATCTCGGCGACCGCCTGCTGTGCGAAGTCGCGACCGTGCTTCGGGAATGCGCCCCCAAGGACGCGACCGTGTTCCGGCTCGGCGGCGACAAGTTCTCCGTCCTGCTGCCGGGTCACGGCGCCGCGGAGGGCCAGGACCTCGTCGAGTGCATCCGGAGCCGCAGCGGCCTGGTCCATGCGGGCTCCCTGCCCGTCAGCATCTCGCTCGGCTCCGCCGTATGGGACAAGCCGGGCGCGCGCTTCGAGGAAATCGTCCGCGATGCGGAAAACGCGATGTTCCGGACCAAGATGGAGGAGAACAAGGTCTTCCGGACCAGCCTCCTCGAGTCGATCAAGGGGCTGCTCTTCGACCGCTGCCTCGAGAGCGACCGGCACACCGAGCGGATCGCCGCCTGCTGCCAGAGGATCGCCGACGCCATGGGCCTGTCCGAGAAGGACAAGACCGACCTCGAGATGCTCGCGATGGTCCACGACATCGGCAAGATCGCGGTCAAGGAGACCATCGTCTTCAAGCCGACCGACCTCGACGAGTCCGAGTGGCTCGAGATGAAGCGGCACACGGAAGTCGGGTACCGGATCGCCCAGGCGACGCCCGAGCTCTTCCACATCGCCGAAGCCATCCTCGCGCACCACGAGCGCTGGGACGGCACGGGCTATCCGCAGAGCGCCTCCGGCATGAACATCCCCCGGCTCGCCCGCATCCTGACGGTCGCCGACTCGTTCGACGCGATGACCAACTACCGGCCTTTCCGCGAGGCCCTCTCGATCGACGAAGCGGCCGAGGAGATCCGCCAGGGCATAGGCCACCAGTTCGACCCCTACATCGCCGACATTTTCCTCAAGAAGGTCGTCTGTCCTCTTTCCGACATCCAGGAATAGTATACTGTCCTCTGGGACCGACATCGTCCGCAACCCGGGCGGCGCCGGCCTGGGCGACCCGTCGGGGCGTCCGTGGAGGAGGATCCGCCATGGAGAAGAAGGTCATCGTCGTCGGCGCGGGCGTGTCGAGGCTCGCCTCGGCCGTCCGCCCGCGCCCGACGCTGCTGCAGGGCAACGACTTCCGCCCGCCGTGCCGTTCCCGCACCTGCCGAGGCCTCTACTTCGCGGGGGCGAGCGTGCACCTCGGTGCCGGCGTGCCGATTGCGCCGGCATCCGCACAGCTGGCCGTCGGTGAAATCCTCCGCGACGACCGTACGAAGGGGAAGGGAGGGACCCGCCTTGGCTGAGAAGCGGCTCCCCGGCTCCGCACCTGCGGACGCATCTCCCGCGGACGCCTCGCTGGCCGACGACCTCCGTTGGTGCGAGTCGCTGACCGAGCGCCACTCGATGTCCTTTCATTTCGCCTTCCGCAGGCTGCCGCTCGAGAAGGCGCAGGCGGTGTGGGCCGTGTACGCCTTCTGCCGGCTCTTCGACGACGCCGTGGATACGCCCGTCGAGCCGGAGGCCTTCGAGATCCTCTGCATGCAGTGGCGGCGCTACCGCGGCGGGGAGACCCCGAATTCGCACATGTGGCGAGCCCTGCGCTGGGCCTCGGGCAGGTTCGGGCTGGACGAAGCGCCCTTCCGCGAACTCGTCGACGGCCTCGCTTCGGACCGCGATTTCCGGCAGCCCGAGGACGATGCCGCTCTCTATCGGTACTGCCACCGGATGGCGGGAACAGTCGGTCTCATGCTGCTTCCGATCCTGGCCACGCATGGACGGGAAGCCCTTCGGGAGACCGCCGTCCGGCTGGGCGACGCGATGCAGCTGACCAGCATCCTCCGCGACGTCGGCGAGGATCTGCGGATGGGCCGGATCTATCTGTCGGCCGCGCGGATGGAGGAGGCCGGCGTGACGGCGTCCGACCTCGCGACGGGGCAGGCGTCGGCGGCGTTCCGCGCGCTGTGGGAAGGGTACGCGAAGACCGCCGAAAGCTGGTACGAGGAGTTCCTCGGCTCCGTCCGCCTCTATGACGCGGACTCCCGGAAATCCTTGCGCGTATCCGCGAAGGTGTATCGTGCGATTCTTCAGGAAGTGCGGCGCCACGGGTATGATTGCCTGAAACGTCGGAACTCCGTGCCGAAGTGGCGGAAGTGCCTGGTCGCCCTGGGAGGTTGAGCCGCATGAGTCCCTGGATCGGCATCGTCGTCTCGTTCGCCTACGTCTTCCTCGTGATCGGTCTGTCGACCGTGCTGCTGAAGCGTGGCCTGATCCAGGGCGAAGCCAGCCGGAAGATGGTCCACGTCCTCGTCTCGAACTGGTGGCTGATCGCGATGTGGGCGTTCTCGAGCCCCGTCTGGGCCGTCGTCGTGCCCGCGGCGTTCGTGGCGATCAACTACGCGTCCTATCGCTTCGGCATCTTCAAGGCGATGGAGCGGGGCGGGGGACGGGAGGACTTCGGCACCGTCTGGTACGCCCTTTCGCTGCTGATCCTCGCCGCATGGACCTTCTCGTCCCCCTGCCGGCCCTGGGTGGGCGCCGTCGGCATCCTCGCCATGGGATACGGGGACGGATTCGCCGCGGTGGTGGGCAAGCGCTTCGGGAAGACCCGGTTCCCTGGCTCGAAGAAATCCTTCGAGGGCTCGGCCGTCCTGTTCGCCGCCGTTCTCGCGACGACCGCACTGGTGGCCGGCTTCTCCGGCGTCCCGTCGTCCGTTCTACTGGCGCTCGCCGTTGCGGGCGCCGCCGTCGTGGTCGAACTGGTCACCCCGATGGGTTTCGACAACCTCACGGTGCCGCTGTCGTCCGCGGCGCTGGCCTGGCTGCTGTCGACGCACCCCGACCTGATCCCCTACGCGCTCGGCTTCGCGGCCAGCGCGGTGCTGATCCTGCCGGCCTTCGCGCGCGGCTCCCTGACGGCTCCGGCCAGCGCGGCCGCGATCCTGCTCGGCACGGCGGTGCAGTGGACCGGCGGCTGGGTGCCCTTCATCGCCCTCGGACTTTTCTTCGGCCCCGCGGTCCTGATCTCGAAGACGGGAAGCCGCCTCAAGGAGCCCGACGCGAAGGCCGTCCACCGCCGGACGGGCGCCCGCTCCGCCGTCCAGGTCCTCGCGAACGGCGGCCCCGCGCTGTTCTTCCTCGTGCTGTACGTCCTCGACCGCTCGCCGGTCTTCCTCGGCGGCGGACTCTGCGCCCTGTCGGCCGCCGGGGCCGACACCTGGTCCTCGGAGCTCGGCATGCTGAGCCGCAGAGGTCCGGTCTCGTTCCTGACGGGCAAGCCCGTCAGGCGCGGCATCTCCGGCGGCGTGACGACCCTCGGGTTCGTCGGCGCGCTGGTGGGCGCGGCGTTCGTCGCTCCGCTCGCCCTGTTCGTCGGACTTCCGCCGCTGAAGTCGATCCTGGCCGTCGTGGCGATCCTCGTCGCGGGCACGCTCGGGTCCTTGATCGACAGCCTCCTCGGCGACACGATGCAGGCGAAGTACCGGGACCCCCGGCGGGACGGCTGGACGGAGCGCACGGAAATCGACGGAGCCGCCCTCACGCTGGAGCGCGGCTTCGCCTGGATGGACAACGACCTGGTCAATGGGTTGAGTTCTCTCGTGGCGGGCGCCGCGGGGCTGGGACTGTTCGCGCTCCTGGCCTGAACCAGGCGTCGCCTATTTCTGCTGCTTCTTCAACAGGTCCCGGATCTCCTCGAGCAGTTCGGTCTCCGCGGTCTTCGCGGGCGTCGCGGCCGCAGCCGCCGCCACTGCCGCCGCCGCCGCGGCGGCCTCCGCAGCGCGTTCCTTCTTCTCGAAGCGCTCCTTCGCCTTGTTGATCAGTTGGACGAACAGGAAGATCGACAGCGCGACGATCAGGAAGTCCACGGTCGTCTGGATGAAGTTGCCGTAGGTCAGCGCGACCTCGGGCTTCACGACGGTGGTCCCGTCGAGGACGGCGGCCTTGAGCACGACCTTGAGGTCGGTGAAACTGATGCCCGAGGTCAGGTACCCGATCACGGGCATGAACAGGTCGCTGACCAGCGAGGAGACGATCTTGCCGAAGGCGGCGCCGATGATGACGCCGATCGCGAGGTCGAGCACGTTGCCCTTCAGGGCGAAGTTCTTGAATTCCTTGAGCATGGTTCCGCCTCCCCGGGCCTGACGATTCGTGGATGGCCCTCTGCTAGCGATTGTACATCATCATGCCGCCTTCGAGCAGCACGACGTCGGAGAATCCGGAGGATTCGAGGAAGCGGGCGGCGGACGTCGCGCGTGCGCCGGAACGGCAGATCGAGAGCACGGTCCCGCCCTTCCAGGCTGCGATTTCGGGCAGGCGGGCCTGCAGCTGACCTAGGGGGATGTTGACCACGCCGGGAATCGCACCGGGCGGCGTGCGGAGTTCGGACGGCTCGCGCACGTCCAGCAGCAGCATCGGCTTCCCTTCCGCGATCCAGGTCTTCAGTCCTCTGCCGTCGATCTTCTTCATATCCGGTCCTCCTTGTGGGTTCCGTGGAATCTGCGTTACGGACCGCTCCGGTCCACTGGGATTATAATCAGGGTACGGTCCCCGGAAGAGTAACGAAGGGTCCGGTTATCGAGGTGCGATATGCAGATTCACTGGATCTTCCACAGCGGTTTCCTGGTCGAGGGAGAAGACGCCGCCCTCGTCTTCGACCTGTTCCAGGATCCGGCCGGCGTCCTGCCGGACTTCTTCCGTAGGCGACGCGAACCGGGACGGGCGCTCCGCCCCGTCTTCGTGTTCGTCTCGCATGCACACACCGACCACTGCAGCCCGATCGTGCTCGAATGGGCCCGGGAGCCGGGCGTTTATCTAGTGCTCGAGGACGAAGCCGCGGAGATACTCCTGGAAGACGGGAAGAGACGGCGTGGCGCGGCGGGGGTCGAAGCGGTCCGCATGCGGCCCGGAATGGCGTTCCGCCTCGGCGCGGACGGCCTCCCGGCCGAAGCCGGCAGGCCCGCCGCAATCGAGGTCGCGACGTTCGGGTCGACCGACCGGGGCGTTTCGTTCCGGGTCCGACTCGATGGGCGAACGCTCTTCTACGCGGGCGACCTGAACGACTGGTACTGGGAGGACGAATCGACGCCGGAGGAACTCGCGGCGGATGAAGCGGCCTTCGACGGCGTCGTGGAGGATCTCCGCACCGCGCAGGAAGCGGCGGGGGAAGGTCCCCTCGACGTCGCCTTCCTTCCGCTCGACCCGCGGCTGGGGATCCATGCGGCGCGCGGTCCGCTCCGGTTCGCCCGGAGGGTCCGGACCCGGTGGCTCGTCCCGATGCATCTGCCGGCCGGGACCGACCAGCCCGCCGGACTCGCGCGGGAGGCGGGAGAGACCGCGAAGGTCGTCCAGTTCGCGGGGCCGGGCGCTTCGTTCTCGCCGGATGGCCCGGATAACCGAACCCCAGGGAGGTAGGACCATGAAATTCCGCATCGTCCACAACAACATCAACGTCAAGGACCTGGAGCGGTCGGTCGAATTCTACGGGAAGGCGCTCGGGCTCGCCGTCACGAGCCGGAACCGCGCGGCCGACGGCAGCTTCCAGCTGGTGTTCCTCGGCGACGGCTCGACCGGGCACGCGATCGAGCTGACCTGGCTGCGCGACAAGGAAGGACCGTACGACCTCGGCGACAACGAGTCGCACATCGCCTTCAAGGTGGACGACTTCGACAAGGCGTTCCGCCTGCACCAGGAGATGGGCTGCATCGTCTACGAGAACAAGGCGATGGGGCTTTACTTCATCGAGGACCCCGACGGCTACTGGCTGGAAATCCTTCCCGAAAAGCGAGGCTGAAGGAGCCGGTCCTGCACACGACGCCGTCGGTTAAAACCGAACATACGTTTGCGTTCACATTCTCCCTTTGATACAATCGAGGTGAGGCCCGGAGAGGGCCTTCGCCGAAGGAGGGAGCCGGGTGGACGTGATCGAGAAGCTCGCGGTCCTGGGCGATGCCGCCCGGTTCGACGTGGCCTGCACCTCCAGCGGCAGCGAGCGGTCGGCCTCGTCGGGCGCCGGAGTCGGCAGTACCGTGGCCGGCGGGATCTGCCACACCTGGACCGACGACGGGCGCTGCATTTCGTTGCTCAAGGTCCTCCTGACCAACCACTGCGACTACGACTGCGCCTATTGCCGCAACCGTTCGTCCAACGACGTGCCGCGCGCCGCCTTCCGCCCGGAGGAGCTCGCGATGCTCACGATCGAGTTCTACCGCCGCAACTACATCGAAGGGCTGTTCCTGAGTTCTGGCGTGGTGCGAGACGCGGACCACACGATGGGCCTGATGATCGAGACGCTTCGTTTGCTGCGAGAAGTGCACCTCTTCCGCGGGTACGTGCACGTCAAGGTGATCCCCGGCGCTTCTCCGGAGGCCGTCGAGCGGATCGGCCGGCTCGCCGACCGCGTCAGCGTCAACGTCGAGCTGCCCTCGACGCGCTCCCTGCTGTCGCTCGCTCCCCAGAAGAAGCCGGCCGACATCGAGGCGCCCATGGCGTACATCGCGGACCGACGGTCCGCGAACCGCGAGGAGCTCGTCCGCTACCGCGGCGCTCCGACCTTCGCCCCGGCGGGGCAGAGCACCCAGCTGATCGTGGGCGCGACGCCGGACCGCGACGTGCAGATCCTGCGCCTGTCGAAGAACCTGTATTCGCGCTTCGACATGAAGCGCGTCTTCTTCTCCGCCTACATTCCGACGAACGCGCACCCGCTGCTGCCCGCCTTGACGTCCGCGCCGCCGCTGCTGCGCGAGCACCGCTTGTACCAGGCCGACTGGCTGATGCGGTTCTACCGGTTCGACGTCGAGGAGATCGTCGACTCGGGAAGCCCCGATCTCGACCTCGACCTCGACCCGAAGAGCGCCTGGGCGATGCGGCACCTCGACCGCTTTCCCGTGGACGTGAACCGCGCCGACTACGAGACGCTCCTGCGCGTTCCCGGGATCGGCGTGCTGTCCGCGCAGCGCGTCGTCGCGGCGCGCCGGCTCGGGCGCCTGCGGACGGAGGACCTGCGGCCGCTCGGAATCGTGATGAAGCGTGCCCGCTTCTTCCTGACCGCCGCCGGCCGGTATGCGGCGGAACGGATCCCGCAGGCCGCGGAACTCCGCGTGCTGCTGGCCGACAAGTGCGGTCAGAAGGGGTATGCGCCGTTCCAGCTGCGGATCGAGGACCTGCCGGTCGTGGCGGAGGGGGCGTGAACGTGTTCCTGCGCTACGACGACACCTTCGAGGGATTCCTGACCGCTGCGGCGGCATGCCTTCGCTCGGACGGGGCGGCGTCGGTCCTGCGGCCGGGGGCGCAGATTCCGCTGCTGCCCGTCCAGGTGGTGGAGACCGAAGAGGGATTCGCCGACCGGCTGGGCTCGTACCTGTCGACCCGGTTGGGACCGGAAGTGCCGGGCACGGTATACCAGGCCTGGCTGTCGCTGGTGCCTGGAATCGAGGACGCGATCGTCGCGTTCCTCCGACTGGGCCTCGCGAAGCGCCGCGACCCGAGCGGCTTCCTGCAGGAGCCCTCGGTCGGCGCTGTCGTGAAGGCGAGCCGCAAGGTGACGGCCGAGGCGCACTTCTTCCTCGGCGTCGTCCGGTTTCGCCTGCGCGGATCCGTCTACCTGTCCGAGATCGAGCCGGCCGTCGACGTGCTGCCGCTGATCGGAGACCACTTCGCCCAGCGCTTCCACGACCAGTCCTTCGCGATCCACGACCTGCGGCGCGGCCGCGCGATCGTCCACCCCGCGGAAGGGCGCTGGGAGATCGTGGATGTCGCGCCGGAGGAGGCGGGAAACGACCGAGACGGCGAGACCGTCGGCGACGGGACGGACGACTGCGCCTCGACGGTGTGGAATCCGCCCGCGCGGCCGGATCCGTACGAAGCGATGTGGAAGCGCTACTTCCAGGCGATGGCGATCGAGGAACGCTTCAATCCGACCTGCCAGCGAAGCTTCCTGCCGAAGAAGTACTGGCGCCACCTCGTCGAGGAGCCCGGCAGTTCGGACCGGCGGGTCCCGGGCTGAGTGCCTTCGGATCCCGACCCGCGCGCCAAACGAAAAAAGGCGTCCCGCGGGTCGCGGAACGCCTTTCGAGAATCGTCGAAGTCAGGAGCAGAAACGGAGGACGCTCGCGGGAACCGCGGAAGGGTCCGCACTGAGGATGATCGTGATCTCGATCTTGTTGGCCCGGGCGAACGCATCGAGTTCGTCGAGGAAGTCGGGCAGGTCGTCCAGGTTATCGTCCTTGGCGACCTTGACGATGCTGTCGATGTAGACGTCGGTGACGTCGTAGTCCTTGGCGCAGACGCCGGAAATCATTCCGAGCAGTCCCTGATAACCCTTGACGGGATAGTCGTCCATGTCGATGAGCCGGATCTCGTGGCGGATCTGGTGGACCAGACGGTGCCCCCGTTCGAAGCACACCACGTTCTTTCCTTCCGACAAGACCTGCCGGTTCATTCCGTCCACCAGTTGTCCGGTCTTGCCGCTGCCCTTGTTCCCGATGATCACCTTGAGCATTGTCCATCACCCCTTCTTCTGGATTTTCTCGCCCCCTCTGGTAGAAGGGACGATTCCATTGTATCGTAATCAACGGGTGGAAGATACCACCCGCGGAGGAACCGAATGCCACGCATCGTCGCCGACCTTCACACCCACTCGCTCGCCTCGACCCACGCCTACAGCACCGTGGGCGAGCTGCTCGCGGCGGCCGCCGCCCTGGGCCTCGACGCCCTCGCCCTGACCGACCACGGCCCCGCGCTGCCCGACGCGCCCCACCCGTGGCACTTCGACAACCTGCGCGTGCTGCCGAGGGAGGTCGGAGGCGTCCGGCTGCTGCGCGGATGCGAGGTGAACATCCGGACGCTGTCCGGCGACGTCGACCTCGACGAGACCATGCTCGGCCGGATGGACTGGATCGTGGCGAGCTTCCACGAACCCTGCCTCGCACCGGGCACCGTCGCGGAGCACACGGAGGCCTACCTGAACGCGCTCGCGAACCCGGGGGTCGATTCGCTCGGCCACACCGGCAGCATCCAGTTCCCCTACGACGTCGACGCGGTCGTGAAGGCGTGCCGCGACGCCGGCAAGACGATCGAGATCAACGCGGGTTCCTTCAAGGTGCGCCCGCGGTCGGTGCCCAACTGCCGGCGGATCGCCGAGAGCTGCGCGAAGCACGGGACGTTCGTCGTCGTCACGTCCGACGCGCATTCGCACTGGGACGTCGGCGCCTTCGCGCCCGTCCTCGCGCTACTGGACGAGATCGGATTTCCCGGGGACCTGATCCTGAACGCGGACAGGGACCGCCTCTTCCGGTACATCGAAACCCGGAGGGGACGGTCCCTGGCCTGATCGAGGGCGGTCCGCGCCCGGCCTAGGCCGCGGGCGCGTGCCGGAAACCGCTATTTCGATCCGATCTTCCGGTTGAGGCGGAACACCGCGAGCAGGAAGAAGACGGCGCCGAACGCCCCGATGAAGGCGAGCATCGCCCACGTCGGAACCGCCTTGCCGCCGAGGCTCATCGTGATGCCGTAGAACTCCTCGTACCCGGCGGAGACCGGAGCCGGAACGCCCGCGAAGACCGCCGCGAGGGGCCTCGCCATGAACTGCTGCCGCATCAGTACTGCAGCGGAGTTGAAGGGGAGCACCTTCATGAACACCTGGATCGAGGCCGGCAGGACGCCGATCGGCACGTAGATGCCCATGAAGAAGCCCAGCAGCGTCCCGACGACGGTGCTGAACGAGCCGAAGGCGCCGGGGGTCTTCATGAAGGTCGCGAGAAAGCACATGAGGGCCGAGAAGGCCAGGATGCAGAGGGCCAGCACGCCGAACGCGCCGAGCATGGAGGCCGCGTCGAGCAGTTCGCCGCCGGACAGGACGATGTAGCCTTCGGCGATGACGAAGGCGACGGTGCTCATCACCAGCGACACGAGGAAGGTCGAGAGCAGGTAGCCCGCGACGAGCTGCGAGCGGCGGACGGGGGAGACCTGGAAGTCGCGCGCCGCGCCGCGGTGGCGGTCGTCGACGAGGATGCCGATCGCGCCGAGGCTGGTCGTGACGGTGCCCGTGGCGAGGATGCCGCCCATGATCCAGGAGTCGACGAAGAAGCGGACGGCCTTCGCGTCCGGGACCATGCCGGCGCCCAGGATGGCCGAAGTGATGCCGTCCACCTGCATCTTCGCGAGGAACAGGGTGTAGAGCAGGATGATGATCAGCACGGACAGCAGCGAGAAGAAGACGGACGCGCGGTCGCGGAAGAAGAGCCGCATGTTGCGCCGGACGAGGGCGGTCACTTCCTTCACGACTCCTCCTCCTTGTCTTCGCGGATGTCGCGACCGGTGAGGCTCATGAACACGTCGTCCATGCTGCCCTGGACCAGTTCGAACCCGGACAGGAGCGGTTCGGCTTCGCGGATCAGGGGAAGCGCCGCGAGGCTCGACCCGACGAGCAGGGAAAACACTCCGGTCCTCTCGCGGTAGGCCGTGCCGCGCGCCTCGAGCCAGGTCCGCAGCGCAGTGGCGTCCCGGGTCATCAGGCGCAGCACGTCGTGGCTGTGGGCCACCCGGAGACTGGCCGGCGTGTCGGAGGCCACGATGCGGCCGTGGTCGATGATCGACGCGAAATCGGCATGGTTCGCTTCTTCCATATAGTGCGTCGTGAGGAAGACCGTCGTGCCGCTCGATTTCTGCAGCGTCCGGACCGACGCCCAGACGCGCGCACGCGTCTGCGGGTCGAGGCCGGTCGTCGGTTCGTCGAGGAACAGGACGCGGGGCGTGTGGACCAGCCCGCGCGCGATGTCGGCGCGTCGGCGCTGGCCGCCGGACAGGCGCCCGTAGCGGCGGTCGAGGATCTCCTCGATGCCGGTCGTGGCGGCGACCTCCGCAAGGCGCGAGGCGAAGGCGCGGCCGCGGATCCCGTAGAGGGCGGCGCGGGTCGCGAGGTTCTCCCGGACCGTCAGGATCGGGTCGAGGACGGACTCCTGGAAGACGACGCCAATCGCGTGGCGCACCGCGTCGTCCTCGCGCCCGACGGCGTGACCGCAGACCTCGATCGTGCCGCCGTCGAAGGACAGCAGCGAACAGATGCAGTTGATCGTGGTGGACTTGCCGGCTCCGTTCGGGCCGAGGAAGGCATAGAGGCAGCCTTCCTCGACGTCGAGCGAAATGCCGTCGACCGCGGTCGTCGCGCCGTAGCGCTTGACCAGGTCGCGGATGCGGATCGCGGAACTCATGCAGGACTCCTTCCGTAGCTCCCCGGCGGAGCCCCGCACGGGGGGAGGTTCAGCGCTGTCCCTTGTCGTAGGGCAGACCCGAGGCGCGAGGGGCCTGGGTCGTCTTGGAGAAGAACACGAGGGCGATCAGGGTCACGACGTACGGGAAGGCCTTGAGCGTCAGCGGTGCCCAGAAGGGGCTCTTGTCCACCAGGTTCGTGAAGAACGGGATGACCTGGGAGACATTCGCGATCGTAGCGGCGAAGCCGAAGAAGAAGGTCGCCCCGAGGATACCGAGCGGCTTCCACTTGCCGAAGATCAGCGCGGCGAGGGCGAGGAAGCCGAGACCGGCCACGTTTCCGTTGAACTCGCCGGAGTAGGTGACGAGGATCGCCGCGCCGCCGAGGGCGGAGAAGGCGCCGGAGATCGCGACGGCGATGTAGCGCGTGCGGTAGACGTTGATGCCCGCGGCGTCGGCGGCGTGCGGGTGTTCGCCGCAGGCGCGGAGCCGGAGCCCGAAGGCGGTCCGGTACAGGATGAAGGCGAACACGACCAGGATGAGCAGGACCACCCACGTGGTCGCATAGGTGCTCTTGAAGAACAGGTCTCCCAGCACGGGAATCTGCGACAGCACCGGAATGTCGGTGCGCGCGATGCCGTGGACGATCGTGATGTTGCCGCTGCCCGTGATCGTGCGGGCGATGTAGACGGTCACGGCGTAGGCGATCATGTTGATCGCGGTGCCGCTGATGACCTGGTTCGCGTTCAGCGTGACGCACGCGAAGGAGTGGAGCAGCGAGAAGACGGCGCCCGCGACGGTCGCGGCGAGCAGGCCGATCCATACGGCCAGGTCGCCGTTGGGGAGGACGGGCATCAGCAGCTTGATCGTGTAGGCGGAGACGAACGACCCGAAGACCATGAAGCCGTCGAGTCCGATGTTGACGACGCCGCTTCGCTCGCTGAACAGGCCGCCGAGCGACGTGATCAGCAGGGGGATGGTGAAGACGATCGCATACGGGAAGATCAGCCGGATCAGGTCCCACACGCCCTGCATCACTCCTCGCCTCCCTTCTTCGTGGCTGCGAGGGCCTTGCTGGCCCGGCGCTTCCGCCAGGCGTCCAGGACGCGCTCGATCAGGACGGCGGCCGCCGCGAAATAGATGACGGTCGCGATGATGGTGTCGGCGATTTCGGGCGGGATGCCCGTGACGGCGGTCATGAAGCCCTTGCCCGACTGCAACATGCCGAAGAAGACCGCGGCGAACAGCACGCCGACCGGCGAGTTCGTCCCGAGCAGCGCAACGGCGATGCCGTCGAGACCCTGCGAGGGGAGGGAGCTCGTGTCGATCTGCATGTTCGAGGAATAGCCCGTCCAGTAGGTGGCGCCCGCGAGTCCGGCCAGCATGCCGGCGATCGTCATGGAGAGGATCACGCCGCGGTTGACCTTGATGCCGGCGTATTCGGCGGCGCTGCGGTTGAAGCCCACGGCCTTGAGCTCGTAGCCCAGGGTCGTCTTGTCGAGCACCAGCGCGATGATCACGAGGGCGATCAGGGAGAGGAAGAGGCCGAGGTTGATGTAGGAACCGGGGAAGAGGGACGTCAGCCAGGGCGCCTTGAGCGAGGCGACCGCGTCGATCGCCTTCGACTGGGTCTCCTGCTGCGGGTCGCGGAAGAAGGCGTAGACGCCGTACTTCACGGTCCAGAAGGCGATCCAGTTCAGCATGATCGTGGCGACGACCTCGTTCACGTTGAAGCGGGCCTTGAGTACGCCGGCGATCAGCGCCCAGAGGCCGCCTGCGACGATCGAACCGAGCACGATGACCGCGAGCAGGATGCCGCGCGGCAGCATGTGCTCGAAGGTCAGCGCGAGGCCGATCGCGGTCAGGCCGCCCATGAGCATCTGCCCGGCGGCGCCGATGTTGAACAGCCCGGTGCGGAAGGCGAAGGCGACGGAAAGTCCGGTGAGGATCAGGGGCGTGGAGGTCGCGAGGGTCTGGCCGATGTATTTGAGGTTCATCACGCCGCCCTTGAAGAGGTAGAAGTAGCCGACGAAAGGATTGCGGCCGATCGCCAGCATGAAGAAGGCGCCGGCGATCAGGCCGAGCAGGACGGCGAAGAGGGAGTTGACGTACTTTTTCGGAATCGTCCAGCGGCGGGTCCTGCCGGCAGGGTCGACCTTCGGTGTCATGCGCTTTCCCCCTTCCGGATGCCGGTCATCATGAGTCCGACTTCGTTCTCGTCGGTCTCGTCCGCCTGGACGTCGCCGATCAGGGCGCCGTGGCTGACGACGACGATGCGGTCCGAGAGATTCAGGATCTCGTCGAGCTCGAGGGAGACGAGCAGGACGGCCTTGCCGCTGTCGCGCTGCTCCACGAGGCGCTTGTGTATATACTCGATCGCGCCGACGTCGAGGCCGCGCGTCGGCTGGACGGCGACCAGGAGGTCAGGGTCGAGTTCGATCTCGCGGCCGACGATCGCCTTCTGCTGGTTGCCGCCCGACAGCGAGCGGGCCAGCGAATCGACACCTTCGCCCGCGCGGACGTCGAACGCCTCGACGATGCACTCGGCGTATTTCCGGATCTCGGGGAAGTCGAGCAGCCCGTGGTTCGAGAAGGGCTTCTGGTCATAGGTCTCGAGGATCATGTTCTCCTGGACCGTGTAGTCGAGGACGAGCCCGTGCTTGTGGCGGTCCTCCGGAATGTGCGCGATGCCTTCGCGGATGCGCTCCCGGACGCCCTGCTTCGTGATGTCGCGACCGCGGAGCCGGATCGTGCCGGATTCGACCGAGCGCATTCCGGTGACGGCCTCGACCAGCTCGGACTGTCCGTTGCCGTCGACGCCTGCGACGCCGACGATCTCGCCGGCCCGCACCTCGAGGCTGAAGTCCGTGAGGCCGAGGACCTTGCGGGCCGAGAGGACGTTCAGCCCCTCGATCTTCAGGACGACGTCCCCGGGGACGGCGGGCTTCTTGTCGACCTTGAAGGACACCTCGCGGCCCACCATCATCTCGGCCATGCGGGCCTCGGTGGTGGAGGCCACGTCGACGGTGCCGATCACCCGCCCGCGACGGAGCACGGTGCAGCGGTCGGCGATCTCCTTGATCTCCCGCAGCTTGTGGGTGATCAGGATGATCGATTTCCCCTCGTCGATCAGATTCCGCATGATCTTCATCAGTTCGTGGATCTCCTGCGGCGTGAGGACGGAAGTGGGCTCGTCGAAGATCAGCGCCTCGGCGTCGCGGTAGAGCATCTTGAGGATCTCGACGCGCTGCTGCATGCCGACCGAGATGTCCTCGATCTTCGCGTCGGGGTTCACGTTCAGCGCATAGCGCTCGGACAGGGCGCGAATCCTCCGGCTGGCGGACTTCTCGTCGACGACGAAGCCGAAGCGCTTCGACTCGCGGCCGAGGATGATGTTCTGCGTGACGGTGAAATTGTGCACGAGCTTGAAATGCTGGTGCACCATGCCGATCCCGAGCTCGTTCGCGACGTTCGGGTCGGTGATCCGGACCTTCTTGCCCCGGATGAAGATCTCGCCCTGCTCCGGCTGGTAGAGCCCGAACAGGATGCTCATCAGCGTCGACTTCCCGGCGCCGTTCTCTCCGAGGAGCGCATGGACCTCTCCCTTGCGCAGTTCGATGCTCACGTTGTCGTTGGCGACGATCCCCGGGAACTCCTTCCGGATGTTCCGCATCTCGACGATGTTTTCCATACGCCCACTCCCTTTCTGCGAGCAAGAGGACGGAGAACCGTCCTCTTGCCGTAGATCGTTCTGCTATGCGGGACCTTGGATCACTTGATCAGGTCGCCCTGCGTGGAGGCCACGGTGATCGTGCCGGCCTTGAGCTTAGCGAGCACGCCCGCGACCGCGGTGGTGGTGGCGGCGGACAGGTTCGGGTTGGTCGCCGGGATGCCGACGCCGTCGTTGGAGGCATCGAAGGTCAGGGTCTGGCCACCCGGGAACTTGCCGTCCTTCTGGTCGATGATCATGTCGTAGGCGGCGGTCTTGATGCCCTTGAGGGCGGAAGTCAGGACAATCGACTTGTTGTTGGTCGTGTCGTAGATGCCATCGGCGAACTGGTCGACGTCGACGCCGATGATCCAGGCGGTCTTGCCCTGGGTCGCGCGGGTCTTGGCCTCGTTGATCGCACCGACGCCGACGCCGCCGGCGGCGCAGAAGATCGCGGTGACGCCCTTGTCGAACATGGTGGCGGCGAGCTGCTGGCCACCGGCCACGTCAGAGAAGGTTCCCTGGTAGATCACGTTCTCGGCCTTGATCGTGATGGTGGTGCCGAGGTTGGCGTTGGCATAGGCCACGCCCTGTTGGAAGCCCCAGTTGTAGCGCTGGACGGCAGGAATCTCCATGCCGCCGATGAATCCGAATTCACCGGTCTTGAGTTCGACGGCCGACGCAACGCCGGCGAGGAAGCCCGACTGGTGCTCGGCGAAGAAGATCGCGACGGTGTTGGTCGCGACGACGGCATTGCCGTCGGCGTCCGTGGGCTGGGCGTCGATCAGGACGAACTTCGCGTCCTTGTACTGGGTCTGGGCCTTGTAGATCGCGGAGGAGAACTTGTAGCCGGGGCAGACGATGAACTTGAAGCCCGCGTCGTACAGGTTGCCGATCGAGGCCAGATAGTCCGCTTCGGTCGTTCCGGCCGGCTTCAGATAGTTCTTGTCGATCTTGAGTTCGGTCGCGGCCTGGACTACGCCTTCCCAAGTGCCCTGGTTGAAGGACTTGTCGTCGATCGTGCCGGAGTCCGTGACCATGCCGACCTTGAAATTGGCGGATGTCCCGGAGCAGGCGACGAGCGTGGAGACCGAGACGAGTAAAATCAGAAGGGTCAGAAGCGTTCTGCGTAGGGTCATGCTGTTTCCTCCTTTGAATTTCCGGTCTTGAAGGCCGGAAGGTTCACCAGCCCCATTCTAATCTTGCAGGAAACGTTTGTGAAGCCTACTGAAGAAAGTCTTTTGGGCTATCCGTAGATTGTGCACATTGTTTGAAAATCAAAAGGAAATTCCACCTCCGCGATATTCTTCCATGGGCGGACAGTGGTCCGCGTGAGGTATACTCTTCGCATGATCCCTGCATCCGCTCGTCCCTATGAAGTGAATCTCGAGGCCGGCCGCCCGACGTCGGAGGAGGCCCTGCGCCGTCTTCGTGGCGGCATCGCGACCTGCCGCAATTCGGGCGTGAAATACATGCGGGTCATCCACGGGTATGGCTCGTCCGGCACCGGTGGCTCGATCCGCACCGCGGCCCGGGCCTACCTCGCCGACCTGCGCCGCCAGGGACGGCTCCGCGGCTTCGTTCCCGGGGAACGCTTCGGGTCCTCCGACGCCGACTCGATCGCCCTTGCCGCGGCCCACCCCTCTCTCAAGGGCTTTTCGGACTGGAACGCCGGCAATCCCGGCATCAGCCTGCTCGTCATCTAGCAGGGGAATTTACTTCGATTTTACGGCTCCGGAGCCACGCAGCCGCCTGTCGCGAAGCGGCCGGGTGCTATACTCGGGGCAGGAAGCCGACCCTCGGAGTCGAACCGGACCGGGCTTCGGAAGGAAAGAACGGAATGAGACTGGACATGGAGACCGGAATGGACCGGACCGCGACGGATCCCGGAACCGGGACGGATCCCGGAACCGGGAGGATCGTCGTCCGGACGGACGGGCTCGACCTGCACTACGGGAAGCTGCACGCACTTAAGAACATCACCGTCGGAATCCCGGCCAACCGCATCAACGCGCTGATCGGACCTTCGGGCTGCGGCAAGTCCACCTTCCTCAAGACCCTCAACCGGATGAACGACCTGGTGCCGGACTGCCGCGTCGAAGGCCGCGTCTACGTCGACGAGGTCGACATCTACGGGGACATCGACGTGGTGGACCTCCGCCGTCGCGTCGGGATGGTCTTCCAGAAACCGAACCCGTTCCCGATGTCGATCTACGACAACGTCGCCTACGGACCCAGAACGCACGGATCGAAGGGCAAGGACCTCCTGGACGGGATCGTCGAGACGAGCCTCCGCCGCACCGCGCTCTGGGACGAGGTGAAGGACCGGCTGCGCACCAGCGCGCTGGGTCTCTCCGGCGGCCAGCAACAGCGCCTCTGCATCGCGCGCACGATCGCCGTGGGGCCTGAGGTCATCCTGATGGACGAGCCGACGTCCGCGCTGGACCCCCAGTCGACGCTGAAGATCGAGGACCTGATGACCGAACTCAAGAAGAACTACACGATCGTGGTCGTCACCCACAACATGCAGCAGGCGGCGCGGATCAGCGACAACACCGCTTTCTTCCTCCTCGGCGAGGTCGTCGAGAACGGCCCGACCGGCAGGATCTTCAACCAGCCGGCCGACCGGCGCACCGAAGACTACATCACCGGACGGTTCAGCTGATCCGGCGGAAGGAGAACCAGAGATGTCGACCCGACAGGTGTTCCTCAAGGACCTGACCGTCCTGCACGCGGAGATCGTGCGCATGGGGGCGCTCGTGGAGGCCTCGATCGGAAACGCCGTGGACGCGCTGGAGCGGCTGGACCCGGACCTGGCCCGCAGGATCGCCTCGGCCGACGACGAGATCGACGAGATGGAGCACGCCATCGAGCGCCGCTGTCTCGAGATCATCGCGCTGCAGCAGCCCGTGGCCCGCGACCTGCGCGACGTCGCCTCGGCGCTCAAGCTCGTGACCGACCTCGAACGCATCGCGGACCACGCCTCCGATATCTCGGAGAAGATCGTCGTCCTTTCGTCGATGAAGAGGATCGTGCTGCCCCACCCGGTCGTGACCATGGCGAACCTCGCGAAGCAGATGGTCCGCGGCGCCCTGGACTCCTACGTCGGGCGCGACGCCGTGCGCGCGGCGGACGTCGCCCGGTCGGACGACCGCGTCGACGAGCTCTACGAGCGGATCAAGGCCGACCTCGTCCACCTCATGTCCGTCGACACGGAGAATATCGCGGCGCTCGTGGAGCTCCTCTTCATCTGCAAGTACTTCGAGCGGATCGCGGACCACGCGACGAACGTCGCCGAATGGGTCGTCTTCCTCGTCGACGGGGACCATCGGAACCTGAACTGAAGGAGGCCGGACGAACGCAATGCCGAGGATCGCGCTGGTCGAGGACGACGCTTCGATTTCCGAACTGGTCCGGTACAACCTCCAGCAGGACGGATTCGACGTGGACGTCCACCCGGACGGCGAGTCGCTCCTGTCCGTCCTCGCCGGGGTCCCGACGCCGCCCTTCGACCTCTTCCTGCTCGACGTCATGCTCCCGGGCATCGACGGCTTCGACGTCCTCGAAGGCCTTCGCGGCAGTCCGCGGACGGCAGGGACGCCCGTCCTGATGCTGACCGCGCGGGGCTCGGAGTCGGACAAGGTGCGCGGCCTCGAGTCCGGGGCCGACGACTACCTGGTCAAGCCGTTCGGCATCCGCGAGCTCCTCGCCCGCGTCCACGCGCTGCTCCGCCGCGGCGCGTCCTCCGCCGCCCAGGAATCCCTCCTCTCGTCCGCCTCGGCAGGATCCGAACCGTCCGGCATCCTCCACGGGTACGGCGGCGTCGGGATCGACGACGCGCGCCACCGCGTCTTCCGGAACCACGTCGAAGTGGTCCTCACGCACAGGGAATACGAGCTGCTGCTCCACCTGCTCCGGAACTCGGGCATCGCCTTCTCCCGCGACGACCTGCTCCGCCGCGTGTGGGGCTTCGACTTCGCCGGCGAGACCCGCACCGTCGACGTGCACGTCCGGCAGCTGCGGCTGAAGCTGGCGGACACCGACCCGTCCGACCCCCTGATCGAGACCGTCCGGGGCCGCGGCTACCGGTATCGCGAGACCCGTTCCTGAAGGGCCCATAGGAGGCGGACATGTTCAAGCGGACCCTGATCGTCTTCATCGCCTTCGCGCTGGCCGCGATCGTCGTACTCGGAATCGTCGCGGTCTCGGCCCTGGACACGGGCGTCGAGAAGCAGGCCCGGGAGCGGCTGTCGGCCGCTGCGGAGCTGGTGCGGCTCGAGATGTCCCAGGGGATGGCGGGAGACGTCGCGACGAAGGACTCCGCGCGCGTCTTCACTTCCTCGGACCACATGGTCCGACTCACCCTGATCGCCAAGGACGGCAAGGTCCTCGCCAATACGGGCGCCGACCCGGCCGGCCTCGCGAACCACCTGACCCGCCCCGAGATCGCGAGCGCCTTCGCGACCGGCGGCTCCTTCTTCGACAAGCGATACAGCGCGACGCTCCATATCTACATGATGTACTACGCGACCTACGATGCCGACCCGGGCGTCGTGATCCGGTCCTCGATGCCCCTGACCGAACTCCAGGCCGAGGAGTCCCAGTTGGCCGTCCGGATTTCCGCGGTGGCGGCCGTCTTGTTCCTCGTCTTCCTTGCGGCGGGCCTGCTGTCGATCCGCAAGGTCTCGCGCCCCCTGGTCGAGATGAAGGAGGCCGCCACGGCGATCGCCAAGGGCCGGTACGACCTGCGCGTCCACCGCCTGCTCGGCGACCGGACGCAGATCGGGCGCCTCTCGGCCGCCTTCAACGCGATGGCGGACCGCCTCGAGGCGTCGATCGCCGACCTCGAGGACAAGTCCTATCGGATGGACGCCATCCTCGACGCCATGAAGGCACCCCTGTTCGCGGTGGACTCCGCGCTGGACGTGACGTTCCGGAACGCGGAAGCGAAGCGGCGGTTCGGCGTCGAGCCCGACGAAGACGGGTCGAACCGGCTCATGATCCTCTATGTCCGGTCCCGCGAAGTGGAGGAGTTCGTGCGGAAGGTGCTGCGCGAAGGCATCCACGGCGAGATGGAATGGCGGGAGGAGGCCGACGAGGGAGTCCGGATCTGGAACGTTTCCGTTTCCCCGCTGGCGGGCCGTGACGGGGGGGCGATCGTGGTCTTCACCGATCTGACCGAGATGAACCGCCTGCAGCGGATCCGGAGCGACTTCGCGGCCAACGTGACGCACGAGCTGTCGACGCCCCTGACGGCGATCCGCGGCTTCATCGAGACGCTGCGCGGCGGCGCTTCGAAGGACCCGGCGCTGACCGCCCGCTTCCTCGAGATCATCGACATCGAGGCGGAGCGCCTGCACCGCCTGATCGACGACATTCTCACGCTGTCCGAGATCGAAGGGGGACACGCGGCGAAGGAACCCGTATCGTTCGATCTGAACGAGCGCATCGACCGCGGCGTCGTCCTGCTCGAGGAGACCGCGGCGAAGCGCGGCGTGCGCCTCGTCGCGGGTCCGCCTCCTTCGGAAGGGGAGCCCGGCGCGGAGAACGACGAACCCGTGCGCCTCGACGTGCGCGCCGACCCCGACCGGATCGGGCAGATGCTCGTGAACCTGCTGGACAATGCGATCAAGTACAACCGCAAGGACGGCTCCGTCTGGGTCTGGGCGGAACGCGGCCGGGACGGACGCGTGAAGCTGCACGTCAAGGACACGGGCATCGGCATCGCCGAAGAGCAGAAATCGCGGATCTTCGAGCGCTTCTACCGTGTCGACGCCGGCCGTTCCCGCGAGACCGGCGGGACCGGACTGGGCCTTTCGATCGTGAAGCACGTCGCGATGCTCTACAAGGGGAACGTCCGGATCGAGAGCGCGTCGGGCGAGGGGTCCGAATTCATCGTCACGCTGGACATCTAGCGGAGCGTACGCCCGCCGCCGCAGGGAGAAGGCCTCCCCGGGACGCATCCCGGGGAGGCCTTCCACCCGCCTGGGCGAGTGCTCCGTCAACCGATCAGCGGGAGGATGTCGCGGACGACGTCCTCTTCGGTCTCCGGCTTCCGGACGCCGTCGTGGAGGCTCCACACCTCGACGTGCTCGGCCGAGTCGCCCGGCTCGAGGTCCCACATCGGGCTGAGCGTCTCCATCTCGAGCATGCCCGCGTTCGTATAGGTCTCGTAGGAGCACAGCCCGAAGTCCGGATACTCGGCCTCGTCGTCGTATTCGAAGCGCTTGACGAAGAGCTGCCCGTGGTTCGCGTAGGCGGCCCACCCGGCCTCGACCGGCAGGCCCATCTTGAAGGGCCCGGCCGCCGAAGAATCCTCGTCGAGGAAGTGGAATCGCGAGCCCCACGTCACGCGCGGGTCGTTCATGCGCGAGTACGTCCAGAGGGTCACGGCGCGGTTGGGCAGGAGATCGGGGCCTTCGGCGATCTCGGGCACGATCTCCCGGCCGCCCGGCGCCACCACGGTGATGGCCCAGACCGACAGCGAGATCTCCCACGCATTGCGGTTGACCAGCCGGTGCGTGATCTGCACGTCGGAGGTCTCCGGGTCGATCACGATCTCCATCTCCTTGTCGATCTGCGTCCACTCGTCCATCTTCGAACGCGTCCAGACGCCGCCCGGAATCTTCTTCCATTCGATCGGGAAGTTGTCCTCTTCATAGGTGCGCGGCCTCTCCTCGGGGGAGTGCCACAGGCGGTGTCCGCCGTAGGAGCGCCATTCGTCGCCGCCCGACTTCCCGGCGTCCTGCTCGTACAGCTTCATGTGGTTCGGACCGCCGACGAAGCCGTAGCGCACGATGCGCGGCCCGACGTCGGCCGTCACGACCAGTTCCACTCGTCCGTCCGTGATGTGGATGCAGTGCGTCCAGCCTTCGTGGACGACCTCGGTGACCTTGACCTTCGACATGGCGTTCGCCCCTTCCTTCCGCCGGCGCTATCCGCCGGTCTCTGCCCATTATACAATTCGAAGGAGCGGATCTTCTATGGTTCGAAGGAACGAATCTTCTATGGTACGATGCAATCGGATGGACCGACCGCTGAAGGAGGAACCGACGCATGCCCGACTCCTGGGAGAACTTCCTCTCCGACTGCGAACGCTGCCGCGCCTGCCCGCTGGGTGCGACCCGCGGCAAGGTCGTCGTGTACCGCGGCTCCCCGAAGGCCCCGCTGATGTTCATCGGCGAAGGCCCCGGCGCCGAGGAGGACGCGCGCGGCAAGCCCTTCGTCGGCCAGGCCGGCCGGCTTCTGGACCTGCTGCTCGAGGCGCAGGGCTTCCCGGAGAGCGTGTACCACATCGGGAACGTCGTGAAGTGCCGGCCGCCCGAGAACCGCGTGCCGACCGAAGCGGAGGCCGCCGCCTGCAAGCCGCTTCTGGCGCGCCAGATCCTTCTCGTCCGGCCCAGGGTCGTCGTCATGCTCGGAGCGACCGCCTACCGGTACATTACGCAGTCCAAGGACCCGATTTCGCGCGTCCGCGGCCAGTGGACCGAGAAGAACGGCTTCCACATGCTGCCGACCTTCCACCCCGCCTATATCCTCCGCAACGACCGGGAGCGGGTCGTCCTCTGGCAGGACCTGGCCCTGGTCCGCCGGAAGCTCGAGGAACTCGGGTACCTCGACCCGCTGCCGAACCAGGCGGCCATGCCGTCCGGACGCGGGTGAAATCCGCCCCCCGATTCGATCTCCGAGGCCTCCCCCCGCTTTGACGGGAGGAGGCCTTCCGATGTATAATGATTGTCCGCCCTTTGCTTTTACGAACCCGTCGCAGCGCGCATTGCAGTTCCCTTACAAACCTTGGAAACAGGAACATTTGGGAGTTGACAGAGCACAGGACCGATGGTAGTTTATAAAAGCGCCTCGCGGGGAGCGAGGTACGGACCTTGAAAATTGAACAGTGCATAAGACGAGCCAAGCGCGATTCTTTTGAATCGAAAACGAGTAATCAAGGAGCCTAACGGCTCTCTGGAATAAATTCACA
>CAILLO010000036.1 GCA_903835065.1 uncultured Eubacteriales bacterium
AGAACGGAACGCAGTCGAGGGGAAATTCGGGGAAGGCAAGCGGAGATACGGCCTTGGCCGTGTGATGACCCGTCTGCAGAACACCAGTGAAGTCGCGATCCATGTCACCTTCCTCGTCATGAACCTGGAGAAATGGATGAGAGATATTCTTTTCGCATTTTTCAGAGTGCTTTTCGGATGGTCTCAGGTCAAGGCTCGATGGTCATTGGAATGTGCGGTTTAAAAATGTCTCAATATTCAGCAGTCCCTATGTATACGATTCCCACGACTTTCCCGTCCTTGATCCCGATATTCAGATGCCAGACATTGGCGTCATACTCGAGGAACGGATCCGGGCCGTACACGTTGATCCCCGACCAGAGGTCGTAGTCTTTGGAAGCACCGATCAGAAAGAAGTAGCCGGTTCCGCAGGCCTTCATGGCATCGGCTTCTGTCATGCCGATCGTCACTCCCTGTTCACTCGCGTATTCGGCACTCGTGATCTCAGCGGTCACAAGCATCCAATTCTTCGTGGGGGCAGAGAAATCGAATTGGAGAAAATAGTACGTCGCTCCGTCAAACGTAAGCTTCCGCGACTTCCAGGCCTGTTCCTGGTTGTACCCATCCACTGTCGTATCCGACTTCGGCGTACCGAGCGCCGCAATGAAGAGGCTGATGTCATAGGACATCTCCGTCCGCACGACGCCATTGTAGTAGGCGAGGTCGATGGAGTGGTCGCCATGGTGGAGGATCCAGCGCCTGGCATAGGTCGGGTCGACGGGCTTGTCCGTCGTGACCGTCCCGGAATCGTCCTTGACCGTCTTCGAGAGGATGTAGATTGCGTTGTAGTATTCGGGATAGGTTGATGTCGCATACGTGAACGTCACCGTACCACCTTCGCGGATCGGATAGGAAGTCGGATAGGACTGGGTCGCGAAGATCGCGATATCGGACGAATCGGTCGCGAGCGTGTATACGTAGGCCGCGAGGTACCCGTACCCGATGCGGTCCACGTCCGCCCGCGAGAGTTCGGGAATCGGGGTCGAAGTCGGACCCGGGGTCGGGGTGGGTGTCGCCGTCTGCGAACCCGTTGGGCTGGGTTCCGGTGTCGCGGTCAGCGTCGACGCCTGGCACGAAGTGAGCGTCAGGGCCATCAAGAGGAAAATGGCGGCTGCTTTCCATCTTCGCATGCGAATCCTCCTGCTTCGAGCGCTTGTGAGAGATCGACCCTCATCGGAACGGGTCGATGTTGATGGTCGTGACAGGCCCCCAGAAGAAGGAGCGCTGACACGAGTAAGACGGATGACCCGTTTCGCAGTTGCCTGTTCATGTCGAGCCTCCTGCGATTGAATGGGGTCTTTGTCTTCGCTTCTCCCATTCTATCACCGCCCGGGCGCCGTTCCCCCCCCCTGAAATGTGGCGTTTGCGGGGCTTTAGGGCTCCCAGGACCGTGAATCTTTGAGCGTCGGATATTTCGTCTGCCTTCATTACGTTTGCGTGAGGGTTTCGCTCCGGCCCTTGCCAAAGCCGAGGTGCGCTGATAGATTGACCGCGTCAGGCACCACCTTCTCTCCAACTCGTCGTCTCCACGGAGGGAAATCCTTTCAGGAGGTGGAAATGCACCGGAATCGTCGGAATCTCCAGCGGATTCTCGTTCCCTCTCTGGTCCTGCTCCTCGCCGCGACGGCCCTTCCGCCCTCCCTCGTCGGTGCGGCGAGTTCTTCCACCGCCATCGTGGCTTCGCTCGTGAATCTGGACAGCTCGTTCGCGATGCCGCCGCTCACCGATCGCATTCCGCACGGCCGGCCCGCCAACAAGAACGTGCTCGTCCTGCCCGTCGACTACGCCACCTCCCTGATGCGCAACCTGAACGCCCAGCTCGCGAGTCGCGGCGGCACGAGCACCGTCAAGGCGTTCGCCGACCAGGCGAAGCTACTGATCGGCCTCGAGAAGAGCGCGGCGGCGGTCAAGAAGACCGCCACGGCCCAGGGCATCGACCTCACGGCCTACCAGAACCGGCTGACGTCCCTCCTGAGCCACGTCCCGACCCTGCACCCCATCCAGGGCACATACGCGGGATACGGCTGGCGCATCAACCCGATTCTCCTGACGAAGGAATTCCACCCGGCCGACGACGTCGGCGCGGCGACCGGCACCCCGATCACGGCCGCGGCGGCGGGGATCGTGATCACGGCGAAGTATGACTCGAGCGGCGGCAACATGACCATCCTCGACCACGGCAGCGTCTACATGCACTGCAGCAAGCTCCTGGTCTCGGTCGGGCAGACCGTCTCGAAGGGCCAGGTCATCGGGAAGGTCGGCATGACCGGTCTTGCGACGTGCCCCCACCTGCACTTCGGCATTTCCTTCGAGGGGACGCCCTTCGATCCGACGCTGATCCTTCAGGAATAATGGCGACTCCGGCTCCGTCGGGTCTTCAAGGCTTCATTTCCTGACCTTGCGGACCAGCAGGACGACGCCCAGGACCAGCAATGCGACCGCGACATTGAGCAGCGTGAAGAAGCCGGTGGCGATGTAGTCCGTCGTGGAATCCTCCTTTGGCGCCCGCGCGGAGCGCCGTCAGCGGGGGTGCGTCAGGTCGACCATGCGGCTTTCCCTGTTGGCCAGATAGACCTCCTGGCCCGGCGCGTCGCCGTCCAGAAGCTCCGCCGGCTCCTTCTTCGAAGTCGCCAGCGCGAACAGCAGCACCGGGAGGAGGAGGAAGCAGGAGTAGAAGGGGGCCAGCGAAGCCGGCGCCGCGAGGATCGGCCAGGTCCTGTCGAGCAGGTCCCCCAGCGTGCCCAGGAAGAGGAGGAGACAATACCCGAAGGAAAGCCAGCCCATCAGGAGCGTCGCGAATCCGGCGCGCTTCCGACGGACCAGGTCGTACAGGAAGAGAGTCAGGGTCAGGAGCGTCAACAGTCCCGGCGCGGCGGTGTACAGGACGAGATTCGGGTCGAGATAGCCGGGCGAGTCGGCAAGAGCGCGGCCCAAGGAAATACCCAGCTCGACGATCCACAGGAGCATCAGCACCATGAGGGCGGAGACCGCCCCGAGGCCCTTCGTCCGGCGGTACGTGAACAGCGCGACGACGAAGGAGCACCAGAGCGCGAGCGTGAACATGGCCAGGAAGAGCGCTCCGGTCGGGTCTGCCGGACCGGCATCGGTCGAGAGGACCGCGAGCATCCGCGCCCCCTGCAGGAGGACTGGCAGGACCGCCGCGAGACCGGCCGCGACGAGGAATCCAGGGCGGCGGACGACGATTTCCATGACGATCACCGCGGGGACAGCGTACGCTCTGACGCAGGGGAAGTGTCAAGCGGAATCTTCAGGACCTGGTTGTGTCTCCGGGCTTCTCCTTCTTCCGGATCCCCGTCAGCAGAGTCCCGAGTCCCGCTGCGAGCAGCAGGAGGCAGACGAGCGAGAGGACGAGGTTCGAGGACAGGAATCCCGCGACGGTCGGCATCGCGCTTTCGGAGGACCAGTAGCCGAGGGCGGTCGCCCCGATCGGCACGATGCCGCACAGGATCAGCGCAGCGCCCAGCCAGCCCGACCGCGGGGCACGGCGAAATCGCGGCGCGACCCGGCTCCACCCGTAGCGGGCGTCGACGCCCTGGCGGTCGTGCCACTCGCGCATCGGCTCGTAGGCTCCGGAATCATTCGACTCATTGCTTTCGATCGTCCTGTCTTCCATGAGCGAACCCTCCATGCAACCACATTATAATATGCCGCGCGCGAAGTTCATCCCCGGAAACATACCATTCGGAGCGGATTCGAGGGATCCTCTCTCGGGCCACCCCGTTCCGCACCGCTTCCCCACTCCGATATAATGGGACCATCCGGATCCGAGGAGGGCGCACGATGAAGTACGACGCGGTGGTGGTCGGAGGCGGACTCGCAGGTCTTACGGCGGGCGCGCTGCTCGCGAAGCGGGGCCTGTCGGTCGCGGTCGTCGACCGGAATTTCAAGCCGGGCGGCTCGTGCGGCATCTTCAAGCGCGACGGCGTCGTCTTCGACCAGGGCTCCTCGATGCTCTACGGCTTCGGCGAAGAGGGTTTCGCGCCGCACCGGTTCGTGTTCGACTGCCTCGAGCAACCGATCGCCGTGCTCCGCCACGAGCTCCTCTACAGCGTCGACTTCGAGGGCCACCGGATCCGCTTCTTCCCCGACATCGACCGCTTCGTCGAGGAACTCTCGACCCTATTCCCCACCTCGAAGGACGCCCTCCGGCGCTTCTATCGCGACATGCTCGAGACGTACCGGCACGTGATGGCCGACACGCCGCAGTTCTCGACGCCCGACGAGACCGACCCGAAGGCCGCCTCCGAGAATTTCCGGAAGCACCCGCGCTCGTACCTGAAGTTCCTGTCCTACATGTTCCGCAACGCCAAGGGCCTGTTGCGCTCGTACTTCAACGACCCCGCGATCTTCCGCTTCTTCGACAAGCTGACCTCGACCTACTGCTACACGACCGTCGAGGAGACGCCCGCCGTGCTCGCCGCCGTCATGTTCGTCGACAACCACGTGGGCGGCAGCTACTACCCCGCCGGCTCGACGCTCTTCCTGCCCGGCCTGCTCGAGAAGTCGATCGAGGAGCACGGCGGCGCCATGCTCCTGTCCCGCGAAGCGACCGGCATCCGCTTCGACGGCGGGCGCGCGTGCGGCGTGACCCTGGCCGACGGCGAGTCGCTCGACGCCGACGCCGTGGTCTTCGCGGGCAACGTCTGGGACCTCTATGACCGCCTCGTCCCCGCCACCGTCTCCACCGCGCACCGCCGCGCCTGGGCGAAGGGGCTCGTGCCCACCTACCCCAGCGTCGTGCTCTTCGCTTTCGTCGACGCCGCCGTGATTCCCGAAGGCACCACCCCGATCGTCATGTTCGTGGGCAATCCCGACCGCATCGACGAAAGCGAGATCACCGTCTACCTCGTGAGCCTCGACGACCGCACGGTCTGCCCGCCGGGGCTGCACACGGTGGTGGCCATCGGCCCCTCCTTCGGCGACTGGCCCGTCCCCGGCTCCTCCGGCGACCGCACGCCCGAGTACGACGCGAAGAAGGCCACCGAGCGCGAGCGTCTGCTGACCGTCCTCGAGTCAAAGTTTCCAGGCTTCCGCAAGGCCGTCCACCACGTCGAGGTCTCGACGCCGACCACGATCGAGCGCTTCTGCGGCAAGCCCGGCGGCAACGTCGCCGGCCCGAAGCAGAAGATCGGCCAGCACATGCTCAAGCGCCTGCACACCCGTTCCGAGTGGCCCGGCCTCTACAACTGCGGCGAGTCCACCGCCATGGGCACCGGCACGCCGGCCGTCACCGTGTCCGGCATCTCCGCCGCCAACGCGGTGCTGAAGGCGCGCGGACTGCCCGTCTTCCAGTTCGACCCGGCGGTGAAGCGCCAGGTGACCTACGTCGACCGGCCCGTCGAGTGGGCGGACGTCGTCGCCGGCAAGTCGCCCGAACTGGCCGAGATCATGCGCCTCGCCAACGAATGCGAGTTCTGCGAGGACCCGGCCTGCATGAAGGGCTGCCCGACCGACATCCGGGGCATCCTGCGCCGCACCGCCGTGGGCAATCTCGTCGGAGCGAAGCGCCTGCTACCCCCCGATGGCGTCGACGCCTGCGCCGGCTGCGCGCCGAAGGAGTGCGAGAAGCGCTGCATCCGCGCACATTTCGCGACGCACCCGGTCGAGATCGCGAGGACGCTGAAGCTGGTGCAGGAGTACAAGGGGGAATAGACGCCCGCTACCTCGCCGTCCGCTCGGTCACGGGCAGCGTCGCGGTTCCCGTCGAGCCCGTCAGTGTCTTCCGGGTGCGGTCGAGCGAGCCCGTCGCGCGCGAGTCGGTCGCCGGGATAATCTCGAAGCGGCGCAGCCCGTCCTCGGTGACCTTGAGGCAGTAGATCGGCAGAAAGTCCGCCGAGACGACGCGCACCGTGCCGTCCGGCTGGCGCACGGCGGTGACGCCCATCATGATGCCGTCCTCGGTGATGCCGACCGTGCCGTGCGTGTTGTAGGTCATGTTCGACACGAAATTGCCGCTTGAGTAGAAGACGGGCATCTCGTGCGTGCCGTCGGCGGACCGCAGGACCGAGATCTCCTCGACGACGTGGGGGTGCTGGCCGAAGACCACGTCGACGCCCGCGTCGGCGAGCGCCTGGGCGAGGCGGCGCTGGTAGGCGTCGGAGTGCGTCTGGTACTCGTCGCCCCAATGGAGCACGAAGACCGTGAGTTCCGCGCCGGCCGCGCACATGTCCTTCTCGCGCTGCTGCAGGGCGGCGATGTCGGCCGGAAAGTCGGACGCGTAGGGGTTGAAGGCGTCGATCAGGGATTCGGCCGCCTGGACCAGCCGGATGCCGTTGAGGTGCACCCGGCCGTCGGTCGAGGGCGTCTCGAAGGTGTAGGCCGAGATGCCGATCCGGATGCCGTTGCGTTCGACGATCGCGAAGCGCGGCTCGTCCGCGGTCTTCCGGGTGCCGACGACGGTCAGGCCGGCGGTGCGCAGGACGTCGACCGTGCGGGTCAGGCCGTCCAGGCCGCGGTCGTACATGTGGTTGTTGGCCGTGACGGCGACTTCGAAGCCGGCCTGCGAAAGGGCCGTGGCAATCGCGTCGGGCGCGCTGAACGCGGGAAAGCCCGTGTACGGCGGGCCGGCCAGCGTGCCCTCCATTTCGGCGATCGCGAGGTCGGCCGCGGAGATCGTCGGTTTCATCGTGCGGTAGAAGCGCGTGAAATCGTACGACCCGTCGGCCTGCTTGCCGCTCAGGATCACGGCGTCGTGCAGGAGGTTGTCGCCGACGTCGAGGATGCGCACCTGGCCGTAGCCTTCGGGCGTCGGGGTCGGCGGCGGCGGGGTCGGGGTCGCGGGGTCGGGCGTCGCGGTCGGGACGGCCGTGGGGACGGGCGTGGGCGTCGGGGCGGCGCCATGGCGGAGGACCAGCACGACGGCGGCGATCGTGAGCACGAGGACGATCACGATGGGGACCGCGACCACGAAGCCCATCGAGCGGCGCAGTCCGACGGGCAGCCCGTGCTTGTCGAGGGGCAGGAGGGTCTTCTCCGGGACGGCCGGGCCCTCGGGACCGGGCGGCGGCGGGGGCGACGCGGCGGCGCGCTTCACTCAGGTCACCTCGCGGGGGCCGTGGGCGACGGACTCGCAGGACGCGAGGAACCAACCGGTCCGGCGGAGGGCGTCGAGGGCGGGCGACGCGGCGGCGCGGTCGCGCTCGGCGGCGTCGGCGTAGCCGGCGAACAGGGTCGGCCCGCTGCCGGACATGCGGGCGATCAGGGGGCCGGTCGACGCGAGGGCGGAGAGGCCGTCCGCGAGCGCGGGGTGCTGCGCGAGAGCGACCGGCCAGAGGACGTTTCCGGTCGCGGCGGACAGCGCGGCGAGGTTGCGCGCGGCGACCGCGCGGCAGACGCCCGCGGTGTCGGGGCGGTCCACGAGGTCGTCGAGGGACAGGGCGCGGAAGGCGGCGGGCGTCGAAACGCCGAAGGGTCCCTTGAGCAGCAGCAGCGGAACGCCCTCGAAGGCGGGCAGCGGCGTCAGGATCTCGCCGATTCCTTCGCACAGAGACGTGCCGCCGAACAGGCAGAACGGGACGTCCGCGCCGGTCGCGACGGCGATGCCCGGCAGGCGGGCCGAGGAGACGGCGCCGGGCAGGAGGCGGGCCAGCGCGAGGATCGTCGCGGCGGCGTCGGTGCTGCCGCCCGCGAGGCCGGCGGCCTCGGGGATTCGCTTGGCGATCCGGATGCGGACACCGGCGCGCACGCTGCCCGCGGCTTCCGCGAGGAACCGCGAGGCTGCACGGTGGCAGGTGTTGCGCACGTCGCAGGGGATCCCCTCGCGGTCGCATTCGAGGACGACGCCTTCCGCGGCGGGGCGCAGTTCGACGTCGACGCGGTCGGCGAGCGATACGGCCTGCATCACGGTGGACAGCAGGTGGTACCCGTCCGGGCGCTTTCCGACGACGTCGAGCGACCAGTTGATCTTGGCGGGGGCTTCGAGGGCGATCCGGTCCACGCGCTGTCCTCTCCTGTCCGCGGGCCTGCGGTGCCGCGGCATCTCCGATTATAGTCCAAGCCCGCACTCGGGACGAGGGGATTCGCCGGGCAAGAAAAGGACCCGCCAGGAGCGGGTCCTTCATCGGTGCGCGGGGGCTTCGTCCGATCAGTTCGCGTAGGAGAGGACGCGGGGGGAACTGTCGCTGTCTCCGGGGGTCAGCGCGACTTCGACCACGTGGGTCAGGACGTCGACGTAGCTGAAGGAGACCATTTCCTGATAGCTGTTCTTGCGGTTGCAGCGGACGGTGAAGAGGTTGGGGTAGCAGCTCTCGAGGATTCCCTCCTGGATGATCGTTCTCTTTCTTCCTCCGCTCGAGCGGAGCCTCACGTTCTTTCCGATGTTGGCTTCCAGGTCCTTCTTGCAGTTCTCCAGCTCGTTGCGAATGATCATGTTGCGTTACCTCCAAGCGTACTCCAGGGGGACCACCTATCAGAGGCTGGGGTGCCGTGAGCGGCTGTACGGGCGGGTTTCCCGCACCTCAGAGTATACCGCTTCATCTGGCTGAAGTCAACCGGAGTGCACCATCGGTTGTGGTATAATTTGCCTGTCCGCACCATATCTTGTGCCTGAAGCATCCACAAGGAGCGTAACGTGAAGAAGAACTCGAATGGGTCCGAACCTGCCCCGCAGCCCCTGCCGGAGCGTCCTTCGGGACGCGAGCCCCGCTGGGAGCGTGCCGTTTCGGAGCCCGTCGCCGACTCTTCCCGCACCGTCTCCGCGCCCGCGCGGGACGACCTGCGCGGCCTCGACCTGCACCGCGAATGGGTGGCGCCCGACGCCGCGCAACGTCGCGGACGCCTTCGCCGCCGGGTGGTCGCGATCGGCGTGACCGTCCTGCTCCTGGTGGTCGTCGGCCTCGGCCTGTTCGCGCTGCTCGCGCACTGGAACCCGTTCGCCGGATGGCCCGGTCGAACGACCTCCACCGCGACGCCCTCGTCCGCCCCGACCGCGACGAGCGCTCCCGACGCCACCGCGACGCCCGACGCGACCGCCACGCCCGACCCCGGCCTGTCCGCCGCAGACCGCGCCGCCCTGTTCGCAGACCTCCAGAAGAACCTCGTCGCGCTCGTCGGCACCCAGCCCAAGGGGCGCTACGCGATCTACTACCGCAACCTCGAGACCGACGAGACCTGGGGTTACCATGAGACCGACCCGTTCGTCGCGGCGAGCTCGATCAAGCTGGGCATCAACACGTACCTCTACGACCGCATCAAGGCCGGAGAGATCTCCCTCGACGAGATGCTGACCTTCGACAAGCGCGCCTACCCGACCGGCGACCTCGAGTACGGGACCGGCACGATCCAGAACGAGGCCAACGGGATGCAGCACAGCGTCCGCGACACGGCCAGGCTGTCGATCCGGGTCAGCGACAACTGCGGTATCAACATGATCATCCGCCGCCTCGGCGGCATCGAGGGGATCGATGCCGCCTATCTCAAGCTCGTCGGCGGCACGGTCGATTACCGGACCAGCGTCACCTACACGGACTACGCCGGCACGACGCGCACCGGGCGCAACCGGACCAGCGCGATCGACCTCGCCTCGATGGCGGCCGACCTCTACACGCGCTACACCGCCGACCCGACGGCTTACCAGCCCCTGATCGACGACCTCGAGAACACGGAATTCGGCTTCAGCATCCCGAACCTGCTTCCGAAAAGCGTCGCCGTAGCGCACAAGATCGGCACGAACGACCTCTACAAGACCGAGAACGACGTCGGCATCGTCTTCGCGTCCGAGCCTTTCGTGATCTGCGTGACGACAGAGACCTCCAGCGCGTCGAAGGCCCACGCCTTCACGTCGCAGGTCGCGAAGCAGGTCTACGACTTCGTGGAGACCGCGGCGACAGGCGTGGCGCCGGGCTGACCATTCGTGCCCCCAGGGGGCACGAGCCCGCTTCCGGGACCGGTTAGCTGATAGGATTTTCACGGTTTCAGCAAGCCGCTCCATCGCGCCTCGACTCCTGCTCGGCGCGGTCGGAAGCTCCACTCGTGCCCCCAGGGGGCACGAGCCCGCTTCCGGGACCGGTTAGCTGAAACCGTGACCTTATAGATCGATTCCTTCGAAGCCCTCGCCGAGCACTTCCCTCGAATCCACGACGATCATGAACGCCTTCGGGTCGATGCCCTTAATCAGGCGCTTCAGGGCCGACACCTGGTTCTGCGGCAGCACGCACAGGAGGACCTCCTTCTGTGTGCCGGTGTACATGCCCTGCCCGTGCAGGCCGGTGATGCCGCGGTCGAGGTCCTCCATCACGCGCACGGCGATGTCGCTCGAGCGGTCGGAGATGATGATCGCGGCCTTGGTGTAACCGAAGCCCTCGATCACGAGGTCGGTCAGCTGCTGCGTCAGATAGAGGGCGATTCCGGAGTACATGGCCAGCAGCACGCTGGGACCGGGCTCGGTCGCGTAGGCGATCGCGGCGCACAGGACGACGAAGACGTCCATCATCAGGATGAACTGCCCGAGGCTGAAGCGACGGTGGTGCTTCTTGATCACCTTGGCGAGGATGTCGGTGCCGCCGGTCGTGAAGCCGGCGCGGAAGATCATGCCGAGGCCGACGCCGTAGACGATGCCGCCGAAGATGCAGTAGATCAGGGGGTCGGGCAGGCCGACGTCGAGGGGGCGGTTGATGTACTCGTTGTAGAAGCGCGTGAAGGTCGCCGCGGTCAGGTCGATCGCGGTGGAGTAGAGGACGGTGCCGATCAGCGACTTGATCACGAAGACGCGGCCGAGGTGGCGCCAGCCGAGAATCAGCAGCGGGACGTTCAGGATCATCACCATGACGCCGAACGGCAGCAGCCCGCCGCGGTCGGTGAGCTGGTAGACGATCGACACGAGGCCGCTGACGCCGCCCATGGTGAGCTTGAGCGGCACGTAGAAGACGTTGACGGCGACGGCGCACGCCAGCGACCCGCCGACCATCAGCAGGGCCTCGACGGACAGGCGCCTGCCGACCCCTCGGGTGCCTCCGGGGCCGGGCGACAGGGCGAGCAGGAGCTTGCGGAACTTCTCCTTCACGGGAGCCTCCCTCGAACCGGGGATTCGGGGTGTCAGGGGCGATCGGGTCGCCGAAGCGTCGGACATGCGGGTCGAGAAGCGCAAGGACGCGTTTTGCGGGCGTTCGCCTCGATTATACCGCTCGCCCCGCACGGGCGGTACCCCCGCGGCGGAGGAGCGGGCGGGCCGGGCGGCATCGCGCCGCGTCCCTTGCCGGGTGGGCTCCGCGGAGGGTATAATGACGCGGTATCCCGGATTCCGAACTGCCCGGTCTGCTTCCGGGGGTGGGTCCTGTGCGATGCGGCCCGTGAACTCCGTGAGGTCCGGAAGGAAGCAGCGGTAAGCGGTCCACCGCAGGTGCCGCAGGGAAGCCTGCCTCCGGACGCAGACCGGGCAGGTCGGCGTACGAGGGGAAGGAGGCGCGAGGATGGGACGCAAGGCGCTCTACCGCGAGTGGAGGCCCCGGACGTTCGACGAGGTCGTCGAACAGCACCACGTCGTCGTCTCCCTCCGGCAGTCGGTCCGCACGGGCCGGATCGGGCACGCGTACCTGTTCAGCGGGACGCGCGGCACCGGCAAGACGACGATGGCCCAGATCTTCTCCCGGGCGATCAACTGCCTAGACCCCCAGGACGGCAACCCCTGCAACGCCTGCGAGGTCTGCCTGAGCATCCTGAACGGCAGCCTGCTCGACGTGATCGAGATGGACGCGGCCTCAAACAACAGCGTCGAGACGATCCGCCGGATCTGCGACGAGGTCGTCTTCTCCCCCACCCGCGCGAAATTCAAGGTCTATATCATCGACGAGGCGCACATGCTGTCGACCGGCGCGTTCAACGCGCTGCTCAAGACGCTCGAGGAGCCGCCGTCGTTCGCCGTCTTCATCCTCGCGACCACCGAGCCGCACCGCATTCCCGCGACGATCCTGTCGCGCTGCCAGCGCTACGACTTCCGGCGCATCCCGCTCGAGAGCATCGTGACGCGCCTCGAGGAGATCGCGGCCGACAGCGGCGTCGTCGTCGAGCGCGACGCGTACGCGACGATCGCGGCCCTGGCCGACGGGGCGATGCGCGACGCGATCAGCATGCTCGACCAGTGCCTGTCCAGCTCGCCCGAGCGGTTGACCAAGGACGACGTGCTCGAGCTGGCCGGCATCGTGAACGACGCGTTCATGGGTGACATGGCCGAGGCGATGGTCGACGGGGACGCCGGCGCCGTGCTGCGGCTGGTGGACCGGCTCGTGATGGACGGCCGCGACGTCGTCCGTTTCGCCTCCGATCTGGCCGGCCAATTCCGCAACATCATGGTCTGCCGCACGACCGACGACCCCTCCTCGCTCGTGCGCCTGCCCGATGCCGCTCTCGCACGCATGAAGAAGCTGGCGGCCCGCATGGACCTCGCCGATGTGATCGCGGTCCTGCGCGGCCTGTCCGCCCTGATCACCGACCTGAAGTGGGCTCCGGACCCGCGCACGACCTTCGAGGTCGGCCTGATCCGCCTGATGCCCGAGGCAGGCCTGCCCAAGGCGTCGGGGACGAGGGCGGCGAAGCCCGCGGCACATGCGGCCGTGGCGGTTCCGCCGCCCGTCGCAACGCCGGTCGCCGTGCGGGTCACGTTGCCGGTCGCGCAGAAGGCCGAGCCCGCTGTCGCGATGCCCGCGGCGGCCGTGCCCACGCTCGCGCCTGTCGCATCGACCCCGGTCGACGACGAACCGCCCCTCCCTTCGGACGACGATATCCCGCCCCCACCCGACGACGAACCGGTCCTGCCGGTAGCCCCCGCAGCGGCGCCGACATCCCGGCCGGTCCCGGCGAAGCCCGCGTCGCAGGTCGCGCAGGTCCCCGCGCCGGCTCCCGTTGCGGCTGTGGCTGCGGCGCCGGCCGCTGCCGTCGACATCGCCGTCGCCGATGCCGACGCGGCGAAGGTCTGGACGCAGACGCTGTGGAATCTCCAGGAGAACGGGCACATGGGCCTCTATCTCTTCGTGCGCGACGGCGCGCCGCGATTCCAGGACGGCCAGCTCGTGGTGCGGTTCTCCTCGGACGCCGGCGGACACAAAGTCGAACTCGAACGCAAGGAGACCCTGAAGTCCGTGCGAGCGGCGGTCGCCGCGGCGCTCGGGCACGACGCGGACGTCGCCTTCGAATACGCGCAGGCTGCCAAGGATGGCCCGGGCGGACCGGACAAGCCCGCCGAGGAGAACTGGATGGACAAGGCCCGCAAGGCGGCGCAGGCGAACGGGATCCCGTTCAGAGTGGAGGAATGACGATGGCGAAGGGTTACGGCGGCGGGTTCCAGGGCGGCGGCATGGGCAACATGGGCAATCTGATGGCCCAGGCCCAGAAGATGCAGCGCGACATGGACAAGGCCAAGGAGGAGATCGCGGCCATGACGGCCGAGGCGTCCGCCGGGGGCGGCGTGGTTTCGGCCCAGGTCGACGGGGCGCACAAGGTGCTGTCGGTGACGATCGACCCGTCCGCGGTCGACCCGCAGGACGTCGAGATGCTGCAGGACCTGGTCGTCGCGGCCGTGAATGAGGCGATGCGCAAGGTCGACGAGGCGGCGGCGGCCCGGATGACCCGTGCGACGGGCGGCATGGGCCTTCCTCCCGGATTCTGATGGCGCGCTACGCACCGACGATCGCCCGGCTCGTCTCCGAGTTGGAGCGCCTGCCCGGCGTCGGCGGCAAGACCGCCCAGCGTTTGGCGTTCCATATCCTCGGTCTGCCGGTCGAGAAGGCGGAGGCCCTGGCCAACGCGATCCTCGACGCCCGCCACTCGACGATGCTGTGCACCACCTGCTGCAATCTGACCGACACCGACCCGTGCGAGATCTGCTCCTCCGCGTCGCGCGACCGCAGCATCCTGTGCGTGGTCGAGAGCCCGCGCGACGTCGCGGCGATGGAGCGGATCCGCGAATACCACGGCCTGTACCACGTGCTGCACGGGGCGATCAACCCCATGCAGGGCATCGGCCCGGACCGCATTCGCGTGAAGGAACTGCTGTCGCGCCTGCGCACGACGGAGGACACGGTGACCGAGGTCGTGCTCGCGACCAATCCGACGGTGGAGGGCGAGGCGACGGCGATGTACATCGCGCGCCTGCTCAAGCCGGCCGGTATCCGGACGACGCGCATCGCGCACGGACTGCCCGTGGGCGGCGACCTGGAGTACGCCGACGAGGTGACCCTGTCGAAGGCCATGGAGGGCCGGCGCGAGATCTGAGGGCGCGAGGCGCCCGAGAGAACCTGCCCGAATGCGAAAGAAGGACCCTGCACGATCCCGTGCGGGGTCCTTCTGCCAGTCCGGCAAGGCAGGCGTGGAGGATGGTGCTAGACCGGCACGGCACTTGAGTCGCTGAGCGTCTCCATCCTCTACGGGCCGTATCGCGCCGTTTTCTACGCTCCCCCGATGCCCGAAGCCTCGGTCATCGTCCGCGTAGAACGGCCCGCGGGGGATGCGTGCTAGACCGGCACGGCACTGGAGTCGCTGTCATACAGATGGCAGGCGACCTTGTGGCCGGGCTCGACTTCCTTGAGGACCGGGCGCTCGACGAGGCAGCGCTCGAAGGCGTACGGGCAGCGAGAGCAGAACGTGCAGCCGACCGGTGCGTTGATCGGCGACGGGACGTCGCCTTCCAGGATGATCCGCTTGCGCGACTTCTCCTTCTCCGGGTCCGGCACGGGGATCGCCGACAGCAGCGCCTTCGTGTAGGGGTGCAGCGGGTTCGCGTAGATCTTCTCGGAGTCGGACAGCTCGGCGAGCACGCCGAGGTACATCACGGCCACGCGGTCGGAAATGTACTTCACGACGTTCAGGTCGTGCGAGATGAAGAGGTAGGTCAGGTTGAAGCGGGAACGCAGGCTGGTCAGCAGGTTCAGGATCTGCGCCTGGATCGACACGTCGAGGGCCGAGATCGGCTCGTCGCAGATGATGAACTCCGGCTCGATCGCGAGGGCGCGGGCGATACCGATGCGCTGGCGCTGGCCGCCCGAGAACTCGTGCGGGAAGCGGCTCGCCTGCTCGCGGTTGAGGCCGACCATCTCGAGGATGTCGTAGATGCGCTTCTGGCGCTCGGCGGGCTCGTACAGGTTGTGGATCTCGAGGCCCTCGCCGATGATCGAGCCGACCGTGAGGCGCGGGTTCAGAGAGGCGTATGGGTCCTGGAAGATCATCTGGACCTTCTTGCAGTAGTCGAACGACGTCTTCGTGTCGAGGTCCTTGATGTCCTTGCCTTCGAACTCGATGCTGCCGCGGGTCACGGGATAGATGCGGGCCATCAGGCGCCCGAGCGTGGTCTTGCCGCAGCCGGACTCGCCGACGAGGCCGACGGTCTCGCCGCGGTGGATGTCGAGGGAGACGCCGTCGACGGCCTTGAGTTTCTTGTTGCCTTCCACCCGGAAGTGGCAGGCGACGTCGTCCAGTCGGAAGATCACCTCGTTCGTGTCGATCATCGGGATTCACCTCCGCGGACGGCCTTGGGAGCCCTTGCGTCGGTCAGCCAGCAGCTGACCTTGTGGTCGTCGCCCACGGAGACCTCCGGAGGCATCGTCTCCCGGCAGATCCGCATGCAGTGGCGGCAGCGGGCTGCGAACGGGCAGCCGACGGGGGGCTGGATCAGGTCGGGCGGCATGCCGTCGATCGGGACGAGCTGCTGGTTGCGGGCGTGGTCGACGCGCGGCCGGGAATCGAGCAGGCCCCATGTGTACGGGTGCAGCGGGCGGTAGAAGACCTCGTCCGCCGCGCCGACCTCGATGATGCGGCCGGCGTACATGACGGCCACGCGGTCGGACATGGAGGCGACGATGCCGAGGTCGTGGGTGATCAGGATGATCGAGCAGGCCGTCTTCTCTTTCAGGTCCTTCATGAGGTCGAGGATCTGGGCCTGGATCGTGACGTCGAGGGCCGTCGTCGGCTCGTCGGCGATCAGGAGCTTGGGCTTGCAGGCGAGGCCCATGGCGATCATGGCGCGCTGGCGCATGCCGCCCGAGAACTGGTGGGGATACTGCTTGGCGCGGACGCCGGGGTTCGGGATGCGGACGAGGTCGAGGAGTCCGATGGCTTCGTCGTGCGCTTCCTTCTTGCTCTTGCGCTGGTGGAGCACGATGCTCTCGGCCACCTGCTTGCCGATCTGCATGGTCGGGTTGAGGCAGGTCATCGGGTCCTGGAAGATCATGCTGACCTGGGCACCGCGGATCCGCTGCATCTCGCGCTCGCTCATCGGGACGATGTCGACGCCGTCGAGCAGGATCCTGCCCGATTTGATCACGGACGGCGGAGAAGGGTTGAGCTTCATGATCGTCTGGGCGGTGACGCTCTTGCCGCAGCCGGACTCGCCGACGATGCCGAGGGTCTGGCCGCGTTCGATATCGAACGAGACGCCGCGCACGGCCTGGACTTCGCCGGCGTAGGTCAGGAAGGAGACCCGGAGGTCCTGGACGGATAGGATCAAGTCAGCCATGGCGCGGCACCTACTTTCTCATGCGGGGATCGAGAACGTTGCGCAGCGCATCGCCGAAGAGGTTCAGGCTCAGCATCGTCAGGCAGATGAAGGCGGCGGGGATCAGGAGGAGGTACGTGTTCATGAAGACCGAGGACTGGGCCTGCTGGCACAAGGAGCCCCAGCTGGCGGCGGGTTCCTGCACGCCGATGCCGATGAAGCTCAGGAAGGCCTCGGTGAAGATCGCGCCCGGGATGGCCATCGTCAGCGAGACGATGACGACCGACAGCGTGTTGGGCATGATGTGGCGGAAGATCAGGCGGGAGCGCGAGGCGCCCATCGTCTTGGCGGCGATGACGTACTCCTGCTCCTTGATCGAGACGACCTGGCCGCGCACGAGTCGCGCGAGGCCGGTCCAGCCGACGACGGCCATGGCGAGGATGATGGTGGTGACGCCGCCGGGCAGGACGACCATGAGCAGCGTCACGACGATCAGGTAGGGGATGCCGTTGATGACCTCGACGATCCTCATCATGACATTGTCGACGCGACCGCCCACGAAGCCGGAGACCAGGCCGTAGGGCATGCCCAGCACGAAGTTGGTGAAGGCGGCCATCAGGCCGATGAACAGGGAGACCTGGCCACCGCTCCAGACGCGGGTCCACATGTCGCGGCCGAGGGCGTCGGTGCCGAAGATGTGCAACTTGCCGATGCCGGCGGCACCGGGTTCCGTGCAGATCGTGAACATCGGGAGCTTGACTTCGTCCCAATGCTGCTCGCGGAAGGTGAAGGGGCTGATCAGCGGCATCAGGACCGAACCGACGGCCATGATCCCGATGAAGATCAGGCACGCGATCGCGATCTTGTTCATCTTGAGGCGGCGCCAGGCGTCCCTCCAGTAGCTGATGCTGGGGCGGACCATCGCCATGCTCTTCTCGATGTCGGTGCCGACGACCTCGAAGTCGTTTTCCGCGAAGACGAGGGCGCCGTAGTCGACCGGCGGGGCGATGGGCGACAGGCCCGGCAGGGATCTCTTCTTCTTCATCTACAGGTCTCCTTCGTCAATCGGCCAGACGGATCCGGGGGTCGATCAGGCCGTAGGCGATGTCGACCAGCAGGTTCATGAAGATCAGGAAGGCGCCGTAGAACAGGGTCGTGCCCATGATGACCGTGTAGTCTTGGTTCTGGACGCTGGTGATATAGAGGCGGCCCATACCGGGCACGCCGAAGATGCTCTCGATGACGAAGGTACCGGTCAAGATGGCGGCGGCCATCGGACCGAGCACGGTCACGATCGGGAGCAGGGAATTCCGAAGCATGTGGTGCAGGATGACCGCGTTGCGGGAGAGCCCCTTCGCCTTGGCGGTCTTGATGTAGTCCGACGTGATGACGTCGAGCATGCTGCTGCGCATCAGGCGGGAGATGGTGGCCATCGAGCCGAAGCTGAGGGCGATCACGGGGAGGAATTTGCTGGCTTCGGACTTCCACCCCGTGATCGGGAACAATCGGAAGCCGAGCAGCGGCTTCAGGGCCGCCGAGAACTTGAAGGCGATGAAGTACTGCATGAGGTACGCCAGCACGAAAGCCGGCACGGATACGCCCAATATGGCGAGGAACATCGCGAACGCGTCGGCGAACTTGCCGGAGTTCAGGGCGGCGATGATGCCGAGGAGCAGCCCGAAGAAGATCGCGAGGACCAGGGAGCGCAGGCCGAGTTCGGCGGAGGCGGGGAATCCGGCGCCGATGACCTGCGCGACGGTGCGGCTGCCCTTGTAGTAGTACGAGTAGCCGAAGTCGCCGACCGCGGCGTTCTTGAGATAGACGAGATACTGGATGACCACCGGCTTGTCGAGGCCCCACTTGGCGCGGACATTCTTTGCGACGCTCTCGGGCAGGGCCTTGGGCTTCAGGAAGGGATCGCCCGGCATGGCCTGCATCATGAAGAACGTCACGGTGGCGAGCAGCCACAGCGCCAGAACGGTATAGAGGATTCGGGTGGCGATGAACTTGTACAAGGGGGTACCTCCGGTGGTGTCGTTCCACATAGAGGTCCGGGGTGCCTTCCGGCACCCCGGACATATGTTGGTGACTATGTAGGGTCAAAGAGCCGGATCAAGGTCAGGACGCTTCGACGTAGGCGTTGCGGAAGTTGATGTCCTGGAAGGCGCTGCGGGCGATGCCCTTCAGGGAGTCGATCGTCGTGTAGGAACGGATGCGGTAGAAGATCGGGCAGATCGGCAGGTCGGTCATCAGCGTGGTCTCCATCTGCTTGTAGAGGGCGTAGCGCTTCGCCGTGTTGGTCTCGGTGCGGGCGGAAGCGAGCAGCGCGTCATAGGCGGCGGAGGAGTAGCTGGTGTGGTTGTTGCCGTTGCCGGTCTCGAACATGTCGAGGAAGGTCATCGGGTCGTTGTAGTCGGGTCCCCAGCCGGCGTAGACGATCTGGAAGTCCTTGTCGGTCATCTTCTGGAGGCGGGACTTGAAGGGCATGGAGTCGACCTTGATCTCGATGCCGAGGTTCTTGGTCAGGGACTCGGCGAGGGCGGACGCGCGCTGGATCGCGAGGTCGCTGTCGTCGGAGATGATCGAGACGCTGATCGTGGAGACACCGAGCTCAGCGAGGCCCTGCTTGAACAGGTCCTGGGCGGCGGTCGTCTGGTTGTCCTTGATCAGGTTGCCGACTTCGTCGCGATAGCTCTTGCCGGCGACGGAGCCCTTGATCTCGGGGTTGACGAACGCGAGGGCGGGCTGGCTCTTGTCCTTGACGATCTTGTCGATGTAGTTCTGGCGGTCGAGGGCGTAGGTGATGGCGGTGCGGATCTTCTGGTTGGCCATCGAGGGATCCTTCAGGTTGAATTCGAGATAGAAGGTCGAGCCGTCGGAGAAGTTCTTGGTCGTGAAGCCGGCGGCTTCGGACTGCTTGATGTAGTCGGAGCTCGCGAGGCCGGTCAGGTCGTAGTCGCCCGCGAGGAACTTGGTGAAGGCGGCCTGGGTGTCGGTGATCATGTCCATGGACACGGTCTGGAGATAGACATCCTTGGCGTCCCAGTAGTTCGGGTTCTTGGTCAGGGTGATGTTCTGCTCATGGGTCCAGGCGGAGACGGTGAACGGGCCGTTGTAAAGGAGATTCGCGGCCTCGGCGCCGTAGTTGGCCGCGCCGATCTTCTCGTAGAAGGTCTGGGGAACGGGATCCATGACGGCGAAGGCGCACGCGTCGAGGAAGTAGCCGATCGGCTGGGACAGCGTGACGACGAGGGTCTTGTCGTCGGTGGCCTTGACGCCGACGTCGGCGGCGGAGCCGGTGCCGGCGTTGTAGGCCTGCGCGCCCTTGATGAAGTACGCGAAGTAGGCATACTCGGAAGCCGTGTCGGGATTCAGCAGGGTCTTCCAGCCGAACTCGAAGTCATGGGCGGTGACCTTGGTGCCGTCGCTCCACGTGGCATCGCGGAGGGTGAAGGTCCAGGTCAGGCCGTCGGCGGAGGTCGTCCACTTCTCGGCCATGCCGGGAATGGGCTTGTCGTTGGCGTCGAGAATCGTCAGGCCTTCGACCGTGTGCCGAAGAACGTCGAACGAGACGACGTCGGTGGAGATCGTGCTGTTCAGCTGCGGCGGTTCGGTGCCGATGTTCATTCTCAGAACCTGCTGTTCGGCCAGCTTCGGAGCGGCCTTGCAGCCGACGGCGAACACGGACAGCGCGAGAACGAGAACAAGGGTGACGACCAGGATCTTGCGGATGTTCATCGATTCTTCCTCCTTGATTGATTATGTTCAAGAGGCGTCCTGCCTCTCGACACCGGGAAAGGGGGGAATCCGGGGTACGCAGACAACTGTCCCCTGGCAAAAGACAGAAATGCTATTCGCATACTACCACCCGAAAACGATTGCCGCAATACGCGTTTTGTGGATTCTGCGGCCTAAACGGCCCGAAATTCGATGTTATGATGAATAAACCTTCCGCTTGAGGAAGGATGGAAGCGTTTTATTTTCCTTTTCTTCATGGTTTTCCGTCAATCTGCACAATTCACGACGGAATCAGCCATACAGGATGCCGACCAGGAATCGGGCGGTGCGGAAGGGCACGAGACGGAAGGCGAATCCGATCAGCTTGTACATCAGCCCGGGCGTCACCTTCGGAGCGGGGTTGCGGCGGAAGACCCGCCGGATCGCGGGCGCGGCCACGGAAGCGGGGGAGGCGCCGTTCTGCTCGTCCCTGGCCATCCGGGCGACCGAGGCGAGGAAGCGCTCCCGGTAGGCGGATTCCGGGGATTCCGCGCCCTTCGTGTTGACGCGCGACGCGGTGAATCCGGTCTTCGTGTCGCCGGGCTGCACCAGCACGCACCGGATGCCGAACTTCCGGGATTCGCTGGCGACGGCCTGCAGGAGCATGTCGGTCGCCGCCTTGCTGCAGCTGTACAGCGCCTGGAACGGGATCGAGATGAAGCCGGCGACGGAGCCGACCGCCATCACGAGCCCCTTCCCTTCCTTGCGCATCGCGGGAAGGACGGCGTCCACGACGCGGTACGTCCCGAAGAAGTTCGTCTCCATCTGCGCCTTCGCCTCCGCGACCGACGTGTCCTCGACGGAGCCCGCGATGCCGAATCCCGCGTTGCAGACGAGGACGCCGATCCGGCCCTCCTCGGCCAGCACCAGCCCGACGGCCCGCGCCACGCTCGCGTCGTCGTCGACGTCCAGCGGAATCATCCTGACGAACCCGCCCGACGGGCTCCTGCGTACCGAACCGTCTCCCTTCCGCGTCGTCGCGTACACGCGGAATCCCCTCTCCATGAGGCCCTCCGCGAACGCCGCGCCGATCCCCGAGCTTCCGCCCGTGACCAGCGCCACCTCTCCGTAGGGGCAATCCTTCGCCATCTTCATGTCGATCCTCCCTCCGCGCGGCGCAGCGCCGCGCCCGGTTCCCGCGTTCCCTTCCTCTCGGCCGCGTCCAGCAGCCGCTCCATCTCTTCCCTCACGCCGCGGTTCCTCGCGTAGCGCAGCGTCGTCGACCGGTTCACCCCGACCGTGCGCGCCGCGACGACGACCGCCTCGGCCACGCCCTCGGCTGCGGCCCGCTCCCGGCCCTTCCCCACGCCCGCCGGCGCGCCTTCGTCCCGGGCGAACAGGCAATAGGCGTCCACGACCAGTTTCTCGAGCTTCGGCAACGGCACCGCGCCGGTCCTCCGGATCGGAGAGCCCCCGACGACGGCCTCCACGAGGGCGTCGATCCCGGCGGAGCGGAGCGCCGTCGCCACATCGGGCACGGATTCGCGCGGGACCTGCACGACGAGGAGGAGCGGGATCGACTGGCGGCCGGCGAAGCGCCGGATCCAGGACGTCGACCACAGGCAATGCCGGTCGCCCGACGCGAGGACCCCGACGACGATCGCGTCGACGGCCCGGAGCGCGGGCGTGGAGCGGGGCCGGAAGTCGCGGCCGCCCTCGAGCCGGTACGCGCCGCGCGCGACGGACGTGACGACCCGCGACCCGCGCATGACGGTCAGGCGCCAGCGCACGGTCGTGCGACTGATTTCCGGCTCCTTCTCGCGGTAGTACGCGACGATCCGGTCGAGCGGAATCTCGCCCTTCCCGAGTCGGCGCCGCATCTCGGCGATGCCGTAGAGGTCCTTCCGGGTCGGCATGCTTCCTCCTGGTCCCGATATTTCGTTCCGCATCGTTTGCAGAGACCGGAAGCCCGCCATGGGCTTCACTCCGCACTTGTCGGATTATACCGTTCTTCCCTGCGCATTGCAAAATGCGCCTTTTTCTTTGATTGTCAATATGTTATCATGCGGCTTGATTGGATGCAGACGTCGACCTGTCGGACGGCGTCTCCTGAAAGGAGCGTATCTCATGGATCTGTTCCAGAAGTGCCGCGAATTCACCAAGGCCCGGGAGGTGATGGCCGCCGGGGTGTACCCATACTTCCACGCCCTCGAGAGCGGTCAGGACACCGAAGTCCTCATGGACGGCCACCGCACCCTGATGCTCGGCTCCAACAACTATCTCGGCCTGACCTCCGACCCGCGCGTCAAGAAGGCGGCGATCGAGGCGGTCCAGACCTTCGGAACGGGCTGCTCCGGCTCGCGCTTCCTGAATGGCACGCTCACCCTGCATATCCAGCTCGAGGAGGCCCTCGCGAAGTTCCTCCACAAGGAGGCCGCCCTCACTTTCAGCACCGGATTCCAGTCGAACCTCGCCATCATCTCCACGATCACCGGCCGCAACGACGTGATCCTCAGCGACAGCATGAACCACGCCAGCATCGTGGACGGCTGCCGCCTGAGTTTCGCCCGCGTCCTCAAGTACAATCACTCCGATATGGTGGACCTCGAGCGCCACCTCAAGAACACCGCGGCCGCGGGCAACGGCATCCTGATCGTCACCGACGGCGTCTTCAGCATGGAAGGCGAGATCGCGAAGCTCCCCGAGATCGTCCGCCTCGCGAAGCAGTACGGCGCGCGAGTCATGATCGACGACGCCCACGGTCTCGGCGTGCTCGGCGCGACCGGCCGCGGCACGGCCGAGTACTTCGGCCTCGAGGCCGAGGTCGATCTGATCATGAACACCTTCTCGAAGACCCTGGCCTCCCTCGGCGGCTGCGTCGTGGCCAGCGAGGAAGTGATCCACTACATCAAGCACAACTCCCGCCCCTTCATCTTCAGCGCCTCGATTCCGCCCGCCCAGATCGCCGCAGCCCTCGAATCCCTCAGGATTCTCGAAGCGGAGCCCTGGCGCGTCCACCGTCTCAACGAAATCGCCGCCTACATGCGCGCCGGCTTCCGCAAGCTCGGCCTGCCGATGCACGACAGCGGCAACGAGATCGTCCCGATCATCCCGATCGTCACCAACGACATCGACCGCACCCTCTATGTCGTCAAGCTCCTGCTGGACGCCGGCGTCTACGTCAACCCGGTCGTCCCCCCCGCCGTCGCGAGCGACTACTGCCTGCTTCGCACGAGTTACACGGCGACCCACACGAACGCCCAGCTCGACGAGGCGCTCGGCATCTTCGGCGCCGTCTTCGCCGGTCTGGCCGAGGCCGAGAAGGCGCAACACTGAGCCGACGCCCACCGGCGACGGCTCCCCGCGGATGTTCCACATGAAACAAGGGCGGCCTCCCTCGCGGGAGACCGCCCTTGTCCATACCGGGCGCGCAGGCCGGAGCCGCGGACCTGGCCGCATCCGGGGCCGCGCGGTCTAGACGGCCGTCGTGCGCGTGTTCCTGTGGCGCAGGCTCCGGGTATACTCCTTGTAGTACTTCGACTTCGAGAGCAGCACCATGCGGGCGACCGGCCGGCCGAGCACGACGAGCGACTTTCGGAACCCGTACCGCTTCCGCTGCTCGCGCAGGAACTGGTCGAAGTCCTTCCTCTGATAGTGGAAGAGCGCCTCGCTCTCCTCCGTGTCCATCCAGTCCGTATGGTAGTTCTTCCGCCCGAACGCCTCGACCGGGAGCATCCCGACACCGAGCATCACCAGCGACTTGCGCATGAACTCGTACTGGGTCATCTGGCAGCTCGCGCCGCCGCCGATCTGCAGGATGCGCCCCTCCGCCGCGGGGCTCTGCACGGCCTTCGCGAAGGCGTAGCCCGCGTCGTCCGGATGCACGAACTCGATGCGGTCCGTCATCGGGATCTCGTACATGATCGGGTCGATGCGCTTCCAATCGATCGTCGGCGCCGCGGCGACGCGCAGGACCGTCCACGGCAGGCCCGACGCGATCAGCATGTGCTCGCACTCCACCTTCATCTTGCCGTACGCGTCGATCGGCCCCACTTCGTCGCCCACGCGGCGCGGCGGCTGCTTGCCCTGCGAATTGCCGTACACCGAGATCGAGGACGCGAACACGACGCGCGGACCGCGTCCGCCCGCGACGCAGGCCGCGAGCAGACGGCGGGTGCCTTCCACGTTGATGTTCCGCGCCCACGCCGTCCTTCGCTCGCTCGTCGGCGGGATGATGTAGGCCATGTGCACGACGCCGTCGCACCCCTCGACCGCCTCCGCGAGTCCGCTGCCGTCCCCGAGGTCGCCCCACGCGTACTCGGGTCCGCGGACCTGCCGCTTCCCGAGTCCGATCGCCTTCACGGCGGCCTTCGCGACGCGCGTCGCCGCTTCGGTCGCCTTCTTCAGGTTGATCTTCGTCTTCTGTTCGAAGATGCGCACCTCGACGCCGTCTTCGAGCAGCGTGCGCACCACGGCGGACCCGATGTTTCCGAGTCCTCCGGTCACCAGCACCTTCATCGTCCTGACCTCTCTTTCTCCGGCCCGTCGGCCTTTCCGTCTCCCGAATGAATCTCGGCCACGCCCCGCTGCAGCACCTTGAGCACCGTGCGGAACGTCCCGTCGTCTTCGTCCGCCTGGGTCATCGCCTTCTGCATCGCCGCCGTGAACCCCATCGCGTAGAACAGCCAGAGGAAGAACCGCGTGAAATCCCCTTCGCCGACGTCCTTCCTGAGGGACCCCAGGGCGCTCGAAAGGCCCTTCCCTTCGGGCATCGCGGACACGATCTCCCCGAGCGGCCTGTCGTACGGCGCTCCGAAGCGCCTCAGGTGCGCTCCGCCGAACTCGTTCAGGTCGACCAGCACCAGCCGGAAGAAGTACGGGTCCTCCTCCGCGTAGCGCAGCATGTTCGCGAGGATCGCCTCCATGGTGCCGTCCAGGTCGCCTCCGGGCTCCACGCCGCGGAAGATCCTCTCCAGGTGGGCGCCCGGAAAATGCTCCTCGAAGAGCCGGTCGAACAGCACCTCCTTGGAAGGCGCGTGGTTGTAGACATTGCCTACGGAGACGCCCGAGCGGCCGGCGATCGTCCGGATGCTCGCTCCCTTGAAGCCCATTTCGCAGAAGGCCTCGAGCGCGCACTGCGCAATCCGTTCTCCGTTCGTCTCCCGATTCATGCGCCGACCTCCGTCTGCTGTCGTGGGCGTCATCGTTATAGTGAACGAACGTTCGCTCACATGTCCACGATACTCCCCTCCCCCCTCGAAGTCAAATCCGGACGCAACAGAAAAGCGCCCCCGTCGATGGGAGCGCTTCACGTGGAACAATTCCTTGCAATCGGCTCAGAGAAAGGCTTTCCGGTCAATTTCCCGTTTCGACGATGCGCTCTCCGGGCTTCACCATGCCGAGCTTATCGCGGGCGATCTGCTCGATGTACGTATCGGATCCGATGCTCTCGAGCGTCTTGTGCGCGGTCTGGTTGCGATCCAACGCAGCGGCGTAATTCGTGTTCGCTTCGGCGGTGCTCTCCGCGATCCGGGCCATCTGCTGGTTCTGGTTGACGAAGAGTCCGACGACGACAGCCAGGAACGCAAGCGTCGCGACCGCGCCGGCGATCCAGCCCAGTCGGCTTGCACGGGCCCTTCTGCGTGGGCGGGAGGAGGTCTTTTCGATGTCGGGCCGCTCTCCAGCCATGGCTCCATCCCTTCTTGCGCATCGTCGCCCCGCTTCGGCGGCGCGGTTCCATCCGAGTGGATTCTACGACCGGAGGAGACCTGGAAGCAAGGCCCCGCCACGCTTCCGCAGCCAACCTTAACCTCCCTGCAATGATCCTGTAATGGAAAGTGGCCGTCAGGTCGGGCCGCCGACCCCGCGCGCGTCCTCGACCAGCTCGTACATCTCCGCGGCCTGACCCTTGCGGACGGTCTCCTGCACGGACAGCACGCGGACGGTCGTCGGGCCGCCGCCGAAGGCGATCGTGACGACGTCGCCGGGTTTGAGGTCCGTACCGGGCTTCGCAGGACGTCCGTTCACCGTCACGCGCCCCGCGTCGCTGATCTCGTTCGCCACGGTGCGGCGCTTGATCAGGCGGGAGACCTTCAGGAACTTGTCGACGCGCACGGCTACAGCCCCTTCTCCCGTTCGACCTGCTTGGCCTGGGCCCAGAGTACGTCCATCTCCGCGAGGGTCATCTGAACGAGCTGCCTCCCACTGTTGGCGGCGGAAGTCTCGACGTGGCGGAAGCGGCGGGTGAAGCGGTCGGTCGCCTCGTTCAGGGCCATCTCGGGCTGCACGTCGAGGAAGCGCGCGTAATTGACCACGGCGAAGAGCAGGTCCCCGATTTCAGAGGCGACCGCGGCGGCGTCCCGGTGAAGACGGGCGTCCTTGATCTCCTCGAATTCCTCGAGCACCTTGGCTTCCACGTCGGCGACATCGGTCCAGTCGAAACCGACCCGACGGGCCTTGGACTGCACCTTTTCACTGCGCATCAGCGCGGGCAGCGTGCGGGGCACGTCCTCCATGACGGACGCCTGGTCCGTCAGGCCCTTCTCCATTTTCTTGTTCTTCTCCCAGTTGTCGACGACGGCTTCGGGGGAATCCGCCAGGTCGACACCGAAGACGTGCGTGTGTCGCGACACGAGCTTGCGGCAGATGCCGTCGACGACGCCTCCGAAGTCGAATTCGCGGTTCTCCTCGGCGATCCGGGCGTGGAAGACGACCTGCATCAGGAGGTCGCCGAGTTCGTCTCGGAGGCGCTCCGGTCTGCCCGATTCGACGGCGTCGACCACCTCATAGGCTTCCTCGACCGCATGGCGGCGCAGGGAAAGGTGCGACTGGTCCCGGTCCCAGGCGCACCCTTCCGGACTGCGGAGGAACGCCATGATATCCCTCAGGTCCTCGATCGTGTAGGGTACGGACTGGAGACGGTGCGTTCGGTCGATCATCGGGCGTTTCCTCCTAGAGCCAGCGGATCTGGAAGCGGTCGAAGGGCACGCGGTCCGTGAACTGTCCTTCGAAGAAGACCGTCTGGTGGAACCTCGCGAATTCCCGCGTGTTCTTTCCCAGCCAGATCGGAGTGGGGATCTCGAGGTCCCGGCACAGCATCCGGAGACATGTGTCCAGGTCCTTCGCGATTCCGGCGCCCTCGCCCCCCGCTTCGGCCACTGCGTCCCGGAGGGCCCGGTTGCCGAGGAACAACCTGCCTTCCAGTCTCATCCGCCCCCTCCGTCGCATTCACACTTTGTTCACGGTTCATCCATTGGCAGGATACAAATGGTTGCTAGGATGAAACCATAGACGGCGAGCAGAGTTCTTCAAGTTCTTCCTCCTCCTTTTCTCCACCGGCGATTCGTCGCCGGTGGAGCCCATAGGGGGGCTCGCACCGGAAAAGTATACCATAGAGCTCCCGGGAGCGGTCGGATTCCTCCTGTCCGACCGCTCTTTTCCTGCCCTCAGCTTTCTGCTATGATGGGCTTTGCCCTACGCCCGGATGGAGGTGGAACGATGGACGCCGGCTCTCTCAAGGCCCTCTGGACTCGTTCCCTTTCCATTCTGGAGAACGAGATCTCCGACATCAGCCTCAAGACCTGGATCTCCCCTTTGGAACCCGTCTCGGCCGAGAACGGGGAGTTCGTCCTCGTCGCTCCGAACGACTTCCACAGGACCTACGCGGACCAGTACGTCCCGCTGATCCAGAACACGCTCAAGTCCATTTCCTCCCGTGACTTCAAGGTCCGGATCGTCCTTCAGGGCCACGAGTCCCTCGCGAACGGCGTCGCCGCGCGAGGATCTCCGTCGGACCCGCCCGAAGAGAGCGGCGACTTCCGCTCTGTCCCGGTCGGCCGCGCCCAGCTCAACCCGAACTACACCTTCGAGGGCTTCGTCGTCGGGAGCGGGAACCGCTTCGCCCACGCCGCCAGCGTCGCCGTCGCCGACAAGCCGGGCGGTCGGAACTTCAACCCGCTCTTCATGTATGGCGGCAGCGGCCTCGGCAAGACGCACCTGATGCATGCGATCGGCAACCGGATCCGCACGCTTCACCCCAGGACCAAGCTGATGTTCGTCCAGTGCGAGCAGTTCGTGAACGAATTCATCTTCGCGATCAAGGAGAACCGGTACGAGGATTTCCGCGCGCGCTACCGCGGCATCGACGTCCTGCTGATCGACGACATCCAGTTCATCGAAGGCAAGGAACAGATGCAGATCGAGTTCTTCCACACCTTCAACGCCCTGTACGAGAACGGGAAGCACATCGTCCTGACCTGCGACAAACCGCCCCAGAGCCTCGCTTCGCTGGAGTCGCGCCTGAAGACGCGCTTCGCGAGCGGGCTGATCGTCGATATCCAGCCTCCCGACTACGAGACGCGCGTCGCGATCCTCAAGAAGCGCGCGCAATCGCATGGCGTCGATGTCCCGGAAGAGGTCCTCGACTACATCGCCTCCCACGTGGCCTCCAACATCCGGGAACTCGAAGGCGCGTTCACCACCGTCCTCGCGTACTCGCTGCTCGCCGGCGGGATCACGCTCGAGGTGGCCCGCGAAGCCCTGAAGGACATCATCCAGCCCTCCACGCTGCGCAAGGTGACCTGTCCCGTGGTGATGGACGTCGTCGCCCGCTATTACGGGATCGGCATCGAGGACCTCCGGTCGAACCGCCGCAGCAAGGAGGTCTCCGACCCGCGCCAGATCGCGATGTTCCTCTGCCGGACCCTGCTGGACATGACTTTCCCGCAGATCGGTCAGGAGTTCGGCAACCGCGACCATTCGACCGTGATGCACGCCTGCAGCAAGGTGACGGAGGCCCTCGCCACGGACCAGGCCGGGCTGAAGGCCGACATCGACGAGATCCGCAAGCGGATCAGCGGCTGACGAGGCTTCCTTTCTCCCCCTTTTCCTGTGGATAAGTGGACGCAATGGCTGGGGACGGAATGTGGACGGTTCCGCCCCCGACGTTGTCCCCAATCCGTCCACTTCCAGACCACAGACGCTCCACTTTCCGGACAGGCTTCCCTACGGCTCGCCGTGCGGCTTTGCGGGATTGTCCACTTCGTCCTCACCCCATAATAAGAAAAGTGATAGAATGTCCTCAATAGAGGACCTCAGGTCCTGGTTTCCACCTTTCATGCGCAGGGGGTGCACCTCATGAAGATCCTTTGTTCGAGGGACCGTTTGATCGAATCCATCGGCACCGTCCAGAAGGCCGTCGCGACCCGCTCCACGTTGCCGATTCTCGACGGGATACTGATCGAGGTCACGGACCGCGTGAAACTGACGGGTTACGATCTTGAAACCGGCATCGAATGCTTCGTCGAGGCCGACGTCCAGGACCCCGGCAGCATCGTGATCAATTCCAGGATCTTCGGCGATATCGTCAAGAAGCTACCCGACGATATCGTGGAGATCGAGCTGCAGTCCAACAACGCGATCGCGATCGAAAGCGGGACGACCAAGTTCTCGATCAAGGGAATCCCGGCAGAGGGATATCCGCGCCTGCCGGTCGTCGAGAATTCCGCGAAGGCCTCGATTCCGCAGAAGGCGCTGAAGGACATGATCCGGCAGACGCTTTTCGCGGTCAGCACCGACGAGAGCCGCCCGATCCTCAACGGCAGCTACGTCGTCTGCGACGGCACCAACCTCGAGATCGTCTCGATCGACGGGTTCCGCCTGGCGCTTCGCCGCCGCGCGATCGGAAAGGACCTTCCCGCCCTGAAGTTCATCGTCCCGGGACGCGCGCTCGGTGAAGTCGGACGCATTCTCGGCAACTCCGACGAACCGGTCGACATATACCCGTCCCAGAACCACATTCTCTTCGACACCGGCACGATCAAACTCGTCTCCCGCCTGATCCAAGGCGACTATATGAACTATCGCAGCATCATTCCCCAGACCGCGGAGACTTCCGTCCGGATCTCGCCGCAGGTGATGATGCAGGCGATGGAGCGCGCCTCCCTCGTGATCACGAGCGAGGACCGCCGGTTCCCGGTCCGCCTGTCGATGGGCGGCGACGACGTGCTCGTAGTCTCCGCGAACACCGACATCGGCGCGCTGCGCGAGGAGATCAACGTCGACATGTCGGGCAGCCCGATCGACATCGACTTCAATCCCCGCTACTTCCTGGACGCGCTTCGCGCCGTCGACGACGAGGAGATCGTCGTGTCCTTCAACGGCGGGATGGGTCCTTGCGTACTGCGTCCCGTGGAAGGCGACTCCTTCGCGTACCTCGTGCTGCCGCTCCGTCGCTGACGGGCCGGGACGACGGCGAGCCGACGGAGATTCGATGCAGGTCCAGCGGATCGAACTGACCGGTTTCCGAAATTATGGAAATCTCGACATTCGCGTATATCCAGGGGTCAACGTCTTCTACGGCGACAACGCCCAGGGGAAGACGAACATCCTGGAATCCATCTATATGTGTGCTTGTGCCCGGTCTCACCGCACGTCGCGCGATGCCGACATCATCCGCCATTCCGATGATTTCTATTCCATAAAACTCACATTCGCGAATCAGACACAGGACGAGGAGCTCGTCGTTTCCTTCCAGGATGCCGACGCGAAGATTCCCGAGCGCGCCCGTGCGCTGCGCACCGTGATGCACAACGGCATGCGCCTTCCGCGCGTCGCCGACATGATGGGGCTCTTCCACGCCGTGATCTTCGCGCCCGAGGACCTCATGCTCGTCAAGGAGGGGCCGGCCTCCCGCCGACGCTATCTCGACCTGCTCCTTTCGCAGATCCGCCCGGCCTACTTCAATGACCTCCAGACCTATACGCGTGCGTTGTCGCAGCGCAACGCTCTGCTCAAGCGGATCCGCGAGACGCGGGCGGACGCCGGTGGCGACCCGGAACTCGAGATCTGGGACGAGACGATGGCCGCCGCCGGCGCCCGACTGATCCACGCCCGCCTCGCCGTGTCGGCGCGCGTGGCCGAGATCGCCTCCCGCGAACATGCCCGCATCTCGTCCGACACGGAGCGCCTCGTGATCCGGTACCGCACCGTTGCCGGCGTCAAGGAAGGGGACACGCTTCACGACATCGTCGGGAAGTTCCGGCAGCGCCTGCGCCAGAGCGCGCGAGACGACGCCGAGAAGGGCCAGACCTCGCAGGGGCCGCATCGCGACGACCTCGACCTGGGACTCGACGGCGAGGGACTTCGCCCGTTCGCATCCCAGGGACAGCAGCGGTCCGCGGTCCTTGCCCTGAAGTTGGCCGAACTCCAGGTCCTGGAAGAGGAGACCGGGGAACCGCCGGTCCTGCTGCTGGACGACGTCATGTCGGAGCTCGACGCGCGCCGACGCAACGCCCTCGTCGAAGGAATGGGATCCGCCCAGGTCTTCGTGACCTGCACCGATGCGGCCCACGTCGGAGGCGATATGGAGGAACTCGCAGCACGCCAGAAGGGCATGCACTACTTCCACGTGGAGCGGGGCCAGGTCGCGGAGGACCCGGCAGGTCTGCTATAATCGAGGTGCGGTCGATTCCGCGGGTCCACTCGGTCTCCGTCGGGAAGGGAGAAGGCCTCATGTACGTCCATATCGGTGGGGAGTGCTCCATTCCCGAACGCTTTCTCGTCGGGGTCTTCGACCTCGATTCCACGACCGTCGGGTCCGTCGATACGCGCGACTTTCTTTCCCGTGCCGAACGGGATGGCCGGCTGGACGTGCTTTCCGCCGACATACCGCGCACTTTCGTCGTGACGTTGGACCGGGTGTATCTGACGCCCGTCGCCGCGGCCACGATCCGCAGGAGGATCCATTCACATCCGGCTCTCCAGGGAGCCGAGGACGAGGAGCAGGAACGATGAATCCGATGGAAGACAAAGACAAGTCCTACAAGAACCAGGAGGAGGAGAGCGACGGCCTCCAGAACCTTGCCGCCGACCCTTCCGCGCTGGCCCGGATCGATTTCGAGGAATCGAAGGAAGACACCGAGGTCGAGACCGAGCTATTCGACACCTCGAACGCCTCCTCGTACGATGAGAGCGACATCCAGGTCCTCGAAGGCATGGAGGCCGTCCGCAAGCGTCCCGGCATGTACATCGGCGATACGACGATGCGCGGACTGCACCATCTGGTCTATGAAATCGTGGCGAATTCCGTCGACGAGGCTCTCGCGGGGCGCTGCGACAAGATCGACGTGTGCGTCAACGCCGACGGTTCCGTCACGGTCGAGGACAACGGCAGCGGCATCCCGGTCGGCATCAACGAGAAGACCGGCAAGCCGACGGTCGAGGTCGTCCATACGATCCTCCACGCCGGCGGCAAGTTCGGCGGCGGGGCATATAGCGTGTCCGGCGGCCTGCACGGCGTCGGCGCGTCGGTCGTGACCGCCCTTTCGGAGTATCTCGTCGTCGAGGTCAAGCGCGACGGGCACGTCTACCGTCAGCGCTACGAACGGGGCATCACGGTCACACCGCTCGAAGTCGTCGGAACGGCGACCGAGACCGGCACACGCACCACGTTCCTGCCCGACCGCCAGATCTTCCCGAGCATCGTCTTCGACTTCGACATGATGTTGTCCCGCTATCGCGAGATGGCTTTCCTGAACAAGGAGATCACGATCCACCTCCGGGACAAGCGCAACGATCCGCCGATCGACAAGAAGCTCCACTATGCCGGCGGCATCATCTCCTTCGTCGAGTACCTGAACGTCAACAAGGACGTCCTGCACAAACTGCCGATCTACCTTTCCGGGCGCGCGGACAAGAACTTCATCGAAATCGCCCTGCAATACAACGACGGCTACGCCGAAAGCGTCTATTCCTATGCGAACAACATAGCGACGCCGGAAGGCGGGGCGCATCTTACCGGCTTCCGCAGCTCGCTGACGAAGGTCGTGAACGACTATTCGCGCAAGTTCAACCTGCTCAAGGACGCCGACAAGAATCTCCAGGGCGACGACGTTCGGGAGGGCCTGGCGGCCGTCATCAGCGTCAAGCTGCCCGAGCCGCAGTTCGAGGGACAGACGAAGTCCAAACTAGGGAATCCCGAGATCCGCACGCTCGTCGAGAACGTGGTCAACGACAAGTTGATGTCGTATCTCGAGGAGAATCCCTCGATCGCCCGCGCGATGCTCGAAAAGTGCCTGTCCGCCTCCCGCGCCCGCGAGGCCGCGCGCAAGGCCCGCGAAATGACGCGCCGCAAGAACGTCCTCGAATCCACGACCCTGCCGGGCAAGCTGGCGGATTGCCAGGAGAAGGACCCGTCCCTGTGCGAGATCTTCATCGTCGAAGGCGACTCGGCCGGCGGCTCCGCCAAGCAGGGCAGGGAGCGCAAGTACCAGGCGATTCTTCCTCTCTGGGGCAAGATGCTGAACGTCGAGCGCTCCCGCATCGACAAGGTCTACGACAACGAGAAGCTGCAGCCCGTCATCATGGCCCTCGGAAGTGGCATCGGCAATAGCGAGTTCGATGTCGAGAAGTTGCGTTACCACAAGGTGATCCTGATGGCCGACGCCGATGTCGACGGCTCGCATATCCGCACCTTGCTTCTCACGTTCTTCTACCGCTACATGAAGCCGCTCGTCGAAGGCGGATTCTGCTATATCGCCTGCCCGCCGCTCTATCGCGTTTATGAAGGGAACCAGGGCTTCTACGCCTACGACGACGCGGGCGTGGAGGAGATCAAGCAGAGAACCGGGTGGAAGGAGCCCAAACTCCAGCGCTACAAGGGTCTCGGCGAGATGAGCGCGGAACAGCTCTGGGAAACGACCATGAACCCGGAGACCCGCAAGCTCATGAAGGTCGGTCTGATGGACGCGCAGTCCGCCGACGAGACGATTACCCTGCTGATGGGCGACAAGGTAGAGCCCCGCAAGGACTTCATCCAGACCCACGCCAAGTACGCGACGAACCTCGATATCTAGACGGATCGGGCTTTCCAACAGTTTCAAGAACGGGGATGTTTCACGTGGAACATCCCTGTTCTTCATGTCACGAGAAATCCGAAATACGATCAAGAAGCCCTTCATTTCGTTTTTTTGCATTCCGCATATCATGACAATACGACAATGTGAAAACAGATTGGAATTGTCGCGGAATCGTCCGGAAATCGCGGATGTTCCACGTGAAACAACCGCCTTTGGGATGCGCAGAACGCAGGGCCTATGCTACAATGCAGGCGTGTATTCGATGCCGGCGCCCGGTCCACAGGGGTCGAGCGGAAGGGAGCGGTTCATGGCGGAAATCCTCGCGATCGTCAACCAGAAGGGCGGGGTCGGAAAGACCACGACGACCGTGAACCTCGGAGCCGGATTGGCCGTCAAGGGCAAGAAGGTGCTGCTCGTCGACGTGGACCCGCAGGGAAATGCGACAAGCGGCTTGGGCTTCGACAAGCGCGCATTAGAGAAGACGACTTACGATGCGCTCATCAATGAGGAACCAATCCAGGAGATCATTCGGCCGACGGGTCGCCGAAACTATTCGATCTGCCCTTCGAACATCCAGCTGGCCGGTGCGGAAGTGGAACTCGTCGGCGTGATGGCGCGCGAGAACTGCCTGAAGCGGGCGCTGGCAGGAGTCCGGAACGATTACGACTACATCCTGCTCGATTGCCCGCCATCCCTCGGCCTGTTGACCGTGAACGCGCTGACGGCGGCCGACGGCGTCATCGTGCCCATCCAGAGCGAGTACTACGCGCTGGAAGGCCTGACCCAGCTCATGGAGACGATTTCGATCGTGCGCCGCCATTTGAATCAGGAGCTCGAGGTCTTCGGCGTGGTCATCACGATGTTCGACAGCCGCACGCAACTGTCGGGGCAGGTCGCAACCGAAGTGAAGAAGCATTTCGGGGACAAGATGTTCCGCACGATGATTCCGCGCAACGTGCGGCTGAGTGAAGCGCCGAGCCACGGCAAGTCCATCGGGGAGTACGACCCGAAGTCCAAGGGCGCGGAATGCTACGCCTCGCTGGCCCGCGAAGTGCTGGGCCGGTCGGGCGCAAGGAAGAGGTGAACCCGATGTCGAAGGGACTGGGGAAGGGTCTGGGCGCCCTGCTGCCCGACGAGGCGATGACGGAAGCCATGAGGGGTTCGGTCGTCGACCTCCGCATCAACGAGATCCAGCCGAACAGCGACCAACCCCGTCGGATCTTCGACAAGGAAAAGCTCGAAGAGCTGGCCGAGTCGATCCGCTCGAACGGCGTCATCCAGCCCGTCATCGTGCGCAAGGAAGGTTCGGCGTACCGCATCGTCGCCGGCGAGCGCCGCTGGCGGGCTGCGCGACTGGCGGGCCTTACGGCGATTCCCGCGATCGTCCGGGAGCTGACCGACCTCGAGGTACTGGAGTACGCCCTGATCGAGAACATCCAGCGCCAGGACCTGAACCCGATCGAAGAGGCGCAGGCCTTCGACAAGCTCATCAAGGAACATGGCCTGACCCAGGAAAAGCTCGCGGGGACCGTCGGACGCAGTCGTCCTGCCATCGCGAACTCCCTCCGCCTGCTGAACCTGTCCGAAGAAGTCCGCATGTTCGTGGAGACCGAGGAACTGTCGGCCGGCCATGCGCGCGCGCTGCTATCGCTGACGCACGCGGACACGCAGAAGAAGGCCGCGCTACTCGTGATCCAGCGGAATCTGAGCGTCCGCGAGACCGAACGCCTGGTGAAGAACTTCGAAGCGGTGAAGAAAGCCCGGAAGAAGGGGGACGCCGCCTACGAGAGCAGCCTGCACGAGGTCGAGGGCCGCATCGCCAGCAGTCTCGGGACCAAGGTCCACCTGAACGACCGCAACAAGAAGGGGTCGATCGTCATCGAATACTACTCGCTCGACGACCTCGAAAGACTGATCGACCTGCTGACGAAACCGCGCTGAAGCAGGTCCGGACCGGCATCGAACCGAGATCGAACCGAGACCGGATCGAGGTTTGACAGTGCGAGAAAGGCCGTTGTACAATACTCAAGCGCCGTAGGCGCTCACCAGATGGAGAGATGGTCGAGCTGGTTTATGGCACCGGTCTTGAAAACCGGCGTAGATGAGAGTCTACCGTGAGTTCGAATCTCACTCTCTCCGCCAAGCGGCTTATGGAGAAGTACCCAAGCCGGTCGAAGGGGACGGTTTGCTAAACCGTTAGTGGGGGCAACTCCAGCGAGGGTTCGAATCCCTCCTTCTCCGCCACGAGGGACGTCCGGAAACGGACGTCCCTTTTCGTCGCCCGCCTCCACCGTCCGTGACCGGATTGAGGTATAGTCGAGGCAGGGATTAAGCCGCCCGGAAGGCGGCGCTGCCGGATGCCGCGGTCGGCGGGCCGGCGCCCGATGCGTGCGGCGACACGGAAGGAGAACCGATGAGACTCTGGATGAAGCAGAAGGTCTTTTCCTGGGGCGACCATTTCACGATCAAGGACGATGCGGGGAACGACCGCTATACCGTGCAGGGAGAAGTCTTCTCCTGGGGCAAGAAGCTGCATGTGCTCGATTCCTTCGGCAACGAGGTCGCCTTCATCCAGCAGAAGGTCTTCTCGTTCCTGCCTCGCTTTTTCGTCTTCCGCAACGGCGCGCAGGTGGCGGAAATCGTCAAGGAATTCACCTTCTTCAAGCCGGCGTATTCGATCCAGGGGCCGGGCTGGGAAACGGAAGGAGACTTCTTCGGTCACGACTACGTGATCCGGGAGAACGGTTCGGATGTCGTCTCGATCCGCAAGGAGTGGTTCACCTGGGGCGACAGCTACCAGCTCGACATCGCGGAGCGCACGGACGAGATCCTCGCGCTGTCCGTCGTACTGGCGATCGACTGCGTGATGGCGCAACAGCGGAACTCTGGCGCTGCGGGCGGGCGGTGAGGAAAGCGGCGATCCTCCTCCCGATGGGGCCGCGATCGCGCTCGTCCTCGGGCTGGGCCGCATCGACGGTCTGCTCGCTTCGCCGGTCCAGACACCGGCCGCGTTCCTGTCTTCCATGCCGCACATCGTCTTCTTCGTCTACGGTGCGACCGTCGTCCTGATCCAGCCGAGTTCCACGGTCCTCGTCGACCTGCTCGGGATTGCGACAGTCGCGTTCGGCGTCCGCTTCCTGCGGACGAAGCGGGGACAGGCCAGCCGTGAGTTCTGGGGCGCGGGGCGCTTATCCATTACGAGGGATTCATGGCGATGCACGCCGCGAACTTCCTGCTGATGATCGCGTTCAGCGCGGCGAGTCGCCGCCGGCGCAAAGACCGCACCGGCGGAGTATTCGCGGGTCTCTGGCTCGGCTTTCTCGCCGTGAATCTCGGCTACTTCGCCGTGCTCTACTCCGGAATCCCCGAGGAGCTCTACTCCCGGTTCGGGATCCGGTTCAGCGCGAACGACACGATGCATGTGCTGCTGATTGCCTGGATGGCCTTGGCGTTCCTGCTCCTCCGCCATACGCCGGGGGACGCGGAAGCGCAGGCGGAGACGTTCCACGGAATCTGACGCGGCCGGATCCGTCCCCGATGGCCCTGACACCCCCCAGACGGCCCGAATCCGCTCGGATTGCCAGAAAAGCCCATTTCAAGCTCCTTTCGCCATGGTCGTTTGACAGGGCGCGCGTAGCGTCGTATCCTCCTAGTATATCTATTAGATATACCGTGAGGAGGCGAACCCCGTGCGCGAAGGCAAGACCCGATACGTGATCCTCGGACTGCTGTCCGAGCGCCCCATGTCCGGTTACATGGTCAAGAAGCTCGTCGACGCCCGGTTCCGGTTCTTCTGGAGCGAAAGCTACGGGCAGCTCTACCCGGAGCTCAAGGCGCTGCTCCGGGAGGGACTCGTCGAGATCGACGACGACGCCGCACTCCGACCGGAGGAGCCGGTTCCGACGCCTTCGACCGCCGGGCGCAGGGACCGGATCGCCTACCGCATCGCGCCGGCGGGTCGCGAGGCACTCCGCCGATGGCTCGATCGGCCCGCGGAGCGCGAATCCGTCCGGTTCGAGATCCTGCTGAAGATGTATTTCGCGGGGCAGGGGGACCGGAAGGCGCTTCAGGCGAGTCTCCGGGAGTTCGAGGCGCACTACGCGACCGAGCGCGCGACCCTGGACCGCTACCAGGAGGAGCTGGAGCGGATTCCCGACGAGCGGGGAGACCACCGCGACGTCCTGCGCGTGATCGATTTCGGGCAGAAGTCCTACGACGCGTATCTCGCGTGGTGCCGCGGCACGTTCGCGGAATGGGAAGGACGGTAGCCCGATGCGTCAGAAGACCCGGAGGATCCTTCTGCTCGTCTCCCTGCTCCTGTTCCCGGTGACCCTGAACTTCTTCTCGCCCTACGTGTCGATCGACGGGGCGATGGCGGGCGTGGCGTCGGGTTCGCTGCTGCTGTTCGTCGCGTTGGCGGTCGGCGCGGTCTTCTTCGGACGGGCCTGGTGCGCCTGGGCGTGCCCGATGGGCGGACTCGCGGAATACGGGCGCGCCGTCAACGACCGGCCGGTGAAGCGGAAGCCCCTCGCGGTGCTGCGGTACTCGATCTTCGGCGTCTGGGGCGCCTTCGTGGCGCTCGGGTTCTTGATGGCCGGCGGCGTGAAGGGCTTCGACCCGCTTCGCCTGACCGAGAACCTCGTGTCCGTGGATGAGCCGGTGAAATACATCACGTACTATCTCGTCCTGGCGGTCTTCGTCGTGTTGACGCTCGCGGTCGGGAGGCGCGGCGCCTGCCATGCAATATGCTGGATGTCGCCGTTCATGGCGGTCGGATACGTCGCGGGACGCTGGCTCGGGATCCCGCAGCTGCGGATCGTGTCGGAGCCGGGGAAGTGCACCGATTGCGGATCCTGCGACCGCAGGTGTCCGATGAGCCTGCCCGTCTCCTCGCTGCACAAGAGGGGCGCGGTCCGGGTCTCGGACTGCATCCTGTGCGGCGAGTGCGTCGACCATTGCCCGAAGAAGGTCCTCCGATACGGCGTGCGCGGCCGGTAGGCGAGAAGGCGTCGACGACGCCGACGATCTGGGCGATGAGCGGGATCCGGTCGCCGGAGATACCGCGCGGAAAGCTCGTGCCGTCCCATCGTTCGTGGTGGCAGTAGGCGATGTCCACGCCCATCTCGATGAAGCCGTTGCCCGGGTGGCGCTCCACGATTTCCTGGAGGATGCGGTCGGGGATAAACACCTTGCCGGTGTCGTGCAGCACGCAGGCCCGGAAGGTGGTGTCGACGCATTCGTCGACGAGGTGCGCCAGGGTGAAGATCGTCCCGTTCTGGGTCTCGAGGACGCGGGCGCTGCACTCGCGCACGAGCCTCTCGAGGTGGCGGGTATGGCATTCGTGCTCGAGAAGATTCTGGCGCAGACTCAGTGGGGTGCGGACGCGGGCACGCAGCCCCGCAGCGTGGAAGGGCTTCTCGACGTAGTCCGCGACGCCGCCCTCGAAGGCGCGGATCTTGAAGTCGACATCGGAGCGGGTGCCGAGGAAGATCACGGGAATCTCGCCCAGGCGGGGGACCTGCTTGATCCGCATGCAGGTCTTGAAGCCGTCCATCCCGGGCATGACGACGTCGAGGAGGATCAGGTCGAGCGGTTCGGCGGACGGAGCGGCCAGCATCTCGAGCGCCCGAACGCCATCGAACGCGAAACGGAAACGATAGATATCCGGAATCGTTCCAATCAGAAGATCGATGCTTTCCGGGCTATCATCGACGATCAATGCGGATGAAGCGGTGTCGTCCTTCATCATTTCCTATACCTCCAATATCACGGAACAATAGGGAAAGCGCGCCGTCGACCTTGCGGGTCAGCGGAAGCGCCGCGGCGTCGTTCCTGCGGAGCAGCACCGCGAGGTCCTGGACCAGCCGGTTCGCACCCCACCCGCCTTGCCGCCGCGGAATCGGCCGGGGTATCATGGTGTCCATGGCCGCGCGCGTCGAACACCCCCTGCCGCCCGTCTTCGACGGGGAATCCCGGGTCCTGCTGCTCGGGACGATGCCGTCCCCGCGCTCGCGGGCGACGGGGTTCTACTATGGCCACCCGCAGAACCGCTTCTGGTCGGTCCTCGCGGCGGCGGCCGGCGAGCACGCGCCAGCGACCCGGGAGGAGAAGCTCGACTTCCTGCGACGCCACCGGCTCGCGCTGTGGGATGTGCTGGCCTCGTGCCGGATCGACGGGGCGTCGGACGCGAGCATCCGAGAGCCCGTGCCGAACGATGTCGCCGGGCTGCTGCGCAAGGCGCCGATCTTTGCGGTATTCGCAACGGGCGAGACGGCCGGCCGGCTCTACGACCGTCTCTGCCTCCCGTCGACCGGCGTGCCGGCGCGGCGACTGCCGTCCACCAGCGCCGCGAACCGCGGACGGTGGCCCTTCGAAGCCCTGGTCGAACGGTATCGCGCCGCGCTCGGGGCGGCCGGAGAGGAGAGCGACGCATGAACATCCAGATCTTCGGCAAGCGCAAGAGCTTCGACACGCAGAAGGCCGAGCGGTACTTCAAGGAGCGCCGGGTGGCCTTCCAGTCGGTGGACCTGGTCGAGAAGGGCCTCAGCAAGGGCGAATTCGCCAGCGTCAAGGCCGCCGTCGGGCTCGTGGAGCTGATCGACAAGGAGTCGAAGGCTTACGAGCGCCTGAACATGCGCTACTTCGGCAACAGCTCCGTCGCCGAGGAGACGCTCTTCAGGAATCCGGAGCTCTACCGGGCGCCGATCGTGCGCAACGGCAAGAAGGCGACCGTGGGATTCCGGCCCGACGTCTGGGACGCCTGGACCGACTAGCACCGCGCGTGCTCGCGGATCGGCACGACCGCCGTGGAAAAAACGAGCCTTGAAAGGAAGCTGGCCCTTTGCTATCGTAGAAATCGTTTTCTAACCCCACGACGACACGGAAGGGGTGGAGCCATGTCCGAATCCGTCGAACATCCCCGCAAGGCGAACATCCACGACGTCGCGCGCAGGGCGGAGTCCTCGCCCGCCACGGTGTCCCGCGTGCTGAGCGGCAGCTCGTACCCGGTCAGCGAGGCCATGCGCCGCCGCATCGTCGAGGCCGCCGCCGAGCTCAACTACACGGCCAACGCGATCGGACGCATGCTCAAGACCAACGACACGCACGAGATCGGCGTAATCGTGCCCACGATCGCCAACCCCTTCTATGCGCAGATCGTCGTCGGCATCGAGAAGGAAGCCAAGGAGCGCGGATACGGCATGCTGCTGTGCAACACGCTGCGCGACGCGACCGACGAGGACCGCTACGTCGAGACGCTGTTCGGCAAGCAGGTCATGGGCATCGCCCTGTCCTCCGTCGCCGTGGACCACGCTCGGCTGCGCGCCCTCCAGCGCAAGGGCCTGAAGGTCGTGTTCATCGACCAGGAGCCGTCCGATGCGAACAGCGGCAAGGTCGGTCTCGACTTCATCCGCGGCGGCATGCTCGCGGCCGCGCACCTGCTGTCCAACGGCCACCGGTCCTGCGCGTACTTCACCGCGCCGCTCGACAAGCGCAGCCGCGTCGAGGTTCTCGAGGGCTTCCGGCTCGAGCACGCGCTGCGGGGCCGTTCGCTCGACCCGCGCCACGTGCTCGTCGACGAGCGCGAGGAGGAGAGCGAGGAGAGCGTCTACGAGTTCGAGTGCGGGCGCCGCCTCGCGCGCCGGTTCCTCGCCCTGACCGGCCGCCCCACCGCCGTGCTGGCCGCCAACGACATGATCGCCATCGGCGCGATGCAGGAGTTCGCCGCGCGCGGCGTGTCCGTGCCCGACGACGTGTCGGTGGTCGGCTACGACAACATCATGCTCGCGTCGCTGGTGCGGCCGGGCCTCACGACGGTCGACCCGCGGTCGAACGAGATCGGCCGCCTCGCCTGCCGGGCGCTCGTCGACATGATGGAGGGGGAGACGCCGGAGATCCGGCACGTGAAGGTGGAGCCCGTCCTCGTCGAGCGCGGGTCCGTGAAGCGTCCGCGCGCCTAGAGCGCGCCGCGGAACCGGGCCGGCGTCATGCCGTGCTTCTCGCGGAACCGTTCGATGAACCGGCTCGCGCTGCCGTACCCCACCGCCTCCGCGATGCGCTCCACGCTGCCGTCCGTGCCGCGCAGGAGTTTCTCCGCCTCCGCGAGGCGGATCTGGTTGACGTACGCGTTCACCCCCATGCCCGTGACCTCCTTGAAGGCGTGGCAGAGGTAGTATTTGTCCATGTAGCAGGCTCGGCTCAGGTCCTCCAGCGTCAGGCGCTCGCGGTGGTGGAGGCTGATGTGGCGGACGGCCTCCGACACGCGCTTCTCGCGCGCCGTGGGCAGGGTCTCGGCGGCGACGAGGCGGCCGGACTCGTACAGGTCCAGGAGGTCGAGCAGGAAGGCCAGCGTGCCGAGCTTCATCTTCAGCGGGCGCAGGGCGTCCGCGGCGGCGCCGGCGGGCGGGGGGGGCGGGATGCGCGCGAGCAGCGACGCGGCGAGCGGCCCGGCGACGTCCTCGGGGAGGGTGAACTGCGTGCGGGCCACCATCCGGTGCAGGCGGGCCATCCCCTCCGGGCCGAAGACCGGCGCGACGGACGCCTCGGTGAACAGGAGCAGGATGCGGTCGCGCAGCGCCGTCGGCCGGTAGATCGTGCGGTGCGCGGTGAACGGCGGGATGATGAGGATGTCGTGGTGGCGCACCGTGTGGACCTGGTTGTCGATGAAGAAGGTGACGCCGTCGCCGAGGCTCAGGTAGACCTCGTAGTGGTCGTGGTAGTGCGCGACCTCGCGGTCCGCGCCGCCGCCGCGCGCGCGGTAGCGCTCCACGAGGAACCCTTCTGCGAAATCGGACGGCAGGTACTCTTCCATGGGCGGTCCTCCGGCGGGTCTCGATAGCAATTTGCGTATATCAGTATACACGGAAGAGCAATCGGTGGAAATCCGATGACCAGAGATTGCGCTATTCTAGGGGCGTGGGGCAACGCACGTCCGGCGGACCGCCGACCGTCCCCGACACGAAAGGAGTCCGTTCCATGAGCAAGCAGCAGATCACCGTCGTCGGTGGCGGAAGCGTTTCCTGGATGGCCATCTTCATGAAGGACATCGTCGCGTCGGAGTCCATGGAGGGCGGCACCGTCGTCCTGCAGGACCTGTCGCTCCCCGCGCTCCAGAAGATGAGGCAGTTCTCCGAGAAGCTGATCGCCGAGCGCAAGCGCGACATCGAGGTCGTCATCGAGCAGGACCTGCGCAAGGCCGTCACCGGCTCGACGTTCGTCCTCAACACCGTGCTCGTCGGCTCGCACGACGCCTGGACCAAGGAGCAGAACATCATCAAGGCCCACGGCATCCAGCACCCGAAGGGTATGTCCGTAGGCCCCGGCGGCATGATGATGGGCATCAAGCAGATCCCGTTCGTCCTCGACCTCGCCCGCACCATGGTCGAGGTCTGCCCGGACGCCTGGCTGTTCAACTTCTCGAACCCGATGCAGTTGCTCATGCTGTCCATCCAACGCTTCGTGCCGGAGCTCAAGTCGGTCGGCATCTGCCACGGCGTCAAGGACACGATCGAGATTATCTCCCAGCGCATGGGCGTGAACGACAAGGACCTCTCCTTCGTCGCCGGCGGCGTCAACCACTTCGAGATCATCAAGTCCATCACGATGAACGGCAAGGACATGTTCCCGACCTACCTCGAGAAGCTCGAGGAGATGGACCGCAAGGACGGCTACAACGGGGACTGGGTCGGGCGCGAGATGTACCAGCTCTATGGCGGCTGGCCGACGAACTTCGACATCCACAACCTCGAGTTCCTTCCGCACTACATCCACAAGGACACCGACGTCACGACGCTGCACCAGATCTTCAACGCCATCGAGGGCCGCGTGAAGTCGCGCACCGAGCGCTGGCAGCTGTTCGACGAGTACATCGCCGGCACGAAGAAGTTCGAGGACCTGCAGGGCAAGGGCACCGAGTACATCGACCGCATGGTCGACGCGGTCGTGAAGAACGAGCCCTTCCTGTTCCACGGCCAGGTCACCAACAAGGGCTACATCACGAACCTGCCCGACGACATGGCGGTCGGCGTGCCGGTCCTCCTGTCCCGCGACGGCTATGCCGGCGTGTGCATCGGCGACCTGCCGCGCGGCCTTGCGGAGTTCTCCGCGATCCACGGTGCGGTGCAGAACTTCATGGTCGAGGCGGCCGTGACCGGCGACCGCGGCAAGCTGCTCTCCGGCCTGTCGCTCGACCCCATGTGCTACACGATTCCCTTCGCCGAGCGCAAGCAGCTCATCGACGAACTGCTCAAGGCGTCGAAGGAGTACCTGCCGCTGTTCTAGAGCACAGCTTTCCAGCGGTGCACCAGCTTCTACGGCAAGTCGGGAGGCGTTGCCGGAGGCGGGCTCGTGCCTGATGGGCACGAGTGTAGTTTCCGACCGCACCAGATTATTGCGGAATGGTGCGATGCAACGCCTTGCTGAAAACGTGCGGGGAACCAGTAGATCCGCCTGGAAGAGCGCCTTGAAGAGGCACCTCGCGAGAGGTGCCTCTTCTTGTCCGCCCACAGGGGAACCGCGCCGACCGAATGCTATCATGGAGGAAATGGCCTCCAAAAAGTTCAAAGGTCCTCCACCTTGAAGAAATCTCTTGCATATGACGCCACGTCATAGCCTATCGTGCAGGCGAGGGGGATACAGGAGATGCAGATCAAGCAGGTCAGTCGACAGACGGGATTGAGCGAACAGACCATCCGCTACTACGAACAGGAAGGCCTGGTCGCTCCTGCCCAGACCGACCGGAACGGACGCGCCTTCCGTGAATACGCGGCGGAGGACGTCACCGCGCTGACGCAGGTCTCGCGGCTGCGCCGCGCCGAATTCACGATCGCGGAGATCCGGGAGATGATGGCGGCGCCGGACCGGATTCCTGCGATCCTCGTACAGTTGCGCCAGCGGTTGGTGCAGGAGACGGAATCGAAGCGCCGGATTCTCGAGGTCTTGGGCAGCCTCGATTCGTTAGGAATCGTGGATCTTCCGGCGCTGTCCGAGTCGCTGAAGAGCGCCACGGAACGGGTCGCCCTGCCGCCCACGGACGTGCATCCGAACTTCGGCCGATTCGACGGAATCGGAAAGGAAGAACGGGAACAGGAGTACCAGGCATATCTGGCACGGGAGGGACGGTTCTTCTCGAACTGGTTCCGGCGCAGGCCGAAGCAAGGTCCGGACCAGATGACCGATACGCAGGGCGCACTTCGGTGCCCGAACTGCAACTCGGATCGCGTGAGGGTCGAGCGGGTCGGGGACGGCGTCGGTTTCTTCGCACTCGGAGTCGCCACCAACGAATACGCCCAGTCCCCGGTCCCGACATTCGGCTCTCCGTCCGTGCCGCCGAACCCTCCGCCGATCGCCCATGCAGGGGACGAACTCGGAAAAGGGCCCCGCATGACCTGCATGGCGTGCGGAAACGCATTCCACGCACCGACCCGGTTGGAACTCCGTCGCAGGAGTAGAAGACGGAGTAGGATGTGGCCCTCCGCCGCCCCGCGCGCCGACGGCGCTCCGCGAGGGGCGCCGTTTCCATGCCGCCCCCTTCGGATGCTATGATGGGGAAGGCGGCGCGGACGCGCCCCGAAGGCAGGAGGGACCCCCGATGGCGGGATGGCTCGAGAAACTGGCGAACCGGACACGGCGCTTCGCGATCCACGGCCTGATGAACTACGTCGTGGTGGGCATGCTGACGGTCTTCGTCGCGGACCTGTTCTACAACGGCATCCTGAGCCGCTTCCTGGAGTTCGACCGGGCGGCCGTCTTCCGCGGCGAGGTCTGGCGCGTCCTGACCTTCGTCTTCCTGCCACCGAACAGCAGCCTGCTCTTCGTGTTCTTCGCACTGTACTTCTATTGGATGATCGGGCAGGCGCTGGAGGGCGAGTGGGGCGCCGCGAAGTTCAACTGGTTCTACCTGATCGGGGCGTTCGGGACGATGGTCGCCGGATTGATCATGGGCTCCGCGACGAACGAATACCTGAACCTGTCGCTGTTCTTCGCCTTCGCAATCCTCTTCCCGGAGTTCGAGATCCGGCTGTTCTTCCTCCTGCCGGTCAAGGTCAAGTGGCTCGGCTGGATCGCCGCCGCGTTCTTCGCCGTCTCGCTGTTCTTCACGGACTGGCCGGGGCGGGTCGCCCTGCTGGTGTCGGTGGCCAACGTCGCGCTGTTCTTCTGGACGGATGCGCGCGACCGGATCGTGAACGCCCGCCGGCGCCGGCAGTGGAAGAACCAGTTCCGGAAGTGACGGGCGACTTCCGCTCCCTGTCCGGCTGAATGCGCGGATGACTTAAATGAAAATATGAGAATCACTAAAATGTATATATGTAAATAACTTAAACGAATACTTGCAAATCGCTTAAATGAAGTCTGGAAACATGCTTGAAATGGCTTGAAGTGAATTTATCTCAGTGGTATGCTTTCCTTGAGGTGGATTCATGCCGAAAGAGTATTTGCCGCGAATCGTCGATGCGCTTCTGGGGGACTATATGGAGGCGTTCGGTGCCGTCCAGATTCGGGGACCGAAGTGGTGCGGCAAGACGACCACGGCGGAGCAGCGGGCGAAGAGCGTCCTGAAGATGCAGGACCCGGACCGTGCCGCAGAGTATAGGCGGTTGGCCGACTTCCTGCCTTCCAGGCTTCTGGAGGGAGAGACGCCCAGACTGATCGATGAATGGCAGACGGCCCCCGTGCTCTGGGACGCCGTCCGTACTGCAGTGGATGCGAGGGACGAGCCTGGACAGTTCATTCTGACGGGGTCCTCGGTCGCGGATTCCGACGCGGTGATGCACACGGGAACCGGACGGATCTCGACGCTCTCCATGTACCCGATGAGCCTCTTCGAATCGAAGGAGTCGAACGGCACAGTGTCCCTGAAGGAACTTTTCGAGGCTCCGGAACGCTTCGAAGGCGCCCGTTCCCAGTTGACGGTGCAGGGGCTCGCGCATGCGATCTGCCGCGGAGGATGGCCCGCTTCGCTCCGTCGGAATCCCGCTGCATCGCTCCTGATTGCCCGTTCCTATGTGGATACGATCTGCGAAAGCGATGCCAGCCGCGTGGACGACGTTTCGCGTCGTCCGCAGCGCGTAAGGGCGCTTCTGCGGTCGTATGCGCGGAACCTCTCGACCCTTGCGGCGAACACGACGATCCTGGCCGATGTAAAGGCGAACGACGAGGAGATGACGGAACCGACCCTGTACTCCTATCTGGCTGCCTTGAAGCGGCTGTACGTGATCGACGACGTTCCGGCCTGGAGTCCTTCGATCCGATCGGTCCACGCGATGCGCGCGACCACCAAGAAGGAATTCGTGGACCCGTCGATTGCCACTGCTGCGCTCGGGTTGTCTCCGGACATCCTGCTCGGAGACCCAGCGACCCTCGGATTCGTCTTCGAATGCTTGTGCATCCGGGATCTCCGCGTCCTTTCGACCGCCTTCGGAGGATCGGTTTCCTATTACCACGACCGGTCCGGACTCGAGTGCGACGCCGTGCTGCATCGATCCGATGGGACCTACGCGTTGATCGAGATGAAACTCGGGAGCCGGGAGATCGAGGAGGGCGCCTCCCACTTGCTGCGGCTGGCCGACCTGCTCAAGGAAAACGGCTTGAAGGCTCCTTCGTCTCTGCTGGTCCTGACGGGCGGGGAATTCGGGTATCGGACGAAGGACGGCATTTCCGTCGTGCCGATCGGTTGTCTTCGGGATTGATCGGATCACGCCTTCCGCTCCCCGTCTGGCGTATAATGATTTCCAACGCTTCTTCAGGAGGACATCCGATGCCGCTGCCCGCCGTGCTGATTCCCGCCTACCGGCCCGACGACCGCCTTTCCGCGCTCGTCGAGGCGCTGCTCCCGATGGGCTTCCAGGCCGTCCACATCGTCGACGACGGCAGCGGCCCGGAGTGCGCCGCCGTCTTCGCGCGCTGCGAGGCGCTGGGCGCCCGCGTGCACCGCCACGACACCAACCGCGGCAAGGGCCGCGCCCTCAAGACCGGCTTCGCCGCGATGCTCGACGACGGGGACGCGTTCCTCGGCGTCGTCACCGCCGACGCGGACGGGCAGCACACGCCTTCCGATATTCGCAAGGTCGCCGAGGCGCTGCGCGACGCGCCGTCGGCGCTCGTGCTCGGCGTCCGCACCTTCGCCGGCAACACGCCGCTGAAGAGCCGCCTCGGCAACGGCATCACCAAGGTCCTCTTCGCGCTCGTCAACGGCAAGGCCGTCCGCGACACGCAGACCGGCCTCCGCGGCATTCCCGCGCGCTTCTGCCGGGAACTGCTCGACCTCGCCGGCGAGCGGTACGAATTCGAGATGAACATGCTGCTCGAGGCGCGCCCGACCGGCTACTCGATCGTCCAGGTCCAGATCGACACGATCTACCTCGACGGCAACCGCTCCTCCCACTTCGACGTCCTCAAGGACTCCTTCCGGATCTACCGCCTGCTCTTCACCTTCCTCGGCTCGTCCCTCCTCGCGACGGGCGTCGACTACGCCGTGTTCGCCCTCGTGAGCACCTTTCTCCCGGGCGTCCTCGCCGCCGCGGTCGTGATCGCCCGCAGCTGCAGCTCGCTGGTCAACTTCGCGGTCAACCGCCACCTGGTGTTCCGCCAGAAGGGGCACCCCAAGGACGCGATTTTCCGCTACTACGCCCTCGTGCTCGTGATCATGCTCGCTGGATACCTCTCGATCTCCGCCTTCCAGGCCTTCACGCCGGTCGGCCTCTACGTCTCCAAGCTGATCACCGACTTCGCCCTCTACTTCGTGAGCTTCACCCTCCAGCGCGAGTTCGTCTACCGCAGACGGACGAAAGAGAAGAACGCGTGAAGCGCACGCCGACCGCCATGATCCGGTCCACCCTGATGCTGCTCGCCGCGACCGCTCTGCTCGCGTCCTGCCTGCCGACGACGCCCGCCCCGACCGCGACGGCCGCCCCGACGGCCACTCCGGCCGCGACGGCCGAGCCCACCGCGACCGCCGGTCCGACCGGCACGCCCGCTCCGACTCCGATCCCCGAGACGCACTTGGGGTTCGTCCGGAAGGGCGACGTGACCGGCTCCGGCGCGACCGCGCAACTCACGATCGACTACGTCGAACTCTACACCGGCGTCGCGGCGGTGACCGCGGGCGCCCAGGACGGCGTGACGGTCGACACCGACTACTACATCCGCGACAACAACCCGCTGCTGCGCACGTTCTCGATCGACCCGGCCTGCGCGATCCGCCTGCTCGACCCGTCGGGCGGCGCCGAGGCCTCGGTCGTGACCGACGTCGCGGGCCTTGCGGCCTTCCTGGCCACGGTGACCGACGCGCAGGGCGCCCTGTTCGAGATCGCGCTCAGCGGGACGACCGTGACGCAGATCCTGCAGTACTACATGCCGTAGCCCCGCCCGGCCGGCGTCGCGCGTTTCCGCCGATTTCCGCACATTTCCGCCGGAATCGTGCCAACATGGAACGCGTTTCCTATGATACAATTTTCTGGAGACCTCTATCGTCGCATGATCCATGGCCGACCCCCCCGACGGCGCTCCGTCGCCCGGGCCATCGAGATGCACCAGGAGGAATTCCATCCATGGGAACCGCAATCGCCTGCGCGTCGCTCACGGATACCCCCGAACAGCGCCGCGACCTGCTTCTGTCGGTGATCGAGGACTACGACCGCGACCGCAGCAACCTGATCCAGGTGCTGCACATGGCCCAGGCGATCTACGGGCACCTGCCCGACGAAGTCCTCCGCACCATATCCGCCGAGATGGACCTCCCGTTCTCCGAAGTCTCCGGCGTCGTCTCCTTCTATTCCTACTTCACCACGAAGCCCCGCGGCCGGCACACCGTCCAGGTCTGCCTCGGCACGGCGTGCTACGTGCGCGGCGGCAAGAAGGTGCTCGACACGCTGAAGGAGCTCCTCGGCGTGGACGTCGGCCAGACCACCCCGGACAACGCCTTCTCCCTCGAGGTCAAGCGCTGCATCGGCGCCTGCGGCCTCGCGCCCGCCGTCGCGATCGACGGCACGGTATACCGACGCGTCGCGCCGGGACGGCTGAAGGCCATCCTCGGCAAGTACGAGTAGGGGGGCGAGACGATGGACGCTGCCGTCACCACCACCATCCGGAGCGCCGAGGACCTGCGGCGCATCCGCGCCGACTACGAGAAGTCCGTCGCCGGGAAGGCGTTCACGATACGCCTCTGCGCCGGCGCGGGTTGCATTTCCTGCGGTTGCGCGGCCCTGAAGGAAGCGATCGAGAGCGAGCTGGACAGGACCGGGCTGCGCGCCTCCGTCGACATCAAGACGACCGGCTGCATCGGCAACTGCGACGTCGGCCCGACGCTGGTCGTCGAACCCGGCGGCTACTTCTACTGCAAGCTGACCCCCGACGACGCGCGCACGATCGTCCGCCAGCACCTGCTGCACGGCCAGCCCGTCGAGGCGCTCGGGTACCTCGACCGCAGGACCGGGAAGCGCGTCGCGAAGATGGACGACATCGACTTCTTCCGCAAGCAGAAGCGCGTCGTGCTCGACAACTGCGGACGCATCGACTACGACCGCCTCGACGAGTACATCGCGAACGGCGGCTTCGAGGCGCTGCGCAAGGCTCTCGTCGAGATGACCCCGGAGACCGTGGTCGACGAGATGAAGAAGTCCGGCCTGCGCGGCCGCGGCGGCGGCGGTTTCCCGACGGGCCTCAAGTGGGCGCTCGCCCGCAAGTCCGTCAGCGACGTGAAGTTCATCGTCTGCAACGCCGACGAGGGCGACCCCGGCGCGTTCATGGACCGCAGCCTGCTCGAGGGCGACCCGTACGCGGTCGTCGAGGGGATGGCCATAGGCGGCTACGCGATCGGCGCCTCGGTGGGCTATCTGTACGTCCGCGCGGAGTACCCGCTGGCCGTCGAGCGCATGGAGGCCGCGATCGCAAAGGCGCGCTCGGTGGGCCTGCTCGGGAAGGGGCTGTTCGGCTCCGCCTTCGACTTCGACATCCGCATCCGCATCGGCGCCGGCGCGTTCGTCTGCGGCGAGGAGACCGCGCTCATGGCGTCCGTCGAAGGGCGCCGCGGCGAGCCCCGCCAGAAGCCGCCCTACCCGTCCGAGTCCGGCCTGTTCGGCAAGCCCACCGTGATCAACAACGTCGAGACCTTCGGCAACGTGCCCGCGATCCTGCGGGACGGCGCGGAGAAGTTCGCCTCGGTCGGCACGGCCAACAGCAAGGGCACCAAGGTCTTCGCCCTGGCAGGCGACATCAGCGACACCGGCATCGTCGAGGTGCCGATGGGCACGACGCTCGGCGAGATCCTGTTCGACATCGGCGGCGGAATCCCGCGCGGCCGGCGGTTCAAGGCGGCCCAGACGGGCGGACCGTCGGGCGGTTGCCTGACGAAGGCGCACCTCAACACCGTGATCGACTACCAGTCGCTCGTCGAGCTCGGGGCGATCATGGGGTCCGGCGGCCTGATCTGCATGGACGAGGACACCTGCATGGTGGACGTCGCCCGCTTCTTCATGGAGTTCGTGCAGGACGAGTCGTGCGGGCGCTGCGTCGCCTGCCGCCTGGGCACGCGGCGCATGCTCGAGATCCTCGAGCGCATCGTGCACGGCGAGGGCCGCGAGGGCGACGTCGAGCTGCTGGTCGAACTCGGCGAGACGGTCAAGGACACCGCGATGTGCGGCCTCGGCCAGACCGCCCCGAACCCCGTGCTCAGCACGATCCGCCACTTCCGCGAGGAGTACGACGAGCACATCCGGCACCACAAGTGCCGCGCGGGCGTCTGCGCGGACCTCTTCCTCTCCCCGTGCGAGAACGCCTGCCCGGCGGGCGTCAACGTCCCGGGCTACATCGCCCTGATCGCGGCCAACCGCCCGGTCGACGCCTACAACCTGGTCCGGCAGGAGAACCCGTTCCCCGCGATCTGCGGCCGCGTCTGCACCCACCCGTGCGAGAGCGCCTGCCGCCGCGCACAGATCGACGAGGCCCTCGCGATCTCCGACCTCAAGCGCTATGCGAGCGACGAGGCGATGAAGCACGAGAAGCCCTTCGTCGACCGGGTGCACGCCCGCCTGGGCAAGACGGTCTCGGTCGTCGGCGCCGGCCCGTCGGGCCTCACCTGCGCCTACTATCTCGGCCGCCTCGGCTACGACGTGAACGTCTACGAGACGCAGCCCGTCGCCGGCGGCATGCTGGCGATCGGCATCCCCGAGTACCGGCTGCCCAAGGCCGTGCTCGAGCGCGAGATCGACACGATCCGCAACGTCGGCGTGCAGGTGAAGACCGGCGTCGAGATCGGCAAGGACGTGATGTTCGACGAACTGCGCGCGAACAGCGCCGCGGTCTACATCGCGACCGGCACGCAGCTGTCCCGCAAGGTCGGCGTCGAGGGGGAGGGCCTGCCCGGCGTCTACCACGGCATCGATTTCCTGCGCGACGTGAACCTCGGCAAGCCGGTTGGCGTGCACGGCACCGTCGCCGTGATCGGCGGCGGCAGCACGGCCATGGACGCGGCTCGCGTGGCGCTGCGACTCGGTGCCGACGAGGTCCACATCCTCTACCGCCGCGGCATCGAGGACATGCCCGCCGACAAGCGGGAGATCCACGAGGCGATCGAAGAGGGCATCCACGTCCACGAGCTGGTCGACCCGATCCGCTTCGTCGGGACGGACCGCGTGGAAGGCGTGCTCTGCCGCTACATGCGGCTGGCCGGATTCGACAAGGAGGGGCGCCGCAAGCCGATCCCGATCGAGGCCGAGCCGGTGCTCTACCGGGCCGACCTCGTGATTCCGGCCGTCAGCCAGTACTCCGACCTGCCGTTCATGCGGCGCGACGAGATCGGCCTGACCGACTGGGGCACCTTCATCGTGGACGCCGACACCATGCGCACCACGATGGAAGGCGTGTTCGCGGGTGGCGACGTCGTGCGAGGCGCCGACGTCGTCATCTCGGCGATCGCCGACGGCAAGCGGGCGGCGAGCGCGATCGACAAGTACCTCGGCGGGAGCGGCGTGCTCAACAAGGGCGAGCCGATCGACATCCCGCAGACCTTCGACGAGGGGGAACTGGCCGAGCACGAGCGCTTCCCGATGAAGTGCCTCGCCGCCGACCAGCGCATCCACGGATTCGAGGAGGTCTACAAGGGATACCACAAGCTCAACGCGATGGCCGAGGCCATGCGCTGCCTGCGCTGCGACCGGCGCTAGGGAAGGGGTGGCGGAGATGATCCATCTGACGGTCGACGAACGGGCCCTCCTGGCGGAAGACGGCGAGACGATCCTCCAGGTCGCGACGCGCAACCACATCGAGATCCCGACCCTGTGCTACCTGAAGGACGTCCACAAGACCGGCGCGTGCCGGCTGTGCGTGGTCGAGGTCGAGGGGTCGAAGACCCTGGTGGCCTCCTGCATCGCCCCGGCGACGGAGGGGATGGTGGTCCGCACCAGCACCCAGCGCGTCCGCAAGGCGCGCAAGGTCCTGTACGAGCTGATGCTGTCGGACCACCCGGCGGACTGCCTGCACTGCGAGCGCAACCAGAGCTGCGAGTTCCAGCGCGCCGGCGAGATCGTCAACGTGCGGTCGGCGCGGTTCGAGGGGCGCCGGTCGCGGGCGCTGGTGGACGACACCAGCCCGTCGGTCGTGCGCGACACGAGCAAGTGCATCCTGTGCCGCCGCTGCGTGACGGTGTGCAACGAGGTCCAGGGCGTGGGCGCGCTGAACGCCCAGCACCGCGGCTTCACGACCGAGATCGGGCCGGGCGGCGACCTGCTGCTGGGCTCCGCGGTCTGCGCCTTCTGCGGCCAGTGCACCACGGTCTGCCCGGTCGACGCCCTGCACGAGGCGGACTCGACCGCGGCGGTCTGGAAGGCACTCGCCGACCCGGACAAGGTCGTGGTCGTGCAGACCGCGCCCGCCGTGCGCGCGGCGCTCGGCGAGGAGTTCGGGCTCCCGCCCGGCACGATCGTGACCGGCCGCATGGCCGAGTCGCTGCGCCGGCTTGGGTTCGACTACGTGTTCGACACCAACTTCACCGCCGACCTCACGATCCTCGAGGAGGGCTACGAGCTGCTCGGCCGCATCACGTCGCTGTTCCGCTCGAAGGGCGCCGTGTCCGACGAGCGCCTCGCGAAGCTGGGACTGCCCGCTCACCTGCCGGCCCCTGTGCTGCCGATGGTCACGAGCTGCAGCCCGGGCTGGATCAAGTACGCCGAGCACTTCCACGCCCCGCTGCTGGACCACCTGTCGACCTGCAAGTCCCCGCACATGATGCTGGGCGCGCTGACCAAGAGCTGGTTCGCCGAGCGGACCGGCATCGACCCGAAGAAGATGTTCGTCGTCTCGGTCATGCCCTGCACGGCCAAGAAGTTCGAGATCACGCGCCCCGAGATGGAGAACGGCGGCGTGCGCAACGTCGACGCGGTCCTGACGACGCGCGAGCTGGGGCGGATGGTCCGCGAGGCGGGGCTCGGCTTCCCGACCCTGCCGGAGGGGCGCTTCGACAACCCGATGGGGCAGTCGACGGGCGCGGCCGACGTGTTCGGCGTGACGGGCGGCGTCATGGAGGCGGCCCTGCGCACGGTGTACGAGGTGGTGACGGGGCGCCCGCTGCCCTTCGACCGGCTGCACGTGGCCCCGATCCAGGGTTTCGAGCGCATCAAGACGGCCGCGTTCACGCTGTCCGAGGTCAAGCCCGAGTGGGACTTCCTCGAGGGCGTCGAGGTCGGTGTCGCCGTGACGAGCGGCCTCGCCGGAGCGCGGGTGCTGATGGACCAGATCGCGGAGGGGAAGAGCCCGTACCTGTTCATCGAGGTCATGGGCTGCCCGGGCGGCTGCATCAGCGGCGGCGGCCAGCCGCGCCTCACGACCGACGAGATCCGGCAGAAGCGCCTCGAGGCCATCTACCGCGAGGACGAGGGCAAGCCGATCCGCAAGTCGCACGAGAACCCCGACATCCTGAAGCTCTACAGCGAGTTTCTCGGGCAGCCCGACGGACACCGCTCGCATGAGCTGCTGCACACGACCTATACCGAGAGACGGCGCAACTAGAAGCAGGGCCGGTGCGGGCGCTCGGGACGCACTCGCGAAAATGAATTTTTTGCAATGGACTGCCAGAACTCATGAAATACATGAAGTTTTTGCAGTCCGTTGCAACAACTCTTGAAACCGCCTCCCATACGGCGTAGGTTGTCGTCATGGACCACGCGATCCGCAGCCTCTACGACGAACGTCTCCTGTCGGGGGATTTCCGGCCGGTGATCGATGCCTGGTACTACCGGGTCTGGGACGGCTTCGACATGACGCCGCACCGGCACGACCGCATGGAGATCATGTACGTCGTGACCGGCGAGTGCATGGTGCACATCGGCGCCGACCTGCTGCGCATGCAGGCGGGTTCGCTGATCCTGGTCGACGCGGGCGTCGCGCACAGCCTGCACGTGCCGGCCGGCGCCCCGTGCCGCATGATGAACCTCGAGTTCGGCTTCGCACCCGGCGCCGCGCTACTGCCCGCCTCGGCCGCCGCGCTCGCGATTCCGGCGCTGCGGTCGTTCCTGTCGCCGCCCCGCGCCTATCGGATCCTGTCCGACGCCGAGGACCTTCACATGCGCATCCGCACGCTGCTCGACACGCTCGACGCCCGGTCCCCTGCCGGGTCGCCGGCCGCGCAGGGGGCGACCGCGCCGAACGCCGAACTCGAACTGCACTTCCTCGGGCTGCTCGTGTCGATGGCCCGGCGCTCCGCCGAAGGGCCGGGCGGGGAGGGGGGGACCGGCCTCGTGCCGGTGCACGTGCGGCGCGCGCTGCTGTTCCTGCGCGAGAACTACGACCGCGAGATCGGCCTGGCCGAGACCGCGGCGGCCGTGGGCGTTTCCGCGGGCCATCTCGCGCGCGTCTTCCGCGTCTCGACCGGCGGCTCCGTCGGGGCGACGCTCGCCCGCATCCGTCTCGAGCGCGCCCAACAGCTGCTCTCCGACAGCGACCACCCGGTCGGAACGATCGCCGGGATGGTCGGATTCGACAGCCGCCACTACTTCAACGCGTTCTTCCGTGCGCGGTGCGGCATGACGCCGTCGGCCTACCGCGCGCAGGCCCGGCACCGATTCAAGAACCCCGACGGCGTCGACGGGGACCCTTGGGTATAGCACATTTCCGATAAGGCGGACGGACGTCCAGGGGGAGAGCGTCGATCCACGACAGAACAGACACCATGCCCCAATGGGAAGCCCCTCTTGACGCCCTTCCGTTTACGGGTGTAGTATCAAGTTGAATTTACACATGTAAACATATCGCGCTCGTGCCGGGAGGTGTTCCATGAAGGGTCCCTTCGACAAGGTCGCCGAGTCCGAACTGCAGATCCTGAAGGCCCTCTGGGCCAGCAAGGAGCCGTTGTCGTCCTCGCAGATCGTCGCGGCGGTCTCGGCCGTCACGACCTGGGAGGCGACGACCATCCGGACCCTGATCCACCGCCTCCTGATCAAGGGCGTTCTCAAGGCCGAGAAGCGGGACGTCCAGTACTACCGCCCGACCGTCACGGAGGCCGCGTTCGGCAAGCACCAGACGGCCCGGCTGCTCGACACCTTCTACTCCGGCAAGGCCGCCAACCTTTTCTCGGCCCTCTATCAGCAGAAGCAACTGAGCGCGGCGGACCTCGCCGAGCTCCGCGCGCTACTCGTGAAGGAGATCGGCCATGAGTGAGGCGCTCGTCCGGCTCCTGCTGCTGTCCCTGGCCGGCTCCCTTCTCGCGCTGCTCCTCTATCTTCTGCAGCCGCTCCTCGAGCGGATCGTCACGCGGCGCATCCTGTACGTCCTCTGGATCATCGTGATGGTGCGCATGGTGGTGCCGGTCGGCATCGCCAGCGTCGGGACGGGCGCGTTCGTCCCGCATGCGACTCCGACGTCCGCTGTCACGCAGTCGGCGCCGACGGCCCCGGCCGCAACTTCGACGCCCCATCCGACCCAGCCCTCCACGACGGCCACGACCGTACCGACGAAGTCCGAGGCGACGCCCACTCCGGTGGGGAGCGCGGTCATCGGCGGGGGCACGTCGACGGGAGGTGGAGCGATCGTCGCACTGTTGTCGAAGGTGTCGGATGCCGTGGACGGAATCGTCCGGTCCGTCCTGGTTTCGGTGACGCCGCTGTCAACGGTGCTGCTCGGCATCTGGCTGCTCGGAGCGCTCGTCGGACTTTCGTTCGGCAGCGTCCGCCACCGCCGCATCCTGCGGGCGATCCGCAGGGAAGCGCGTCCGGCTTCACCGAAGGATGTCGCGCTGCTGGACGCATGCCGGGCCGAGTTCGGAATCCGGCAGCCCGTCGAGATGATCCGCGCCGCCTCGGTGCCGACCCCGATCCTGTCCGGTATCGTCCGCCCCCTGCTGTGCCTGCCCGAGCGGGAGTTCACGGCCGAGGAGCTGCGGCTGGTGCTGCACCACGAGCTGATGCACCTGAAGCACCACGACCTGCTGGTCAAGCGGATCGCCCTCTGGGTCAGCGCGGTCCATTGGTTCAACCCTGCGGTCCACCTCATCCGCCACGAACTTACCCAGGCGGCTGAACTGGCGTGCGACGAGTCGGTCAGCTCCCGGCTCGAGAAGGTCGACCGGAAGCGCTACGGGGAAGTGCTGCTGCAGCAGGCGGCACAGCGGCCCTATCCGCCGTTCTCCGGCACGCAGTCCCTCTCCGAGTCCGGCCGGAGGCTCGGCCAGCGGCTGAAGGTCATCGCCCAGATGAAGGCCGCGCCTCGCCGCAAGCGAGTCGCCGGACTGGCCGTACTGCTGTTGCTTCTCGTCGTTCCGCTGCCCCAGTTCGCGCCGATCGCCCTGACGGGTTGCACGGCTCCTGCCGGATCGGATCTCCTGAACGACGTGATGGCGGCGACTGGCTTCCAGTACAAGGTTTGGACCTGGGGCATGTCGGAGTCGGATTTTCTGGCGCAGAACAAGACGGAACCGATCGTCACGCTGGGGTCCATGAAGGGAATCGTCATATACTCCGACACGAATCGGCATGCCTATTCGAGGCCTTCCATCACGATGTTCCCCGTCTTCACGTTCAGCGACGGGCAACTTTCGAATGTGAAGCTCATCGCCGAATTTACCGACGTCGACTCCTTCGCAGCCGCTGCGAAGAGACTCAAGGTGGTGCTCGACGGGTTGCCGGCTCCACGAAACGGCAGCACGGATTTCCTCGAAGTGGTTCCGCCCGTGACCGGAGCAGGATTGGGCCGAGACCTTTGGGCCGGGACCGACGGCAGTTCGATGGAGATCGGCACGTACGATTCATCGGGTTCATCCACGAACGGTACGAAGTATTCGATCGTCATCGCACTGGGTACTTCGAATCTCCGCACCGCTACAAGTCAGGACGTCGAAGCCGCGTGGAAGGCCGTCGGGCTCGATGTCGTCCGGCAGTCGACGGAACGTGCCGATCTCGCACTCGATGGGGTCGTCCCTGTTTCCTACACCTGGACGAACGCGATTCCGGCGGCTGTCCACGTCTACATCTGCGGTTCCGCGGAAAAGCTGGCGACCGTCGTTTCCGCCTACGATTCCCATGGTGCCGGTTCCGACCCGAACTGGTCGGAGAATCCGACCTTGGTCATGCGCATGACGGAAGCGAATCTGATGATCGTCGCGGCGTGCGGCGGGTCCGTTGAGGACGCGAACGATTTCTTCCGCCTGATCCAGGTCGGGTTGAACCGTCTGGACAATGGAGCTAGTCCGACGTCCATGGCTACGGGGACGACGACCCCCGCTCCGACCCCGCACACCAGCTGACACGCGCACAGGTGGATCGGATCGGCGTCGGCTTCTTCGCGCTGACCGTCTATGCCCTCGCATATCCCGATTCCAACGGGTACTCTGCCGGACTGACATACCCGGCTTCCTATGCGATCCAGGAAGGCGGGACGGTTTCGTTCACATATTCCGAAGAGCCACCATACAAGAATCCGGAAGTGGTCTATGTCCTGTCGAAAACGGTCACCGATGCGTCCGGAACCTCGGTGACTTCCGCCATCCCCGACCCGAGCCCCGTCAAGGACTGGTCGATTCAGAAGGGCACCCTGACGATCGACGCCGAGTCCTCCTTCTCGTCCGGTTTGAACGTCGACGATCTGGTCGCCCGACTGGGTACGCCCATCTCCGACAAGACGGCGGCGTACGATGTGGCGCCGATCGGGAAGTACCGAGCCCGGACGATTGCATATGATGGCCTGACGCTTGTGTTCTTCAAAAACCAGGACACGAAGACGCCGGCCCTCTGGGAGATGCGGGACTGCGCCGTTGCAGAGTCCGGTTGGTCGACGCCTCGCGGGCTGGCCATCGGCGAGAGCGACCTGGACGTCATGCGGAGTTTCGGAACCGGCGATTTCCTGCTCGACGCAGACCTTTCCAACGGCGCATTGCAGGATTTGAAAGTCTATGACCGTCGGACGGTCTTCGAGGGCACGGGAGTGCCTGCGATCATCGAGATCTCCTTTCAGGACGGCAAGGTTTCGGCATTCGAATTCCGTCCGCCTCCAGGCGACGTGTAGAATTTCGTCACATCTTCCACCCATACCTGATCTGGTACATCATCGTTTTCCTGGAAATGGAGCGTCCGCCCTCGGTTCGAACTTGTAAGAAATCCTTACAGGTTGAATCGGGATCCAATTCTCCTTCTTGATAGATATTCCGGATATGCATCGTGCACCCCCGCCATGGAGATGGTATGAAGATCGGGTGCCGGATGACTCGCCACGGTGGCTGAATCAAGGTCGTAAAGGTGGGATCGACCCCAGGCATGAGCTTCAGGAATCGGCGTCATTTCATGTCGATTCGGTCTCTCGTCCACCCCACATCACGATTCCTTACATTTCGCGCGTTCCGGTGCGCGAGTACCGCACTCCTCGCGGGGCCCAGGGTGTACGATGGCGGCATGGGACCCGCGGCGACCGCCGCGGGCAGAGAAGAGGAGGCCCCGACCATGACGAACCTCAAGAAGCTCACCTTCCATTTCCTCGTCGGCAGCCAGGATCTTTACGGCGCCGACGTGCTGAAGTCCGTCGACGAGCACGCGCGCGAGATGGCCGCCTACTTCAACGCCGACGCGCGGATCCCCGGGACCGTCGTCTTCGTGCCGGTCCTGCGCAACTCCGACGGGATCGCCCGCGCGATCCAGGCCGCCAACACCGACGCGTCCTGCGCCGGCGTGATCACGTGGATGCACACGTTCTCGCCGTCCAAGATGTGGATCCGCGGCCTGTCGACGCTGCAGAAGCCCCTGCTGCACCTCGACACGCAATACTTCCGGGATATCCCGTGGGGCACGATCGACATGGACTACATGAACCTCAACCAATCGGCGCACGGCGACCGCGAGCACGGGTTCATCCTGTCCCGCATGCGCATCCCGCAGAAGGCCTTGGCCGGGTACTGGAAGGACGAGACGCTCCTCTCGCGCATCGGCGCCTGGATGCGGGCCGCCGCGGGCGTGGCCGAGGGCCGGAAGCTCCGCGTGCTGCGCATCAGCGACAACATGCGCGAGGTCGCGGTGACCGAGGGCGACAAGGTCGAGGCGCATATCAAATTCGGCTGGTCGGTCGACCACTACGGCGTCGAGGACCTGATCGCGGAGGTCGAGAAGACGACCGAGGCGGAGATCGACGCGCAGATGGCCGAGTATCGCGAACGCTACGCGCTGCAGACGGAGAACGTCGCCGCGGTGCGCTACCAGGCCCGCGAGGAGGCCGCGCTCAAGCGCTTCCTCGAGGCCGGAGGGTTCGGCGCCTTCCACACGAACTTCCAGGACCTGCAGCAGCTGAAGCAACTGCCCGGCCTCGCCGCGCAGGACCTCATGCGGCAGGGCTACGGGTTCGCCGGCGAAGGCGACTGGAAGACGGCCGCCATGGTCCGCGTCGTGAAGGCGATGGGCGAGGGCCGCACGGGCGGCGCGTCGTTCATGGAGGACTACACGTACCACCTCGAGCCGGGCAACGAGCTGGTCCTCGGAGCCCACATGCTCGAGATCTGCCCCTCGATCGCGGCGGAGAAGCCCGCCGTCAAGGTCGTGCCGCTCGGCATCGGCGACCGCGATCCGCCCGCGCGCCTGACCTTCCGCGCCGCCACCGGACCCGCCGTCCTCGTGTCGCTGGTCGACATGGGCGAGCGGTTCCGCCTGATCGTGAACGACGTCGAGTGCGTCGCGCAGCCGCACGACATGCCGAATCTGCCCGTCGCGGCCGCGCTGTGGAAGCCGCTGCCCGACTTCGCGACGTCCGCCGAGGCCTGGATGTACGCGGGCGGCGCGCACCACTCGGTGCTGAGCTATGCGGTGACCGCCGAGGAGCTGCGCGACTGGGCCGAGATCGTCGACGTCGAGTTCGTGCACATCGGGAAGGGCACGCGCATCGAGGACCTGCGCCGCGACCTGGCGCTGAACGACGCGCTCTGGAAGCTCAGGTAGGGAGGGGACGGAGATGGACCGACTCGTCGAACAGGTGCTGGAGGCCAACCTCGCGCTGCCTCGGCACGGACTGGTGCTGTTCACGTGGGGCAACGCGAGTGCGGTCGACCGCGCGCGGGGACTGGTGGCGATCAAGCCGAGCGGCGTCGAGTACGACGCGCTCACGGCCGAGACCATCGTGGTCGTCGACCTCGAGGGACGCATCGTCTCCGGGTCGAAGCACCCGAGCAGCGACACCGACACGCACCTCGCGCTGTACCGCGCCTTCCCGGACATCGGCGGCATCGTGCACACGCATTCGAGCCGGGCGACGGCCTGGGCGCAGTCCTGCACCGACCTCCCGGCCTTCGGCACGACCCACGCCGACCACTTCCACGGCGCCGTGCCCTGCACCCGGCCGATGAACCGGTCGGAGATCGAGGGCGCGTACGAGTGGAACACGGGCGCCGTGATCGTCGAGACGTTCGAGCGGCGCGGGATCGACCCGCTGTCGGTTCCCGCCGTGCTCGTCGCGAGCCACGGACCGTTCACGTGGGGCCGGGACGCCGACGAGGCCGTCCACAACGCCGTCGTGCTGGAGGCGTGCGCTGGGATGGCCCTCGACTCCCTGCGCGTGCGTCCGGACCTCCCGCCGATGGACCGCGCGCTGCTCGACCGGCATTTCCTCCGCAAGCACGGCAAGGACGCTTATTACGGGCAATCCAAAGGAGGCAGACCATGACACGCACCGCAACGGAGATCCGCGACGACATCGACGCCGGCCGCACCGCAATCGGCATCGAGCTGGGCTCGACCCGCATCAAGGCCGTCCTGATCGGCCCCGACCACCAGCCGCTCGCCTCCGGCAGCCACGACTGGGAGAACGCGCTCGTCGACGGCGTCTGGACGTATTCGCTCGACGACGTCCGGAAGGGCCTGGTCGCCAGCTTCGCCGCCCTCGCCACCCGCGTGGCGCAGGACTACGGGACGACCCTCGCGACGACCGGCGCGCTCGGCGTCAGCGCAATGATGCACGGCTACCTCGCGTTCGACGCCGCCGGGGAGTTGCTCGCGCCGTTCCGCACCTGGCGCAACAACCGCACCGGCGAGGCCGCGGAGGAGCTGACGGCCCTGCTCGGCTACCCGATTCCCCAGCGCTGGAGCATCGCCCACCTCGGGCAGGCCATCCTCGACGGCGAGCCCCATGTGAAGCGCCTCGCGCGGCTGACGACGCTGTCCGGCTACATCCACTGGAAGCTGACCGGACGCTTCGTCCTCGGTGTCGGCGACGCATCGGGCATGTTCCCCGTCGACCCCGCGACCCACGGCTTCGACGCGCGCCGCGTCGAGAAGTTCGACCGCCACATCGCGGCGCACGGCTATCCGTGGAAGCTCGCCGCCTTGCTCCCCGAGGTCCTGGTCGCCGGCCAGCCCGCCGGGACGCTGACGCCGGAGGGCGCCGCGCTCCTCGACCCTTCCGGGACGCTCCGGGCCGGCATCCCGATGTGCCCGCCGGAGGGCGACGCGGGCACCGGCATGGTGGCGACGGACAGCATCGCCGTCCGCACCGGCAACGTGTCGGCCGGCACCTCGGTCTTCGCCATGATCGTGCTCGAGAAGGAGCTGTCGCGCGTCTACCCCGAACTCGACCTCGTGACGACGCCGGAGGGGAACCTCGTCGCGATGGCCCACTCCAACAACTGCTCGTCCGACACCGATGCCTGGATCGCCCTGTTCGGTGAGGCCGCCCGGGCGCTCGGGGCGGACGTCTCCAAGGCGACGCTGTACGACGTGCTGCTCGGACGGGCCCTCGAGGGCGACGCCGACGCCGGCGGGCTGCTGTCCTACGGCTACGTCTCCGGCGAGCACCTGACCGGCTTCGCGGAGGGCCGCCCGCTGTTCGTGCGCGCGCCGGACAGCCGCTTCACCCTCGCCAACTTCATGCGGGCGAACCTGTTCTCGGCGCTGGGCGCCCTCCGCATCGGGCTGGACCGCCTGTTCGTGGACGAGTCCGTGGTCGTCGACGAGATCCGCGGGCACGGCGGCTTCTTCAAGACCCGGGAGGTCGGGCAGCGGATCATGGCCGCCGCGACCGGCGTGCCGGTCTCCGTACTGGAGACGGCCGGGGAGGGCGGCGCCTGGGGCATCGCCCTGATGGCGGCCTACCTCGTGCGGAGGTCGGAGGGCGAGACGCTGGACGACTATCTCGACCAACGCGTCTTCGCCGGTCGGACGGCGACCGTCGTGCGGCCCGAACCGCACGACAGGGCGGGTTTCGACGCGTTCTTCGCCCGATATAAGTCAGGACTCGAGATCGAGCGGGCCGCGGTCGACCACCTGGAGTAGAGGCGGAAACCGACGTCGGCCTCTGGACGAGCGTCCTCCCATGGAATACAGTAAGGGGGAAGGCGCGGGTTCCCCGCGACCCGCAAGCCTGCCCCACGAGGAGGGATTCACCATGGGATTCTGCTGGACCACGATCCAGGTCGCCGACCTCGAGAAGTCGATCGCCTTCTACCGCGACGTCGTCGGGCTTCCGCTGGTGCGGCGCTTCGTCGGCGGCCCCGGCGTGGAGCTCGCGTTCCTCGGCGACGGTCCGACCCAGGTCGAGCTGATCTGCGCCCCCGGACGGAAGACGCCCGGACGCGTCGAGGGCGTGACGCTCGGATTCGAGGTCGCCTCGCTCGAACCGCGGATGGCCCTCACCGCCGCCCACGGATATCCCGTCGACAAGGGTCCGTTCTCCCCGAACCCGTCGATGCGCTTCTTCTATGTGCGTGACCCCGACGGCGTGGAAGTCCAGTTCGTCGAGAACCTGAAGGCGTAGATATGAATTTCCGCGCCCTGTTCCTCCTACCCGCCGGAGAGAAGGAGGGCACGCTGAAGGAAGCGCGCGGCGTCAATCTGCAGCGCGTTTGGATGACCGCCGGGATGGTCGCGGCGCTCGACCTGGCCTACTTTCTCTGGTTCCTGTTCATGCCGGAGGGCGCGTCCCCGGTCGAGCGGCAGTGGGGCGAGTCCATCCAGACGATCCACTTCGTCTCGCTGCTCGTGATGCTGCTCTTCTTCGGCGTCGCGACCTGGCTGCGGCGCAGGAAGACGGGAATGGGCGTCCAGTTCCTGCTGGAGGCCCTCTTCCTGGTCTGGGTGCTGTCGCTCGGCATTTCGCTCGCCACCGCCGACCAGCGCGTCACGAACAACATCACGCCGTTCCTCGTGGCCTGCGTCGCCGTCGGGGCTCTCTTCCACCTGCGCCCGCCCGTCGCGCTGACGATCTTCGCGCTCGCCGCCCTCGACTTCTCGCTTTCCCTGGGCCTCACGCAGGACGACCCCGCCCTGCTGCTGTCGAACCGGATCAACGGCATCACGACCTGCATCCTGGGATTCGGGATCTCGTACGCCTTCTGGAGGTCCTTCCTCCAGCGCCGGATCCAGCGCGTCCGCATCGAGTCGCAGGCCGAGGAGCTCGCCCGCGTGAACGGGGAGCTCGCCGAAATGGCCTTCCACGACCCGCTGACCGGTCTCCCCAACCGCCGGCACCTCGACGAACGCGTCCGCACCGAGGCCGCCGCCGCCCGCCGCCGCGGCACGACGTCCTGCCTGATCGAGCTCGACCTCGACCTGTTCAAGAACATCAACGACCGGTACGGCCACCCCGCCGGGGACGAAGTGCTCCGGCGCGTCGCCGCCCTCCTGACCGCGGCCGTCCGCGCGTCGGACACGGTCTCGCGGCTCGGTGGCGAGGAATTCATGGTCCTGTGCCCCGACACGACCCGCGCCGGCGCCCACGCCCTCGCCGAGAAGCTCCGCGAGCGCCTCGCGTCCGCCGCCTTCGAGGTCGACGGGCACGTCCTGCACGTCACGGCCAGCTTCGGCGTCTCGGTCCTGCCCGTCGAGGAGGGCCGAGACCCCATCCAGGGCTACGGCGAGGCCGACAAGGCGCTGTACCGCGCGAAGAGCGGCGGGCGCGACCGTGTGGAGGAGGCGCCGTAGACGCCGGACGGCCGCCGTTCCTTGCCCGGGCCGGGCGCTCGGGTCCGTCGTGTGATAGGATGGGCGGGTAGGGACCGAAAGGGATCGACCGGGGGTGAAGCGCTCCCGGCCGCGTTTCCGCGTACCCGTCCGGTCGGAGGGAGACCCATGGAGGACCTGTTCCAGACGCTGTCGAAGGACGCGGGCTATCGTCGCCTGCTGGCGGAGCTGTCGGCGCGCCGCGGCCCCGTCAACGTCACGGGCCCCGCCGACCCGCAGAAGGCCTTCCTGTGCGCCGCGCTCGCCGCGGACGCCGGCGTGCGTCCCGTCGTCCTCGTGTCCGACGAACTGCGCGCCCGCGCCGCCGCCGAGGACCTGCGCGCCTTCACCGACCGCGACGTGCTGGTCTTCCGGCCGCGCGAGCTCGGACTCGCCGAGACCGAGGCCTCGAGCCACGAGTCCGAGCACGACCGCATCGGCGTCCTCGACCGACTGCTCGCCGACGCGCCCGACTACGGTGCCGTCGTCGTCGTCGCCTCCGCGGCGCTGCAGAAGCTGCCGCCCGTCGCCGACTTCCGCGCCGCCCGCCTGACCGTCGCCCCCGGCGACGCCTTCGACCCCGTCGACTTCGGCGCACGCCTGACCGCGCTCGGCTACGAGCGCGTCCGCCTCGTCGAGGGGCCGGGGCAGTTCGCGCTGCGCGGCGACGTCCTCGACGTGGCGCCGGTCGGACGCCCGGGTTGCGACGGGCCGGAGGGCCGCGCCGTGCGCATCCGCTTCGACGGCGACACGGTCGACCAGGTCAAGGAGTTCGAGATCTCCGGGCAGCGCTCCGTCGAGATGCTGCGCAGCCTGTCGATCCCGCAGGCCCACGAGGTGCTCCCGCCCCGCAGGGCCGAGGGGCTGGAGGCCGCCCGCGAGGCCCTGCGCGAGGCCGCGGACGGGACCGGCGCGGGCGTCGAGCGGACGCTGGCCGACCGCGTGCTGGAAGAGGGCCGGCGCGCCGCGCACGACGCCGTCGCCTCGGGCGCCGACGCGGCCGCGGCCGACGCGATGCGCCGCACGGCCCGGCGGGACGCGGACCGCATCGAGGGCGGGGCGCTGTTCTCCGGGATGGACCGCTGGATCCCGCTGCTGTGGGAGGAACCCGCCAACGTGCTGGACTACGCGGCCGCCGGCGGCGCGACGCTGTTCGTCGACGAGCCGATCCGCGTGCGCCAGCGCATGGACGCCGCCCAGGCCGACCTCGCCGAGCGCCTCAAGACGCTGATGGAGAAGGGGCAGGTGCTGCCCGTGACGGCCGGCGTCTCGTTCCGCGGCGCGGACGCGATGATCCGCATCGACCGCATCGCCCGCAAGGGCCTCGCCGTGTCGCTGTGTTCGATCGGCTCGTCGGGCAACGGCCTGCCGGGCGGCGCCGAGGTCGCGATCCCCGGCCGCGCGTCGGAGCACTACCGCGGGCAGGTCGACAAGCTCGCCGCCGTCGCGAAGGACCGCTCCGCGCGGGGCCTCCGCACCTGGATCTTCGCGGGCAGCCCGACGCGCGCCGCCCGCCTGTCCGAGGAGCTCGCCGCCGCCGGCGCCGACGCCGGCCGGGTGACCGTCCTTGACCGCACGCTGACGCTGGGCTTCGAGTCGCCGGGCGCCGGCATGCTGTGCATCGGCGGGCACGACGTCTTCGGCGCCGACCGCCCGCGCCGCCGCCGCCGGCACGCCGGCATGAAGATCGACCTGTTCAGCGACCTGTCGCCCGGCGACCTCGTCGTGCACGAGGCGCACGGAATCGGGCGCTACGAGGGCCTGACCTCGCTCGAGGCGAGCGGGGCGAAGCGCGACTACCTCAAGATCGCCTACGGGGGCGAGGACACGCTCTTCATCCCGATGGAGGCGCTGGACCAGATCCAGAAGTACGTCGGCGCCGAGGGCCGCGTGCCCAAGCTGTCCAAGCTGGGCGGCAAGGAGTGGGAGAAGCTCAAGGACCGGGCGCGCGAATCGGTCAAGAAACTCGCGGCCGACCTCGTGAAGCTCTACGCGGAGCGTGCGGCGGTCAAGGGGCACCCGTTCGCGCCCGACACGGTGTGGCAGCGCGAGTTCGAGGAGAACTTCCCGTTCGAGGAGACGGAGGACCAGCTGCGCAGCATCGAGGAGATCAAGCGCGACATGGAGTCCGAGAAGGTGATGGACCGCATCCTATGCGGCGACGTCGGCTTCGGCAAGACCGAGGTGGCGTTCCGCGCGATCTTCAAGTGCGTGACCGACGGCAAGCAGGCCGCCATGCTCGCGCCGACGACCGTCCTCACGCAGCAGCACTACGAGAACCTCGTGCGGCGCCTCGAGGGCTTCCCCGTGAAGGTCGGCCTGCTCAGCCGCTTCGCGACCGAGACGCACCAGAAGGAGGCGCTGCGCGGCGCGCGCACGGGCGCCGTCGACGTGGTCGTCGGGACGCACCGCCTGCTGTCGAAGGACGTGCAGTTCAAGGATCTCGGCCTGCTGGTCGTGGACGAGGAGCAGCGCTTCGGCGTCGACCACAAGGAGGCGCTGAAGGTGATCCGCCCCGACGTCGACGTGCTGACGCTGACCGCGACCCCGATTCCGCGCACGCTGCACATGTCGCTGTCGGGCATAAGGGATATCTCGGTGCTCGAGGAGCCGCCGCACGACCGCATGCCGGTCCAGACCTATGTCATGGAGTTCGACGAGGAGATCGTGACCGAGGCCATGCTGCGCGAGATCACGCGGCGCGGCCAGGTCTTCTACCTGTTCAACGACACGCGGCGCATCGCCGACAAGGCCGCCGAGATCGCGAGGCACCTGCCCGGCGCCCGCGTCGTGTACGCGCACGGCAAGATGGGGGAGCGCGAGCTCGAGGACGTGATCTCCGCCTTCACGCGCGACGAGTACGACATCCTCGTCTGCACCACGATCATCGAATCGGGCATCGACATGCCCAACGTCAACACCATCGTCGTCGAGGACGCCGACCGCCTCGGCCTCGCGCAGCTCTACCAGCTCCGCGGGCGCGTGGGGCGCAGCGACCGCCAGGCCTACGCCTACGTCACCTACCGGCGCGACAAGGTGCTGACCGAGCAGTCGGAGAAGCGCCTGTCCGCGATCCGCGACTTCACCGAGCTGGGGGCGGGCTTCAAGATCGCCCTCCGGGACCTCGAGGTCCGAGGGGCGGGCAATCTCCTCGGAGCCGAGCAGCACGGGCACCTCGACGCGGTCGGCTACGACCTCTACTGCCGCATGCTGGAGGAGGCCATCCTCGAGGAGAAGGGCGAGACGAAGGCCGTGACCGCGCAGGCGGCCGTGGACCTCGCGATCGACGCCTACCTCCCGACGGCCTACGTGCCCGACGAGGGCCAGCGGATGGACATGTACCGCCGCATCGCGACGATCTCGACCGCCGAGGAGCGCTCCGACGTGCTCGACGAGCTCGAGGACCGCTACGGCGACCTGCCCTCGCAGGCAGGCACGCTGGCCGACATCGCCTACGTGCGCGCGGCGGCGGGGCGCCTGGGCTTCTCGCGCGTGTCGCAGAACGCGGGCGGCGTGCTGCTGGCGTTCGCCGAGTCGCGCAAGCCCGACATGGGGATGCTGTCGAAGGCGATGAACCTGCCCGCCTTCAAGGGCCGCCTGCTGTTCAACGCCGGGACGAAGCCGTACCTGCTGTTCCGCGGCGCGGCGTCGGACAAGGCGACGGCGACGCAGGCCGTGCGGGGATTGCTCGAGGCCTTGGAATCGGCCTGACGGGAAGGGGAGGACGACATGAGGATCGTGGTGCTGGACGGGTACGTGGTGAACCCGGGCGATCTGGACTGGGGCGTGCTGTCGCGGCTCGCGGAATCCGGCGGATTCGCCGTGCACGACCGGACGGCGAAGGAGTTCGTCGTGGAACGGATCGGCGACGCCGAGGCCATCTTCACGAACAAGACCCCGCTGCCCCGCGAGACGCTCGCCGCGGCGCCGCGCCTGAAGTACGTCGGAGTGCTCGCGACGGGCTACAACGTGATCGACCTCGCGGCGGCGAACGACCTCGGCCTCGTCGTGACCAACGTGCCCGGCTACGCTACGGAGGCCGTCGCGCAGCACGTCTTCGCGCTGCTGCTCGAGGTAGCGAGCCGCGTCGGACTGCACGACGCCTGCGTCCACGGCGGCGAGTGGGCCGCCTGCAAGGACTTCGCCTTCTTCCGCGCGCCCATGTTCGAGCTGGCCGGCAAGACGCTGGGCATCGTGGGCTACGGCACGATCGGCCGGGCCGTGGCGCGCGTCGCGGCGGCCTTCGGCATGCGGGTGATCGCGAGCCGGACGAGGCCCTTCGAGCCGGACGGGTTCGCGACTCCCGCGACCTTCGACGAGGTGCTCGCGCAGTCCGACGTCGTGACGCTGCACTGCCCGCTGACCGAGGCGACGCGGGGGCTCATGGACCGGTCGGCGTTCGAGCGGATGAAGCCCGGGAGCCTCCTGATCAACACCGCGCGCGGACCGGTCGTCGTCGAGGCGGACCTCGCCGATGCGCTGCGCTCGGGGCGGCTCGCCGCCGCCGCCGTCGACGTGCTGTCGCGCGAACCGGCCGACCCGGACGACCCGCTGCTGACCGCGCCGAATTGCTGGATCACCCCGCACATCGCCTGGGCGCCGCGCGAGACGCGGGCGCGCCTGCTGGCGCGGGCGTCGGACAACCTCGCGGCGTTCCAGGCCGGTCGGCCCGTGAACGTCGTGCGGAGCTAGGGAATGGACCGGAACGACAGGATCCTGGGCGGCGTGGCGGGCGTGGTCGTCGGCGACGCGCTGGGGCTGCCCGTGCAGTTCGAGACGCGGGCCGAGGTGCGGGCGCATCCGATCGTCGGCATGCGCGGACACGGCACGTTCGACCTTCCGGCGGGCTCCTGGTCGGACGACGGGTCGATGACCCTGTGCACCGCCCTCGCCCTGACGGAGCGCGGGTTCGACCCCGCCGCCCTCGCGGACCGCTTCGTGCGCTGGTACCGGGACGGCGACGTGACGCCCTTCGGCCACGCCTACGACATCGGCAACGCGACCGACACCGCGATGCGTGCCCTGGAACGCGGGACGCCTCCGCTGTCGGCCGGCCCGAAGAGCGTGTACAACAACGGCAACGGTTCGCTCATGCGCATCCTGCCCGTCGCGCTATATGCGGCGAACCTGCCCGACGCGGAGCTCGTGCGCACCGTGTCGGACGCCTCGCGCATCACGCACGGCCACCCGCGCAGCCAGCTCGGCTGCGTCCTCTGCGCGCTGCTGGTGCGCGAACTGCTCGCCGGCGCCGCGCCGGAGGCCGCATACCGAGCGCTGTGCGACGGCGCCGCGGCCGCGGTCGCGGGCACGGGGCTCGAGGCTGAACGGCCCGCCTACCGCCGCGTGCTGGACGGCGGACTCGCGGCGCTGCCCGAGGCGGAGATCTCGGGGTCCGGCTACGTCGTCCACACCCTCGAGGCCGCGCTGTGGGCGCTGCTCACGACCCGAAGCTACGAGGACGCCCTGCTGCGCGCGGTCAACCTCGGCGAGGACACCGACACGGTCGGCGCCGTCTGCGGCGGCCTCGCGGGCGTCCGCTACGGGCTGTCCGGCATCCCCGCCGGCTGGCGCGCCGCCCTCGTCCGCGGCGACGAGATCGACGCCTGGGTCCGCGCGTTTGCCGCCGCCGTTCCGGGCGCCGGCGCCGCGACCGCCGAATCCGCCCCGTGACCCGCTCCTCGCCGCGCCCCGCGACCGCCGGCCGCCCCGGCCGCCTCGAGATGCGCCGCACGCGCACGCTCTCGATCTTCGAGGGCATGACCGCGCGCTCCATCTTCAACCTCACCAGCGGCGCCTTCCTCGCCGGCTACGCGCGCCTGCTCGGCGCGGACGACGGCACGGCCGGCCTGCTGGGCGCCGTCCCGATCCTGGCCGGGATGGCCTCCCTGGTCTCGCCCATCGTCCTCGAGCGACTGCACCGCCGCAAGCCACTGATCGTCTGGTTCAACTTCCTCGGACGCCTGGGCCTCGCCTTCCCGGTCGCGCTGCCCTGGATCGCCCGCACGGACGGCGCGCGCCTGACCTGGCTGGTCGTCTCGTACCTCGTCGCCAACCTCCTGCTCATGTTCTTGTCGCCGGCCGCGTCCGCCTGGGTCGTCGACTTCACGCCCGTCCGGGTCCGCGCCCGCTACTTCGCCCGCCGCGAAGCCTGGGTCATCGGCACGGCCACCCTCGCCAGCGTCGCCCTGAGTGTGGTCCTCGACTGGCGCAAGGGCGCGGGCGACGCCGCCAGCGGCTTCGCGATCCTGTTCGCCACCGTGCTGGCCCTCTCGTTCGTCAACTCTTCCTTCCTCGTGCGGATGAAGGAGGTCCCGAAAGAGGGCCCGCTCCATCCGCCGCGCCTGCGCGACCCGCTCGTCCTGCCCTTCGCCGACCCGCGCTACCGCAGGCTGCTCGCCGTCGTGCTGCTGTGGAGCTTCGGCTACCAGACGGCGCTGCCGTTCACCTCGGTGTATCTGGTCTCCGGCCTCGGCCTCGACTACGTCGTCGCGACGGCCTTCGCCGCGGGCACCGCCCTGGCCAGCGTCCTCGCCGCGCGCATGTGGGGGCGGATGGCCGACCGCACGTCGTGGATCGCCCTGATGCGCTGGATGGTGCTGCTGCAGGCCATCTCCTGCGTCTTCTGGTTCTTCACCGACCGCTCGACCATGGCGTTCACGCTGCCTTTCGCGGCCCTCGCCACCGGCGGAATGATCTCGGGCATGAACATCTCCCTGCTGAACCTGCAGTACGACTACGCGCCGGAGCGCAACCGCACCGTGTACATCGGCACGCTGACCGCCGTGAACGGCGTCGCCGGCTTCGCGGGCGCCCTGTTCGGCGCCGCGGTGCTGCGCGCGATCGGGGACGGCGGCATCCGCTGGGTCTTCCTGCTGTCGGCGGTCCTGCTCGTCGCCGCGGCGGGCGCGTCGGCGCTGTTCTTCAAGAAGGGGACGGAAGCGGCGCCCTGAAATGCCGGAGCGTCTTTGGGGATCGTATCGCGACTCGTTCACGGTCGCCGCCATCACGAACAGCTCGGGCACTCCGAACGAAGACAAGACCGTCGAGAAGACCGGTCTCCCGAAAGACGCTCATTTGCGTGAAGCCATGGAGGATCATTATCCTCGGAGGGCAGGACTCATGATGGGTGGTACTGCTTGTCAAGCGGGAGTCCTTTCATGGAGTGGATTCACACAAGATAAGAAGCCAAAAAAACAGGGGAGGTTTTCTCCCCTGTTTTCTCAGAATCAAGGTTGGGCTTAGGAGGCCTTGACCTCCTGGACCCCGGTGACGCTGCTGGTGGCGTCCATCACGAATGAAGCTTTGATCGCGTCGCTCTGGAAGTAGATGTTCCCCTCTACCTTCGCGTCGATCAGCTGGAAGCCCACGACGTCCACGTACAGGTCGCCCTTGAAAGTGCCGTGCTGGATACTGGCCACGGCACTCTTGATCGTCAGGCTCTTCGCGGACAGGGTGTAGCGTGCAGTGATATTTCGGTCGGCGTCCTGGGCATAGAGCGCGATCTTGCGCTGCAACAGGTCTTTGCCATCCGTATCCTTCTTGCCATTCTTGAAGTCGCCTTCGAGTACCAGGTCCTTATCGATCGTGAGGTCCTTCGTGATGGCGATGATCCAGGTGCCGGTCGTGCCGATGGCCTTCTCGAAAGCCGTGGCGTTGTCGACGATGGACGCTGAACCAACAGCATCCGTGACAACAGGGGTTGCCGCCGGACTGCAACTGGCAAGCAGAATCGACACGGCCATGATGGAGACGATATAGAGTGCGCTTCTCGATTTCATTCTTTTCCTCCTCCTGCCAAACGGGGCTTACAAAACGATTATAGCTTGTCGGTGTCGAGGGAAGATGCCGCATGTTACGTAACGATAGCACAAAACCACGGATATATAGTGAAATAAAGCGTAGTACGTGCCGACGTCATCATATTCGTCCCCGATAGAGAACAGACGGCGTTTTGGTACCGATAATGGATTCAGGCAAAGCGAATGTAGAAGGACTCGTCCACGGAGCACGCCCGGATCATCGGTCCGATTCTGATGTAGGGTTCCGTGAAATCCTGCTCGCTGTTCGACCGAAATCCGGTCAAGGCAGATTTTATGAAATCAGGAAGCGGCAGTCGACGACAGCCGGCCGAACCCGTCCGGAAAGTCGCCAGGACGGCGGATGGTATAATCGGGGCAAGGGACGCGAACCCGCAGTGGTTGCGGTCGTCCCGCAAGGAGCCCCTCATGAGACACCTCACGATTCCCCGCACCGACCTCTCCGTCTCCGCCCTGTGCCTCGGCACCGGTTCCTACGGGGACACGGTCTCCGACACGCAGGCGGCGGAGCAGCTCGACCGCTTCGTCGCGGCGGGCGGGAACTTCATCGACACGGCCAACGTGTACGGCCGGTGGACCGCGTCCGGACTGAACGAGAGCGAGCGGACGATCGGGCGCTGGCTGCGGCGCCTGCCGCCGTCCGTCGCGTCGGAGCTGGTCGTCGCGACCAAGGGCGCGCACCCGCTGATGACCGACTTCATGCGGCCGCGGCTCGACCGCGCCTCGATCGCGCAGGACCTCGCGGAGAGCCTCGACGCGCTCGGACTCGAGCGCATCGCACTGTACTGGCTGCACCGCGATGACCCGGACCAGGACGCGGGGGACGTCGTCGACCTCATGGAGGAGTTCGTCGCGCAGGGACGGATCCGCTGGTACGGCTGCTCGAACTGGCGCTCGCACCGGATCGAGGCGGCGCAGCGGCACGCGGAGCGGACCGGAGCCCGGGGGTTCGTCGCCGTCCAGGACCAGTGGAGCCTCGCCCGCGCGAACCCCGAGGCTTTCCCCGACGCGACGCACGTGTCGATGGACGGGACGCTCGGGACCTTCCTCGGGCGGAGCGGGCTCGCGATGGTGCCATACACCGCGTTGGCCCACGGCTACTTCACCAAGCGCCTCGAGGCGGAGGCGGGCGGCCGGCCGCTCGACCCCGCACTCGCCGCCGGATTCGGGAACCCGCTGACCGACCGGCGCACCGCGTCGATCACGGCCCTCTCGGCCGAGCGGGGCGTGCCGGCGTCGCGGCTGGCGCTCGCCTGGCTGATGCACCAGAAGATTCCCACCGTGCCCATCGTGTCGTTCCGCACGACGGCCCAGCTCGAGGATGCGCTTGCGGCCGCGGACGTCCGGCTGACGCCCGACGAGATGGCCCGCCTCTCCTGCGGACAGGACGGGTAGGCCGGCCCGGCGCCCGTTGCGGTACAATGGAGACAAGGCAAAGGAGGGCGCACATGAAGAAAGCACTGGTCATCGGAGCCTCCGGATTCGTCGGGGAGCACCTGCTGGAATTCCTCCGCGCGACGCACGACTACGACGTGCACGCGACCAAGCCGAAGGGGCGCGCCGTCTCCTGCCCGGGCGTCGAGACCGACGACCTCGACCTGCTCGACGCGGGAGCCGTGGCCGCCGCCCTGAAGCGCATAAGGCCCGACCGCATCTTCCACCTGGCCGACGAGAGCTCGGTGGCCCAGTCCTGGAACGACCCCGCCCAGACCTACGACGTCAACGTCCGCGGCGCCCTCCACGTCCTCGAGGCCGTGCGCGCGCTGCCCTATCCGCCCCGTCTGCTGCTGGTCGGCTCGGGCGAGGAGTACGGCCGCATCGGGCCCGAGGAGGGGCCGGTCGCCGAGACGCACGAGGTGCGCCCGACCAACCCCTACGCCGCTGCCAAGGCCAGCCAGAACATGATGGGCCGGATCTACGCCGAGGCCTACCGGATGGACATCCTCATGGCGCGCACCTTCAACTACTACGGGCCGGGCCAGCCGACGCTGTTCGTGGCGTCCGACTTGTGCCGGCAGGTGGCCGAGATGGAGAAGGGGCTGCGGCCTCCGGTCCTCAAGGTCGGCAACCTGTCCGCGCTGCGCGACTTCACCGACGTCCGCGACGTCGTCCGCGCCTACGTGCTGCTCATGATGCTCGGGAAGAGCGGCGAGACCTACAACGTCGGCAGCGGGAAGGCGATCGCCGTGCAGGACGTGCTCGACCTGATCCTGTCGATGACCGAGGTGAAGCCCCGCATCGAGACCGACAAGGGCCGCCTGCGCCCGGTCGACATGCCCGTGATCGCGGCCGACGCGCGCAAGCTGGTCAAGGCGACGGGTTGGACGCCCCGCTTCACGATGGAGCAGACGGTCCGGGATATCCTGGAGGATTGGCGCGCGAAGGTCTAGCGGCGGAGGGCTATCGGGCCTGCGCCTGCGGGCCCGGCGCTGTCGCGCCGCCCGCGCCCATCGGCGTCCGCCATTTCTTTCCCGAGAACAGCAGCCCCGCGAAGGCGCCCGCCGACCAGGCGAAGTGCATCGCGGCGAGGCACGGCATGCCGAAGGCGACGCGCCGCCAATAGGCGCGCGCGCCCTCGCCCCGTCCGCGCGCGACCGAAGCCGACGCGGCGAAGGCGTAGATCGCGTAGACGGGGATCGGCAGCAGGCCGATCCAGCCCCAGGGCCAGCCGGCGGCGAACACCAGCGCGAGGCCGGCGGCGAGGCCGGCGACGACGGCCGGGAGCAACAGGACCGCCGGGACGTGCGAAAGGCGGAGGGCCTCCGGGTACAGGCGGGCGAGGCGGAGGCGGTACAGGCCGAAGCGCGCGTACTGCCGCGCGAGGCCGGCCGCGGTATTGCGCGGGTAGTAGGAGACGCGGATCGCGGGGTCGACGACGATGCGGCCGCCGGTGCGGCGGCGGAGGCGGACCGACAGCTCCATGTCCTCGGCGACTGCGAACCGGTCGTCCCAGCCGCCCGCGTCGAGCAGGACGGACCGGCGGAAGGCGCCGGGGAAGACCGTGTCGGCGTCCGTCCGGGCGGACGCGGTGCGGAACGTCGCGCCGCCGACGCCGAGCGGCGAGCGGAGCAGGTCGGCGACGACGCCGGAGCCGAAGTCGTAGCCGACCGCGCGCGCGGTGCCGCCGCAGTCGACGACGCCGGGCTCCTCCTCGAGCAGCGCGACACAGCGCGCGAGGTAGTCCGAGGCGTATTCGGCGTGCGCGTCCCAGCGGAGGACGAAGTCGCCCGACGCGAGGCCCAGCCCGAGGTTGAGCGCGTGGACCTGCAGGCGGCCGGGGTTGTCGACGACGCGGGCGGCGCAGGCGAAGCGGCGCGCGGTCAGGTATTCGCGGGTGCCGTCGGTCGAGCCGCCGTCGAGGAACAGGACCTCGAGGCGATCCGGCGGCCAGGTCTGGCGGTCGAGCGCCTCGCAGAGGGCTTCGATGAAGCGGTGCTCCTGATAGACGGGCGCGAGCAGCGTGACCGTGGGGAGGGCGGACGGCGCGCGGGCGGAGGCGGGATCCGGAAACGGCTTCGCCATGTCAGGCGTCGCTCCGGTCCGGCCGCGCCGCCAGCAGGTCGGCGTACCGCCGCACGAGCGAAGGCCAGGCGTAGCGGGCGACGACCGACGGGTCCGGCTCGATCCGGGGCCTGCCGCCCGCGCGGACGATGTCGACGCACGCCTTCAGGTACCGGGCGAAGTCCGGCTCCTCCGACGGAACGGAAGTCTCGAAGGCGAAGCCCGACCGGGCGTCCCGGACCAGCGAAGCGATGGCGCTGCCGGGCAGGTCGCCGGTGACGACCGCCAGGATGGGCCGGCCGGAGAGGAGATACTCGAAGATCTTGGCGTTCAGCATGCCCTGCTCCGCACGGTAGTTCCAGTTGAAGATCAGGAGCAGGTCGGCGGAGGACTGCAGGGCCAGCGTGTCGGGGCGGGACAGGAAGCCGTGGTCGACGAGGCAGCCCTCGGCTCCGACGGACGCGGCCTGCGCGCGGAGCTGCGGGAAGTTCTTGCCGGCGTAGTGGACCCGGTATCCGTCGGCGGGGATCTCCCCCTCCCGGGCCATCCGGAGCAGCATCCGGAAGAGCGGCGTGGCGTCCGACAGTCCTTCGTACAGGAGTCCGGTGTACACGAGGTGGAGCCGCCCGTCCGCGGAAAGGGGCCGGATGTCCGGTCCTTCGGCGGATTGGAGCGCGAGGCCGGCGTCCTCGGGGTCGAACCCGTTCGTGATGACCGAGATGCGCGCTGCGAGGGCGGCCGTCCCGAAGCGGGGGCCGTAGTCCGCGACCAGCCGGGTCCTGTCGGGCTCCGTGACCACGACGATCTGGTCGGCGCGGGCGACATACGTGCGCTCGAGCCAGCGGTCGAACCCCTGCGTCCAGCCCGGCTTGCGGATGTTGACCACCGGGTCCCGGAAATCGGCGACCCAGCGGAGGCCCGGGCGCAACCGCTTCGCGTAGAGGCCCAGCCAGTGCGAGACGTGGGGACCGTAGGAGGAGACGAGGACGTCGGGCGGGTCGTTGCGCAGCAGGCCGCGGATCGTCTTCCGGCAGCCGAGGTGGATTCCATAGAGCCGGAGCAGGGACCCGGCCCGGGTGAAGAGGGCGATCGCGCCGTGCAGCCTGCGGCCGTGGCGGTCGGAGAGCACGGTGCCGGCGACCAGGCGGCTCCACGCCGACGTGGGACGAGCGGGGAAGTAGGCCATCCGGATCCCTTCCGCCGCCGGGTCGACGAAGACGGACCGCGCGCTCGGTCCCACGAGGGCGAGGGCCTCCTCGGGGTCGAAGGTCGCCACGGTGACGGCGTGCCCCTCCCGGGCCAGGTACTTCGCGAGCTTTCCGACGCGGACCGAGGCGATCACGTTGAGCGGGGAGAAGAAGGCGGAGACGATCAGGGTCCGGATAGGCATGTCGATCCTCCTCGGGCGGTGGTTCCGATCCGATTCCATTCTATCGGCGGGGCGAAGGGAAGGCAAATCGCCCGCGCGCCCCGGCGCCCGCTCCGCTTGACACCGGCGCGGCGCCGAGGCTACTGTGGACTCGATGGAGATCAGCTGCTTCCTGATCACGCGCGACCGCGCCGACGACCTGTGCGACTGCCTCGCCCACCTCGAGGCCCAGGACCTCCCGGGCGTGGAGATCGTGCTGCTCGACAACGGGTCCTCCGACGACACGCGCGAGCGCGTCGCGAGGGAGCACCCGGGCGTCCGCCTCCTCGTGTCCGACGTGAACCTCGGCGTCGCGGGCGGACGCAACCTCGCGATGAAGGCCTGCACCGGCGACCTGCTGGTCGGCATCGACGACGACGCGATCGTCGACGACCCGTCGTTCCTGCGGCGCGTGGCCGCGGAGTTCGAGCGGGACCCGTCGCTCGGCTGCCTTTCGCCGAAGATCGTCAACTACCACACCGGACTCCAGGACCCCAAGGAGATCCCCTCGAAGGACAAGTCGCTGGCCGACCGCCGGTTCGAGACCTCGTACTTCATCGGGTGCTTCTTCGCGATTCCGCGCACCGTGCTCGACGCCACCGGCGACTTCCCCGCGGGGTTCTTCTACGCCGGCGAGGAGTCCGACCTCGGTTTCCGCATCTTCCGGGCCGGCTTCCGCCTCGTCTACGAGCCCTCCCTCGTCGTCCGCCACAAGGTGTCCCCCGTGCGGACGACCGGCCGCTCCAAGTACCGGTACTACGTCCGCAACCGCATCTGGCTCGCCGAGACCTACTACCCCGCCCGCTATCTCCTGGTCTATCTCGGCTTCTGGATTCCCGCCCTCTTCGCGCTCGCCCTGCGCGACCGTGCGGTGCGCGAATACTTCGCCGGCCTCGCGGAGGGCTTCCGCGGACTCGCCCCCTACCGCGCCCGGCGCCGCGCCCTGCTCCTCGACCGCGGCACGGTCCGTCGCCTCCGGACGGTCGAGAACCGTCTCCTGCGCTGACCCGACCCACCCCTTTTTTCGGGCGGCGCCCGGCGTATATTATGATTGCCGGAGAGATCCGTCGGACCGACCGGCAGCCAACGCCGATGAAACGCATTGGACAGCCTTGAGAAGGAAGTGCCACATGAAGAAGAAGATTGCCTCGATCCTCACCGTCCTCGTCCTGCTGATGGTGATTCCCGCCGTCCTGGTCCTCGCCGCCCCGAGCGGATTCTCGTTCCTCGCCTCCGACCCGAGCGGCGAACCGTCGGTCGTGCCGACCGGCGAACCGTCGGTCGTGCCGAGCGGCGACCCGTCCCTCCAGCCGTCGCCCGAAGTCTCGACCGAGTCCACCGAAGCCGTCGAGCCGACCGACGAGGCGACTCCTTCCGTCTCCCCTGAGCTCACCCCGCCCGCCCTCGAGCGCGTCCAGGCCGCCGCGGCCCTCGGGATCCCCCCGGGACGCCTGCTGCACATCGACACCCTCGCCCAGCTCCTCGGCTGGACCCGCGAGCAGACCCTGGCCCAGTACGGCAACGCCTCGATCCAGGACATCATGAAGCTGACCAACCAGCTTCGCCATTCCGGCAAGGGCCACCACCCCGTCGTGACGCCGATGCCCAGCCCGTCCGCCACCCCGGTGGCTCCGACGGCCGAGTCCCCCGCGTCGCCCACTCCGGAAGCCCCCGCCGTCTAGTCTCCCTTCGGACTCCGCACGGCAGAAATCCCGCCTCCCCACCCGGGAAGGCGGGATTTCCCGTTTACGGGGACCTCCCCGGGCTATACTGGAACCATGGAACGCATCGCGGAGCTTGCGGGGGTTGACAGGAGAGCGGGGAGCCGATAGAATTCCGTTGTCGGTTCACCGATTTACCGTGATAAAGCGTTAAAGCAAAACGACCCGACCTGCACGATCCGCACGACACCCGGAACCAGGAGGCGCACGATGGGCGATTGGCGATTCCACACCCCCGACGGAGTCCAGGACGGACTGCCGGACGACTGCGCGCGCAAGCGGGCCATCGAGTCCGCCCTCCGCGCGGTCTTCGCCGCTCGCGGCTACCTCGAGGTCGAGACGCCCGGCCTCGAATTCTACGACGTGTACGCCACCGGCCGCGGGCTCGCGCCGCAGGAGGCGCTCTTCAAGCTCTTCGACTCCCAGGGCCGCATCCTCGCCCTGCGCTACGACGGCACCGTGCCCGTCGCCCGCCTCGCCGCGACGCTGATGAAGGACGAGGAGCCCCCGCTGCGCATCTCGTATGTCGGCGGCATGTACCGCTCCGCCGGAGCCGGCGGCGGCAAGCAGAGCGAGTTCACGCAGGCCGGCGTCGAGCTGATGGGGCCGCGCACCGCCGAAGCCGACGCGGAGGTGATTGCGACCGCGATCGCGGCCGCACGCGCCGCCGGCGTCGAGTCGCTGCAGGTCGCGGTCGGCCAGGTCGAGTTCTTCAAGGCGCTGCTCGAGGAGTGGGGCCTGTCGGAAGAGGACGCCGAGCCGCTGCCCGGCCTGATCGACGCCAAGGAGACGCTGGCGCTCGAGGAGATCGCCGACCGGACCGGACTTCCCGCCGCGGCGCGCGAAGCGCTGCTGCTGATGGCCTCCTTCGAGGGGACCTTCGACACCCTGGACCGCATGGAGGCGCTGACCCGCAGCCCGCGCGCCCTCGCCGCGCTGCGCAACCTCCGCGACGTGCTGCGCCTGCTCGAGGAGGATGGCCTGCTGCGGTACGTGTCGGTCGACCTCGGCATGCTCCAGAGCCTCGACTACTACACGGGCATCATCTTCAAGGGCTTCACCTACGGCATCGGCTTCCCGGTCCTGTCGGGCGGCCGCTACGACAACGTCGTTGCCGAGTTCGGGCGCGCGCTGCCGTCGACCGGCTTCTCGCTGGGCGTGAACCTCGTGATGGCCGCGCTGCGGCGGCAGGGCTCCGTGCCCCCGAAGGCCGGCCCCGACACGCTGTTCGGGTACGACCCGTCGGTGCGCGCGCGGGCCATGGCGTTCGTCGCGCAGGAGCGGGCCGGCGGCCGGGCGGTCGCGGTCGATGTGCAGCGGCGGAGCGCGCCGGAGCTGCGCGCGGAGGGCGCGCGGCGGGGCGTCGCGCGGGTTCTCTACATGGATGCCGAAGGGACGGTGCGCTGACATGGTCACGGGCAAGGACACGCTGACGATCGCCCTCTCCAAGGGCCGCCTCGCCGAACAGACGCTCGATCTGCTGCAGGCCGCGGGCTACGACACGAGCTGCGCGCGCTCCGGTTCGCGCAAGCTGATCCTCGAGGACGAGAAGGCGGGGCTGCGGTTCATCCTGGCCAAGCCCGCCGACGTGCCGACCTACGTCGAGTACGGCGCCGCCGATATCGGCGTCGTCGGGAAGGACACGCTGCTCGAGGAGGGCCGCCGCCTGTACGAGGTCCTGAACCTGGGCTTCGGCGCCTGCCGCATGTGCGTCGCGGGGCCTGCCTGGATGGCGGGGAAGCTCGACGGCATCCCCAACAAGCGCGTCGCGACCAAGTACCCGCGGATCGCCCGCGAATACTTCGAACTGAAGAAGCGCGAGAGCGTCGAGATCATCAAGCTGAACGGCTCCGTCGAGCTGGCCCCGCTGGTGGGCCTGTCCGAGGTGATCGTGGACATCGTGGAGAGCGGGCGCACGCTGCGCGAGAACGGGCTCGAGGTGCTGGAGACGATCGCGGACGTCAGCGCGCGCATGGTCGTGAACCGCGTGAGCCTGAAGATGAAGTCGGAGCGGATCGGGGCGCTGGTCGCCGCGGTGCGGGCGGAGATGGCCCGGACGGGGGTGAAGGGGTGAGCGCGGGGACGGGCGGGCTGCGGCCGAGGATCCTGGAGGGCGGAACGCCGGAGGAGCGGCTGCGGGCCATCGAGGCGCTCGGCGTGCGCGGCAAGATGGAGCGCGGCGACGTGGCGGCGACGGTGCAGGGAATCCTCGACGACGTGCGCGCGCGGGGCGACGCGGCCCTGTGCGACTTCACCGAGCGCTTCGACAAGGTGCGCCTGCGCCCGGAGGACCTGCGCGTCCGGCCGGAGGAGACCGAGGCCGCCCTCGCGTCCGTCGACCCGGCGCTGCTCGACGTGATGCGGCGCGCCGCCGCCAACATCCTCGCCTTCCACGCGCGCCAGCGCGAGACCGGCTTCGACGCCGAGGACCTGCCCGGCGCCTACGTCGGCGTGCGCGCGACGCCCCTCGCCGTCGCCGGCCTCTACGTGCCGGGCGGCACCGCCCCACTGCCGTCGTCAGTGCTGATGAACGCGATCCCCGCTTCGGCCGCCGGCGTCGGGCGCATCGTGATGTGCACGCCGCCCCGCGCGGACGGCACGGTCGCCCCCGTGATCCTCGCCGCGGCGCGCATCGCCGGCGTCGATGAGGTCTACCGGATCGGCGGCGCCCAGGCCGTCGCGGCGATGGCCTACGGCACCGCCTCGATCCCGCGCGTCGACAAGATCTGCGGGCCCGGCAACCTCTGGGTCAACACGGCCAAGCGCCTCGTGTACGGCCAGGTCGACATCGACATGTTCGCCGGCCCGAGCGAGATCCTGATCGTCGCCGACGACTCGGCCGACCCGGCCTTCGTGGCCGCCGACCTGCTGTCGCAGGCCGAGCACGACGTGCTGGCCTCCGCCATCGTCGCCACGATCTCCCGCCGTCTCGCGGAGACCGTCGCCGACGAGACCGCCCGCCGCGCCGCGCTCCTCTCCCGCCGCGCGATCCTCGAGCGCTCGATCGCCGACTTCGCCGGCATCGTCGTGCTGCCCGACCTCGCGTCGGCCGTCGAATTCGCGAACCTCCTCGCGCCCGAGCACCTCGAGCTGTGCGTCGAGGACCCCGACGCCCTGCTGCCCGGCGTGCGCAACGCCGGCGCCGTGTTCCTCGGCCACTACTCGCCCGAGCCGCTCGGCGACTACTTCGCCGGGCCGAACCACGTCCTGCCGACCAGCGGCACCGCCCGCTTCTTCTCGCCGCTGTCGACGCAGGATTTCCAGAAGCGCACCAACGTGATCCGCTATTCCCGCGAGGCGCTCGCGCGCTGCTTCGAGGACGTCGCGTCCTTCGCCGACGCCGAGGGCCTCTCCGCGCACGCCGACGCGCTGCGCGTCCGCTTCGGGACGGACGCGGGAAGGAAGGGCCGCCGATGAGCCGCCTCTGGAGCCGCACGACCGCCTCGCTCGTGCCGTACGTCCCCGGCGAGCAGCCGCAGGACCGTCGGTACGTCAAGCTCAACACGAACGAGAACCCGTATCCGCCGTCCCCGGCGGTCGAGGCCGCCCTGCGCGCCTTCGACCCCGCGGCGCTGCGCCTGTACCCCGACCCCGAGTCGCGCGCACTGCGCGCCGCACTCGCGGAAACCTACGGCGTCCCGGCCGAGCGCATCTTCGTGGGCAACGGCTCGGACGAGATCCTGGCCTTCGCCTTCCAGGCGTTCTTCGACCCCGACCCCGCCGCCCCGGTCCTCTTCCCCGACGTGACCTACAGCTTCTACCCCGTGTACGCCGGCCTCTACGGCGTCCCGTTCCGCACCGTCCCCCTGGACGACGCCTTCGCCGTCCCGGTCGATGCCTTCCTCGCTCCCTGCGGCGGCGTCGTGCTCCCCAACCCCAACGCCCCGACCGGCCGCGCGCTCCCGCTCTCCGACCTCGAGCGCATCGTCGCCGCGCACCCCGACCGGGCGGTCGTCGTCGACGAGGCCTACGTCGACTTCGGCTGCGAGACCGCTCTGCCGCTGCTCGACCGGTACGACAACCTCCTCGTCGTGCAGACGACGTCCAAGGCGCGGTCGCTCGCCGGATTGCGGGTCGGGTACGCCTTCGGGTCGCGCGCCCTGGTCGAGGGCCTCGAGCGCGTCCGCGACTCGTTCAATTCCTACACGGTCGACCGTCTCGCGCAGTCCCTCGCGGCCGCCTCGCTGTCCGACCCGGCGTGGTTCGAGGAGACCCGCGCGCGCATCGTCGGCACCCGCGAGCGCACCGCCCGCCGGCTCGAGAAGCTCGGGTTCGAGGTCGTCCCGTCGACGGCCAACTTCCTGTTCGCGAAGCCCCCGAAGCTCGGCGGGGCCGGTCTCTATGAAGCCCTGAAGGAACGCGGTATACTCGTACGGTACTTCCGGAAGCCCCGCATCGACGGCTACGTGCGCATCACGGTGGGCACGCCGGAGGAGATGGACGCACTGGTCGTCGAGGTGGCCCGCCTCCTGGGCGAGGCCCCCTGAAAGGCAGGAGATGGACAAGATGAAGCGTGAAGCCACGATCGACCGCCGGACCCACGAGACCACGATCCACCTGGAGCTCTCGCTCGAGACGCCCTCGAACGACAATTCCGACGCGGGGGCCCCCGGCGCCGTCGCCTCGCCCGGAATCTGCACCGGCATCGGGTTCTTCGACCACATGCTGGCCTCCTTCGCGAAGCACGCCTACATGTCCCTCGTCGTCGAGGCCAAGGGCGATCTCCACGTCGACGGGCACCACACCGTCGAGGACACCGGCATCGCGCTGGGCCAGGCCCTCCGGCACGCGCTCGGCGACAAGGCCGGCATCCGCCGCTTCGGGCACGCCTACGTCCCGCTGGACGAGGCGCTGTCGCTCGCGGTCGTCGACGTCTCCGGCCGGCCGTTCCTGGTGTTCGAGGCCGACTTCGACGGCGAGTGCACGGGCGGTCTCGAGACGCAGCTCGTCGAGGAGTTCTTCCGCGCCGTGACCGTCAACGCCGGCATCACCGTGCACCTGCAGTGCCTGTACGGCTCCAACGACCACCACCGCATCGAGTCGATGTTCAAGGCCTTCGCCCGCGCCCTGCGCGAGGCCGTCGAGCCGGACCCCGCCGCCGCCGGCGGCGTCCCGTCCACGAAGGGCGTCCTGTAGAGGCCGCCGTGCCCGCCGACCCGGCTGGAACCAGGAGGTGCCGACCATGTCCCTGCTGCGCAACACCGACTTCATCGACCACCCCGTGACCTACCGCGGCAAGGTCCGCGACGTGTACGACCTCGGCGACAGCCTCGTGATCGTCGTGACCGACCGGATCTCGGCGTTCGACGTCGTCTTCCGCGAACTCGTGCCCGACAAGGGCCGCGTGCTCAACCAGCTGTCCGCCTTCTGGTTCGGGATGACCCGGGACATCGTGTCCAACCACGTGATCTCGACCGACACGCGCGTCTTCCCCGGCGAGTTCCCGCGATACGCCGACGAGCTCGACGGCCGCGCCATGTGGGTCAGGAAGGTCGACATGCTGCCCGCCGAGTGCATCGTCCGCGGGTACCTCGAGGGGTCCGCGCTCAAGGAATACCGCGAGCACGGCACCGTGGCCGGCGTCCCGATGCCGAAGGGCCTGCGCCAGTGCGAGAAGCTGCCCGAGCCGATGTTCACCCCGTCGACCAAGGCGTCCGAGGGCCACGATGTCAACATCACCTTCGCGCAGATGGCCGACCTCGTCGGGGAGGAGGCCGCCCACGGCGTCCGCGACGCCAGCCTCGCGCTCTACGCCCGCGCGGCCGAGTACGCCGAGAAGCGCGGCATCCTGCTGGCCGACACCAAGTTCGAGTTCGGCACGGTCCACGGCCGGCTGACCGTCGGCGACGAGATGTTCACGCCCGACTCCTCCCGCTTCTGGGAGCTGTCGGAGTTCGAGCCCGGGCGCGCGCAGAAGAGCTTCGACAAGCAGTACCTGCGCGAGTTCCTCGAGGCCAGCGGCTGGAACAAGACGCCGCCGCCGCCCGCGCTGCCCGCGGAGGTGGTCGAGCGGACCGCCGCCAAGTACCGCGAGGCCTACGAACGCCTGACCGGGGCCCCTCTTTGATCGCGATCGTCGACTACGGGATGGGGAATCTGCGCAGCGTGCAGAAGGCGCTGGAGTTCCTCGGCGCGCGCGCGGAGCTGGTGACCGACCCGGAGCGGGCGATGGCCGCCGACGCGCTGGTGCTGCCGGGCGTGGGCGCGATCGGCGACGCCGTCGAGAACCTGCGGAAGAACGGGATGGACCGTGCGCTGCGGGCGTTTCTGCCCATGGGGCGGCCGTTCCTCGGCATCTGCCTCGGCATGCAGATGCTGTTCGACGACAGCGAGGAGGCCTTCGGGGCGGGCGGCGGACTCGTCGCCGGGCTCGGGATCCTGCCGGGGCGCGTGAAGCTGCTGCCGGGCGGGCCGGGGCTGAAGGTGCCGCACATGGGCTGGAACACGCTGCAGGAGACGCGCGGCCCCCTGTTCGAGGAGGCGGGCGCGGCGCCGGGCCGTCCCGACCCCAGCGTCTACTTCGTGCATTCCTACTACGTGGACTGTGCCGACCGGTCGATCGTGACCGCGCGCGCGACGCACGGGATCCCCTTCGACGCGGCGGTCGGGAAGGACAACCTCCAGGCCGTGCAGTTCCACCCGGAGAAGAGCGGGGCCGAGGGCCTCTCGATCCTGCGCCGCTGGCTCGCCGCCGGAGGCCTCGCGTGATCGTCTACCCCGCGATCGACCTGCTCGGCGGGCGCTGCGTGCGGCTGCGCCAGGGCGACTACGCGCAGGCGACGGTCTATTCCGACGACCCCGTCGCCGTCGCCCGCGCTTTCCGCGCGGTCGGCGCCGACTGGGTGCATATCGTGGACCTCGACGCGGCACGCAGCGGCGTGCCCGCGCACCAGGCCCTGATCGCGCGGATCCGCGCCGAGACCGGACTGCGCGTGCAGACCGGCGGTGGCGTGCGGAATCTGGCCGCGCTGGAGGCGCACCTGGCGGCCGGCGTCGAGCGCGTCGTGCTCGGCACCTCGGCCGTGAAGGACCGCCCGTTCACCGAGGAGGCGCTGCGGCGCCACGGCGCGGCCATCGCGATCGGCATCGACGCGCGCGGCGGCGAGGTCAGCGTGGACGGCTGGACGGCCGGCGGCGGCGTGAAGGCGCTCGAATTCGCGGGCTGGATGGAGGCGCTGGGCGCCCGGACCGCGATCTTCACCGACATCGCGCGCGACGGCATGCTGGCCGGCCCGGCGCTCGACGCGACCGCCGAGCTCGTGCGGGAGACCGGAATGGACGTGATCGCCTCGGGCGGCATCGGGTCGCTCGCCGACATCGAGGCGGTGCGTGCGATCGGCGCGGCCGGCGTGATCGTCGGCAAGGCGCTCTACGAAGGAAGGGTGGACCTCGCGGCATGCTTGCGAAACGCATAATCCCGTGCCTCGACGTCCACGCGGGGCGCGTCGTGAAGGGCGTGAACTTCGTCGACCTCGTCGATGCCGGGGACCCGGTCGAGGCGGCGATCGCCTACGACGCGTCGGGGGCCGACGAGCTCGTGTTCCTGGACATCACCGCGACGTCGGACGCGCGGGCGACCACGGTCGACATGGTGCGCCGCGTGGCCGAGCAGGTGTTCATCCCGTTCACCGTCGGCGGCGGCATCCGTTCGGTCGACGACATCCGCGGCATCCTCTCGGCCGGCGCCGACAAGATCTCGCTGAACTCGGCCGCCGTGGCCGACCCCGGGCTCGTGTCCGAGGCGGCGAAGCGCTTCGGCAGCCAGTGCGTGGTCGTGGCGATCGACGCGCGGGCGCGCCGCGACGCCGCGGGCCGTCGCACCGGCGGGTCCGAGGTGTACGTGGCGGGCGGGCGCAGGGCGACGGGCCTCGACGTGCTGGCCTGGGCGAAGGAGGCCGAGCGGCTGGGGGCGGGCGAGATCCTGCTGACCAGCATGGACGCCGACGGCACGAAGGCCGGGTACGACCTGGAGATCACGCGCGCCGTGGCGGACGCGGTCGGCATCCCGGTGATCGCGTCGGGCGGCGCGGGCCGCTACGAGGACTTCCTCGAGGCGCTGACCGCCGGCGGCGCCGAGGCCGCGCTGGCCGCGAGCCTGTTCCACTTCGGCGAGATGAGGGTGATGGACCTGAAGCGCTATCTGGCCGCCCGCGGCGTGCCGTTACGCATGCCGCGCGGCGCGTCGGACGGGTCGGCCGTAGATGGGACGGAAGGGGTGACGCGATGAGTGCAGTGATGGAACGGGCGGACGCGGAGCGCACCTGGGAACTCCTGAAGAAGGCGGCGGACGGGCTCGTGCCCGCGGTCGCCGTCGACGGGGCGGACGGACCGGTGCTGATGGTGGCCTACCAGGACCGCGAGGCGTTCCTCGCGACGATGGAGACCGGAGCCATGCATTACCACAGCCGCAGCCGCGGGACGCTGTGGAAGAAGGGCGAGACGTCGGGGCACACGCAGCGCGTGCTGCGCGTCCGGGTCGACTGCGACGCGGACACCCTGCTCTACGAAATCGAACAGACGGGGGCGGCGTGCCACACCGGCGCGCGGTCCTGCTTCTATCGGGACATCGACCAGCTGGTCGGGAAACAAGGGAGGACATGAGGATGAGCCGCATCGGAGAAGTCATGGACGAAGTGTACGCGGTGGTCGAGGACCGCCGGAGCCACCCGCAGGAGGGCTCCTACACGAACTACCTGTTCGACAAGGGCCTCGACAAGATCTGCAAGAAGGTCGGCGAAGAGGCGACCGAGGTGGTCATCGCGGCCAAGAACGGCAAGCACGACGAGGTCGTCTACGAGGCGTCGGACCTGCTGTACCACCTGTGCGTGCTGCTCGTGGAGCAGGGCGTGACGCTGGACGACCTGTACGAGGAGCTGAAGCGCCGCAGGTAGGGGAGAACGCGCTCCCCTCTTGCACCCCGCGCGCCACGCGCTAGAATCGAGCCATAGGACCAGAGACGCCGTTTCGCATGAAAAGGAGGTCGTCCGCATGGGTTCCGACTGGACCGCTCCCCCGATTCCCACGCCCGCCGCGCTGGTCGGCCTGGGGGAGGACGAGTACGAGATCCTCTCCCACATCGCGCAGAAGATGACCCACGGTGCCCTCAAGGAGAAGAAGAAGGCCGCGGCCGGCGCGATTCCGGCGGCCGAGGAGGAGAAGGACCGCGACTTCTTCGCCGTGCTCGGCGCCTCGATCGTCAAGATGGTCCGCGGACTGCCCGCCTGGTTCGTGAAGAACTGGATCCCGCTCGCGGTGATGTTCGGCGTCTGGGTCCTGATCCAGCTCGTCCTCGCGAACCTGCTGAATATCGGCTTCGTGAAGATGGTCGTCTTCTTCCTCGGCGCGCTGACCGCATCCTTCGGGAATTTCCTGGGCAAGACCGTGTTCGCCGTCTTCCTCTTCGGCACCGCGCTGCCGCTCTACCGCTATTACAAGCAAAGCGGCGCCAAGGACCTGTTCGCGAAGTACAGGAAGGTCCGGCAGATGCTGCGACACGCCCTCGAGGGGCTCGGGAAGCGCGCCTGGAAGGTCGTGCCGGCGTCCGCCGGCGTCGGCCTCCTCGTCGCGAACCTCCTGACGACCGACAATTCGCTCAACACCTCGCTCGTCTGCCTGCTCGGCGCGATTTCGCTGCTCAACGCATTCGCCTTCGGCTTCGACGGCAGCATCCGGGACAAGCTGTTCCGCGCGGCGTACCGCGACGTGTCCGGTTGGTTCGGCAAGCGCAGGGCGCCGTCCCTCGAGATGAGCCACGCCGTCTTCGGCTCCTTCGCGGCCGGACTCGGCGGCTCGGTCGTCCCGACGGTCCTCCTCACGCCGTTCACCTTCGTGAAATACCTCACCGGCGGCTACATCCCCGCCTGGCTGAGCGGCTTCCAGGGAGTCTCCGGCTACGTGTTCGGCGCGCTCTTCGTCGTCGCCGCGGTCGTGCTGCACTTCCTGCTGGCCGAGAAACCCGCGAAGCCGACCGGGGCCGCCGCTCCGGACGCTTCGAAGTGAAGGGGGGCGAGGACGAATGATGTTCTTCATGGGCATGGACGCATCGAGCATCGGAACGGTGGTCGACACCCTCTTCTCCCTGCTGCACCCGCCGAGCGAGAGCCACGAGATCCTGCCGGCCCTCGTGGGCATGGTCGGCGCCATCGCGTCGCTGGCCGTCGTGTCGGCCGGAGCCGGCGCTGCCGCGCCGGACGACGTCCGGGCCGAGGAGCCGAAGAAGCAGGAGGAGAAGAGCCAGCGGAAGATGGAGACGGCCGTGATGCCCGAGGGAGTCCGCACCGTCGTCGCCGGGTCCGGTTCGCCGGTCTGGCTGTACGCCCGCATGCTGACCGCCGCCTCGATGGAGGACGGATTCCAGCCCGACGCCGACCTGACCGACGGGATCCGCTTCCGCGTCGCGGACGGGGGAGACGCCGTCGAGCTCGGGGAGGTCGAGACGGCCGGGAACTGGGTCGCCGTCGGCGTCGCCGTGAACGCGCCCGCGGAGGGCGGGCCGCTGCCCGACACGATCCGCATCGCCGTCGAGCGGTTCTCGCTGACGGGACAGGTCTTCCACCGGCGGACGATCGCGCTGCGGGTCCTGCGGGGATAGGGCAGGAACGGGGCCGGGATGGCCAGAGGCTCTTGACACCCGATTCCGGGCAGTTTATATTCAATCTTGCGTTAGCACTCTTGTCAAAAGAGTGCTAACGCATGAAGAAGCAACCATTAGGATATAAGGAGGTCGAAATCATGAAGATCAAACCGTTGGCCGACAGGGTCGTCGTCAAGATGATCGAGGCGGAGGAGACCACGCGCAGCGGCATCGTGCTGCCCGGTACCGCCAAGGAGAAGCCGCAGGTCGCGGAGGTCGTGGCCGTGGGCCCCGGCGGACTCGTCGACGGCAAGGAAGTCACCATGTACGTGAAGGTCGGCGACAAGGTCCTGACCAGCAAGTACTCCGGCACCGAAGTGAAGATGGACAACACCGAGTACACGATTCTCAAGCAGAGCGACATCCTCGCTGTCGTCGAAGAGTAGGAAAGGCAGGTACGAAAGATGGCCAAGCAGATCAAGTACGGCGAGGACGCCCGCCGCGCGCTCGAAAGAGGCGTGAACCACCTCGCGGACACGGTCAAGATCACCCTCGGCCCCAAGGGCCGCAACGTCGTCCTCGACAAGAAGTTCGGCGCCCCGCTGATCACCAACGACGGCGTCACGATCGCCAAGGAGATCGAGCTCGAGGACCGCTTCGAGAACATGGGCGCCCAGCTCGTCAAGGAAGTCGCCACCAAGACCAACGACGTCGCCGGTGACGGCACCACCACCGCCACCCTGCTCGCCCAGGCGATCATCCGCGAAGGCGTGAAGAACATCGCCGCCGGCGCGAACCCGATGATCCTGCGCAAGGGCATCATGATGGCCGTCGAGGCCGCCGTCGAGGGGATCGTCGAGGTCTCCCAGCCGATCCACGGCAAGAACGACATCGCCCGCGTCGCCTCGATCTCCGCGAACGACGAGTACATCGGCAGCCTGATCGCCGACGCGATGGAGAAGGTCACCAACGACGGCGTCATCACCGTCGAGGAATCCAAGTCCATGAGCACCGAGCTCGAGGTCGTCGAGGGCATGCAGTTCGACCGCGGCTACGTCTCGGCCTACATGGTCACCGACACCGAGAAGATGGAGGCGGTCCTCGATGACCCGTACCTCCTGATCACCGACAAGAAGATCACCAACATCCAGGAGATCCTGCCCCTACTCGAGAAGGTCGTGCAGGGCGGCAAGAAGCTCGTGATCATCGCCGAGGACGTCGAGGGCGAAGCTCTCGCGACTCTGGTCGTGAATAAGCTGCGCGGCACCTTCACCTGCGTGGCCGTCAAGGCCCCCGGCTTCGGCGACCGTCGCAAGGCCATGCTGCAGGACATCGCGATCCTGACCGGCGGCCAGGTGATCACCGAAGAGCTCGGCCTCGACCTCAAGGAAGCGACGCTGGCCCAGCTCGGCCGTGCCCGCCAGGTCAAGGTCCAGAAGGAGAACACGATCATCGTCGACGGCGCCGGCAAGGAGACCGACATCAAGGCCCGCATCGGCTCCATCCGCGCCCAGATCGAGGAGACCACGTCCGAGTTCGACAAGGAGAAGCTCCAGGAGCGTCTCGCGAAGCTGTCGGGCGGCGTCGCCGTGATCAAGGTCGGCGCGGCCACCGAGACCGAGATGAAGGAAAAGAAGCTCCGCATCGAGGACGCCCTGGCGGCGACCCGCGCGGCGGTCGAGGAAGGCATCGTGGCCGGCGGCGGCGTCGCGTTCATCGCGGCGATCCCGAAGGTCGAGAAGCTGCTCAAGACCGAGACCGGCGACGTCAAGACCGGCGTCCGCATCGTGCTGAAGGCCCTCGAGGAGCCCGTCCGCCAGATCGCGATCAACTCGGGCGTCGACGGCAGCGTCGTGTGCGAGAAGGTCAAGAGCAGCAAGAAGGGCGTGGGCTTCAACGCCCTCACCGAGACCTACGTCGACATGATCGCCGCCGGCATCGTGGACCCGACGAAGGTCACCCGCTCCGCCCTGCAGAACGCGGCCTCCGTGGCCGGCATGCTGCTGACCACCGAATCCGTCGTGGCCGACATCCCGGAGAAGGCTCCGCCGATGCCCGCCGGCGGCCCCGGCGGCGGCATGGACGGGATGTATTAGAGCACGGCCAGCGGCGCACCAGCTTCTACGGCAAGTCGGGAGACGTACGATGACCGCTCTGCGGGCATCGTGGCAGTCTCCCGGAACTACTTGCCGTTGAAGCTGACGACGCTTTCCGCTAGGCGCTGCCGGAAGCGGGCTCGTGCCCGATGGGCACGAGTGGAGCTTCCGACCGCACCGGGAACATGGAACGGTGCGATGAAGCGCCTTTGCGGAAAACGTGCGGGGAACTAATCCCCCTTCCTTCACGCAACCGTTCCCATATGCAGGAAGCCTTCCCGTTATGCACGGGGAGGCTTCCTGTCTGTCCACGCATGGCGAACACCGTCGCTATGCACCGAGAAATGAATACCTGCACAATCCGCTCTGGGGGCGGATTTAACACAACCGTAACATCCGCGCGCTGAAACCGGAGGCGCTTGCCACGCTCGCCTTTGAAGCCCGAAACCCTTGCCCTGCGGACATGCACATCGCGGAACCCCTGTCCTTGGAGTTATGCACAGAGTTATCCACACTATCCACAGTTTTTCGTCCACACGGAATCCACAGGTTCACAGCGGAAAGAGCTTGAACCGCTTGATCTTCTTGGTCGTGGTCTTCTCGAATTCCTCGTCGCGGATGCGCAGGTCGACGATGCGCTTGTAGGAAGGGACCTGCTGGTTGACCCGCCGGATCTCGCCGCGCAGGAGGGTCTTCAGCGCTTCCCCCTCGGGCGTCGCGCCGTCGTGCGAGACCGCGCGGAGGGCGTCGAGGTCGGGCACGATGATCGCGACGACCCTGCAGCCGTCCTCCGCTTCGGTCCCGTCCTCCGGCTGGTCCCCGACGACGAGGCACTCCTTGATGAACGGGCTGCGGACGAGTAGGCTCTCGAGCTCCTCGGGGTAGATGTTCTTTCCGTTCTTCGTGACGATGACGTTCTTGCAGCGGCCCGTGATGGTGAGGAAGCCGTCGTCGTCGAAGCGGCCGAGGTCGCCGGTCCGGAGCCAGCCGTCCTGCAGCGTGGCGGCCGTCGCGACGGGGTCCTGGAAGTAGCCCATCATGACGTTGTCGCCCTGCACCCAGATCTCGCCGATGCCGCTGTCCGGGTCGGGGTCCGCGATGCGTCCGGCCATCCCGGGCAGCAGGACGCCGACGGTGCCCTTGCGGAACAGGCGGTCGCGCTCGTTCGCGATCACGGGCGAGGCCTCGGTCATCCCGTATCCCTGCCGGATGCGGAATCCGTATCCGAGGAGCGACTTCCAGACCTTGGGGTCGAGCGCCGCGGCGCCGGAGATCACGACGCGGATGCGTCCGCCGAGCGGCTCGTGCAGGCTGGCGAAGAGCTTCTTCCGGACGTCGACGCCGACGGCGGCCAGCGCGGCGCCGCCCGCGACGAGGCCGGGCAGGAGGACGCGCGCGGCGGGCCTGGCCCGGATGCCGTCCTGGATCTTCTTGTGTAGGTTCTCGATGATCAGCGGGACCAGCGTGAGGACGGTCGGGCGGTATTCGCGCAGGTTCTGGGCGATGTACCGGAGCCCGTCGCAGAAGGCTGTCGTGGCGCCCTTCGACAGGAGGCTGAGCAGCATCGTGGCCTCGTAGGTGTGGTGGAGGGGGAGGATCGACAGGTCGAGGTCCTCTTCGCCGAAGGCGATGGCCCCCTGGATCATCCGGATGTTGGCGCAGAGGTTGCGGTGCGAGAGCATGACCGCCTTGGACGCCGACGTGGTGCCGGAGGTGAACAGCAGCACCGCGAGGGCCTCGCGGTCGATCGGGGCGTCGAGGAAGGAGCGGTCGCCGGCGGCGATGCGCGCGTGCCCGGCCGCGATCAGGGCGGACATCGAGAGGAAGGAGCCGTCGGGCGCGTGGGCTTCGGCGTCCATGTCGATGCAGTGGCTGACGCCCGGCACGCGGGCGCGCAGGGCGGCGACGGCGGACGACAGGCGGCCGGAGTGGATCAGGGCGGTGGCGCCGCACCGCTCGAGCAGCAGCGCGGCTTCGTGGACGGGCAACTCCTTGTCGATGGGCACGACGACGCCGGTGCCGCCGACGGCCGCGAGGTAGGCGACCATCCATTCGTAGCGGTTCTCGCCGAGGACGGCGACGAAGGCGCCGGACAGGCCGAGTTCCGTGACCAGCGCCGTGCCGAGGGCGTCGACGTCGTCGGAGAAGCGGCGGAAACTTCGGGGGGTCTCGGGTTCGCCGGGTCGGCGGCGCACGAGGTAGGCGGGCTTGGCCTCCCAGCGGCGGGCGCTCTCGTGGACCAGTTCGCGCAGGTCGCGGGATTCCACGGACGGGTAGTCGGGTCCGTAGGTCTTCGGCATCTGGTAACCTCCTCGATTTGCGCAATCGGCGCAACAAGGTAATATTACTACTGTGCCGCGGGTTTTAGACCACAAGCGGAAACGATTGCGGAGGGAGGTGGACGGAGGATGGAGAACGGGAAGCGACGCGGGCCGGTCCTGTGCATCAGCATCGACGCGGTTTCCCCGGACGACCTCGACCGCATCCTCGCGCACCCCTGCCTCGACGGGCTGGCCGAGCGCGGTTCGCGCGTACGCGAGATGCGCACCGTCGCGCCCTCGCTGACCTACCCCGCGCACGCCACGATCCTGACCGGCCGCCGTCCGGCTTCGCACGGCGTCGTGAACAACGAGGTCGACCCCCCGTCCGGCTTCGACTGGGACTGGAACTGGTACCGCCGGCTGGTCCGCGGCGACACGTTTCCCGACGCCGTCCACCGCGCGGGCTTCCGCGTGGCGACGCTGCTGTGGCCGACGCTGGCCGGGGCGCGGCTCGACTGGGTGCTGCCCGAAATCGCCGCGAGCGCGAAGCTCCGCGAGAACCTGACCCGGAAGGTCCTGCGCAACGGGTCGCCCCTCTTCCTGCTCCTCTCCGAGCTGAAGTACGGAAGCCTGCGCCGCGGCATGCACCAGCCCTGGCTCGACGACTACGCGGCCGCCCTCGCGGTCGACCTCCTCCGGCGCCGCCGCGGGCCGGACCTGCTGCTGCTCCACCTGGTGAGCGTCGACGACGCGAAGCACCACGCCGGGGTCCACGCGGTCGAGACGCTCGAGGCCTGCGACCGGACCGCCGGGCGGCTGTCCCGCATCCTCGCGGCGGCCGGCCCCGATGCCACGCTGCTCCTCTTCGGCGACCACGCACAGATCGACGTCCATTCCGGGCTCGATCCCGTCGGACGCCTCGCGGCCGCGGGCCTGTCCGTCCGCGTGCACGACGCCGGGGCGGGCGCCTTCCTCTATCCGGAAGCGGGCTATCTCCCGGAGCGCGACGACGCGCGGCTCGAGGCACTGCTCGCCGCCTGGCGCGACGAACCCGACGGCGGCCTGCGCGGCTGGCTGGACCGCGCGGGAATGGCGGCCGAGCGCACCGGCGACGGCGCCGCCATGGCCCTGCTCGACGCCGCGGACGGCTTCGCCTTCGCCCTCGACGAAGGGAACCTCGCCACCCATGGCCACCTGCCGGACCACCCCGGCATCTCGACGACGCTCTTCACCGCCGGCTCCGGCATCCGGGCCGGCCTGACGGCCGCCCGCGGCGACCTGGCCGATATCGCCCCCACCGTCGCCGCGCTGTTCGGCGTGCCGTTCGACGGAGCCGAGGGCGCCCCGCTCCCGTTCCTCGAACCCAAGGAGGTCCCCCGTTGAAAAGACCGTCCCCCGTCCTCTCCGCCCTGGTCGCCGGAGGCCTGCTCCTCGCGTCGCTGCTCGCCGGCTGCGACGGCCGCGCGTCGGCGACGCCGACGCCGACTGGCGGCGCCCCGGCCTTCACGGTCGTCGCCTCGTTCTACCCCGTCTACATCGCCGCGCTGCAACTGACGAAGGACGTCCCCGGCGTCGACGTCGTCCTGCTCGCGCCGCCTTCGACCGGCTGCCTGCACGACTATTCCCTGACGAGCGGCGACATGGTGAAGCTGTCCGGGGCCGACGTGCTGTTCGTGAACGGGGACGGGATGGAGAACTTCCTGACCGGCGTCGCGACGGACTTCCCGAAGCTCCGGGTCATCGAGGCGTCGCGGGGGATCGCGACTGTGACCGGCCCCGACGGCGCGCCCGACCCGCACGTCTGGGCGACCCCGAAGGGCGCGGCCGCGCAGCTCGCGAACCTCGCCGCCGGACTGGCGCTCGCCGACCCGGCGCACGCGACTCTTTACGCCTCCAACGAGTCGCGCTACGGGGCGCTGCTCGCGGCCCTCGACCGCAAGGCCGAGGCCCTCCTCGCGCCCTTCCGGGGCGCGAAGATGCTCGCGGGCCACTCCTCCTTCCTGTACTTCGCGCGCGACTACGGCATCGGGGTCCTCGGCATCTTCGGCCTCGACGACGGGCAGGCCGTCGGCACCGGGACGCTGGCCCGGATGATCGACGACGCGAAGGCGCAGAAGGCCTCGCTCATCGTGACCGACCCACAGTTCCCCGCGATCGCCGGCGAAACCGTGGCCCGCGAGACGGGACTTCCCCTCTGCATCTTCGACAGCGTGGCCGGCGGGACCCTCACGGGCCCGGCCGCGAGGGACGAGTACCTGACCCGGATGGACGCGAATCTGGAACGCCTGGCCCAGGCACTGGAGGCGACATGACGGAAGAACTGCCCGGCATCCCGCACGACCCGCACGGCCACCACCACCACGACCCGCTCGGCCTCGACGCGCTCCCGTCGCCCGAATCCGCCGCGACCGCTCCCGAGGTCTGCGCCGCCTGCTGCACCCGAATCGAGGGGCTCGGCGTCACGATCTCCGGCCGGCGGATCCTCCACGACGTCGATTTCGAGCTCCACTGCGGCGAGCTCACGGTCATCGTCGGCCCCAACGGCGCCGGCAAGACGACGCTGCTGCGCGCGGTCGCCGGTCTGATCCCCTACGAGGGCCGCGTCGCCTTCGAGGACTTCGGGCACGGCCGCACCGGCCGCCCCACGATCGGCTACGTCCCGCAGGCGCCGTCGTTCGACCGCTCCACGCCCGCCTCCGTCCAGGACCTCTTCAGCGCCGCCTTCTCCGCGCGTCCCGCCTTCACGGGCGCCTCCCGCCGCTCGAAGGACTTCGCGGCCGCGTGCCTCGCGCGCACCGGCGCCGCGCACCTCCTGCGCCGCGAGATCTCGCGCCTGTCCGGCGGCGAGCTGCAGCGCGTCATGCTCGCCCTGGCCCTCGAGCCGGCGCCCAACCTGCTGCTCCTCGACGAGCCCGTCTCCGGGATGGACATCCGCGGGCGCGACGCCTTCTACGGCCTGCTCGAGGAGCTCCGCTGCCACCTCGACCTGTCGGTGCTCATGGTCTCGCACGACATGGCCGCCGCCACCGAGCACGCGGACCGCCTGATCCTGCTCGACGGCACCGTGCTCGCCGACGGGCTGCCCGACGAGGTCGCCTCCTCCGCGGCCTACCTCGACCGGCTCGGGCCCGCGCCGCACCGCCACGAGCACCGCCACGCGGGAGGAGTCTCCTGATGGACGCGCTGCTGCACATGTTCGACTACGGCTTCATGCGCAACGCCTTCCTCGCGATGCTCATGCTCGCCCCGCTGCTGGGCATGCTGGGCACGCAGGTCGTGAGCGCCCGGATGGCCTTCTTCGCCGACGCCCTGGGCCACAGCGCCCTCGCCGGCATCGCCGTGGGCGTGCTGCTCGGCGTGTCCGACCCCATGCTCGGCATGGTCGGCTTCGGCCTCGTCTTCGCGGTCGGCATCGTCATCGGCCGCGAGCGCGGCACCTCCAGCGCGGACACGACGATCGGCGTCTTCTCGTCGCTCGCGATGGCCCTCGGCATCCTGCTCCTGTCGCGCGGCGGCAGCTTCTCGAAGTACTCTGCGTTCCTGATCGGGGACGTCCTCGCGATCGACGCGGCCGACCTGCTGCGCCTGGCCGCCGTGCTGTCCGTCTTCCTCGTGTACTGGCTGTTCTTCTACAATCGCCTCCTGCTGACGACGCTGCAGCCGTCCGTGGCCGAGAGCCGCGGCATCCGGGTCCTGTGGCAGGAGATCCTGTTCAACGTCCTGGTCGCCGTCGTCGTCATGGTGTCGATCCGCTGGGTCGGGTTGCTGGTCATCAACGCGATGCTGGTCGTGCCCGCGGCGGCCGCGCGGCGGCTGTCCGGCAGCGTCCGGTCCTACCAGGCCCTGACCGTCGGCATCAGTCTCGTATCCGGTCTGGTCGGGCTCGTGGTATCATATTTCGCAGACGTTCCGGCCGGCGCGGCCTTCGTGGTCGTCGCCGCCGCATTCTATCTCGCCTCCGTCGTCCTCGCCCGCCGCCGCGGACGCGCCTGACGGACCGCGGCCGCCCGCACGGGCGGCCGAACCCGCCGAAAGGGGGCAGGCCCCATGACGACCACCCGCGAATCCGCCGTCGCCGCTCGCGCGGCCGCCCTGTCCCTCGCGGCGGCCCCGCGGGTCGTGAAGGACGCGGCGCTGCTGCGCATCGCCGACGCCCTGACCACCCAGGCGCACGCCCTCGCCGAGGCCAACGCCGCCGACCTGGCGAAGGCCGCCGTCGAAGGATTGTCGGAGCCGGTCGTCAAGCGCCTGAAGTTCGATGTCCCGAAGATCCTCGCCGCCGCCGAGGGCGTCCGCAGCATCGCGACGCTTCCCGACCCGGTCGGGCGAACGCTCCTGTCCACCGAGCTCGACGAGGGTCTCGACCTCTACCGCGTCACCTGCCCGTTGGGAGTGGTCGGCGTGGTCTTCGAGTCGCGCCCCGACGCGCTGGTCCAGATCGCCTGCCTGTGCCTGAAGAGCGGCAACGCGGCCCTCCTCAAGGGCGGGGCGGAGGCGCTCGGTACCAACCGCGCCGTCGCCGCCGCGATGCTCGACGCGGCCCGCGGCCAAGGGGTCCCGAACGGCTGGATGGCCCTGCTCGAGACGCGCGCCGACGTCGGCGAGCTGCTCGGCATGGACGACCTCGTCGACCTGCTCGTCCCGCGCGGCTCCAACGAGTTCGTGCGGTACATCATGGACCACACCCGGATCCCCGTGCTCGGCCACGCCGACGGAATCTGCCACGTCTACGCCGACCGGGCCGCCGACGTCGACCTCGCCGTGCGCGTGATGGTCGACGCCAAGACCCAGTACGTGTCCGTGTGCAACGCCGCCGAGACCTTCCTCGTGCACCGGGACGTCGCGCCGGCCCTGCTGCCGCCCCTCCTGGCCGCCCTCGAGGCGAAGCGCGTCGAGGTCGTCGGCTGCCCCCGCACGGTCGAAGCGACCGGGTGCGCCCCCGCGACCGAGGCCGACTGGTCGACCGAGTACCTCGACTACAAGGTGTCGGTCCGCATCGTGGACACCCTCGACGAGGCGATCGCCCACGTCAACCGCTACGGCTCGAAGCACACCGACGCGATCCTGACCGGCGACCGCGAGGCCGCCGCGCGCTTCCTCGAGCGCGTCGACGCGGGCAACGTCTACTGGAACTGCTCGACCCGCTTCGCCGATGGGTTCCGCTACGGGTTCGGCGCGGAGGTCGGCGTCAGCACGTCGAAGATCCACGCCCGCGGGCCGGTCGGGCTCGAGGGCCTCGTGACCTACAAGTACAAGCTGCTGGGCCACGGCCAGACCGTCGCCGACTATGCGTCCGGCGAACGGAAGTTCACCCACCGCGACCTGGGCCGGGACTGCCCGCTCTAGCCATGGCGAAAGGAGTCCCCACGACCGCGCGGCGGCCCTTCGGTCGCTCCCTGGCCTGGGCGCGCGAGCTGCGCGACTGGCTGGCCTCGGTGCAGCGCACGATGCCGCTGCGCCACCGCTGGCTGCTCGCCGCCCTCGTCCTGGTCGTCCTGTCGCCCTACACGGCGCCGGTCGCGATGGGGGGCATCGCCGTCTTCGCGGCGGTCCGCACGGTCCGCGCCCTGAAGTCCGACCCGTCGCGGGGCTTCGTCCGCGCGGCGGTCGCGGGAGCGGCGGCACTGGCCCGCGAGAGTCGGCTTTTCCTCCCCGGCGTCGTCCTGTTCGTCTCCGCGACGGCCAGCGCGGTCGCCTACGGACACTGGACCTCGCTGCTGCCGACCTTCGGTCTGCTGTTGCCGGCCGGAGTCGCGGCCCTCTGGTTCGAGCGCACCTGGAACCGCGACGACGCCCTGCACTCCACCCATTACGCCACCCTGCTGCTGCTGCCCATCGCGGCCGCCGCGATCCTCCAGATCGCCTTCCTGCCCGTCGCCGCCTACGGCCCCCGCGTCTCGGGCACCTTCGGCAACCCGAACGTCCTCGCGATCGCGCTCGAACTGCTGTTGCCCATGGCGATGGCCCTCTACTACCACGTCTGGAGCCGGACGGGCAAGGCCATGCTGCTCTTCTCCATCTCGATCGGCTGGATCCTGCTCTACTTCACCGGCAGCCGCTCCGGCGTCCTCGCCGCGATCGCAGCGGCCGCGGTCTTCTACCTGTGCATGAGCGACCGCCGCCCGATGACGATCGCCCTGGCGCTCGTCGCCGTGGTCCTCGTCGCGGTCGCCATCGGCCACGAGGAAGCGATCGATGCGCTGAAGGGGCTGATCCCCCGGCTGGGCACGATCACGCTCGAGATTCAAAGCCGCCTCAGTTTGTGGGCCATCGCCTGGACGGAGATCCTGCGCGACCCCTGGCTCGGGCGGGGCCTCGCCTCGTTCCCGCTCTACGTCCAGGGCACCGCGTTCGCGGACCGCTTCCACTGCCACAGCCTGTACCTCGGGCTCTGGCTCGAGACGGGGCTGGCGGGCGTCGGCGCCGTCCTGTGGATGGTGGGGAGCCTCGTCGTCCGGACGGTCCGCATGCTCCGCGCCTCCCCCCTCCGGCCGTACCTGTCCGGCGGGCTCGCCGCCCTGACCGCGATCTTCGTGCACGGCATCACGGACATGCCGCTCATGAACACCCAGGTCGTCGCGCTGTTCGCGCTGCTGCTCGCCGGGCTGTCGGTCGCCCTGGAGCCGCGCCGCGCCGTCCCGTGACATCGACGGAACCGCTCCCCGCGGCCGCCTCGAATCCGGGCGAATCGCGGCATCCGCGCGCGTGGAATCGCAGGTCGCCGAGTGGTATAATTTCGTGGATACGAAAGGGATGATGGAATGCCGTACTACGATCTGAAATGCTCCGAATGCGGGAACGAATTCAACGCCAAGGCCTCGATGGACGAGCGGTCCGCCGCCGCGATCCAGTGCCCGGCCTGCGGCTCCTACCGTCTCGAGACGATCTTCCGCAAAGTGAACGTCGTGCGCTCCCTCGGCGACGAGGCCTGCTGCCCGATCGGCGAGACCGGGGGCTGCGGCGGCTGCTGCGGCTCCGCCCGGTAGCCGTCTTCGCGCGACGGAAGGGAGGGACCCCATGAAAATCGCCATGGCCAGCGACCACGCCGGTTACGCGCTCAAGCGCTTCCTTTCCCAGCACCTCTTGGCCGCCGGGCACGAGTGCGTCGACTACGGCGCCTCGACCGACGCCCAGCCCAGCAGCTATGTCCCCTTCGCGGTCCGCCTGTCCGAGGCGGTCGCCGCGGGCGACCCGCCGTTCGGCGTCGTGATCTGCGGCACCGGACTCGGCATCTCGATCACCGCCAACAAGGTCAAGGGGATCCGCGCCGCCGTCTGCACGGACGAGTACATGGCCCGGATGGCCCGCCAGCACAACGACGCCAACGTCCTCGCCCTGGGCGCCCGGGTCGTGGGCGGCGGACTCGCCGCCTCGATCGTCGACGCCTTCCTCGCCGAGCCCTTCGAGACCGGGGGGCGCCACCAGGCGCGCGTCGAGGAGATCAAGGACGTGGAGCGCAGAAACTTCAGGTAGCCCAGGCCCGAGGCCGCCTCCCGCCCGGGAGGCTTCCCGCAAGGGGAACAGCGAACGAGGACGGTGCCCCATGGACAACCTGTTCGTATTCGACCACCCGCTGATCCAGCACAAGATCTCCCTGCTCCGCGATAAGCGCACGACGACCAAGGAATTCCGCGAGCTGGTCTCCGAAGTGGCGATGCTGATGGCCTACGAGGTCACCCGCGACCTGCCGCTCAAGGAGATCGAGGTCGAGACCCCCGTCGCGATCGCGAAGACCCGCGTCCTCGCGGGCAAGAAGTTCGCGCTGGTCCCGATCCTGCGCGCCGGCCTCGGGATGGTCGACGGGATGCTCAACCTGATGCCGATGGCCAAGGTCGGGCATATCGGACTCTACCGCGACCCGGTGACCCTCGAGCCCGTCGAGTACTACTGCAAGCTCCCCGACGACGCCGTCGAGCGCGACATCGTCGTCCTCGACCCGATGCTCGCCACGGGCGGCTCGGCCTCCGCGGCCGTCGGCTTCCTCAAGCAGCGCGGCGTGAAGAACATCAAGTTCATGTGCCTGATCGCCGCCCCGACCGGCATCGAGCGCCTGCACCGCGACCACCCGGACGTCCCGATCTTCTGCGCGGCCGTCGACGAGCGCCTGAACGACCACGCCTATATCGTGCCCGGCCTCGGCGACGCCGGCGACCGTCTGTTCGGCACCAAGTGACCGAAGAAAGCCGCGCGGCATGAGACCGTCCTGGGACACGTATTTCATGCAGATCGCCGACCTCGTGAAGACGCGGTCGACCTGCCTGCGCCGCCAGGTCGGCGCCGTGATCGTCAAGGACAAGCGGATCGTGTCGACCGGCTACAACGGGGCGCCCGCGCGGACGGCGCACTGCCTCGACGTCGGGTGCATGCGCGAGAAGCTCGGCATTCCCTCCGGACAGCGGCATGAACTGTGCCGCGCGATCCACGCCGAGCAGAACGCGATCATCCAGGCCGCCCATTCCGGCACGACGATGGAGGGCGCGACGGTCTACGTGACCTGCCAGCCCTGCTCCCTGTGCGCCAAGATGCTGATCAACGCGGGGATCTCCCGCATCGTGTACGACGGCGAATACCCGGACGAGCTGGCGCTGGAGATGCTCCAGGAAGCCGGCGTCGTCCTCGACCGGTTCCAGGCCTGACCGCCGTGGACACGCTGTTCGGGATCCACACGCTGTTCCGCTTCGACGTGCTCGGCACGTCCGTCGGCCTGCCGGTCGGCGTCGTCGTGCAGTGGGGGGTGATGGCCCTCGCCTTCCTCGCCGTCTTCCTCATGCGTCGCAACGCGAAGCCGGCGCCGATGGCGCTGCAGAACTTCTCCGAGATCCTGGCCTCCACGCTCAAGCGCTGGACCTCCCGCAAGAAGGCCGCCGGTCGGGCGGCCGACCAGGCTTCCGGAAGCGCCGGCAAGCGGCTCGACCCCTCCCCCGAGGGCCTGTCCGCGGCCGTCGTGACCGCCGCGATCTTCCTCTTCGTCTTCTGGCTCACCGAAGCCGTCACGACCCTGACGACCTCGCCCGGCCCCGTGTCCCGGCTGGTCGGCTGGCTCGCCCCGGGCTTCAACGCCCTGAAGGAGCAGACGATCGTCGGCCCGATCCTCGCGCGGTTCAGCGGGCAGGACATCGGCACCGAGATCACGTCGGCGATCCAGGTCCGCGAGATCTTCGGCTTCGACCTGTTCGGCATCCACATCGCGGTCGCCGACGTCGTCGTCGTCATGTGGGTCGTGATGCTGTTCCTCCTTCTGGTCTCGCTCTGGCTCGGCCGCGGCTTCCACCCGGTCCCGAAGGGCAAGCAGCTGGTCGCGGAGAACCTCGTCGTCTCGTTCCAGAAGCTGTGCGGCACCGTCATGGACCCGACGATGGTCGAGAAGTACGCCCCGTTCGTCGGGTCGCTGTGCCTCTTCATCGGCCTGTGCAACGTCACGTCGACCTTCCGGCTCCCGCCCCCGGCCAAGAACCCCGCCTTCCCGATCGCCCTCGCGATCACCTCGATCGGCATCGTGATCGCCGGCAGCATCCGGGCCGTGGGCTGGAAGGGCTTCGCGCGGTCGATGACCTTCCCCAAGTGGTGGATGCTCCCCTTCAAGGTCCTCGACTTCGTGATCAAGCTGGTCTCGCTGTCGCTCCGACTCTTCGGCAACATCTTCGGCGCCTTCATCCTGATGGAGTTCGCCTACGTCGTCGCCCCGATCCTGCTGCCCGGCCTGCTCGGACTCTGGTTCGACATCGCCGACGGCATCATCCAGGGGCTCGTCTTCGCCTACCTGACCGCCCTGTACGTCGGGGAAGTCGTGGAAAACGCACATCATGAACCCGCGTGACGCGGAGGAAAGGAGTTCATTCTCATGGTAGTTGGTAGCGGATTGGTGGCCCTCGGAGCGGGAATCGCGATCTCCATCGCGGCCTGCGGCGCCGGCATCGGCATCGGCATGGCCTCGGGCAAGGCCTTCGAGGCGGCGGCCCGGCAACCGGAGATCTTCGGCAAGATCCAGACCCTGCTCTTCACGGCGATCATCTTCATCGAAGCGACCGCGATCTACGCGCTGGTCGTCAGCCTCCTGCTGATCTTCGTCTTCAAGGGATGAAGACCCGTCGGACGACGAGGTATACGGAATGACCGACTATATCGTGACCGGCATCTTCACGATCATCAATCTGGCGGTGACCTACTTCATCCTGAAGCGGTTCCTGTTCAAGCCGGTGATGACCTACATGAAGAAACGCCAGACCAACATCGAGAACGACCTGCGCGACGCGCAGGCCAAGATCGACGAGGCGGAGATGCGCGCCATGGAGGCGTCCGAGAAGATCGAGGGCGCCATCAAGGAAGCGTCCGGCATCGTCGGCGACGCGAAGGTCTCGGCCGAGACGCAGCGCGACGCGATCCTCGCCTCCGCGCGCCAGGAATCCGCCGAGCTCCTGAAGCGCGCCGACGGCGATATCGCCCGCATGCGCAACGCCATGCTCGAGGACATGAAGACGGAGGTCGCGGAACTGTCCGTGGCCATCGCCACCAAGGTCATCGGGCAGAGCGTCGATTCGGAACGCCAGAAGGAACTCGTGTCCCGGCTGGTCGACGACGAACTGAAGGGCCGGGTGGAGAAGAATGGCTGACGCCTATCGGGCGCCCGCCCGGAACGCCCTGCCCGTGGTCCGCATCGTCGCGTCGCTCCCGATCGACGACGACCTCGCCGCCCGCCTCGCGACCAAGTTCGCCGCGCGCTGCGGCCTGACGGAGTACACGACGCATGTCGAGCTCGACAGCGAGCTGATCGGCGGCCTCGTGATCTTCGCGGGCGGCTTCCGCTACGACTACAGCATCCAGGGCCAGCTCTCGCGCATCGCGGCGAGCCTCCGCTCGACGCGCCCGCAGGACGGGAAGAAGACCGAGGAGGCCGACCTCTCGGGCTTCATCTCCTCCACGCTGGGCGAGTCGCTCGACAACTTCACCGAGACGCCGGTCGCCGACATCACTGAGATCCAGTCGGCCTACCTGCGGCAGATGGAGGGCGGCGGCACGCTCGACCCCGACAGCATCCGCGAGGACCTGCGCGACTCGATCTCCCGCTTCGAGGCCACCTCGACGGTCGAGGAGGTCAGCTCGGTCGCGACGTCCGGCGACGGCATCGTCACGGTCCCCGGACTCAAGAACTGCATGTACGGCGAGATCATCGAATTCGCGAGCGGCGCCGACGGCTTCGCCATGAACCTCGAGCAGGACCGCGTCGGCATCGTGCTGCTGTCCGGCGCCGAGACCGTCGCCGAGGGCATGATGTGCAAGCGCACCGGGCGCACGATCCAGGTCCCGGTCGGCTCCACGCTGCTCGGCCGCGTCGTCGACCCGCTGGGCAAGCCCCTCGACGGACTGGGCCCGATCCAGACGCTCCGCTACCGCCCGATCGAGTCGCCGGCGCCCAACGTCGTCGACCGCCAGCCCGTCACGCGCTCGCTCCAGACCGGGATCACGGCGATCGACGCGCTGACCCCGATCGGCCGCGGACAGCGCGAGCTGATCATCGGCGACCGCCAGACCGGCAAGTCCGCGATCGCGATCGACACGATCCTCAACCAGAAGGGCAAGGGCGTGCAGTGCATCTACGTCGCGATCGGGCAGAAGATGTCCACCGTCGCGGCCGTCGTCGGCACGCTCAGCCGCGCCGGCGCGATGGACTACACGACCGTCGTCGTCGCGTCCGCCTCCGCCTCGGCCGCCATGCAGTACATCGCGCCCTACAGCGGCTGCGCGATCGCCGAGGACCTCATGTACAGCTCGAACGCCGACGTGCTGATCGTCTACGACGATCTCACGAAGCACGCCCAGGCGTACCGCGCGATTTCGCTGCTCCTGCGCCGCCCCCCCGGCCGCGAGGCCTTCCCGGGCGACGTCTTCTACCTGCACTCCCGCCTCCTGGAGCGCGCGGCGCGCCTCTCCGACGAACTCGGCGGCGGTTCGATCACGGCGCTCCCGATCGTCGAGACCCAGGGCGGCGACATCTCCGCCTACATTCCGACCAACGTGATCTCCATCACCGACGGCCAGATCTACCTCGAGTCCGAGCTCTTCTTCTCGGGCCGCCGTCCGGCCGTCAACGTCGGCCTGTCGGTCTCCCGCGTCGGCAGCGCCGCGCAGGAGAAGGCGATGAAGCGGGTCGCGGGACCGCTGCGCATCAACCTCGCCCAGTACCGCGAGCTCGAGGTCTTCGCGCAGTTCGGCTCCGAGCTCGACGCCGCGACGCGCTCCCAGCTCGCGACCGGCGAGCGCATCACCGAGGTGCTCAAGCAGCGCCAGTACGCGCCGCGCCCGCTGGCGACGCAGGTCGTCATGGTCTACGTCTCGACGCAGGGGCTGCTCTCCGACATCGACGCCGACGCCGTGCGCGAATTCCTGGCCGCGTTCCTCGAATTCCTCTCGGCGATCAACCCGGCCGTCATGAACACGATCCAGGAGACCGGCGACCTCGGCCCCACTTTCGCGGACGACGTCCAGGCCGCCCTGAAGGAATACAAGCAGATGTGGCGCGCGGAGCGGGGGAACGATGGCACAGAGCTTTGATATCAGGAAGAGGATGCGGAGCATCGGCGACATCCGCCAGATGACCCGCGCCATGTACCTGATCAGCGCCGTCAAGATGAAGAAGGCCCGGGCGCAGCTCGCCATGACCCTCCCGTTCTTCGAGTCGTGCCGCGTCACGATGGCCCAGATCCACCGCATGAGCCCCGACGTGCGCAACCGGTACTTCACCGGACACCGGCCGAAGGAGGGCGAGAAGCAGGTCATCGGATACTTCCTGCTGACAGGCGACCAGGGCCTCGCGGGCGCCTACAACATGAACCTGCTCCATGCGGCCGAGAACCGCATCCGCAAGGACCTCATCGACAAGGCCCGCCAGGGCGTGCCGGCCGAGGCGCGGCTGTTCGTCGCCGGCACGATTGGCAAGGACACGCTGCGCGCGCACGGCTTCGAGGTCGACGAGGACTTCACCTACCCCATCGACTCGCCGACCTACTTCCGGGCCCGCGAGATCTCCGACAAGATCCACGACCTCTTCGAGCGGCGCGAGCTGCACGAGGTCCACGTCGTCTACACCGTGATCCACAGCGCGATCGACATGCGCCCCGTCGTCACACGCCTCGTGCCCATCGACGCCGACTCCCTGCTCGACGGCATCTCTCCCGGGATGGCGGCCGGCCTGGCCGACAAGAAGGCCGAGTCGATCGAATACGTGCCGTCGCCGGCCGACGTGCTGGACTACCTCGTATCGACCTACCTGCGCGGCATGGTCTACGGCGCGCTGACCGAAGCGTACGCCAGCGAGCAGACCGCCCGCATGACCGCCATGGACAACGCCACGGAGAACGCCGAGGACATCCTCGAGCGGCTCCGTCTCCAAAGCAACCAGCTCCGCCAGGCCGCGATCACCGCGGAACTGTCGGAGATCGTCGGCGGAGCCGAAGTGCTCTCGGCCGCCGAACTCGTCCGGAGGTTCGACGCTCATGCCAATGAATGAAGGCCGCGTGGTCCAGATCATCGGACCGGTCATCGACATCCAGTTCGAGGAGGCCCACATGCCCTCGATCCAGGAGGCCGTCCGCATCTCCGTCGGCGACCGCACCGTCGTCGCCGAGGTCATGCAGCACCGCGATTTCGGCGTGGTCCGCGCCGTCGCCATGGAGGCGACCGAGGGGATGACCCGGGACAGCAAGGCGATCGCGACCGGCGCCCCGATCACCGTCCCCGTCGGGGAAGGCGTCGTCGGCCGGCTGTTCAACGTGCTCGGCGAGCCGATCGACAAGCTCGGCGCCGTGAACGCCGCCGCCTACTGGCCGATCCACCGCGACGCGCCCCCGTTCACGGACCAGTACCCGGCCGAGCACATGCTCGAGACCGGCATCAAGGTCATCGACCTCCTCGCCCCGTACTGCAAGGGCGGCAAGACCGGCCTGTTCGGCGGCGCCGGCGTCGGCAAGACCGTCCTGATCCTCGAGATGATCCGCAACATCGCCTCCGAGCACGGCGGCTACTCCGTCTTCGCCGGCGTCGGCGAGCGCTCCCGCGAGGGCAACGACCTCTGGCGCGACATGAAGGAATCGGGCGTCATCGACAAGACGGTCATGGTCTTCGGCCAGATGAACGAACCGCCGGGAGCCCGCATGCGCACCGCCCTGACCGGCCCCACCATGGCCGAGTACTTCCGCGACGTGCTGGGCAAGGACGTCCTCCTGTTCGTCGACAACA
>CAILLO010000037.1 GCA_903835065.1 uncultured Eubacteriales bacterium
CGACACCCAGGTCATCCGCGAGCAGGGCAAGATCGCCGACGCGCAGCTGACCCCGAACTACACCACCATCAAGGGCCCGTCGGGTACCGACCTGGTCGTCAACAACCCGATCCGCGGCTACGGCAAGTTCTTCATCACCAAGACGGCGAAGGAAGACAACTCCCTCGACTCCGTCCTGAAGTGGGTCGACACGATCTACTCGCCGTACGGCCAGATCGTCGAGAAGTACGGCGCCGAAGGGCAGCAGTGGACCAAGAAGGCCGACGGCACGCTCGACATCTCCGGCTACCTCGCGACCTTCAAGCGCTTCCCGGGCATCGAGGGACACGCCTACCTGGGCACCCTCTCCGCCAGCCCGCCGAAGATCGAGGTCACGACGGTCAGCGAATACCTCGACTCCGTGCAGTCCTACATCCAGTTCGGATGGGACAACGCGAAGGAGTCCGCGTTCGACACCTTCGTGTGGACCAAGAGCCAGCCCGCCGTCTCCGTCGGCATTCCGAAGGATGACGAGTCGGCCGTCCTCGACGCGCACAAGGACCTCTTCAGCTACATGCACGATTCCTCGTACAAGTTCATCACCGGCGCGATGTCCTTCGACCAGTGGGACACCTACGTCGCCCAGACCAAGACCCTCGGCCTCGACGCCGTGACCACGGTGTACCAGGCCATGTGGGACCGCTCCGTAGCGGCCATGGCCAAGTAAGAGCGGAATCGGATCCTTCCCGGACCGGGCCGCGCGGCGCGGATCGAACCCGCCGCGCGGTCCCGGGGCCCGGGACCCCCCGCCACCCCCGCCCGTGGCCCTGAAGGGCCGTCCGCCGCCTCTCCGCCCCGCGACGCCGCTCCGGCGTCCAGGGCACTTTCATGGAACGCCGAGGGTCCGATGCGATTCGAGAAGAAGCCCGAAAACGACTTCGCCCGGTTCATCGACGCCTACTTCGAGGAATGCGCGGCCGCCTGCCCCCGGATCGAGGGCATCGCGGGCAAGTGGACCTTCGAGGACCTGATCCCCGGCCTCTCCGACTTCGACACGCGCTTCCTCTGCTCCGACGCGACCACCGACGAGGACTTCTGCGCCATGTCGGCCGCCGTCGGCCAGGTCCACCTCGACCTCTGCGAGCGGCACCCCGAATGGGTCCGCATCCTCGAGCACCTTCCCGGCGTGGACCCGACGTGGTCCGAATTCGCGGACGAACCCACCTATTACCCCGAGTACCGCCAGTGGACGATCTACCGGTCCTCCGACCCCGGCGCGCGCGAAGCCGCGGAGAGCGCCCTCGCCGCCCGCCCCTGGGAGGACCGCGACGAGTACTATTTCCTTAAGAAGTTCTTCCAGTACTACGGCCCCTACGACCGGGGCATCGACCCGGCCATCAACCTCGGGCTCTTCGAGAGCAAGTACCCCCTCCACAGCCGGATCATGCACTACTTCAACCCGCCGCTCCAGGCGGCGGTCTCCCTGGTCCTGCGGCGTTCCGTCCGCGGGAAGTTCGAGGCGTTCCGCCTCGGACGCGAGCTGCACCCCGAGATCCCCGTGTTCGACGAGGCCCTCGGGATCCTCGACCGCCACTACGAAGTGACGGAGCTCTACGAGGACCCCGCGCAGGGCTACTTCGAAGACCGGCTCCGCCGGGCCCTCGACGTGCTGGCCGACGACGTCCGGGCCGCGGCCCGCATCG
>CAILLO010000038.1 GCA_903835065.1 uncultured Eubacteriales bacterium
CCTTTTCCTCCTTCAGCGCCGCCTGGGCCGCAGCGAGACGCGCCACGGGAACGCGGAACGGACTGCAGCTTACATACGTGAGGCCGATGCGGTGGCAGAACTCCACCGACGACGGCTCGCCGCCATGCTCGCCGCAGATGCCGAGCTTGATACCGGGGCGCGTCTTCTTGCCGAGATCGCAGGCCATCCTCATGAGCTTGCCCACGCCGATGGTGTCGAGCTTCGCGGTCGGGTCGGACTCGAAGATCTTGGCCTTGTAGTAGTCGTCGAGGATGCGGCCGGCGTCGTCGCGGGACAGGCCGTAGGTCATCTGAGTGAGGTCGTTCGTGCCGAAACTGAAGAACTCGGCCTCGGTGGCGATCTCGTCCGCGGTCAGGGCGGCGCGCGGAATCTCGATCATCGTGCCGACCGTGTACTCGAGCTTCATGCCGGACGTGGCGATGATCGCGTCGGCGGTCTTCACAATGATGTTCTTGACGAACTTCAGTTCCTTGATGTCGCAGACGAGCGGAATCATGATTTCGGGGACGATCGTGGCGCCGGACTTCCGGATCTCGATCGCGGCCTCGATGATGGCGCGGGTCTGCATCTCCGCGATCTCCGGGTAGGAGACGGCGAGGCGGCAGCCGCGGTGGCCCATCATGGGGTTGAGCTCGTGCAGCTTCGTGATGATGTCGTCGAGGGACGCGACGGTGACGCCGAGCTCCTTGGCGAGGCGGGCGACCTCCTCGGGCTCCTGCGGGAGGAACTCGTGCAGCGGCGGGTCGAGCAGGCGGATCGTGACGGGATATCCCTGCATGGCCTTGAAGATGCCGACGAAGTCGGCGCGCTGCATCGGGAGGATCTTGTCGAGGGCGACGCGGCGGGCCTTCTCGTCGGTCGCGACGATCATCTGGCGGAACGCGAAGATGCGGTCGGCCTCGAAGAACATGTGCTCGGTGCGGGTGAGGCCGATGCCCTCGGCGCCGAACCGACGGGCGTTCTCGGCGTCGTACGGCGTATCGGCGTTGGTGCGGATCTTGAGCTTGCGGACCGCGTCGGCCCAGGCCATGATCGTCGCGAAGTCGCCGGTCAGCTCGGCCTTCTGGGTCGGGAGTTTCTCGCCGTAGACGCTGCCGGTGGTGCCGTCGAGGGAGAGCCAGTCGCCCTCGGCGTAGCGGCGCCCTTCGGCGTCGATCATGTACTTCTCCTCTTCGTTGATCGTCACGGAGGAGCAGCCGGAGACACAGCACTTGCCCATGCCGCGCGCGACGACGGCCGCGTGGGAGGTCATGCCGCCGCGTCCGGTGAGGATGCCCTTGGCGATGTTCATGCCTTCGATGTCTTCCGGCGAGGTCTCGAGGCGGACCAGGATCACGGGGTCCTTGGTCTTCTCGACGGTGGCGACGGCGTCCTTGGCGTGGAAGACGATTCGGCCGGTCGCGGCGCCCGGGGAGGCGTTGAGACCCTTCGCGACGACCTTGGCGGCCTTGAGGGCCTTGGGCTCGAAGGTCGGGTGGAGCAGCGCGTCGAGCTGCTTCGGGTCGATCTTCATGAGGGCTTCTTCCTTGGTGATCATCCCTTCGGCCACGAGGTCGACGGCGACCTTGAGAGCGGCGAAGGCGGTGCGCTTGCCGTTGCGGGTCTGGAGCATGAAGAGCTGTCCGCGCTCGATCGTGAACTCCATGTCCTGCATGTCCTTGTAATGGCGCTCGAGCTTGTTCGCGATGTCGGCGAACTGCTCGTAGACCTTGGGCATCACCTGGCGGAGCTGGTCGATCGTCTGCGGGGTGCGGATACCGGCCACGACGTCCTCGCCCTGCGCGTTCATCAGGAATTCACCATACAGCCTGGCTTCGCCGGTCGACGGGTCGCGGGTGAAGGCGACGCCGGTACCGGAGGTGTCGCCCATGTTGCCGTAGACCATCTCCTGCACGTTGACGGCGGTGCCCCAGTCGCCGGGGATGTCGTTCAGGCGGCGGTAGACGATCGCGCGGTCGTTGTTCCAGGAGCGGAAGACGGCCTTGACGGCCTCGATCAGCTGGACCCTGGGGTCCTGCGGGAACGGGACGCCCTTCTCTTCCCTGTAGAGGACGAGGAAGCGCTTGACGACCTCCTTGAGGTGGTCCGCGGTCAGGTCGGTGTCGAACTTGGCGCCGTTCTCGTGCTTGACGGCGTCGAGGATCTTGTCGAACTTGGCCTTGTGGACGTCCATGACGACGTCGCCGAACATGGAGATGAAGCGGCGGTAGGAGTCGTAGGCGAAGCGCTCGTTGCCGGTCAGCGCCGCGAGGCCCTTGACGACCTCGTCGTTGAGGCCGAGGTTCAGGATCGTGTCCATCATGCCGGGCATGGAGGCACGGGAGCCGGAGCGGACGGAGACCAGGAAGGGGTTCTTCGGGTCGCCGAAGGTCTTGCCGACGGTCTTCTCGGTCCTCGCGAAGGCCGCGAAGATCTCGTCCTCGATCTCGCCGGCGATCTTCTCGCCGTCATCGTAGTAGCGGGTGCAGGCTTCGGTCGTGACGGTGAAGCCGCGGGGGACGGGCAGGCCGATGCCGGTCATCTCGGCGAGGTTCGCGCCCTTGCCGCCGAGCAGGTCGCGCATCTTGGCATTGCCTTCGGAGAACATGTAGACGTACTTGGTCATGTCCTTTTCCTCCTCTTTCTTCTGGGTGCTGCCCGTTCTGTCTAGAATCCGAACCGCCCGTCGAACCAGGCGGCGAGGCCATCGATGGGGATGCGGACCTGCTGCATCGAATCGCGCTCGCGGATCGTGACGCAGTGGTCCTCCTGGGACTGGAAGTCGTAGGTGACGCAGTATGGTGTGCCGATCTCATCCTGCCTGCGGTAGCGCTTGCCGATGCTCTGGCGGTCGTCGAACTCGCAGGGGAAGCGCTTCGTCAGGGAGCGGTACAGGACTTCGGCCTCGTCGGAGAGCTTCGAGGACAGGGGCAGGACCGCGACCTTGATCGGGGCGAGGGCGGGGTGGAAGCGGAGCACGGTGCGGACGTCGCCCGGGGCGATCTCCTCCTCGTCGTAGGCGTCGCACAGGAAGGCGAGCGCGACGCGGTCGGCGCCCAGGGAGGGCTCGATCACGTACGGCACGTACTTCTGGTTGGTCGCAGGGTCGAAGTAGGAGAGGTCCTCGGTCGAGTGCTGGATATGCTGCTTCAGGTCGTAGTCCGTGCGGTCGGCTACGCCCCAGAGTTCGCCCCACCCGAAGGGGAACAGGAACTCGAAGTCGGTCGTCGCGTTCGAGTAGAACGACAGCTCCTCGGGGCCGTGGTCGCGCAATCGGAGGCTCTCGTCCTTCATTCCGAGCGACAGCAGCCACTGGTGGCAGAAGTCCTTCCAGTAGCGGAACCACTCGAGGTCGGTGCCGGGCTCGCAGAAGAACTCGAGCTCCATCTGCTCGAACTCGCGCGTGCGGAACGTGAAGTTGCCGGGTGTGATTTCGTTGCGGAAGGCCTTGCCGACCTGCGCGATGCCGAACGGAATCTTGCGGCGCGTGGTGCGCTGGACGTTTCGGAAGTTGACGAAGATGCCCTGCGCGGTCTCGGGGCGCAGGAACAGCTCGGCCTTGTTGTCCTCGGTCACTCCCTGGAAGGTCTTGAACATCAGATTGAACTTGCGGACGTCCGTGAAGTCCTTGCTGCCGCAGGACGGGCAGGCGACGCCCTTCTCGCGGATCCAGGCCATCAGCTGGTCGTTGGTCCAGCCGTCGACGGCCGTGGAGTCGGCATTCGCCTTGTTCCAGTCCTCGACGAGCTTGTCGGCGCGGTGGCGCGTCTTGCACGACTTGCAGTCGACCAGCGGGTCGCTGAAGCCGCCGACGTGCCCGGAGGCGACCCAGACCTGGGGGTTCATCAGAATCGCGCAGTCGACGCCCACGTTGTGCGGGTTCTCCTGGACGAACTTCTGCCACCAGGCCTTCTTGACGTTGTTCTTGAGCTCGACGCCCAGCGGGCCGTAGTCCCAGGAGTTCGCGAGGCCGCCGTAGATCTCGGAGCCGGCGTACACGAACCCGCGGTTCTTCGCGAGCGCGACGACCTTGTCCATGGTCTTCTCGAAGGCCATCAGGCGAGGTCCTCCTCGGCGGCCGCCTCCGGGGCGGCGTCGACCGCGGCGTCTGCGACGGCCTCTTCGACCATCTCCGCCGCTTCGGCGGCCACTTCGGCGACCGCTTCGGCCTGGGCCTCGGCGACGGCGGGCACGGCCAGGTCGAGATCCTCGCCGAGTTCGTCGTTCAGGTCGGCCGAACGGGCGTCCGGGTCCTGCTGCTGCATGCGGGCGGCGATCACGTCGGGGCGGAGCTCGACGTAGACGCCGTAGGCGAACTGCTCGCGGTTGTGGATGATGGGCAGCTCGCCGCGCACGAAGGTGACGCGGTCGGCCGAGAGCTCCTCGCATGCCTGGGTCACGGTGTTGGGGGAGTCGCAGGGCACGAGCACCTTGCCGCCGATGACGATCTGGCGGGCGCGCTTGGCGACGAGGATGGCCAGCGTGTAGCGGCTGTCCACCTTCGGCAGGAGCGATTCGATCGAGGGTTTGGTCAACATGGGGGTCCTCCTTCCGGACCGTTCCCGGTCCGATGGGCCGAGGGTCTTTCCGGCCCGCCCTTTCCTATGTCCTCAGGATCCTGTCCTCGACGCCTGCGATCCGGCGGTACCGGAAGCGTTCGGCCTCGATGATCGACAGAATCGCATGCGCGCTCCGGTCGACGTCTTCGTTCACCACGACGTATTCGAACTTCTGGGCGCGGCCGATCTCTTCGACCGCCTTCTGGAGGCGCTTCTCGATCACCGCGGCGTTCTCTGTGCCGCGCCCGAGCAGGCGACGGCGGAGCTCGGTGAAGGACGGGGGCAGCAGGAAGA
>CAILLO010000039.1 GCA_903835065.1 uncultured Eubacteriales bacterium
CGCCGCGCCGGAGACGCCGACGGCCGTGCCGGTGTGCGTGTCGTGCAGAATCGTGGACCGCGTGGAATATCCGACGATGCCGCCCACGCTCCGGTTGCCACGGACCAGGCCGGCGCCCGCGCAGGAAGTGACGGAGGTGCCCGAGGCGGATCCGACGATGCCGCCGATGTTCTCTCCGGTCGAGACGCCCTCGGCAAGCCCCAGGAACGTGCACTGATCGACGACGTCGTAGTTCCCGGCGTCGCTGCCCACGATGCCGCCCACCTGGCGGGCGCCGACGACGGTCGCGGCGGAGGTGCAGTTCCGGACCGTGGTCAGGGAGTATTTCTGGTTCTCCGTGGACCCGACGATGCCGCCCACGTTCTCGTCGCCGCGGATATAGGAGTCTTCCAGCGTCAGGTTCGTGATCGTCCCGTCCTTCACGTAGCCGAACAGGCCCTGGTCGTCGGAGCCGCCGTCGATGTAGACGCCGCGGACCGAGTGTCCGTTGCCGTCGAAATATCCGCTGAAATAGCCATAGTTCTGGGATCCGCGGACCCCGATGGGCGTCCATGCGGTCGGGGAGGAGCCCGCGTCGAGCGAGCCGTCCGGCTTCAGGACGGATCCGTTCAGCACGATGTCGGCGGTCAGGCGGAAGTACGAGGTGGAGTAGGCCGAGTACCCGCTGTTCACGAAATAGGCCAGGTCCGCGAGCTGCTGGGCGGTGGAGACCGCATAGGGGTTCCCGAACCGTCCCGCGCTGGCCGTCGTGCCGTCTACGCCCACCGTGAAGGCCGCGGGAGCGGAGGCGGGCACGCTCCAGCCGGTCGACGCGGCGACCGCCGGGGAGATCCCGAGAACCGGGAGCGACGCTGCCAGAAGGCAGGCCGCCAGGACAAGACTCAGGAATCTTCTGCCCATGTTCGTTCCCCCCGAAGCGTCTTGCGCTTCCTCATCGAGACCGAATCCCTCACGGACAGAAAAAGGGCGGCGGTCCTACCGTCGCCCACCGTGGCATCATGCGATGCCGGAGCAACTGGCTGCCACGGACTTGCGTCCAAAGGCCCTCTAGTTTTGCGTCGCCGGCTTTCGCCGGTTCTGCCCGTCTTTTTCGTTTCCGGATCGTATGCTTTCAGTGCACCGCAGAATCGATTGCGAATGCATGACGATTTCGTCATGGCCCTATTCCAGCAGTCCCTCGAACTTCTTCCGGATCCGTTCGGCGCGGTCCCGGGTCTCCGCCGCGTCGAGGGTCAGCCGCCCGCCGGACGCCGTAAGGACGTCCCCTTCGCGCGCGCCTTCGGGCAGTCCATCCCGCGGCACGTCCGCATGCGCCTTCGAGACGGCGTGCTCCAGCACCGCGAATCCGCCTTCGAAGCGGTCCAGGACCCACGGCCCGTCCTGCAGCTCCCTCGCCCCCCCGATCGGCTCGTCGACCCGTCGCACGCCCATCACGGACTCCCGTCGGAACGGACCACGACCGTCCCGTTCTGTTCGGTGCGGGGGCAGGAGAGCTTCTTCCTCATGTCCAGGAGTATATCGCATTTGAGTCCGGCGGTCCGCAGCGGTACAATGGGACGAAGGCATGCGTCGGAATGCGCATGGCCGAAAGGAGTTGACTCCCATGCCCTGGCTGATCGCTCTTATCGTGGTCGTCGTCTTCGTCTTCCTGATCGGGATCCGGATCGTCCGCCCGACGCATCGCGGACTGATCGAGACCCTCGGCAAATACACGGGCTACGCGGCCCCCGGGTTCCACTGGATCGTCCCGGGGATCCAGAAGCTCTACCAGGTCAACATCACCGAGCAGATGTTCAACGCCGAGCCCCAGGTGATCATCACCAACGACAACCTGAACGCCACCGTCGACGCGCAGATCTACTTCCGGGTCAAGCCGGACGAGGAGAGCGTCAAGAATTCGATCTACAACGTCAACAACTACCAGTACCAGATCGTCAACCTCGCCCGCACGACGTTGAGAAACATCATCGGCACTCTTACGCTCCGCTCCGCCAACAGCGAGCGCGGCCGGATCAACACGGACCTCCACCAGACGCTCCTCGAGGAGACGGACAAGTGGGGCATCTCGATCGTCCGCACCGAGCTCAAGGAGATCGACCCCCCGGAGGACGTGCAGACGACGATGAACAAGGTCGTCAAGGCCGAGAACGAGAAGATCGCGGCCGTCGACTTCGCGACGGCCGCCGAGACCACCGCCGACGGCGTCAAGCGCGCCGAGATCAAGAAGGCCGAAGGCATCAAGCAGGCCCGGATCCTCGAGGCCGAGGGCGAGGCCCAGGCGATCCGACTCGTGAACGAGGCCGCGAACACGTACTTCGTCGGCAACGCCCAGATGCTGCGCAAGCTGCAGACGACCGAGACGGCGCTCCAGGCCAACGCCAAGATCGTGGTGCCGTCCGACACCCAGCTGGTCAACGTGATCGGCGAGATGGCCGGCGCCGGCCTCCTGCCGGAAGAGAAGCCCGATTCGGCCCCCAAGGCCTGACCCCGCGAGGTGATGGCCTCCTTCGGAGACCCACGAAATGGATGAGGCAAAATGAGAAAATCTGGATTCGTGCGACCTCCGAGGAGCCGTCCACCGTCGAATCACATGAGATTCCGTCGCCACCCGGCACTCCGTTTGCCATTCGTCTTGGTTCCTGCCCTGATTTTCGGATTCCTGCTCCTGATGTTTCTTACGCCAATCGGATCCGCACTCGTGCAGACCTTGTTCCCTTCCGTTCCCACGTCGCCGGTCCAACCGACTCAGGCCCCGACCACGAAGCCGACCGACCCGGGCGTTGCGTCGATGACTCCGATTCCGACCGGCCAGTACCCTTCTTCACTGAAGGTGTGGTCCGCGTCCGCCGATTTCCGTTCGGTCTCGGACCCGCAGGCGAGCCCGACCTCGACCCTTGGTTATCTCACGGTGGTCACCTATGTTTCCGGCCCCGATGGAAACAACTATCTGCAGGTACGGACAGCGGATGGCCGAGTCGGCTACATCGCGACTGACCGTCTGGTCGATGCATCGTTGTACTTGTATGCGAACATTCCGGTAGTGACCCTCTCCTCCTCCGTACCGGGCTCGAAGGACGCGCCGAAAGCGTCGACTCTCGTGGATGTCCGGCGCTATGCACCTGGAATCAGCGTGGACATGGTCTTCGCGCAGACGAAGAACCTGACCGGTCGGATCCTCTACAAGCGCGACCTCTGTCTTCTCCAACAGGGCACGCTCGATAAGCTGCGCAATGCGCAGGCCATGTTCCAGAAAAGCGGGTATTCGATCAAAATCTATGATGCCTACCGACCCTATTCGGTCACGGTCGAACTGGCCACGTCGACAGGTGCTGCAGGGTACAAGTCCGACGTCAAGAGCGGCACTTTCCATAATAGAGGGTCTGCCGTCGATATGACGATCGTCGACAAGCATGGGAACGAAATCGAAATGCCGTCGAAAATCTATTCTCTATCGTCCGATGCGAGCCGCGGTTCCCCGATGTCGACCCAAGTGCGTCGGAATCTCGACTATGTCGAAAGCATCATGGTCGCCTGCGGTTTTTCGCCATACAGCCTCGATTGGTGGCAATACAACGACTCCGAATCCTACAAGTACCCCTATATGGACCTGGATTTCGCCACCATGGACATCATCGCCGTTCTGGATGCCCCTCTGACATCTCCGCCCCCACTGGTGGACGAGGGAAGCGGCCACTACTTCAGCGTGACCCCGGCGGCTTGATCGCTGCGCCTCGGGTCGGATGGCCCGTATCCGGTGCATTCAAGCGATGCTTTGACCCCCTTCGGATTGGTGTATACTCGGGGCATCCGTCCCCGCAGGAGGTCCCCATGCACGAGCCGACCGAAGCCGCCGTCCTCGCCGCTCCCGCCGCACCCTTCGTCGCCGTGAAGTACCGATACCGCTGGGTCGTCCTCTTCGCCTTCATGCTCATCATGGGCGTCCAGCAGCTCCTCTGGATCACCTTCGCCCCGATCACCACGACGGCCATGCAGTTCTACCACCAGTCCGAGATGTCGATCGGGCTGCTCTCGCTGGTCTTCATGGTCGTCTACCTCGTCGTGTCCTTCCCCGCCTCGTGGGTCATCGACACGCTCGGCTTCCGCGTCGCGGTCGGCATCGGCGCCGCGCTCACCGGTGTCTTCGGCATGCTGCGCGGCGTCCTCGGCAGCGACTTCGGCTGGGTGATGGCCTGCCAGATCGGCATCGCCGTCGGCCAGCCCTTCATCATCAACGCCGTCGCCAAGGTCGCGGTCCGCTGGTTCCCCCTCAAGGAGCGCGCCACCGCGAGCGGCCTCGCCTGGCTCATGGGATACCTGGGCCTCGTCGCCGGCCTCGTCCTGACGCCCGTCCTCGCCGGCTCGCAGGACGCGATTCCGCGCACGCTCGTGTACTATGGGCTGGCCTCGCTCGTCGCCGCCGCTTTCTTCCTGCTCGTCTCCCGCGAAAACCCGCCGACGCCGCAGGGCACCCCCGAGGAGGAGGTCCGCGCGCTGGTCTTCGACGGCCTCAAGCAGATGCTCCGCTCCCGCGATTTTCTGCTCTTCAACGCGATCTTCTTCATCGGCCTCGGCGTCTTCAACGGCGTCTCGACCTGGATCGAGCTCATCCTCAAACCGCGCGGCATCACCTCCGCGCAGGCCGGTCTGATCGGCGGCGCCATGGTCGCCTGCGGTGTCCTCGGCTCGGCCGTCATCCCGATGCTCTCCGATCGGTTCCGCAACCGCACGAAGTTCATCCTGGTCGCCCTCATCGGCTGCATCCCCGGCCTGCTCGGTCTGACCTTCCTGTCCAGCTTCCCCCTGCTGCTCGTCTCGGCCGGCGTGCTCGGCTTCTTCATGCTCAGCACCGCCCCGATCGGCTTCCAGTACTGCGCCGAAGTGGGCCACCCCGCGCCCGAAGGCACCTCGACCGGCGTGCTCATGTCGATGGGCCAGTTCTCCGGCATCCTGTTCATCTTCGGCATGGACCTGCTGAAGGGCCCGGACGGGTCCATGACCCTGCCGCTCGTCGCCCTGGCCGGCCTGATGGTCGTCGCGGTCGTCATCTCCGTCTTCCTCAAGGAGTCGAAGATGCTGCTGGCCTCGAAGAAGTAGCGTCGCGGGCGCGCCCCGCGCGCGTCCCTACGATTCCCTTATGCCCGCGGCCACATCCCAACACCGTCTTTATACCGCCGGTGGTAGTCTGTCCGGATGAAGCCCTCGAAGGAGGTCCTGGACATGCTTCAGGAACGGTTGAACCCCGAAAGGCGCGCTCTCGTCGCGGGAAACGGCGCGCTGGGCACGATGGTCGCGCGGAACCTTTCCCGGTCCGGATTCCAGGTCTCGGTCGTCGATGGCGACCCCACGGACTCCGAC
>CAILLO010000040.1 GCA_903835065.1 uncultured Eubacteriales bacterium
ACCGGTTCCTCTCCGTGCCCGTCTTCAGCGGCGAGGAGATGGTCGCGGTCGTCGGCGTCGCGAACAAGACACGCGACTACGTCGAGGCCGACGTCCTCAGCCTCGAGCTGCTGATGGACACCGTCTGGCCCGTCGTCGAGCGCATCCGGATGGGGGAGGAGATGACCCGCCTCGCCGTGCGCGACAACCTGACCGGTCTCTACAACCGGCATGCGTTCGAGCAGCGCGTCGAGGAGGAGACCGCCCGCTCCGAACGTCTCGAGAAGGGCCTGTCCATGCTCATGATCGACATCGACCATTTCAAGGAGATCAACGACTCGTTCGGGCACCCCGTCGGGGACAGCGTGCTCGTCGGCATCGCCACCGCCCTCCGCGCCACGTCGCGCAAGGGCGACCTGGGTTTCCGCATCGGCGGCGAGGAGTTCGCCGTCCTGCTGCCGGACACGCGCGAGGACGACGCGGTCGTGCTCGCCGAGCGCTTCCGCCAGGAGATCGCGACGCGCAGCGCCGGGTCCGGTCCTGCCTGCACCGTCAGCGTCGGCGTCGCGGAGCGGCGCGCCGGAGAGGCCTTCTCCGACTGGTTCCGCCGTGCCGACGAAGCCCTGTACGCCGCCAAGGAGTCCGGACGCGACCGCGTCTGCACGAGGTAAACCGCCATGGTTCCCACGCTCGTCGCCGACCTGATCCGCAACATGGTCCTGGTGCTCTCCGTGAGCGTCTTCTACGAGTTCGGCTACGGCGTCTTCCGCTACCGCCGGGCCGTCAGTCCGATTCTGCTCGGGCTGCTGTTCGGCACCGTCGGGTTGGTCATCATGGCCTACCCGATGCAGCTCCTGCCCGGCGTCGTCTTCGACGCGCGCTCGGTCCTCGTCGGCATCGAGGCCCTCCAGTTCGGCGTCGTCCCCACGCTCCTCACGGCGGCCGTCCTCGTCGCCTACCGCCTCTTCGAAGGCGGTGCGGGCGCGGCCATGGGCGTCGCCGTGATCCTCTCCGTCGCCGTCGTCGGCCTGCTCTGGCGCCGGTTCCGGCCGGCCCGGCGCATCCGCTTCACCTGGCTCGCCAGCCTCGCCTTCGGCTTCGCGATCCACGTCGTCATGCTCCTGTGCATCCTCCTGCTGCCGGCCGCCACGCGCCTCGACGTCCTGCGGCAGATCGCCCTGCCCGTCCTGACGCTCTATCCGCTCACCACGATGCTGCTCAACGAGCTCCTCATGCGCCAGAAGGACCGCGTCGAGTCCCGCGACTGGATCCTCAACTCCCTCGCCCGCTACAAGTACATGTTCGAAGGCAACGCCGCCGTCATGCTGGTCGTCGAGCCCGAGACCGGCCGCATCCTCGGCGCCAACCCCGCCGCGACCGTCTTCTACGGCTGGACGCAGGACGAGTTGCTCGCCATGAACATCGACCGGATCAACACCCATACGACGGAGGAGATCCGCGAGGAGATGCGCCGGTCCGTGAACGAGGGCCGCCACTCCTTCCGGTTCCAGCACCGCCTCAAGGACGGCTCCGTCCGCGACGTCGAGGTCTTCGGCGGCCCGGTCCGCGTCCACGGCCACGTCGAGCTCCACTCGATCGTGCATGACATCTCCCCGCAGGTCGAGGCCCTGCGCGCCCAGG
>CAILLO010000041.1 GCA_903835065.1 uncultured Eubacteriales bacterium
GCAAAGGGTCGAGAAGGTAGCGGGCCGCATCTTCCAGCAGGCGGCCGGCAGCGGACCTCCACGTTGGTCTTTCGAAGTCCTCGCGTCTCAAGACGCGAACGCCTTCATGGGGCCGGGCGGGCGTGGCTATGTCTTCAGTGGATTGCTTGGTTCACTCCGGTCGGATGACGAGCTCGGGTTCATCCTGGGGCACGAGGTCGCGCACTCGCTTCTCAAGCATCTGGACAAGCCGTTGCGCGCAATCCTGGCGGGCAGGCGGGCAGGTAGTGATGTTCTGGGTGGCGGGGACGGTGAGCAACTTGGCGATATGGTCGGGGGCATCGTGGGGAAACTCATGGGTGTCACCTACTCGCAGGATCAGGAGTACGAAGCGGATCGGCTTGGGCTCTGTCTCGCATATTTGGCCGGCTTCGAGCCGTCTGGAGCGGCGCGTTCCATGGACGACTTGTCGAGCGCGGGCAAGGAAGTGGCGCCGCCGGCCCGGGGGCCATTGCGTATCGCGTACGATCTTCTGACCACTCATCCGCCCTCCGCTGAGAGGCGGGACTACCTGTCGCGCCTGGCGGCGAAGTTGCGCCCGCGGGGGAGGGCGCAATGAGAAGTTGCCCGTCGTGCTCCTGTCCCGCCGAGGATGACGCGCGGTTCTGCGACGCCTGCGGAACCCCCCTGGCGGATGGAGCACAGAGAAGTTACCTGGTTGGAAGGGCGCCGGAAGCCGACCTTGTTCTCGATGTCCCAACTGTCTCGACCCGACATCTGTCTGTCTCGTCATGCGCTGCAGGACTCTCCGTCACCGACCTGGGCAGTTCAAACGGGACGTTCGTGAATGACCTTGGTCATCGGGTGATCGGTCGGGTGGTAGTTGGCCCTGGGGACGTATTGTATCTTGGTTCCTATCGGCTTCCTGTCGCGTTCATCTGCCAGTCACTGGGTCTCGTCGCAGGCTCGCGACCGACGCACATCAAGGCCAGCGTGGGGTCGAAGCCCCTGTTGCTCGGCCGTTCAGATGAATGTGACGTGGTTCTGCCCTATCCCCAGGTGAGCGGCCGGCACGCCCGCCTGACTCGAATGCCCGACGGGTTGTGCGTGGTCGAAGACTTGGGCAGTACGAACGGCACGTTCGTGGACGGCGTGCGCGTCACGCGCGCCACGGTGCGCCCAGGCAGCCGCTTGAGCCTTGGTTCGGTTCCGGTCGCCCTGGAAAATGGTGGCATCGTCCAGGCACGCGCGCTCCGCGGCACGGTCCGTCTGGACGCGATTGGCCTCACCCGAGTGGTGACCCACCGCGTGACCGGCAAGCCCTTCTCGCTTCTTGACGGCGTGAGCGTGTCCATCTATCCGTCCGAATTCATCGGGCTCATGGGTTCGTCCGGGGCGGGCAAGACGACGCTTATGCTGGCGCTGAACGGCTATGAACCACCGGATGGGGGCCGAATCCTCATTAATGGTGAGGATCTATTTCAGAACTTCGACCGTTTCCGGGGTCTCATCGGCTACGTTCCCCAGGACGACATCCTCCACAAGGAACTCACAGTCCGTGAGGCTCTCTACTATTCTGCAAAACTGCGCCTCCCCCCCGACACCACCGATGCCGAAGTGGAATCCAGGATCGCCAAGATCCTTGAGGACTTGAAACTTGTCGACCAAGGGGACCAAGTGATCGGGTCCGTCGAGGACAAGGTGCTCTCCGGCGGTCAGCGCAAGCGCGTGAACCTCGGCATGGAACTGATCACCGATCCGGAGATCCTGTTCCTTGACGAGCCGACATCAGGTCTTTCTTCGAAAGACACGGAAGACGTCATCTCAATACTTCGCGCGCTCGCCGACCAAGGGAGGACCATCGTCCTCACCATCCACCAGCCATCCTCTGATGTCTATCGCAAACTCGACCAAGTGCTGCTGCTTGTGCGGGGCGGACGTGTCGCATTCTTTGGTCCTCCCGCGCCAGATTCCTTCGAGTATCTGAAGGTTCCAGACGGAAGCCCGGATCGCGTGATCGCTCAATTGGAGCAACGCGCGCCCGAGGAGTGGCCTGGGGTCTATCGTGCCTCGCTGCAATACCAGACCTACGTTCAGGGGCGCCTTGGGGTTTCGGTACGTTCAGCGGATTGTATTGCACCGTCTACGCATCGTGCGCCGGCCTCGATTGCGCACCAATCTTGGACGCTGTTGCGTCGCTACGCTAC
>CAILLO010000042.1 GCA_903835065.1 uncultured Eubacteriales bacterium
ATCCCCTTCCTTGGTGAAATGTTGTGTGGTAACTCCATTCTACCAAGCGGGTCGAGGGCATGTCCTCCTTTTTCAAATGTGCGAAACTAATCGTACCTTATCGATATTCCGACGAATGTTTACAGTGAGTCCGGCGACATATTGACAGGGGTTCCGACCGGATGTTGACAGCTAGCGAGCCTGCATCTTGTATACCAGAAATCACTCGGTCATGTCATCTCGCGCACCTCCTTTTCGGCTGCGGAGCAGCCGCATGGACTCGCCGGCGAGGTGGATCCGGTGTGCGTCGTGGATCAGGCGGTCGAGTATAGTGCTCCCAACGGTAACGTCGGCGAACAGCGGGTGCCAATAGTAGAAATCGAAAGAACAGACTGGAAAGGTGATCCGTATTAGCCAGAAGGAATTCATAGCCACTTCAACAGAAATTAATCATCCGCACGCCCCGTCTAGTGGAGATAGTTGGTCTGAAAACTGCACGAATCCACTGCTCACACGTGCACTCCAGCGCAAATCGAAAGATGCTGGATGACCCGCCACGGTGGCCGAAACACGGTCGATTTGCTCTCGAAATGCAGTCAGTGCAAAGGTCGGTAGGGTTCTTGACATGCATGGGGTATATACCTTCGTGCGGACGCTACTGTCCGATGGCCCGAGGAAAACGAAGCGAGCGGTGGAACTGGCAAAGCCGCTTCGACTATACTGGACGCGGAAGATGTTCCTCGCCGAAGGAGGCCGCCCATGAAGATCGACGTCCATGTCCACGCTACCCTGGAAAAAAGCGACGTGCAGTTGAGCGGACCCGTCGTCGACTGCACGACGCTGGTCGGGCACCTGCGGGCGCAGGGCATCGGGCGGGCCGTGCTGATGGCCTCGGCGGAGGAGGACGACCGGCCCATGTCGAACGCGGAGATGCGGGAGATCGTGCGCCGGCACCCGGATTTCTACGCCTGGATGGGCGTCGTGGACCCGGCGCGGCCGGAAGGGCTGGCGGAGCGGGTGCGCGCCCTGCGGCTCGCGGGGGCGGTCGGCGTCGGCGAGTTCTTCCTCCCGCGGACCGTGCGCATGGATGACCCGGGGATGGAGGCGCTGTACGCGGCGTGCGAGGCGGAGGGGCTGCCGATCCTGTTCCACGCCAGCGTGAACGAGGGCGACACGTACGGGTTCGTCGACCGGCCGGGGTTCCCGGTGCTGGAGGACGTGCTGCGGCGCTACCCGCGGCTGGTGCTGATCGGGCACTCCTGGCCTTTCTGGGAGGAGGTCGGCGGGCGCGTGCCCGAGCTGATGCGACGGTATCCGAACCTTTGGGCGGACGTCTCGGCGAAGAGCGGGTCGCACGGCGTGATGCACGACCCGGAACTGGGGCGGCGGTTCCTTGAGGAGTTCTCGGACCGGGTCCTGTTCGGGACCGACACGATCCGCGAGACGCAGGTGTTCCCGCTGGGCGCTTGGCTGGACGGGGAGGTCGAGGCGGGAAGGCTGTCGAAGGCCGCCTACGGGCGGGTCTGCGAGGGGAACGCGCGGAGGCTGTTCACCGGCATTGACATACCCGTGGGACCGCAAGTATAATCGGAATGCTTTTCCCCGTATGTTAACCCCCCTATGGAGGTGAACCCCATGTTGATGACCTACCAGCCCAAGAAGCGCCACAGGAAAAAGGAACACGGCTTCCGCAAGAGGATGCGCACCGCCACGGGCAGGGATGTCCTGAAGCGTCGCAGGCTGAAGGGAAGAAAGAAGCTGTCCGCGTGAAGACCGCAGTCTCTGTGGTCTTTTTCTTCTAGCAAGGAAAGACCGCGGACCAAGAAGGCGGATGGATCCGGAACGCGATGAAATCGACCGGGACTCTCAAGAGGAACTACGAGTTCGCGCGCGTGTACCGGAAAGGGAAGTATCTTCCCGGCCGGCACGCCGTCCTGCATTTCCTGAAGAAGCCCACCGGCACGAACCGGCTGGGCGTGACCGTCGGGAAGGGCGTCCGGACGAGCGTACTCCGTAATCGTCTGAAGCGTCTTCTCCGCGAAAGCTTCCGGACCGTCGAGACCCGCTGCGTCCCCGGCTACGACCTGATCCTCGTGGCCAAAGCGGGCGGGACCGCTCCCCCGTATCGGGAGATGGAACGCGACGTGAAGGGACTCCTGGCGAGAGCCGGGCTCCTCGTGCCGGAACCACCGGCCAAGGAAGAGGGACACCGGGATGAAACGCCTGCTGATCGTGCTGATCCGGTTCTATAAGGCCGCGATCTCCCCCTGGCTCGGGGCCAACTGCCGCTTCACGCCGACCTGCTCGACCTACGCGATCGAGGCGATCGAGAAGTACGGCGCCTTCAAGGGCTCGGGAATGGCCGCCTGGCGGATTCTGCGATGCAACCCCTTCTGCAAGGGAGGATACGACCCCGTCCGATGACGCGGCCCCCTCCGGGGCGGCGGTCCGACAAGACAAGGAGCACCCGTAATGGACCAGATCCTCCAGCCCCTCTACTCGGTGTTCGGCTTCGTCGTCAAGTTCCTGTTCGACGTCGTCGGGAACTACGGCGTCGCAGTGATCCTGTTCACGATCCTGCTGCGCCTCGCGCTGATCCCGCTCGGCATCAACCAATTCAAGAACACGATCAAGCAGCAGGGGATGGCCGAAGAGCAGAAGGATATCCAGCGCCGCTACGCCAACGACAAGGAGAAGCTGCAGCAGGCCCAGATGCAGCTCTACCAGAAGCACGGCTTCAGCCCCTTCTCCGGCTGCCTGCCCTCCATCCTCCAGCTGATCATCATCTGGCCCGTCTACCGCATCATCTCCGCCCCCCTCGTGCACGTGATGGGCGTTCTCAAGGACAACATCGGCTCCGTGGTCTTCGACAAGGCCGGCGCCGTGACCGCGAGCACCGGTATTGCCAAAATCCTCTACGACATGCACCTGATCACCAACTCGCAGGCGACGCAGGCGACGATGTTCAACCTGCCCCTGATCGACGCCCTCAAGAACAGCACCGAGGCGATGACCCAGGCCGTCTCCCAGGGCCTCATGAAGGCGTCCCAGCTGCTCGACCTGACCTTCCTCGGCATGAACCTCGGCAAGGTGCCGACCTACCAGCCCTCGCTGCTCTTCGGACCCGAGATGGGCACCTGGCTGCCGCTGATCGCGATTCCGCTGCTCGCCGTCGTCACGACCTTCCTGTCGATGAAGCTCACGCAGTCGCTGATGCCGGGCGCGAAGAACGCCAAGGAGAAGAAGGCGGAAGCCGAGCGCAACAAGAAGAATCCCGCGAAGAAGGGCCAGGAGGGCGGTCCCGATCCGTCCGCCGGCATGATGAAGGGGATGCAGTACTTCCTGCCCCTGTTCACCCTGTGGATCTCCTTCACGACGCCGGCCGCCCTCGGCCTCTACTGGATCATCAACAACATCATGAGCATCGTCCAGCAGTACTTGCTTTACAACACCGTCGGCAAGAGGACGCCCGTACCGGTCGCACCTGCGGCCAAGGACGCGACGAAGAACACGCCGGCGCTGAAGGGCTAGGAGGTACGTCATGCCCGTATCCGTGGAGAAGACCGGCAAGACCGTCCAGGACGCGATCCACGAGGCGCTCGAGGCGCTCGGCGTCACCGCCGACGACGAGAACGTCGTGATCGAGGTCCTCGACGAAGGGGAGATCCGCCTGTTCGGCCGCCGCGCCGCCAAGGTCCGCGTGACGCTCGAGGTCGACGCGACCGTCGGCAAGGTCGGCGTGGACGACGGCTACATCGAGTACGACGACAGCTACGCGGACGAGGAAGAGACCTATGAAGCCGGCGCGATCACCTACGAGGGGGAGGCCGGCACTCCCGAGGAGGAGGACGCCGTCGCGTTCGTCGCGAAGGTCCTGTCCGGCATCGGTCTTTCCGCGAAGATCTCCGCCTCCCGCGAGGAGGACACGGTCCGCGTCGACGCCGAGTGCGAGGACGCCGGCCCCGTGATCGGCCGCCGCGGCGAGACCCTGGACGCCCTACAGTACCTGTGCTCCCTCGCCGTGAACCGCACCGCCGCGAACCGCGTGCGCGTGATCGTCGACGTCGGCGGGTACCGCCGCCGCCGCGAGGAGTCGCTCGTGAAGCTCGCCGAGCGCGTGGCCGAGAAGGTCGTCAGCTCCGGCAAGCCCACCATGCTCGACCCGATGAACCCGGCCGAGCGCCGGATCATCCACTGCGCGCTGCAGGAGGTCGAGGGAGTCGTCACCTACAGCGAAGGCGAGGAGCCCCACCGCCGCGTCGTTGTCGCCCCGCGCGAGGACTGACCGGGCAGCCGGCATCCCGTGGAGACGCCGTACCTCGACGACCCGATCGCCGCCGCCGCGACCCCGCCCGGAACCAGCGGCATCGCCGTGTTCCGCGTGTCGGGCGTCGGCTCGGGCGCACTCGTCGACGCCCTGCTCCGCGTCTCCCGCGAGGACTTCCCCGACTTCCACGGCGTACCCGGCATGCCCGGATACACCTGCGTCTTCGGACACCTGCACGACCCCCGGGACGACCGCTTCCTCGACGAGGCGGTCGTCACGCATTTCGCGGCCCCGCACTCCTACACCGGCGAGGACGTCGTCGAGGTGGCCGTGCACGGCGGGCCCGCCGTCCGTCGGGCGGTCCTGGCCGCGCTGGTCTCTTCGGGCGCGCGCCCGGCCGAGCCGGGCGAGTTCACGCGCCGCGCCTTCCTGAACGGCAAGCTCGACCTCGCGGAGGCCGAGGCGGTTATGGACCTGATCTCGTCGGAGGCCGAGCGTTCGCGCGCCGCCGCCGCCGACCAGCTCCGGGGCGCCGTGTCCGAGGAGGTCGGCCTGGTCCGCGACCGGATTATCCTGCTGCTCGCCCTGATCGAGATGGCGATCGAATACCCCGACCACGACGAGGCGAACGAGGCCGAGCCGTCGCTGCGCGAGGGCATCGTCGCCGTCGAGGAGCGCCTCGCCCGGCTGGCCGCGACCTTCCGCACCGGCCGCCTGCTGCGCGAAGGCATGTCCGTCGTGATCGCCGGCCGCCCGAACGCCGGCAAGTCGTCGCTGCTGAACCGCCTCGCGGGCTATGACCGGGCCATCGTGTCGGAGGTCCCCGGCACGACGCGCGACACGGTCGAGGAGACCGTCGGCGTCGAAGGGATCCCCGTGCACCTCGTCGACACCGCCGGATTGCGCGACTCCGCCGACGTCGTGGAGCGGCTCGGCGTCGACCGCGCGCGCAAGGCGCTGGGCGAAGCGGACGCCGTACTGTGGGTCGTCGACCCGTCCGTCGGGAAGGAAGCGCTGGCCGCCGAGATCGCCGAGGCCCTGCAGTCGGCCGTGTCCGTCCCGCTGGCGTTCGTGGCGGGCAAGAACGACCTGCCCGCGAGCGAGGCGCTGGCGGACCGCATCCGCGCGCACGTCTCGCGTTCGATCCCCGTCCTCCCGTTCTCCGCGCTCACGGGCGAGGGCCTGTCGGGCGTCGCCTCCTTCCTCGTCTCCCTGGTCGACGCGGGCGGAGCGGAGCGCAAATCCGCCGTCGTCCTCACCAACGCGCGCCACCACCGCGCCGCCGCCGCCGCCCTCGACCACCTGGCCGAGGCCCGCGAGGGGCTGGCCCGCGGTCTCCCGTTCGACGTGGTCTCCGCCGTGCTGCGAGAGGCCGCCACGCGCCTCTCCGAGATCACCGGGGACGAAGTCTCCGAATCCGTCGTGCAGGAGATCTTCGCCCGCTTCTGCGTGGGCAAGTGAGCGCGGACGAGCCCGTCGGCGCCGGCGCCCCGCCGGTCGCCCTGACGGTCGAGGAGGCCCTGGCGCTACCCGGCGCGTACGAGGCCGGCTCCTATGGGCTGGCCGTCGTCGGCGCGGGTCACGCGGGGTGCGAAGCCGCCCTCGCGGCTGCCCGGCTCGGCGTCCCGACGATTCTCTTCACGATGAACCTCGACGCCGTCGGCAACATGCCCTGCAACCCCAGCATCGGCGGCACCGCCAAGGGGCAGCTCGTGCGCGAGGTCGACGCCCTCGGCGGCGAGATGGGGCGGCTTGCGGACCGCACGTTCCTGCAGTTCCGCATGCTCAACGCCTCCCGCGGCCCCGCCGTGTTCTCGCCGCGCATGCAGATCGACCGGCGGCGCTACCAGATGCTCATGAAATCGGCGCTCGAGCGCCAGCCCGGGCTGGACCTGCGGCAGGGCGAGGTCGTGCGCCTGCTCGCGTCGCGCGTGGATGGAGCCGGGGGCGCCGCCGCGCCCGCCTACCGCATCGAGGGCGTCCAGACCCGCACCGGCGCCGTCCACCGCTGCGCGGCCGTCGTGATCGCCACTGGCACCTACCTCGCCGGCCGGATCATCCTCGGCGATGTCTCCTACCCCGGCGGCCCCGACGGCATGTTCCCGGCGGTCGGCCTCTCGGACTCGATCCGCGCGCTCGGCCTCGCCCTGCGCCGCTTCAAGACCGGCACGCCCGTGCGCATCCACCGCGGCTCCGTCGACTTCCGCCACCTCGCGCCGCAGCCCGGCGACGCCGACGTCGTGCCCTTCTCCTTCGCCGACGAGGACGACGCCGCGCTGCTCGGCCGCCCGCAGGTCCCGTGCCACCTGACGTGGACGTCGCCGGAGACCGCGCGCATCGCTCGCGACAACCTGCACCGCTCGCCCCTCTTCAGCGGGGCGATCGAGGGCGTCGGCCCGCGCTACTGCCCCTCCATCGAGGACAAGTTCGTGCGCTTCCCCGACCGGGAGCGGCACCAGGTGTTCCTAGAGCCGACCGGCGACGACACGGAGGAGATCTACCTGCAGGGCATGTCGAGCAGCATGCCGGAGGACGTGCAGGTCCGGATGGTCCGCTCGCTGCCCGGCCTCGAGCGCGCGCACGTGATGCGCAGCGCCTATGCGATCGAATACGACTGCCTCGACCCGCAGCAGCTGCGGGCCACCCTCGAGACGAAACGCGTGGCCGGCCTGTATGGCGCGGGCCAGGTCAACGGCACGTCCGGATACGAGGAGGCCGCGGCGCAGGGCATCCTCGCCGGCATCAACGCCGCGAACGCGGTGCTGGGGCGTCCCCCGCTCGTGCTCGACCGCTCGACCAGCTACCTCGGCGTGCTCGTCGATGACCTCGTCGTGAAGGGCACCAACGAGCCGTACCGCATGATGACCGCGCGCGCCGAGTACCGCCTCTCCCTGCGCCAGGACAACGCCGATGCGCGCCTCGCGCCGGTCGGCCGCGAGGTCGGCCTCGTCGGCGACGCCGACTGGGCGCGCTTCGAACGCAAGCAGGCGCGCATCGCCGGCGAGATCGCCCGCTGCCGCGCCACCGTCCTCCCGCCGTCCCCCGAGCGCGACGCCCTCTGCGACGCGCTCGCGACGGCCCGCCCCGAAGGCGGCATCTCCCTCGCCGACCTCGTCCGTCGGCCCGAGGCCACCTACGACGCCCTCGCGCCGATCGACTCCGGCCGCCCGGCCCTGCCGTCCGCCGTGCGCCAGGAGGTCGAGGTGACGCTCAAGTACGAGGGCTACATCGCCCGCGAGCAGGAGCGCATCGACCGCTTCCGCCACCTCGAGGCGCGCCCGCTGCCCGAGTCGCTCGACTACGCGTCGATCCGCGGGCTCCGGACCGAGGCCCGCCAGAAGCTCGCGAAACTGCGCCCCGCGACGCTGGGCCAGGCGTCCCGCATCTCCGGCGTCTCGCCGGCCGACGTCTCGGTCCTGCTCGTGGCGCTCGCCGCCCTCGGCGGCCAGGGAGGGAAGAGGACATGACGGAACTCCGCAGGCTCCTGCTCGAGGGCGCCTCCGCCTTCGGCACCGCGCTCGACGAGGAGGCCGCCGACCGTTTCGAGCGGTACGCGGCCCTGCTGCGCGACTGGAACGAGCGCGTGAACCTCACCGCGATCCTCGACGACGAGGGCATCGCCGTGCGCCACTTCGCCGACTCCCTGTCGCTCGCGCCTCGCCTGCGCGAGGAGCTCGCCGCCCGCCGCCCCGGCGCGCCCCGCCTCCGCCTCATCGACGTCGGCTCCGGCGCCGGCTTCCCCGGCCTGCCCCTCGCCCTCGCCTTCCCGCAGGTCGACGTCCTGCTCGTCGACTCGCTCGCCAAGCGCGTCGCGTTTCTCGACGCCGTCGTCGCCGATCTCGGACTGGCCAACGTCTCCACGCTCCACGCCCGCGCCGAGGACGCCGCCCGGCGTCTCGACTGCCGCGCCGGCTTCGACTTCGCCGCCGCGCGCGCCGTCGCGTCGCTGCCCGTCCTGTGCGAATACTGCCTGCCGTTCCTGCGCGCCGGCGGCCTGTTCTGCGCCATGAAGGGCCGCACCGACGAGCGCGACCTGCCCATGGACTGCGCTCTGCAGGTCCTCGGCGGCGAGCCAGGTCCCGTCGACTGGTTCGCCCTGCCCGGCACCGACATGCAGCGCACGCTCGTCTTCGTCCGCAAGGTCCGCCCGACGCCCCCCGCCTACCCGCGCAAGGCCGGGAAGCCCGAAAAGGAGCCGCTCGCATGAACGCCCTCGGCCTCGCCCTCGTCATGTTCCTGCTCATCGTCGCCGGCTACGCCGCGCGCAAGCTGAAGGTCGTCGACGCCCACTTCGGTGCGTCGCTGGCCTCCTTCATCTTCAACATCGTCTTCCCCGCGCTCATCATCCGCTCGATGAACATCCCCTTCAACCTCGCCGACCTGCGCAACGGCGCCGTCCTGATGCTGATCTGCGCCGTCGTGATGCTGGCCATGTACCTGATCGGCAACGCGACCAACGCGGCGACCGGCAAGGGCGGCCGGCGCACCGACGGGATGGCCCGCATCCTGCGCTTCTCCCTGATGTTCCCGAACTACACGTTCATGGCCTACCCCGTGATCCAGGCGCTGTACGGCACGACCGGCCTCTTCTACGTCACGATGTACACGATGCCCATGCGCATCGTCTTCTATACGCTCGGCCCCCTGCTCATGGCGAGCCGCTCGAGGCGGGCCATCTCCGCCTCCGCTTCCGACGCCGCGCCGCTCGCCGACGGCGTCGCCTCCGCGCCCGATGCGGCCTCCGACGCCGCGCCGACCCAGGCGCCCTCGGCCGTGAAGAAGGCCGACGCCGGCGGACTCGCCGCGCTGCTCAACCCTGCCGTGCTGTCGATCCCCGTCGGCCTGCTGCTCTACCTCTTCTCGGTGCAGCTGCCCGAGCCGCTTGGCAAGTCGCTCGACTACCTCGCCTCCGTCGCCACGCCGATGGGCATGGTCGTCTCGGGCATCGCGCTGGCCGACTCGTCGCTCGCCAACCTCTTCACCGAGGCGCGCGTCTTCCTCCTGTCCGTGCTGCGCCTGCTGATCGCGCCCGCCCTCGTCTTCGGCGCGCTGTCCGCGCTCGCCCTGGTGCCCGGACTCGCCGTCGACCCGCTGGTCCTCAAGGTCGCCGTCGTCTTCAGCGCCATGCCCGCGGCCTCGAGCACCACGATCTTCGCGCTGCGCTTCCGCACCGACCCCGAACGGGCCGCGCAGACGGTCTTCGTCACCACGGTCCTGAGCATCCTGACGGTGCCGCTGGTCGCCGCGCTATTGGGGTAGAAGTTCGACGTATCGAACGAATGCGACGGAATGGCCACATAAGTCTTTTATAACGAACGCAAATGGCGTATTATGAAGCCGGAAGAAGGTGGTCCGGATGATCCGTCGCGATGAATACATCCAGAGATTGAAGCCGCTTTTCGGCGACCCGTTGATCAAGGTGATCACGGGCATGCGTCGCGTCGGCAAGTCGACGCTGCTGAAGCTGATCCAGGACGAGCTCCTCGCGAGCGGCGTCGATGCCGGGCATTTCATCGAGATGAACTTCGAACGGTTCGACTTCCGGGACTGCTTGACGGCGGAAGGCATGCATCGGTACATTTCGGATCGGATCCGGGACGAGCGGACGCATTATGTCTTCCTGGACGAGATCCAGGAGGTGGATGGCTTCGAGAAGGCGATCAACTCGCTCGTCCTCGAGCATCCGATCGATCTCTACGTCACGGGCTCGAATTCGAACCTTCTGTCGGGCGAACTCGCGACCTACCTCACGGGTCGCTACTTCTCGATCGAGGTCCTGCCCCTCTCCTTCAAGGAGATCATGGGCACGAAGGAACCGTCCGCTCGGGACGAAGCGTTCGTCGAGTATCTGCGATACGGCGGAATGCCTTCCCTGCTCCGCTTCGAACAGGGAGACGTCAAGCGGCAGTACCTCGAGGACATGCTTTCCTCCATCCTCCTGAAGGACATCGTCAAGCGGTACGACATCCGGGAAGTCGACCTCTTCGAGCGGTTCCTCCGGTACGTCTTCCAGAATGTCGCGCAGATCTTCTCGGCCCAGCGGATTTCCGATTTCCTTAAGAGCGAGGGGCGCTCCCTCGCCAAGGAGACGATCTACCATTACCTCGAAGCCTGCAGGAACGCGTATCTTCTGCATGCGGCGCCCCGTTACGACATCCGGGGCAAGCAGCTGCTGAAGACCTCCGAGAAGTACTTCCTCAACGACCTGGGGCTGCGCGGGATCGAGTTCGACAACGAAGCCGACATCGGGCAATCCCTGGAGAACGTGGTCTATCTCGAACTGCTCCGGCGCGGATACAGGGTCTCGGTCGGGCAGCTGAAGGATGGCGAGGTCGATTTCGTGGCGGAACGCGGCAACGAGAGGAGCTACTTCCAGGTCGCCTACCTGCTCGCGTCGGCGGAAACCGTGGAGCGGGAATTCGGCGCCCTGGAGCGAATCGGCGACAATTTCCCAAAGTACGTCCTGTCGCTCGACCGGATCCGAATGGACCGGAAGGGAGTCCGGCACCTGAATCTCGTCGACTTCCTGCTGGGGAATGCCCTCTGATCCGACCCCTCCGCCGACCCTCTCCCGGACCCTTCGGAGGGGCGATTATGCTATAATCGAAGCATCCCCCGATCACGAATCCGATGCCGCGACACGCGGCATCGACCATGTATAGAAGACACCGGGAGGCAGGGACCGAGATGGCCGAGAAGAAGCGCGGGGGCCGCGCGGAGACCGAAGAGGAGCTGGCCGAGAAGGCCGCCGTCAAGGCGAGATACGATACCGTCGTCCCCATAGACCTCGAACAGGAGATGAAGAAGTCGTTCATCGACTACGCGATGAGCGTCATCGCCGACCGCGCGCTGCCGGACGTCCGCGACGGCCTCAAGCCGGTTCACCGTCGCATCCTCTACTCGATGTACACGCAGGGCTTCACGCCCGACAAGCCGTACCGCAAGTGCGCGACGACGGTCGGCGACGTGCTCGGCCGCTTCCACCCGCACGGCGACGCGTCGGTCTACGACGCCCTCGTCCGGATGGCCCAGGACTTCTCGCTGCGCCACGAGATCGTGGACGGCCACGGCAACTTCGGCTCCCGCGACGGCGACATGCCGGCCGCCTACCGATACACCGAGGCCCGCCTCGCGAAGATCTCGATGGAGCTGATGAGCGACATCAACAAGGACACGGTCGACTTCAAGCCCAACTTCGACGAGCACGAGATGGAGCCGATCGTCCTCCCGGCGCGCTTCCCGAACCTGCTGGTGAACGGCTCGTCCGGCATCGCGGTCGGCATGGCGACCAACATCCCGCCGCACAACCTCGCCGAGGTGATCGACGGCGTCGCGATGATGATCGACGACCCCGACGTGACCGTCGAGCAGCTGATGACCGTGATCAAGGGGCCGGACTTCCCGACCGCCGGCACGATCCTCGGCACCGCCGGCATCCGCGAGGCCTACACGACCGGCCGCGGCCGCATCGTCGTGCGCGCGAAGACCCATATCGAGCCGATCCCCAAGAATGCCTCGCGCCTGCAGATCATCGTCTCCGACCTGCCCTACATGGTCAACAAGGCGCGCCTGATCGAGCGGATGGCCGAACTCGTCAAGGAGAAGAAGATCGACGGGATCAGCGGCCTGCGCGACGAGTCCGACCGCAAGGACGCCGTCCGCATCGTGATCGAGCTCAAGAAGGAGGCCAACCCCAGCGTCGTCCTGAACCAGCTCTACAAGCACACGCCGTTGCAGGACGCCTTCAACGCCAACATGCTCGCGCTCGTGCCGGATGCCCAGGGGCGCTTCGAGCCCCGCACGGTCACTCTGGTCTCGATGCTGCGCCACTATATCGCGCACCAGAAGGACGTCGTGCGTCGCCGCACCGTCTTCGACCTCGACAAGGCCGAGGCCCGCAAGCATATCGTCGAAGGCCTGCGCACCGCAATCGACCACATCGACGAGGTGATCGCCATCATCCGCGGCTCCCGCACCGAGGACGAGGCGAAGGCGCGCCTCGTCGCCCGCTTCGGCTTCAGCGACAAGCAGTCGCAGCATATCGTCGACATGCGCCTCGGGCGCCTGACCGGGCTCGAGCGCGACAAGCTCGAGGCCGAATACCGCGACCTCGTCGAGAAGATCACGTACTTCCAGCGCGTGCTCGCCGAGGAGCCGCTGCTGCTCTCGATCGTGAAGGACGAGCTGATGGCGGTCCGCAACAAGTACAAGGACGACCGCCGCACCACGATCGAGGCGGGCGACGAGGACGAGCTGACCGACGAGTCCCTGATCCAGGAGGAGGATATCGTCGTGACGCTCACGCACTTCGGGTACGTGAAGCGCCAGCCGGTGGACGCCTACCGCAGCCAGCACCGCGGCGGACGCGGCGTGTCGGGGATGCAGACCCGCGAGGAGGACTTCGCGGAGAACCTCTACACGACGACGACGCACCGCACGCTGCTGTTCTTCACGGACCGCGGGCGCGTGTACCGCCTGAAGGGCTACCAGATCGCCGAGAGCAGCCGCCAGGCCAAGGGCACGCCGATCGTGAACCTCCTCCAGCTCCAGGGCGGGGAGAAGGTCAAGACGATGATCCCGATCGAGAACTTCGAGAACGGGGGATACCTCTTCATGGCGACCCGGCTCGGCACGGTCAAGAAGACCGAGGTCGCCGACTATGCCAACATCAACAAGAACGGCCTGATCGCCGTCAGCCTGAAGGACGAGGACGAGCTCGTGGGCGTGCGCCTGACCGAAGGCGAGCACGATATCACCCTGTGCACCCGCGAGGGCATGTCGATCCGCTTCAGCGAGCAGGACGTGCGCGACACGGGCCGCAACACGCAGGGCGTGCATGGCATCCGGCTAGACGACGGGGACGAGGTCGTCGGGATGGCCCCGATCGAGGCGGGCAAGAACCTGCTCGTCGTCTCGGAGAACGGGTTCGGCAAGCGGACCGAGTTCGACGAGTACCGCGTCCAGACGCGCGGCGGCAAGGGCCTGATCACGTACCGCACGACCGAGAAGACGGGCCGGCTCGCCGGCATCGCCCTGGTCGACGACACCAACGACGTGATCCTGATCAGCGACTCCGGCGTCATCATCCGCATGGCCGCGTCCGAGATCCCCGTGCTGCTGCGCAACACGCTCGGCGTGACGCTCATGAAGACGCGCGACGGCCGGGTGGTCGATATCGCGGTCGTGGCCCACGAGGAGCCGGAGGCCGACTACGGCGACGGCGAGACCGTGTACGGGGGAGAGGACGGCGCGGACCTCCCGGACGGCGCTGCGGGCCCCGTGGAGCGCGGCCAGTTCGACGACGACGCGGGCGGGGAGATCCCCTCGCAGGGGTCCGCTCCCGACGACGATCTGTAGTCGGCGTCGCACCGGAATCGGAAAGGATATCGAAGGCTCCCGCCGCACCGGCGGGGGCCTTTTCCTTCCCGGGGCGCGGAACCGCGCATCCACGGCTTCTGCAAGGAATCCGACACGCCCGGTGGGGTTGGAGGTATCTGGCTCGAAATCCAAAGTTTTCGTTGACAGAACCCAGGGTCGGTGGTAGTTTATAAAAGCGCCTCGCGGGGAGCGAGGTACGGACCTTGAAAATTGAACAGTGCATAAGACGAGCCAAGCGCGATTCTTTTGAATCGAAAACGAGTAATCAAGGAGCCTAACGGCTCTCTGGAATAAATTCACA
>CAILLO010000043.1 GCA_903835065.1 uncultured Eubacteriales bacterium
AGTATAAAGGGTCGGCGCGGGGTCTGTCAATCGGTCGCAGGACCAGTTTCCGGCAGATACGGGAGCCTTGCACAGGATATCGCATCGAGCCGCCTGGGTCAACTGATTGGTGGAATCAGGACGCCTCCGGATTCCTGCTTCTCGAAGAGCACGACGCCGCTCTTCCGGACGGATTCCAGTGGCCGAGATCCAGGAGTTCGACACGACGATCGATCACGATGTCTGCATCGCTCGACAGCATCGCTCGGCCTTCCGCATCGGATCGTCCGGATCTCTTCGATCGTATCGATGTCCTTCATGGAATCCCTCCGCCCTATCCGATGCATTTGTCGTCGACTATACTGTCGTTGTCGAACTTTGCCGTTCGGCAGCAAGGAGCTCCCATGTCTTCCCTCGAACCCAACCCCGACCCTGCCTCCCTCGCCCCGTTCCGCATCGACACCCACGTGCACACGTCGGAGGTCAGCACCTGCGCGCGCGTACCGGCGAGGGACGTCGTGAAACTCTACAAGCTGGCCGGGTACGACGGAATCGTGATCACCGACCACTACAATTCGTGGAGCTTCGAGACGTATGGCGTGAAGACATGGCCGCGAATCATGGACCGGTACCTGTCGGGCTACCGGGAGGCGCGCGAGGAGGGCGAGCGCGTGGGGCTCGTCGTGCTGCCGGGGATGGAGATCACGTTCGATGGCCCGTACTATGCGGACTTCCTGGTCTACGGGCTCGACCCGGAGTACCTGTACCACTTTCCGGCGCTTCACAAGCTCGGGCTGCGGCGCTTCAGGGAACTGGTCGTGCCGCTGGGGGCGTTCGTCTCCCACGCGCATCCGTTCCGGGCCGGCTGCACGCCGGCGGATCCGTCGCTGATCGACGCCGTCGAGGTCTACAACGGGGGCAACGACCCGGCGGAGAACCGGCGGGCGCTGGAGTTCGCACGGCGGCACGGGCTGCCGGAGCTGTCGGGCTCGGACTTCCACCACAGGAGCGCCGTCGGACGAGGCGGCGTGGTGCTGCCCGACCGGGTGGGCGACATGACCGGCTTCGTGCGGGCGCTGAGGGCAAACCCGCAGCTGCCGAGGATCGAGGAAGCCTAGCGGCGACGGCTCTCGTGCGTCGGGATGGCCCGCGGGCTCGCGCGCCTTACGGGGTCGCGATGTGGCCGAGGAAGATCGGGAGGCCGGTGGCGTCGTCGACGATCGCGACGACGAACGGGCGGTCGACGGTGACCTTGAGGTCGGGCTCGGTCGGCATCGAGGTGGTGCGGACGTCGACGCTGGTCGCGGCCGCGGCTTCGGTGCCCTTCTCGTCGATCGCGAGGAACGTCTTGTGGATCACGCTGCCGATGAGGAGGCCGCCGTCGGCGGAGAGGCCGGTGAAGTCGGCGAAGTCGGTGAAGGCGGTCGGCATGCCGAGGTCGGACAGAGTGCCCTTGAGCTCGGTCTTGAACTCGAATTTCGTGCGGGGCAGGCGGAGGACCAGCTGCTGGTTGCCCGCGTTCACGCCCGCGAGGACGGCGTTCCAGAGGGTCGCGTCGAGCGTGTCGGTCGCGGCTTCATGGCCGGCTTTGGGGAGCAGGACCAGCATCGAGGTGCGCCCGTCGCTGTAGGGCAGGCGGACGGCCTGGAGGTCGGTGTTCTCGAAGTAGCCGAAGCCGTCGGTCTTCTTCATCATCTGGACGGTGACGTCACCGCCCGCGGCATGGAAGGTCGCGTCGTGCGTGTCGGCCGCGTCGAAGGCGGTGCGCCAGTCGGACTTGAAGTAGATCGTGTTGATCAGGAACATCACGGAGGACGGGTCGATCTTGTCGTCGATGACGCTCTTGATGCGGTCCTTGGTGTTCTTGGCGACCCAGTCGTTGATCGTCTTCTTCGCGCTGTCGCTGCTGAAGTCGAGCGCCTGCACCGCGGCGCCGAAGTAGGTGGTGTTGCGCGACAGGAAGTCCGCCTGGACCTTGCTCTGGAAGGTGTCGCGGATCCAGAGGGAGTTCGCGAGCTCGAAGGCGGACGGCGTGCGGCCGGTGATCAGGTACTGGAGGTCGCGGGCGTAGGCGTCGATCCGGTCGAGGGTCGCGCCGGAGAGGCCGAGGACCTGGTCCATCTCGCTGGCAGTGGTTCCGATCGCTCCGTTGCGGGTCATCGCGAGGGCGAGGAAGATGCTCGAGGGCGACAGGAAGAAGCCGTCGGCGTCCTTGTGAACGCGGTTGTAGAGCGCGAGGGAGAAGTCGAGCGTGCCGGCCGAGAGGGCGGCGTCGAGGGACGAGACCGCCTTCGTGTCGGGCAGGCGGCCCTCCGATGCGTAGACGGCGTTGGACGCGAGGCTGCAGCCGGCGAGCGGCAGGACGGCGACGAGCAGTGCGGCGAGGGCGACGAAGAGAATGCGGCGTTTCATGGGACGGCCTCCTTCGGGGTGGGCGGAGCCGGGTCGGCCCGCCTTGTCTACCCTTGATACGCTGCAGGGGGGTGGAAGGTTCCCTGGGGCGGGGCGGGCGCGCGGGGCGGGCGGGCCCCTACCCCTTGCCCTTCCCCTCGTGCCAGCCGAGGCGGATGTGGACGCTGTCGCAGAAGGGCTTGATGTGCGACTCGCCGCACCGGCACAGGGTCACGCGGTTGCGGACCTCGTGGACCGTGCCGTCGGAGGACTGGACCGGGATGCCGCCGCGGACCCAGATCGGGCCGGACGTCTTGACTTCGGGGTCCTCGAGCAGGACGATCGAGGGCTCGTGCTCGGGCTCGAGCGCGGCGCCGGTGGCGGGGTCGAGGACGACGAGGCGGCCGGCGGG
>CAILLO010000044.1 GCA_903835065.1 uncultured Eubacteriales bacterium
ACGACCGCACGCTGCAGTGGGTCGACACCACGACGCCCATTTCCCTGCGCTGCCGCGGGACGACCTACCGGATCGCCGCCGGCGAGATCCTCTTCGTCGAGCGCAACAAGACGCAGACCTCGATCCACCTCGCCTCCAAGCGGATCGACTGCAGCCTGCCGCTGTCCTGGTTCGTCGAGCGCCTCGCGCCGACCGGCCTGTTCGTGCGCTGCCACAGAGCTTCCTCGTCAACCGCCGCCACGTCCGGCTGATCGACATAAAATCCCGCTTCGTCTCGCTGTCCTACGGGCACCGCTGCGAGATCGGCCGCACGTACCGCAAGTCCATGAGCGCCTTCCCGGACCCGCATGTCGTGCGGTCCGCCCACCCGGTCGCCGTCCCGTCCCGGCCGAAGGGAGGTGTCGTCTAGCATGCAGCAGATCGTGCTGTGCGAGGACCAGCCCGTCTACCGCGACTATCTCGTCGACGTCCTGCACGAGATCTCGCTGCGCGAGGAGATCGCCGCGCGCCCGACCATTCTGTACAGCGGCTCGTGCACGACCGAGGTCGCCGACTGGATCGAGGCCGAGCACCACGGCCTGCACCCGGTCCCCGTCGCCGCCGACGCGCCGCTCGTCTTCCTGCTCGACATCCACCTGCCCGAGGGCAGCGACGCCGGACTCGTGCTCGCCGAGACCGTCCGCGACCGTTTCCCGCAGGCCTACATCGTGTTCGTGACCGAGCAGTTGAACTCCGTGTTCCGCGCGTTCCGGGCGCAGCCCTTCGATTTCCTGCCCAAGCCCGTGACTTCCGAACGCCTGGCCGCGACGCTGTCGTCGATCTCCCACCACCACGCCCAGCGCAACGGGCTCCCGCTTCCCGCGCCGGCCGACCGCCCGCGTCCGAGCCTGTCCGACCCGGCGCCCGCCGTCCCGCCGCCCCCCTCCTCCTCCTCCTCGCGCTCCCGCCGCCGTCTCCCGATCCCCGTCGACGCGGCTTTCCCCGACCCCTCGCGCGAGCGCTGGCAGGCGGGCGGCCCCGACGATATCCTGCAAATCCGCAGCGCCGGCCTGATCTACCGGGTCCGCCGCGACGCGATCCGCTACATCGAGCGCACCGACGACCGCACCTTCGTCCACGAGGACGGCCGCACGGTCTCCTGCGGCGCCTCGATTGAACAGCTCGAGAAGGAGCTCTGGACGCCGGATGGCGTGTTCGTCCGCTGCCACCGCCGCACCCTCGTCAACCTGCGCTACATTTCCGAAATCGACGCCGAGCGCCGCTCGCTCCAGCTGACCAGCGGCCAGCGGTTCGAGATCGGCCGCCGCTACCTTGCACCGCTCCAGGCGCGGATCCGGAAATGACTACGACGGGCTGGGACCTGCTGCTTCGCTTCGCGGTCATGTTCTTCCAGATCCACCTGCTCGGGGTGCTCTTCCTCCGCCTGTTCCGCCCCGAGGCGGTGACCCGCGAGCACCTGTTCGCCCCCGCCGCCTCGCCGTCCGCCGACCCCAGCGCAGGCTCGCTCCGCTCCACCGGCCGATTCCTCCTCCGCTTGCTGCGCATGGTCCTCTGGCCGCTGGCAGGCACCGTGCTCGCCTTCTTCCTGCCCAAGCCGAAGGACTTCGTCGCCTCGCCGTTCCTCTTCGCCGTCTGGTTGCTCTTCATGTTCGCCTTTCTCGTCGTCTACCTCTGGAAGTCCTTCGGCGCGCCCCCCCTGCGCCAGGCGCTGCCCGTCGTCGTGCTCAGCATCCTGCTCCGCGGCGCCGCCGAGACCGCCGTCCAGCACAGCCTGACCCTGCCGGCTCTCGCCGGCCCGCTCGTCGTCCGCTTTCTCGGACTCGACTTCCAGCGGGGCTCCGTGACCGTCGTTTCCTCCATGGGCGGCTTCTTCCAGCAGGCCTCGAACGTCCTCCTCACCGCGATCCTCATCCTCGGTGCCACCGCGCCCAGCCTGCTCCGCGTCTATCCGAAGCGCCTCCGCGGCAAGGCCCGCTTCCTCTTCGTCGCCTTCCTCGCCGTGCTCCTCGCACCGATCGCCCTCTACACCGAGCTGCTGCGGGACATCTCCGCCACGCGCCCCTACTTGCCCGCCGAGCTCTTCGGCCTGTTGCTCGTGATCCTGCTCGGCCTCTCCTACTACTTCTACAGCTTCGAGACCTTCCGCATGCTCGAGAAGCAGCGCCTCGCCCTGGCCGAGCAGGAGGCCGAGATCGCCGCCCAGCGCTTCTACAACCAGCAGGTCGGCCCGATCGTCGACACGCTGCGCAGCCAGCGCCACGGTCAGGAGAACACGCTCGCCGTCCTCGCCGGCCTCGCCCGCGCCCGCGACTACGAGGGCCTCGAGCGCACGCTCGCCCAGATCTCCACCGAGAGCGCGCACCTGTCGCCCGTCGACGACAAGGCCCTGCACCGCATCCACAGCGCGGCCCTCCTCGGCCTCCTGTCGGCCAAGGCCGCCGACGCCCGCCGCTCCGGCGTCCGCTTCCAGCTCTCGGTCGAGACCGACGTCGACGACCTGCCCGTCTCCGTCTTCACGCTCTGCGAGATTCTCGGCGTCCTGCTCGACAACGCGATCCAGGCCGCCGCCGCCGGCCCGCAGCCCCAGGTCCGCTTCGAGATCTGTACGACCTCCGACGGCCTCGCGTTCCGCACCACCAACGACTTCGACGAAGCCGTAACCCCCGACCTCGACAGCCTTGGTGAGAAGGGGTATACTACGAAAGCTGATGGCCACGGCCTCGGTCTCCATATCGTCCGCATGCGCCTCCGGAGCCTTCCCGGCGTCCAGCTCAACCCCTCCCTCGAGGGCGGCTGGTTCACACAGGAACTGCTGTTGCCGGTTGCGGGACAAAAGACCGCTGATCCGGATTCCCTGGTGGAACGGAGGTGGACGCATGCATAGCCCGAAGAAGTACCCCGTCCCCTTGATTCCCGACGCACCACGCGAGATCGTGGACGCGCCGGAGCACCTGAGCGTGCTCCACAACCCCCGCGGCGGCTTCTACCTCCGCGTCGCGCTACTCGCCCTCGCCGACGTCGTCGCGCTGCACGCCGCCCTCTTGATAGGCGTCCTGATGCGGATCCGCCTCGAGCAGGAAGCCAACCTCTTCGACTACTACCTGAAGCTCTACCTGTCCGAGGTGGTCGCCTTCACGCTGCTCGCCCTGCTCGTCAACACCGCGCTGCGCCTCTACACCAGCCTCTGGCGCTACGCCGGCGCCACCGAGGTCGTCAAGATCTTCCTCGCCGCCTTCCTCACCGTCGGCGCGCGCGGGCTCTACGACTTCCTGTGGACCCAGAACCGCCTGCCCCTCGCCTCCTACGCGGTCGGGATGATCCTCTATATCCTGGGCCTGTCCGCGATCCGCCTGGGATACCGCCTCGCCCGCCGCATCCGCATCAAGCTGCACGAGGTCGCCCCGCACTCCCACCTCGGCCCCCGCACCCTGATCGTCGGCGCCGGGGAGGCCGGCTCGATCCTGCTGCACGCGATGGCCGAGAGCCCCTCGAAGCGGGGCCACATCGTCGCCCTGATCGACGACGACCCCCGCAAGTTCCACCTGCGCCTGCACGGCGTGCGCGTCGAAGGCGGCCGCGACCGGATCCCCGAGGTCGTGGAGCGGCTCCGCATCGACCGCATCCTCGTTTCTCTTCCCTCCGCCAGCCACGCCGACATGAAGGAAATCGTCCAGCTCTGCCTCTCCACCGGCAAGGAGGTCCTGAAGGTCATCCCGGAGGACCTGTTGAGCGTCCAGTCCGTGCACGGCGACTTCTCGCTGCAGACGTCCCTCCGCGTCGCGGCGATTCAGCCCGAGGACCTCCTCGGCCGCGATCCCGTCGAGATTCCGTCGACGGCCGTCGAATCGTACCTCCGGGACCGCACGGTGCTGATCACGGGCGGCGCGGGGTCCATAGGCTCCGAGCTCGCGCGCCAGGTCGCCCAGTTCGCCCCGCGGCACCTGATCGTCTTCGACTACAACGAGAACGACTCGCACGCCCTGTCCCAGGACCTCGCCCGCCGCTTCCCGGCTCTCGAGTTCACGGTCGTGATCGGCAGCGTGCGCGACGAGGCCAAGTTGTCCAGTACCTTCGCGCGTTACCACCCCGACGTCGTCTTCCACGCGGCCGCCCACAAGCACGTGCCGCTCATGGAGCACGACCCCGAGGAGGCCGTCAAGAACAACGTCCTGGGCACCTACCAGACCGCCGTCGCGGCCGCCGCGCACGGGGTCGAGCGCTTCATCCTCGTCTCGACCGACAAGGCCGTCAACCCGACCAACGTCATGGGCGCCTCCAAGCGCATGTGCGAATTCGTCGTGAAGGGCCTCGCCGACTCCGCCTCCCGCATCCGTCGAATCGACCCCGAGGCCCACGTGACGCGCTATGCCGCCGTCCGCTTCGGCAACGTCCTCGGCTCCAACGGCAGCGTGATCCCGATCTTCAAGAGGCAGATCGAGCACGGCGGTCCGGTCACTGTGACGCACAAGGAGATGACCCGCTACTTCATGACGATTCCCGAGGCCGCGCGGCTCGTGATCGAGGCCGGGGCCATGGCGTCCGGCGGCGAGATCTTCGTGCTCGACATGGGGGAGCCGGTGAGGATCGACGACCTGGCGAGGAACATGGTGCGCCTGGCGGGGCTTGAGGCCGACAAGGATATCCGCATCGAGTACGTGGGCCTGCGGCCCGGGGAGAAGCTGTACGAGGAGCTGGTCATGAGCACCGAGGCTACCGAACCGACCTACCACCCGCGCATCTCGAAGATCATGGACGACGGCGTCACGAGGGAGAGCATGGAGGAGGGGCTGAGGCATCTGGAGGGGACGATACGCGAGCAGGGGGACGTGCGGAAGGCATTGCGGAAGGTCGTGCCGACGTATGCGGTGGAGATGGATTCGGATGCAGATCAAGGGTAGGGGGTGAGGATTCTTGGACCGACGAATGAAGAAATCCTGCTCCTTCGACGCCCTTCTTCCGACTGTTCTGGAAGGGTACGACCTTGCCGGATTTCCCGCCGACGACGAATTCGGCGAGCGCCTCAATTCCTACTATTCAAGGCCAATCTACCCAGAAGCCGCCTGGTATGCTCTTTTCGTGCGCACCGATCATGAAGAGGCGATCCAGTCCTGCATGAAGCATATCTACCCAGACTTGAAGACGCTCGTACCCAGCAGAGAAATGAGAGAGTACAACCGGGGCGAGTGGCGCACTGTCGTACGGAGACTTTTGCCAGGGTACCTCTTCTTCCATACGCTGCTCACGCCGGAATTCTGCCACCGGTTGCGCGGGTTCGAGCACGTGATCCGGATCTGCGGCGCCGGCTGGAAGCCACTGCCGATTGAGGAGGAGCAGGTGGCGGTATTGATGAAGCTGGTCCGGTCCGGGGATTTGATCCGGTTCTCGAGAATCTACAGGTCGGGAGAAAAGGTCGTCGTCGAGAGCGGACCCTTGAAAGGAATGGAGGGAATCATCGAGAGTTGCAATCCGAGGAAGCAACGGGTGCGGATCAAGCTTAGTATCGATGGAGAAGTGAAGATGCTGGATCTGGCAGCGGAGTATGTGGGGGAGACGGTGGAAGCGCAAGCAGGCAAGACGACAGCAAATTTCCGAATAGCCGCAGCCCAAAGATTAATTTAGCAAGACACAACGCGAACTTGTCAACTCCAGGTGTTTCGGCCTTGGGGAAGGGTAAGGATTCGCATATAGACAAAGTGATACCGCTCGGCCGCGAGGGCGTAGGGGAAGCGGGAAGGGCGAAGCTATCTAGTGTTTACGAAAAGCCAATACCATATCTTTCAACATGTAGTCGATAAACAACTTCTTCTTATTATTAGATATAGATTAATTGTGAATGAATTAGCCACTGCGATTCGTATGTATAGCAGAGGTCTACCATTAATAAGTAGTCCTAAGGAGTAGACATATGTCAAGTCACGACAAACCCAGAATATACCTCTCTTCTCCGCATATGAGCGAAGAGGGGTATGAACGCAAATTTGTTCAGGAAGCATTTGATTCAAACTGGATTGCACCGCTAGGAACCAATGTAAACGAATTTGAAACTGAATTTGCCACAAAGATTGGCATTCGTGCAGCCGCTGCTTTGACTTCCGGTACGGCTGCTCTTCACATGGCATTGAAAGCAGCCGGAGTTGGCAAAGGCGATATTGTCTTTTGCCAGAGCCTGACTTTTTCGGCTTCAGCAAACCCGATCATATATCAGGATGCTGTACCCGTGTTCATTGACAGCGATTTCGAGACGTGGAACATGAGTCCTGATGCATTGGCGCAGGCTTTCAAGAAATATCCGAACGTCAAGGCTGTCATTTTGGTTCATTTATATGGGTTGGCCGCCGATATCGATAAAATCGTAGAGCTTTGCAAAAAGCATAATGTGGTTCTCATCGAGGATGCGGCCGAGAGTCTGGGAACATCGTACAAGGGAAAGATGACTGGTACATTTGGCGATTATGGGGTGTTTTCATTCAATGGAAACAAGATCATCACAACGTCAGGCGGAGGAATGCTTGTTTCCAATAATGATGAGCGAATTGCCAAAGTGCGATTCTGGGCGACACAGAGCAGGGACCAGGCGAGACATTATCAACATAGCGAGATCGGTTACAACTATCGCATGAGCAATGTAGTGGCAGGTATTGGAAGAGGACAGCTCAAGGTTTTAGATAAGCGGATTGCAAAAAAGAAGTATATCTTTGAGTATTACAATCATGAATTGAGTGAACTCGATGATGTCATGTTTATGCCGGTCAATGAATGGAACAGTCCTAATTATTGGTTGAGTTGCATGGTGCTAAATGGCAAGGTCAGACCAATAGATATCATGGAAACGATGGAAAAGGAAAATATAGAGTCAAGACCTATCTGGAAGCCGATGCATATGCAACCGGTATTTATGAATTTTGGTTTCATTGGGACGGGTGTGGCTGAGAAGATATTTGAGAATGGAATCTGCCTACCAAGTGATACGAAGATGTCAGATGAAGAACTTAGCGAGATATGCAAATTAATCAAGGGAATATGGCAATAGATGATATACCGGAAATATGTGAAGAGGCCTGTGGATTTCATTGTGGCATTGATATTATTAGTTGCCTTGAGCCCGTTGATATTGACTGTTGCGTTAATGATTAAGGTCCAATTGGGTTCTCCGATAATTTTCAAACAGAATAGACCTGGGTTGAATGAGAAAACCTTTACTATATATAAATTCAGGACTATGACGGCTGTGATGCACGAGGATGACAAGGTTCTTTCGGATAATTTTAGGATGACTGGTGTCTCCCCCGAGAACTGGTCCAGGTTCCTTGTTAGTATAGAGGGCAGGGATGCCCGACAAGGAGGGACAGGGTCATGGCACGAGTCAAGTACACGACGGAGCAGATCATCGTGA
>CAILLO010000045.1 GCA_903835065.1 uncultured Eubacteriales bacterium
GGAGTTCTTCGGCGAGATCCTGATCCCGTGCGAAACCGTCGTCGAACTGAAAAAAGGTGAGAAGAAGACCTCCTCACGCAAATTTTTTCCCGGCTATATCCTGGTCAACATGGATCTCAACGACGACAGCTGGCACGTCGTCAAGGAGACCGCCAAGGTGACAGGGTTCGTCGGCGGCAACAACCCGTTCCCGATCCCGGACGACGAGGTGGCGAAGATCACCAAGAGAATGGAGGAGGGCGCCGAGAAGCCCCGCCCCAAGGTGCTCTTCGAAGTGGGCGAGACGGTGCGCGTCATCGACGGCCCCTTCCTCAACTTCTCCGGCGTGGTCGAGGACGTGAAGCCCGACAAGGGGAAGCTGCGGGTCATGGTAAGCATCTTCGGACGCGCGACCCCGGTGGAACTGGAATTCATGCAGGTAGAGAAGCAGTAGGGGCGACCCGGCTGTACCGATAAGCTAAAGCAGTATCAGGAACGTATAAAGGAGTAGGAAAATGGCCAAGAAGATAACCGGATATATAAAGCTGCAGGTACCCGCAGGGAAGGCTAATCCTTCTCCTCCGATCGGTCCCGCGCTCGGTCAGCACGGCGTCAACATCATGGAGTTCTGCAAGGCGTTCAACGCGAAGACCGCGGGCGACGAGCCCGGGACGGTAACCCCGGTCGTCATCACCGTGTTCGCCGACCGCTCCTTCACCTTCATCACCAAGACCCCGCCGGCACCGACCCTGATCCTGAAGGCGCTCGGCATCACGAGCGGCTCCGCGGTCCCCAACAAGACCAAGGTCGGCAAGCTGACCAAGGAGCAGGTGCGCGAGATCGCCACCAAGAAAATGCCTGACCTCAATGCCGCAAGCATCGAGGCGGCCATGAAGACCATCGAGGGTACCGCGCGCAGCATGGGCGTCGAGATAGCTTAAGTTAAAGAGAGGGTTAATAGAAATGGCAACGACAAAAAAGCTTAAAGAAGCTGCCGCAAAGGTTGATAGGAGCAAGAGCTATCCCCTCACCGACGGCCTCGAGCTGGTGAAAAGCGCCGCATTCGCGAAGTTCGACGAGACCGTCGACGTCGTCGTGAAGTTGGGCGTGGATCCCCGCCATGCGGACCAGATGGTGCGCGGAGCGGTAGTGCTACCCAACGGCCTGGGCAAGGACGTTCGCGTCCTGGTTTTCGCCAAGGGCGAAAAGGAAAGGGAAGCCCGCGAGGCCGGTGCCGATTTCGTCGGCGCTGACGACCTGGTCGCCAAGATCCAGGGCGGCTGGTTCGAGTTCGACACCGCCATCGCAACCCCGGACATGATGGGCGTGGTCGGCAAGATCGGCAAGCTCCTCGGACCCCGCGGCCTGATGCCGAACCCGAAAGTCGGAACCGTTACCTTCGACCTGGCCCGCGCAGTCAAGGAGTCCAAGTCCGGTAAGGTCGAGTTCCGCGTCGAGAAGGCCGGCATCGTGCACGCTCCGGTCGGCAAGGTTTCCTTCGCCGCCGAGACGCTGCGCCAGAACATCGTCGCTTTGGTCGAGGCGCTCCAGAAAGCGAAGCCTTCGGCAGCCA
>CAILLO010000046.1 GCA_903835065.1 uncultured Eubacteriales bacterium
CGCGGCGACGTGTCCGGCGTCTCCAGCCTGCCGGACCCCGACGCGGCGGACGACAGTACGAGCGTCGGCGGGATCGTCGGCGCTTACGGTGGGTTGACGTACAACTCGTGGGAAGGCGTCGTGTCGGTTTCCTGGAACGAGGGCACGGTATCGGGCGGCACCCGGGTCGGCGGCATCGTGGGCGGAAACGTCCCCGACGGATACACCCACTTCGGGTCGGTCGATTCATGCTACAACATCGGGTCCATATCCGGCCGACTCCTGGTCGGCGGCATCGTGGGCCTGTCCTACGACATCGTGACGAACGCCTACAATGCCGGAGCGGTGACGGGCGGCACCCGGGTCGGCGGCATCGTCGGAAGCACGTATTCCGGCAACGACCGCAGATGCTACGACGTCGGCCCGGTGGTCGGCACGGACGACGATGCGGTCGTGGGCGCGCTCGCCGGGGAACTGCCGGCCGCGGTCACCGCAGACTTCCAGGATTCCCATTATCTCGCTGGATCCGCAGGCGGCGCCTTCGGGTCGGTCGGGGAGGGATACTCCGCCTCGATTCCGACTTCCTTCACCTCGGACGAGCCGGACGCCATGCCCACCTTCGGGGACGCCTACTTCCTCGGGGAATGGGGCTACAATCCGACCCGCCAGTTGGATCCCGACTGGATCCTCGCACCCGGCGGCGGGTATCGCTACCCCGTCCTGCGCGTCATCCAGGAGACGAAGGCCCTCTGGGCGGCGAAGGAGGCGATCGACCCCTCCTATCTCGTCTTCGTGTCCGGCGAAAGCCAGGACGGCCTGAAGACCCACTTCACGGCGAAGACCCAGGGACCCGGCGGGACGACCCTCCTGTGGCGGGAAACCACCACCTCCGACTTCGCCTCGAGCGGGTGGACGCAGAACAACTCGTCCCTGATCAGCGGCGGATACAACGGCGCTCCCTTCGTCGCCAACCGCCCCTACATAGGGGACGGCGTCGCGATCTTCACGGCATTCCTCTGCACGACGACCGTCGACGGCAACTACTACTCTGCGGGCACGAGCGTCGATTTCTACATCCACGTCCTGGGAAAAGACGCGAAGCTGTCGCAGAGCGCCCCGACGGGACTCTCCGGAACCGCGCCCGGCGTCTATGGCGCAAAGGACGGCAGGATTTCGGACACCACCGCGGCCATGGAATACAAGCGGTCCGACGCCGCCTCCTACACGGCCGTCACCGGCACCTCGATCACCGGTCTGGCGGCCGGGACCTATCTGTTGCGCTTCGCGGCGAAGACGGGGTACAACGCGGGCTCCGACGCCACCGTGGTCCTTTCTGCCGGCCCGAACGCCAGCCAGAGCGCTCCCCGCGGACTCGTCCCGGTCGCGCCCTCCGCGTCCGGCGCCAAGGACGGGAAGATCTCGGGCACGACCGCCACCATGGAATACAGGCTCTCCACGGCGAGCGAGTATCTCCCCGTGGGCGGGACGAGCATCGGGGGCCTCGGAGCCGGCACCTACTACCTTCGCTTCGCGGCCGCGACCGGTCTCGACGCGAGCCCCGCCGTCCAGGTGACGTTGCGGGTGGTGTCCGCCTCCGACGCGGCGGCCGTGAAGAAAGTGGAGGACGAGATCCGCACGCTGCCCAGCCCGGGCGACGTCCGGGCGGAGGACAGGACGACCATCGACGGCGTCCGGGAGGATTACGACGGCCTGGACGACATCCAGAAGGGACTCGTCGACCCGGACCTCAAGACCGCGCTGGACGGCGTCGTGACGGCGCTGGCCGGTCTGGAGGGCTCGGCTTCTCCGACGCCGGCTCCTGCCGACCCGACGACCGCCGTTTCGACCGCACCGACCCACGGGACGACGCCCGCGCCCACGCAGGGGGCCGTCGATCCCGGGACCTCCGGATCGGCGTGGCTATGGGCCGGCGGAGCGCTGGTCCTGGCCGTCGCCGCGATGCTCTTCTTCTTCCTCCTGTGGAAGCGCAGGAAGAAGGACGAGAACGAAGAAGCCTGAACGAAAGGGGCCGTGCGACCGAATGAAGTCGCACGGCCCCTTTTCCGCCCCCGGACGGCCCGGAGGAGAAGACGGCGGCCGGACTACTCCCCGTCGCGCTCCGCGAGCTGCCGTAGGATCTCCTGGTGTTCCTTGCGCCCGATCTTGTACTTGCGCAGCACGAACACGGACGAGCAGATCAGCAGCGGCGCGACGAGCCCCATGATCAGGCGGATCATGAGCACCGCGCTGCCGGGCTGGGACTGCGGCGTGACGCCGGTGTTCGAGACCTCGATGTAGCCGCTCCACTGGAGGGCGGCCGAGGCGAGCAGGATCGCGACGGCGCGGCCGGCCTTGAAGCAGAAGTTCAGCGCGCCGTAGTAGGCGCCCTCGGAGTGGATGCCTGTGCTCAGCCGGCAGGCGTCGACGGCTTCCGGCATGATCGCATTGGGCATGACGTGCGCGGCGGCGAGGCCGATGCCGATGATCAGGACCAGCGGCCACAGGGCGGAGACCTGGAAGCCGAGACCGGGGATCGTGAACCAGACGGCCGTGAGCACGTTCGCCGGCAGCAGCAGGGCGAACAGGATGCCGCCGAAGATCAGCGTGCCGATGATGTTGGCCACCTTCTTGTCGAACTTCTCGCTGACCTTGACCCAGATCGGGATCGCGAACGCGGCGACGACGAACATGCCGCCGGCGATCAGGTCGAACGAGCTCTCCATGTGCAGATAGTATTTGAAGTAGTACATCATGTACGCCATGATGATGCCGATCGTGGCCCAGATCAGGAAGTAGAAGCCCAGCAGCCGGCGGAACGTGGCGTCCCTGAGGATCAGCCCCATGGACTTCAGGAACGGCTCGTGCTTCCGCTCGACGTCGGTCTTCTCGCGGAAGGCGACGACGGGAAAGAAGGGGAACACGATGAAGGAGAGGCCGAAGATCAGCCCGACGAGCGGATAGCCGATCCGCTTGGCCGCGGTGACCGCGGTGTTGACCGAGTCGATGAAGCCGGCCGGCAACGCGCCGGAGGCGATTCCGGACTTGACCTTGTCGAGGAGCTCCTGCGTGTAGGAACCGTTGGCGGAGGTGAGGCCGCCGCGCATCACGTCGAGGATGTTCTGCGGGAGGAGGCCGGACTTGACGGCGTTGTCCACGGCTTGAAGCACGGCCGGCGCGAAGTCGACCTGGACGGCGTTCACGATCATCATCGGGACGACCGTCGAGATCAGGCCGGTGAGGATCGAGAAGAGCATGCGCCAGGCCACGAGCGACGTGCGTTCGTCGTAGTTCTGGGAGATCTCGTTGCCGAGGGCCTGGAAGGGCACGGCGAAGAACGTGTTGAAGGTGTCGTAGAGGATGTAGAGCAGAATCGCGAGCAGGACCTTGGAGACGTCCGACCCTTCCGCCGGGATGCGCCAGATGAAGATATAGGTGATGCCGAGCGGGACGGCGGAGAGGGCCATGAAGAGGCGGCGGCGGCCGAAGCGGGATTTCGACCGGTCGGAGATGTAGCCGACGAGGGGGTCGTTGACCGCGTCCCAGATTCTTCCGATCAGCAGGACCAGGCCGGCCAGGAACGGCTTCAGCCCGAGGACGTCGGTGAAGTAGAAGAGGAGGAAGAGGTCGATGATGGTGCCGGACATGCTGTTGGTCGAGTCGCCGGCGCCGTAGAAGATCTTCTGCCAGAGCGAGAGGCGGGGCGCGCCGAGCGCGGGGGCCTCCGTCGGCATCTCGACCGGCCTGCCCAGGGATTCGTCCATCCGGTCTCCTTTCCGTGCGGCCGGGAAAGCGAACGGGGGCGACCGTCGCGCCCCGGGGCCTTCCTCGGTTCATCGTGCGACGTGCCGCCCCCGCCCTTCGCGGGTCGCAGGGGAGCCTGCAGGAGAATGGAATGAGGGGCCGGCCGACGGCCGCCCCGCAGGAATGCCTAGAATTCGGAGAACGGGTCCGGACGGTTCTCGCTGGAGCGGATCAGCAGACGGCCCTGGACGGCGGCGCCCTTCGTGATCTCGAGGTCGTTCGCCCTCACGTCGCCGACGACGTGCGCGTCGTTCATGATCAGGACGGAGTTCGCGATCGACAGGTCGCCCTTGATGTTGCCGTTGATCTCGGCCTCGTTGGCGGCGAGGTTGCCGACGGTCACGGAACCCTGGCGGACGTATGCGGTGCCCTTCACGTTGACGTCGCCCTTGATCCGGGAGCCGGCCATCTCGATGCTGTCGGCGGTGATGTTGCCCTCGATCCGTCCGGTCACGCGCATGTCGGCTTCGCAGACGATATCGCCGACGACGACACCCGCGATATCCATGGCGGAGCTGGTCGCGATCGAACCGGTGATCTTCGTGTCCTTGGTGATCACGGTGCGCACGCCCGTTCCGACGGGCTGAGGAGCGCTCGGGGCGGAGGAGACGTTGTGGAAGGACGGGCGTTCGGTGGACGGACGCGGTTCCTGGGACGGTTCGGATACCTCGGGCGTTCCGCTGATTTCGTTCAGTGCCTTGATGAAGTTCCCCTTGGCGCTCATCGTGTCTCCTCCATGCTCGATCGGCGGTTTTCGAATATTATACCTTAAAGTTCAGGGTTCGGTGAACGCGATCGGTCGGACGTCCTGCGTCAGCAGCTCGATTCGGAACCCCTGCGCCTCGAGGCCTTCGATGATCGCGGGCAGCGCCGCGACGGTGCCGGTCCGGTTGAAAGAATCGTGGGAGAGGACGATCACGCGCGTCTTGCCTTTCGCGGTCTTGAGGACGTTCGACGCGAGCAGGACGGGGTCGGTGTTGGCGGCGTTGCCGTCCCCGCTCGAACTGTTCCAGTCGTAGTAGGTGAAGCCCCGCTGGGCCATCTCGGCGCGGATCCGCTTGCCGAAGACGTCGTCGTAGGTCGTGTTGCTCCCCCCGGCGAAGCGGAACATCGTCGGGGCGACGCCGGTCGCGTCGACGATATAGCGGAAGTTCGCTTCGAGGTCCCGGACGTACGCCTCGACGGACGCGTAGATCTTCTTGTAGTTGTGCGTCGCCGAGTGCATCTCGACCTCGTTGCCGCGACGGATCGCCTCGCGCATGATCTCCGCGCACTTCGGGTCCGTGTGGTTGATCACGAAGAAACAGGCCTTGACGTGGTAGCGGTCGAGGATGTCGAGGATTTCGAGAGTGCGGTCCGAAGGGCCGTCGTCGAAGGTCAGGTAGGCCACCTTGCCCGTCGCGGCGGCGAAGGAGGGATAGACCTGGCGGAAGTCGGGCAGGAGCGTGAAGTCCGCGGCCGTGGGCGTCGGGACGTCCGTCGGGGCCGGCGAGGGAGTCGGCAGGTCGATCGGGACGGGCGACACCACGGATGCGTCGTCGGGCGCGTCGTCGGGCGTCGGATCCAGGATCTCGTCGGGTTCGATCGCGAGGAGGAGGTCCAGCTTGGCGCTGGCCTGCAGGGTGCGGGTGCGCGCCAGGGCCAGGCGGCCGGCGTCGCTCGTGTACTGGGAGGCCTCGAGAGAGCGCAGTCGGTCTTCGAGGTCCGAGATCCGGCGGGCCATCCCGGTGACCTGCACGGCGTAGAGAATCGCCACCGCGACCAGCGCGACCAGCGCCGTCGGAAGGACGACGAAGAGCGCGAATCGAATCAGGCGCTTGAAGAATTCTACGCTTCCCCAGGCTACACGCATGGATTCCCTCCAGGGACGGACCGCTCCATGGAATCGTGCCGGCGCTTCGGGAAGAACTCCCCGCCGGAACCTCGCTCAACTGTATCACAAGGCATTGCACCTGACAAGGACGGACGCCCGGAAAGTGGCTTCCCGGTTGCCTTTCGGCTATGATGGGGAGGGTTTCCATCCGATTCCCGAAGGAGACCCCCCGACAGGAGACCCGACCGATGCGACGAGCCCGCGGCACGATCCGGAACAACATCGCCTACGCCCTGCTGCAGGCCTTCTACTGGTGCGCCTTCTGCTCCTACTTCTCCTATCTCGTGGCCTACCTCCTGAAGAACGGATACTCCAGGCCCCTGATCGGCCTGATCCTCACGATGCTGTCGGCGCTGAGCGTCGCTGTGCCGCTCGTGGCCGGCTACCTCGTCGACTTCGCGTTCCCGATCCGTCGATTCGTGGCCGTCGTGATGGGGCTCGCGATTCCGGCGGCCTTCCTGCTCCGCTTCTCGGTGGCCAGCGTCCCGCTGTCGGTGCTCTCGATCGCGTGTCTCGGGATCCTCGAGCGGGGGCAGAGCAGCGTGCTCGACAGCTGGGCGGTGAAGCTGCGCGGCCGCGGCGTCGACCTCCGCTACGGTCCGACCCGCGCGTTCGCCTCGCTGTCCTTCGCCTTCACCGCGCTCCTCCTCGGCGGCTTCTTCGCCCGCGTCGGCCTCGACAAGCTCTTCTACGTCCACGCCGCGTTCGCGGCCGGGTGCCTCGTCTCCGCGCTCTTCCTGGACGACGTCCCCGTGAAGGGCCGGGACCACGCCGACCACCTCCCCGTGCGCAGTGCGCTGCGACTGCTGGCCGGGAACCCGCGCTACCGGCTGCTCGTCGTCAGCATCACCCTGTGCGGCATCGCTTCGATCACCAACGTCACCTTCATGCCCATGATGGTCGACTATCTCGGCGGCACGAGCGCCGACCTGGGCGCCTGCCTGTTCGTGATGGCCCTGAGCGAGATGACGGTCATGCTGCTCTTCCAGCGACTGGCGCGCCGCTTCGCCGTCGACCGCATGCTTGCGGTCGCCCTGTTCTTCATCGTGGTGCGCGTGGCCGTCGTCTACTTCGTCCCGTCGATTCCCTGGCTGATCGCGGCGCAGACCCTCCAGGCGATGTCCTTCGGCCTCTACCTCCCGTCGTTGCTGCTGTACCTGGGCCGGATCACGGATCCGCGCATGCAGGCGACGGCCGTGACGTTCGCCGTCGCCGCGGGCGAGGGCGTCGCGGGCATCGTGGGGAATTCGGCCGGCTCCGCCCTGCTCGCGCTGTCCGACATGCGCACCGTCTACCTGTTCTTCGGATGCGTCGCGCTCGCCGGCTTCCTGACGTTCGTCGCCGGCCAGGCATCGATCGTCCGGAAGGAGGCCGAACCCCCGCCCGCAGCGCGGTTGGACGCGTGATCCGTCTTGAAGGTTACCGTCCGGCCCTGCCCGACGCGGTAGAATGGTGCATGGCACGCGATTCCGCCCCCGACCGCAGGAGGTACGACCGATGACCCGCAATTCCACCTCCGTCCCCGCCCCCGCCCCGTTCTCCCGCATCTCCCTCGGCTTCGTGAACGCCTATCTGGTTCACACGCCCCAGGGCTTCCTCCTCGTCGACACCGGCGTGCCCGACTCGTGGGACCGCCTCCGCGACGCTCTCGCCGCCGCCGGCTGCACGAAGGAGAACCTGAAGCTCGTGATCCTCACGCACGGCGACATGGACCACCTCGGGTGCGCCCGGCGGTTCCAGCGGGATTGGAAGGTTCCGGTCGCGGCCCACCGCGGCGACCTCGCGCTGATCTCGACCGGCGAAGGGCCGAAGCGGCGCGGCACGAGCCCCTTCCTCCGCCTCGCGATGCGGCTGCGCCCCTTCCGCAAGCCGGACCTCGATGCGCCGGACAGCCCGTTCCTCACGCCCGACCTCTTCCTCGCGGACGGCGACGACCTACGGTCCTACGGCTGGGACGCGCGGGTGGTCCACGGACCGGGGCACACCGCCGGTTCGATCGCGCTGCTGACCGCGGACGGCGACCTGATCATCGGCGACACCGCCTCGAACATGACCCGCCCCGGCCCCGGCATGCTGGCCGAGGACTTCGACGAGTACAACCGCACCCTGGCCGCGTTCCACCTGCTGCCGGCCCGGACCGTGCACCCGGGCCACGGCGGGCCGTTCCCGTTCGAGAAGCTGCCGCGCCGCGTACAGGGCTGATTTCACGGGGATTTCACACGGCGGGCGGAGAATCCTCGAGGAGGTGGGGCGGATGGAAATCACGGTCCTGGTCGCCGACGACGATGCGGTCCTTCGGGAACTCGTCCGGGACATCCTCGTGAAGGAAGGCTTCGCGGTCCTCGAAGCGGTCGACGGCAGGCAGGCCATCGACCTTTTCTTCGGCCCGAAGACCGTCGACCTGGTGGTCCTCGACGTGATGATGCCGTTCTTCGACGGCTGGGACGTCCTGGAGGAGATCCGCGCCCGGTCGGACGTGCCGGTGCTCATGCTCACCGCCCTCGGCGACGAGGGCCACGAGGCGAGCGGACTGCGAAAGGGAGCGGACGACTACGTCGCGAAGCCCTTCCGCTACGGGGTGTTCGTCGCGCGGGTCCGCGCCCTGCTGCGACCCGTGCTGAAGGTCCGCGGCGACGCGGCGGAGCACGGGGGCATCCGCCTCGACCCGGCGACGCGGGACGTCGTCGCCGGCGGCCTGCCGGTCGCGCTCGACGCCAAGGAGTTCGCCCTGCTCGCCGTGCTGATGCGCAACCCGGGGCGCGTGCTGACGCGCGAACGCATCCTCGACGCGGTATGGGGGATGGACTACGACGGGGACGTCCGGACCATCGACACGCACGTCAAGACGCTGCGGGCCAAGCTCGGCTCCGCGGGAAGCCGCATCGCGACCGTGCGCGGCGCGGGCTACCGGTTCGAGGGGGATGGGCCGTGAACGTCCGCACGAAACTGACCCTGCTCTTCGCCGGCCTCCTGGTCGCCGTCGTCGGCGTCGGAGTGGGGCTGAACGCGGTGTTCCTGCTCCGCTACTACGAGACGGAGAACCGCGCGGCCTTCTCCGCCACGGCCGACCGGATCGCAGCGGCCTACGCCGCGGACCCCGCCGGCGTTCTCGACGTCATGGACGGCATCGACCGCCAGGACGGCATCGGCGTGACGCTCGCCGACGCCGACTTCACGATCGTCGCGAGCTCGTTCCACCTCAAGAGCGGGGCCGACCTCGACACGCTCGCGCAGGGCATCCGCGCCCTGCTCACGGAAAAGCCGGCCGCCGCGCCCGGCGCCGACGACTACAAGGCCCTCTCGGACCCGGGCGGGCTGGCTCCGCGCCTCGTCTACGTGCGGCGGCTCTCCGACGGAAGCTACCTGATCCTGCAACGCGCGCTGAAGGGAGTGCAGGACAGCGTGGCCATCGCGAACCGGTTCTACGCGATGACCGGTCTCGCCCTGCTGCTGGTCGGAGTCCTCATCGTGTCCCTCGCCGCGCGACGGGCCACGAAGCCCATCCGCGAGATGAGCGAGGTCGCCGAGGGGATGGCCCGACTCGACTTCAGCCGGCGTGTCGGGACGAGCCGGAGGGATGAGATCGGCACGCTCGGGAGGAGCGTGGACCGCTTGTCGGAGCGTCTGAGCACGAGCCTCGACGAACTGAAGGCGGACGTCGAGCGGCGCAAGGAGCTGGTGCGGAACCTTTCGCACGAGCTGAAGACGCCCATCAGCGTCGTCAAGGGCTACGCGGAGGGACTGCGGAACGGCGTCGCGGAGGGCGACGCGGAGCGCGAGCGCCGATACTGCGATGTCATTTCCGACGAGTGCGACCGCATGGACGCCCTGGTCCGCGAGATGCTCTCGCTGTCGATGCTCGAATCGGGCGGGTCCGAGATGAACCGGGCTCGCTTCGACCTGACGGCGACCGTGCGTCGTGCGGGCGAGCGGCTCGCGCCGGCGATGGCGGAAAAAGGCGTGGCCTTCGCGGTCGAAGCGGCGGGGCCGGTTCCGGTCGAGGCCGACGAGGAGTGGGTGGGGCGCGCGGTCACGAACTACCTGGTCAATGCGATGAACCACGCGGACGGGGAGCGGCGCGTCGTGGCGACGGTCGAGGCCCGTCCCGGCGGGGGCGTCCGCCTCGCGGTCTTCAACACCGGCGCCCCGATTCCCGCCGGGGAACTCGACCGCATCTGGGAGGTCTTCCATACCATCGACCGTGCGCGTTCGCGCGAAAGCGGCGGGCACGGAATTGGGCTGTCCGTCGTCCGGCTCGTGGCGTCCCTGCATGGCGGCGCCTGCGCGGCGGAGAACGTCGAGGGCGGCGTCCGCTTCACGCTCGACCTGCCCTAGCGCATTCCCTGGATTTCACGCCGATTTCACACGGGTCCCGTACGATGGAGGCATGGCACGGGCCCTTGGCCCCGTCTCGCACCTGAAGGAGGCATTCCGAGCATGAAGAAGAACCGCACCATCCTCGCATCGGCCGTCGCCGTCGCTCTCGCCGCCACCGCGCTGCTCGCGGGCTGCGGAGCGAACGGAGGGAACGGAGGGAACGGGAACGCCACGCCGACCCCCGCGTCCTCGGTCGCCGCGGATCCGAGCGCGCAGGCGGCCGTCTCGGACATCGACGGCATCCTCCAGTCCACCCAGGCCGGCCTCGCCCAGGATGCCATCCCCACGGGCATCGACGCCCCGGACCCGACCGGCGCCACCGTCGACGCGTCCTCGCTGCTCACGGAAGCCGGCTCGATGGCGGACGAGCTTTCGACGCCCGTTCCGACCGTAGGGTCCTGAGGAGGTCTCGACCATGGAATGCAAGAAGGAAACCACGATGACGAAGAACTCGAAGACCACCCGCCGGACTGTCCGGGCCCTTGCGGCCGCAGCCCTCTCCCTGACCCTGGTGTTCGCGGCGACCGTTCCCGTCGCCGCCGCGACCCTGACCGACGTGCGGACGCTCCGCACGGAAGTCGCCACCGCCAGTACCGAGATCGTCGCCCTGATGCAGCAGGCCAGGGACGCCATGGTATCCGTCCGCGACGCGCTCCAGGCCAATCGGATCTCCATGACCCGTGTCGCCCCCGATCTGGCCGCCGCCCTGAAGACCCGGCTCGATGCGCTGCGCCAGGGCATGATGGGTCTCGTGACCGATCGCGAGACCTTCATCGGCCAGATGGTCGCCTTCCGCTCGTACATGCTGAACAAGCAGTCCAACGACGCATACGACACGCTGCTCGCGGTGCAGACCGGCCAGGTCCAGTGGAAGACCGCGGTCGAGGGCTGGATCGCCAGCGCGAAGTCCCTCGCCTCCGACATCACGGCGCTCGCCAGCCGGACCGGACCGATCTGGGAGCAGAAGAAGGCCGATCAGGCCGCGTTCCTCGCCGCGCTGAAGGAGAAGAAGACCGCCCTGCTCGCGAACCATGAGGCTGTCCAGGCGCAGGTCCAGCAGCTGAACGGCCTGCTCCGGCAGGTCCGCGCGAAGATCGTGGCCGGCGCGCTGTCGTCCCTGTCTCCCGCCGACCCGCAGTGGGTGAAGGACCAGGTGAAGGACCAACTGTCCCAGCTCCGCTCCGACGTCGGACAGACGTTCGACGGGTCGGTCGCGCAGCAGATGCAGGCCTTCCAGGACGCCCGCACGGCGGCGGACCACTCCGCGGCCCTCGCGGCCCTGGACCAGGC
>CAILLO010000047.1 GCA_903835065.1 uncultured Eubacteriales bacterium
CCGCAAGGCCTGCATACCCCCCACTTCCGGTGGAAATGACGGAGAGGCCACACCTGTTCCCATCCCGAACACAGAAGTTAAGCTCTCCAGTGCCGACGATACCTGGCTGGTAACGGCCCGGGAAAACAGGTCTCCGCCGGAGTATATTCCTCAATAGCTCAGCTGGTAGAGCATGCGGCTGTTAACCGCAGGGTCGTTGGTTCGAGTCCAACTTGAGGAGCCAAAGGAGCCGGTAGCGATACCGGCTCCTTTTCCTTGTCCGGACGTTTGCAGTCCCTCGCCGCATCCGCTACACTCGTTTCAGAAGAAGGCCAGTTCGCGAAATCCTGGCGGATCCGGAACCGCGTGCGGCGCACCGGGTCGAACAAAACTAAGGAGTTTCCGGCATGAAGAAGAGCGTCCGCTATCTTGCCACCGGCGGCGTCGTCGCCGCCCTCTACGTCGCGCTGACGGCCGCGTTCGCCCCGATCAGCTTCGGTTTCACCCAGTTCCGCATCTCCGAGGTCCTGGTCCTCCTGCCGGTCCTGACTCCGGCCGCGATTCCCGGCGTCGCGATCGGCTGCTTCCTGTCCAACCTCCTGTTCGGCGGACTCGGCCCGATCGATGTCATCTTCGGGACCTTGGCGACCCTGCTCGGTGCACTGGGCACCCGCTGGCTCCGGAAGCTGGCACCGTTGGCGCCGTTGCCGCCGATCGTGCTGAACGCCCTGATCGTGGGCACGTACCTCGTCTACCTCCTGCCGCAACCGGTAGCCCCCACGCCATACTGGGAGAGCATGCTCGCGGTCGCGATCGGCGAGATCGTCGTCCTCTATCTGCTCGGACTTCCCTTGATCTACCTACTGATGCGCATCGACGCCCGCCACCGCCTCTTCCCTCAGGACTAGCCGCGAAGGGAGACTCTTCATGGAAATGCCGCCGCTCCTGCTGCTCGAATCGTTCGGCCGCGTCCTGGTCGCCGCGGCCCTGGGCGGGCTCGTCGGCCTCGAGCGCGAGCACATCTCGCGCCCTGCCGGCCTGCGCACGCACATGCTGGTCTGCGTCGGCTCCGCGCTGGTCATGGTCGTCTCCAACGCACTGGCCGCGAACGGGAACACGACCGTCGACGTGACGCGCATCGGCGCCCAGGTCGTCAGCGGAATCGGCTTCCTCGGCGCCGGGACGATCATCAAGGAAGGCGCGACCGTCAAGGGCCTCACCACCGCCGCGAGCCTGTGGGCCATCTCCTGCGTCGGCATCGCAACGGGCGCCGGCTTCTATCTCCTCTCCGCCGCCACGACGCTCGCCCTGCTCGGCGTCCTTCGCCTGCTGCACCGCACGGAGGAGAAGCTCAAGTACCGCAACTTCACCTACCTGGTCGAGGCGGACGCGACGGGCTTCGACACGCGGGCCTTCACGGACTTCCTCGAAAGGGCCGGATACGGGGTCCGGGAACTGCGGCTCGCCGACAACCGGGACTCCGCCCGCCTGCGGCTGCAGGTCGAAATCCGCTTTCCGGACGACCGGTCGGGGAGGGACACCCGGCGCGCCGAGTTCGAAGCCAGCCTGGGCGCCTACCCGACTCCGCTCAACGTCTTCGACGCCTGACGATGCGAACGCCCGAAGGAGGACCCCGCATGTCCCACTACTACGACCGGAATCCGGCGGTCGAAAGCCGCCCGCAGGAGATCGAGACCCGCATCCACGGGATCGACCTCTCGTTCGAGACCGACCGCGGCGTCTTTTCACCGGAGCGGATCGACTTCGGCACGCGGCTCCTGATCGAGGCCGTCGCGGACGACCTGTCGAAGGCCGGCGTCCGGAAGGGCCGCCTGCTCGACATCGGCTGCGGCTACGGCCCCGTCGGGATCGCCTTGAAGCGGATCTTCCCGGCCCTCGAGCCGACGCTGTCGGACGTGAACGAGCGCTCCGCTGCGCTCGCGAAGAAGAACGCGACGAAGAACGGGGTGCGGGGTCTCGAGGTCGTGGTCTCCGACGGCTACGAGCGCCTGCCCGGGCCCTTCGACATCGTGGTCACGAATCCGCCGGTACGCGCCGGGAAGGCCGTCGTGCACGCCTTCTTCGAGGGCGCCTTCGAGCGCCTCGCGCCGGGAGGCCGGCTCTACGTGGTGCTGCAGCGCAAGCAGGGCGCGCCTTCGGCCGCGGAGAAGCTCGAGTCCCTGTTCGGCGTCTGCGAGGCCATCGAGATCGATGCCGGGTACCGCGTGCTCCGCTGCGAGAAGAAACCGTAACCGGCGCGCTATGGTCGACGTTGCCCCCCATGGGACAATGCCCTCGACGCGGCCCGCGGGCCGACGAACAGGAGGATTTCCCATGCGAAGCATCGCCCGTCGTGGTGCCCGGTTCGCCCTCGCCCTGCTTCTGGCCGCTGCGACGGCCTGGTCGCTCGCTTCCTGCGCCGCCCCGGCGCCAGGCCAGAAGGGCGTGACGCGCCTGTCGAACCCCAGCGGCACGCCCCAGGAGAGCGCAGTCGCGGATTTCCAGAAGGCCGTCGACGCATCCGCCGTCCCGGTCTTCGTCGACTTCTACGCCACCTGGTGCCCGCCCTGCAAGGCCAGCATCCCCTTCGTCGAGCAGCTCGCGAAGGACTACGACGGACGCGTCCTGTTCCTGAGGGTCGACACCGACCAGGCGGCCGCGCTCGCCGGGACCTTCAACATCCGGTCGATCCCGACCTTCTACGTGATCAAGGGCGGGAAGATCCAGGGGAATCTCTCGGGCTATGCCGACTCGATGCAGCAGGACATCCGCGACCTGATCGAGAAGGCCCTCGCCTAGCTTCCGAACCCGCGCGCGGCCTCCGTGCCCGCCCCGTCCCGCTCATGGTATGATGGGAAAGACGACCGCAGGAGGTGGGGAACATGCCGCTCGCGCCCGAGACGTCCCGTCTGATCGACGCCGTTTTCTACAACGCCGCGAAGGAAGGCCGAAGCACGCTGCACGAGCACGAGGTGTACGCGGTCCTGTCCGCGATGGGCCTCGACGTGCCGTACTACCGCTTCGTGAAGTCCCCCGAGGAGGTCGCGGGCTCGATGCTGGCGCGCTTCCCCGGCGGCCACGTGATGGTCAAGACCGTCTCGCGCGACCTGTCGCACAACCAGAAATACGGCGGCGTGAAGAAGGTCGCCTCGTCCGACCCCCTGTTCGTCCGCTACGTGATGCACAGCATGCGTGAAGAGGTCCTCAGGCACTTCCCGGAGGGGGAGAAGCCCCGGATCGATGGATTCCTCGTCGTCGAGTTCGCGAAATTCACGCAGTCGCTGGGCAGCGAGATCCTCGTCGGACTCAAGGACGACGCCAACTTCGGGCCGGTTCTGACGCTGTCCAAGGGCGGCGACGACGCCGAGTTCTTTGCGAGGTACTACGACCCCGCGAACCTCTTCCTCGCGCCGATCACGCTGGACGAGGCGCGGGACGCGATGCGCAACATCAAGATCCGGCACAAGTACGACGACGCGGGGCACCCCGGATACCTGGAGATGATCGTCCGGTCGATGGTCGCGGTCAGCGAGCTGGGCGCGCACTACTCGGCGCAGCAGGTGGAGAACCCGCCGCCCTTCCTCCTCAGGTCGATCGACGTGAACCCCTTCGTCTTCACGGAGGAGGGCCGCTTCATCGCCGTCGACGGCTTCGCCGAATTCGAGCCCGCGGACGTCGCGGCCAAGCGGTCGAAGCGTCGCGCGCACCTGCCGGACGGCTTCTTCGCCCCGAAGGGCGTCGCGATCGTCGGGGTCTCGCACGACACGAGCAAGTACAGCATGGCCCGCAACATCGTCGAGCTCTTCACGGACCTCGGCCGCGACGACCTCTATCTCGTGAACCCCAAGGGCGGCACCGTCGAGATCTGCGGGCGCGCCTGGCCCCTGTACGAGAACCTCGCCGCGATCGACCGCCCCTACGACCTCGTCGTCTACGCCGCGCCGGCCAAGTCCACGCTGGACTTCCTCTCGGAGGTGCCGGACGGCAAGGCCGTGATCGTCGTCTCCGGCATCCCGGGCGAGATCCACTACCCCGAGTTCGCTTCCCGCGTCCACGCGATGCTGCCGCACCACACGCGGATCGTCGGCCCGAACGGGATGGGCGTCTTCTACGCGCCGGGCGAGGACAGTCTCGGCGTCAACACGCTGTTCATCGGCGAGGACCGCATGCGGCTCGACTACGGGCCGATGAGCAATACCGCGCTGCTCACGCAGAGCGGAGGCATGGCGATCACGTTCATCGAGCGCACTCAGTTCGCCCCGATCTTCAAGGCGATCGTGAGCTTCGGGAACAAGGTCGACGTGGACTTCCCGGATCTCGTGAACTACTTCTCGGAACGGAAGGGCGTCGACGTGATGGCCCTCTACGTCGAAGGGATGGACCCGGGCGAGGGGCGTCGGTTCTTCGACGCCGCGCGCCGCACGAAGAAGCCCCTGATCGTCTACAAGTCCGGGCGTACCGAGGCGGGCGTGAAGGCCGCGGCCTCGCACACGGCGTCGATGTCCGGCAGCTACGAAGTCTTCCAGGCGGCCTGCCTGCAGGCGGACGTCGTGCTGACCGACGACCTGTCCGACTTCTACAACTTCACCAAGGCCTTCTCCATGCTCAGCCGCCGCAGGATCCGCGGCCGCCGCGTCGCCGGCATCGTGAACGCCGGCCTCGACGCGACGATGGGCGCCGACACGCTGAAGTACCTGACGCAGGCGACCTTCGCAACCGAGACCGTCGAACGCATCCGGGCGCTCAACACGAGCGGCCTGGTCGACACGAGCACGTCGTTCCTCGATCTGACGCCGATGACGGCCGACGTGGGATTCGCCGGGTTCGTCGAGGCGGCCCTCGCGGACGACGGCGTCGACTGCGTGTTCGTCGCAGTGCTGCCGCACATCGAGAACCTGAGGACGATGGGGCCGCACATGCGCGACCCGGACGCGATCGGGCCGCTGCTCGCGGCGCTCGGACGCAAGTACGACAAGCCCATGGTGGTCTCGGTCAACGCCAGCGGCCACTACGAGGAATTCATCCGCATGATCGAGGAGAGCGGGCTGCCGGTGTTCGGCGACATCCGCTCCGCGATCCGCTCGCTCGACGCGTTCGTGGAGCACTGGGACAGGAGAAAGCATCATGGATGACAGGGTCGCCGGAATCGGAGAGCGCCTGCGGGGCATGCGCGACGTCCTCGGGGTCGACATGGCCGAGATGGCCCGTGCGACGGGCGTATCGGAGGACGAGTACGCCGCCTACGAGGAAGGGCGGCGCGACTTCACGTTCACGTTCCTCTACCAGGCGGCGGACCGGTTCGGGATCGACCTGACGGAGCTGCTGACGGGCGAATCGCCCCACCTCACGGCGTACGCCGTCGTGCGCAAGGGCGAAGGGCTGCCGATCCGGCGACGCAAGGGCTTCCAGTACGGCAGCCTGGCGCACCGGTTCCGCGGCCGCACCGCGGAGCCGTTCGTCGTGACGGCACCCGCGACGAGAGGAGAGGCGAAGGCCGGGATTCCCCTGAGCCGCCACGAGGGCCAGGAGTTCGACTACGTGCTCACGGGCAGCCTGCGCGTCCGCATCGAGGACCACGAGGAGGTCCTCGCCCCCGGGGACTCGATCTACTACGATTCCGGTCTCGGCCACGGGATGGTCGCGCTGGACGACGACTGCACGTTCCTGGCGGTCGTGTTGGGCCGCAAGGAGGGCCCGTCGCATGTCTGACCTGCACAAGGACTATCTCAAGGAGACCTTCGCGGCCGACGGGACCCTGACGGGCGTCTCGTTCGAGATCCCGCCGGACTTCAACTTCGCCTACGACGTGGTCGACCGGATCGCCCGCGAGCAGCCCGGCCGGCGCGCGCTCGAGTGGTGCAACGTGGCCGGCGAGGAGCGGACGCTGTCGTTCGAGGACGTCGCCCGCGAGTCCGACCGCGCGGCGTCATTCTTCCGCAGCCTCGGCATCGGCCGCGGCGACCGCGTGATGCTGATCCTCAAGCGGCACTACCAGTTCTGGTTCGCCGCGATGGCTCTCCACAAGCTCGGCGCCGTCTGCATTCCCGCGACGAACCAGCTGCAGGTCAAGGACCTCGTCTACCGCTTCGAGGCCGCGTCCGTGAAGGCCGTGGTCTGCACGGCGGAAGGCGAGGTCGCCGCGAACGTCGAGAAGGCGGTCGAGAGCAGCCCGGGCGTGCAGGTGCGCATCCTGGTCCGCGGCGAGCGCGAAGGCTGGCTGTCCTACGTGCGCGGCACGGCCGAGGCCGTACCGTTCGTGCGGCCGACCGGCGCCGACGCGCCCGTCGTCTCCGACACGATGCTCCTGTACTTCACGTCGGGCACGACCGGCCTGCCCAAGATGGTCTCGCACGACTACAGCTACCCCCTGGGACATATCGTCACGGCCAAGCACTGGCACAACGTCGTGCCGGACGGCCTCCACTTCACCGTGTCCGAAACGGGCTGGGCGAAATCGGTGTGGGGCAAGCTCTACGGGCAGTGGCTCATGGAGGCCGGCATCTTCGTCTACGACTTCGACCGGTTCGTGCCGGCGGAACTGCTCTCCCGGATCGAGAAGTACCGGATCACGACCTTCTGCGCGCCCCCGACGATCTACCGCTTCCTGATCAAGGAGGACCTGACGAAGTATGACCTCTCCTCGCTGCGCTACGCGACGATCGCGGGCGAGGCGCTCAACCCGGAGGTCTTCGAGCAGTTCCTGAAGGCGACCGGACTCAAGCTCATGGAAGGCTTCGGTCAGACCGAGACGACCGTGCAGATCGCGAACTTCCCGTGGATGGAGCCCAAGCCGGGCTCGATGGGCCGCCCGAACCCGATGTACGACATCCTCCTGGCCGACGAGGACGGGAACGCGGTGCGCGCCGGTCAGGTCGGCGAGATCTGCATCCGCACCGATAAGGGACGTCCGGTCGGCATGTTCGGCGGCTATCTCATGAACGAGCAACTCACGCGGAAGGTCTGGCACGACGGCGTCTACCACACGGGCGACATGGCGTGGCGCGACGAGGACGGGCATTTCTGGTACGTCGGACGCGACGACGACATCATCAAGAGTTCCGGCTACCGCATCGGCCCCTTCGAGGTCGAGAGCGTGCTGATGGAGCACCCGGCCGTGCTCGAGTGCGCCGTGATCGGCGTGCCCGACCCGGTGCGCACGCAGGTCGTCAAGGCGACCGTGGTGCCGGCCAGGGGATACGTCCCCTCCGAGGCGCTCGCGCTCGAGCTCCAGGAGTATGTGAAGACGCACACCGCACCCTATAAGTATCCGCGGATCCTCGAGTTCGCGACGGAGCTGCCCAAGACGATCAGCGGCAAGATCCGACGCACCGAGATCCGCGCGCGGCACAAGGACCAGGACAAGGGAGACCCTTCATGAGGGACATGACCAAGGGGAGCGAGTTCCGGCACATCCTCGCGTTCTCGCTTCCGCTCTTCATCGGCAACGTGCTGCAGCAGCTGTACTTCTTCATCGATTCGATCATCATCGGCCGATTCCGCGGTGCGAACGCCTTCGCGGCGGTCAACGCCGCGACGCCCGTCCTGTTCCTCATGATCGCCCTGGTCATGGGCCTCACCATGGGCGCCACGATCATGATCTCGCAGTTCTTCGGCGCGAAGGACCACGACCGGCTCCGCCGCACCTACGCGACCTCGATGATCTTCTACCTCGGCGCGGCGGTCGTGGTGACGGTCGTCGGCCTCCTCGTCTCGAGGCCGCTACTGGTCCTGCTGGACACGCCGGCCGAGATCCTCCCCGGCGCCCTCGCCTTCCTCAAGGTCAGCTTCGCCGGCATCACCGGGATGATCCTCTACAACTCCTTCGCGGCTTTCCTCCGGGGCGTAGGCGACTCGAAGACGCCGCTGTACTTCCTCGCAATCTCGACGGTCCTCAACATCGGGCTCGACTTCGTCTTCATCGCGGGACTCGGGATGGGGCCGGAGGGCGTCGCGCTGGGCACCGTGATCGCCCAGACCGTGTCCGGGGTCCTCTGCCTGGTCTACATCAACCGGAGGGTCCCGATCCTCAAGCTGTCCCGCAAGGACCTCGTCTTCGACGGCAAGCTGTTCGCCACCTCGATCCGCGTCGGCCTGCCCATGGCGGTCCAGCAGTCCGTCCTGGGCATCAGCGGGCTCGCGGTCCAGGGGCTCGTCAACTCCTTCGGACTGGTCACGGTGACCGCCTACGGCGCCGCGATCCGCATCGACCAGATCGCGACCGCCTTCATCCTCAGCATCGGCATGTCGACGACGACCTTCACGGGCCAGAACGTCGGCGCCGGGCGCTTCGACCGCGTCGGCAAGGGGCTGCGCGCCTCGCTGGTGCTGATGGTCCTGATCTGCGTCGTCATCACGGGCATCGTCCTCCTGTTCGGGGAGCAGCTGATCGCCATGTTCGTCGGGGCCGGTGACACCGGCGTCCTGCAGCAGGGTGGGGAGTACCTCCGCGTGGTGTCGGTCTTCTACGTCGTCTTCGGGCTGATGTTCTGCATGAACGGCGTGCTGCGCGGGTCCGGCGACGTGATGGTCCCGCTGTACACCACGATTGCGACGCTGGTCACCCGCGTCGCGGCGGCCTATGTTCTGTCGGCGATCGCTTCGATCGGGCACCGCGGCATCTGGTGGTCCATCCCGGTCAGCTGGGTGCTCGCCTCGTCGATCAGCACGATGCGCTATTTCTCGGGCGCCTGGAAGACCAAGGCGCTGACGGCCAGGAACCGGAGGGAAGCCGCGGCCAACGCCGCCGCACAGGTCATCTTGGAGGAGGAGTGCCTATCATGAAGACGGAATCGGCATGGCTCGTCGCCCAGGACCAGCAGCAGCTCCACGTGAGGATCTTCCGCCCGGACGGCCCGCCGAAGGCCTGCATCGCGATGGTGCACGGCTTCGGCGAGCACACGGGCCGCTATGAACGGTCCGCGGCGTTCTTCTGCGCCCGCGGGTACGCGTACGTGATCCACGACCAGCGCGGACACGGGCTGACGCCCGGCAAGCGCGGCGTCGTCCGCACCTACGCGTCGCTCATGTCCGACATCGACCTCGTGCTCGACCGGATCGGGAAGAACTTCCCCGGCCTGCCGATCGCCCTCTACGGGCACAGCATGGGCGGGAACGAGGTGCTGTTCCGCATCCTGCACGCGCCGGCGCTGCCCGCGTCGGTGAAGTGCGCGGTCGCGGGGAGCCCCTGGCTCCGTCTTCACAAACCGCCGTCGGCTGCGACCGTGGCGATGGCGAAGATCGTCTCGAAGATCCTCCCGGACTTCACGGCCAAGAGCGACCTGAAGATCGAGGAACTCAACCGTTCGAAGGAGAACCAGGAGGCGACCCGCAACGACCCGCTGTATCTCGATGCGATCGGCGCGCGGATCTTCCAGGAACTGTCGGCCAACGGGGAGCGCATCCTCGCCGAGGAGCCCGACCTGCACATCCCGCTGCTCGTGATGGTCGGGACCGGCGACCTCGTCGTCTCGCACGAGGCCGTGCAGGAATTCATCGCGAAGTGCGGCGACCGCTGCGAGTCCCGCATCTGGCCCGGATTCTTCCACGAGCTGCACAACGAGCCGGAGGCGGAGGAGGTCCTGGGCGTGGTCGCCGAGTTCCTCGACCGCCGCCTGGCGGGCGCCTGAGGCGCACGACGGATGGACGCCGGACTCGTTCCGCTCTCCGCGATCGGCCAGGACAGCCACCGATTCGTCGCGCCGGGTGCCTCCCCCGGGCGACCGCTGCGCCTCGGCGGCGTGACGCTGCCGGAGGGCCCCGCGCTCGAAGGCAACAGCGACGCCGACGTGCTGCTCCACGCCGTGACCAACGCCGTGTCGGGGCTGACCGGCGTGAACGTGATCGGGGCGACGGCCGACCGGATGTGCCGCGACGAAGGCGTCACGGACAGCGCGGCCTACCTTGCGGAGGCCCTGCGCTCGCTCGGCGGCATCCGACTCACCCACCTGTCCGTCTCGATCGAGGGACTGCGTCCGAAACTCACGCCTCACCTGCCCGGGATCCGCGCACGACTTTCGGACCTGCTCGGCCTGCCTGGCCGGTCGATCGGCCTCACCGCGACGAGCGGGGAGGGACTCAGCGATTTCGGACGGGGAGAAGGCATCCAGGTCCTCTGCATCCTGAGCGCGGTGCGTCCCGCGGAGTGATGCCCGACCGGTGTCCGCCGGAGCGGAAAGGCGAGCCGGCTTGTCCCGGAAGGGCTATCGACGCCCGCCGGCGCGCTTGCGGCCGAGCGCATACAGTTCTGCCGCCGGAAGGTCCTCCGGGGTCGTGATCTTCAGGTTCGCGTAGTCGCCCTCGACGAGGTGGACGGGGATTCCGGCCTCCTCGGCGAGCGACGTGTCGTCGGTTCCGGCGAAGCCGCTGTCGGCGACATGGCGGAGCGCCTTCTGCAGCACGGAGAGGCGGAAGGCCTGCGGCGTCTGCACGGCCCACAGCGTCGCCCGGTCGGGCGTCGAGAGCACCCTTCGCTCCGCGTCGACGACCTTGACGGTGTCCTTCACGGGCACCGCGGCCGCGCATGCGCCGTAGCGCATCGCCCCCTCGATGCAGCGGGCGATCACCTCGGGCGACACGAAGGGACGGGCGCCGTCGTGGATCAGGACGACGGTCTCGATGCCGGAGTCGATCGGACCGGCGTCGACCTCGAGAAGGGCCTCGAGACCGTTCCGGACGGAGTCCTGCCGCGTGGCGCCGCCCGTCACGACGGCGTTGACGCGTCCCGGGGCGTATTCCTCGCAGAGGGCGAGCATCCGCCGTTCTTCGCCCGGCGAGGCCACGACGACGATCGCGTCCACGGCATCGAGGTCCGCGAAGGCGCAGAAGGTGCGCGCGACGACGGGCACGCCGTCGATCGCGAGGAACTGCTTGTTGACGGAGGACCTCATCCGCGACCCGGTTCCGGCGGCGGGAATGACGGCCAGAACGCGGCAAGGGAAGTCAGAGACAGACATCGAGGGCCTCCCCGACCGTGTCGACGTACACGAGGTCGATTCCGTCCGGCGGGTCGCTGCGCTCCATCGCGCGACGGCATGCGCCCGGGAGGACGCAGCGCGTGAAACCGAGCCGCCCGGCCTCGATCGTGCGCCGTTCGGGGTGCGCCACGGGGCGGATCTCGCCGGTCAGGCCGACTTCCCCGAAGAGCAGCGTGCCGGACTTCACCGCGCGGTTGCGGAAACTCGCGGCGACGGCCACGACCACCGCGAGGTCACTGGCCGGCTCGTCGACGTTGAGGCCGCCGACGACGTTCACGTAGGCGTCCATGTTGCCGAGTCCGACCGCGGTCTTCTTCTCGAGCACCGCCATCAGCATCGTCACCCGGCCGGCGTCGACCCCCTGGGCCATCCGGCGGGGAGAGGGGTAGACGGACGGGGAGAGCAGCGCCTGGATTTCGACCAGCAGCGGACGGGTGCCCTCCATGCAGGCGGTCACGACCGAGCCCGGGACGTCGGTCGCGCGGCCGGAGAGCATCGCCTGCGACGCGTTGTCGACCTCCTCGAGCCCGGTGTCGCGCATCTCGAAGATCCCCAGTTCGTCGGTCGCGCCGAAGCGGTTCTTGACTGCGCGGAGGATCCGGTACGCGCCGTGCCGGTCCCCTTCGAAGTAGAGCACGGTGTCGACCATGTGCTCGAGCACGCGCGGCCCGGCGATCGCGCCGTCCTTCGTGACGTGCCCGACGAGGACGATCGTGGTGCCGAGCGTCTTGGCCACGCGCAACAGGCCGGCGGTCACCTCGCGCACCTGCCCGACGCTGCCGGGTGCCGATGTGAGGTCGTCGGCGTACATCGTCTGGATCGAATCGACGACGCACAGGACGGGCTTCTCGACCTCGATCGCCCGGGCGACGGCGTCGAAGGAGGTCTCGGCGAGCAGGCGGATCCGGCCCGAGACCGCCCCGAGCCGCTCGGCGCGGAGACGGACCTGCTGGGGGGATTCCTCGCCGGACACGTAGAGGACCTTGCCTTCGAAGCGCCCGCGGTCGCAGACCTGTAGCAGCAGCGTCGACTTGCCGATCCCGGGGTCGCCGCCGACGAGGACGAGCGAGCCGCGGACGAATCCGCCGCCGAGCACGCGGTCCATCTCGCGGATTCCGGTCGCGAAGCGCTGCTCGCTGCCCGCCTCGACGTCCGCGAGGTCGACGGCTCCGCTGGCCTCGCCCTTCAGCGGTCCGGCTTCGCCCGGCAGCCAGCCGCGAGCGGCCGCCTTGCCGCCGTTCAGGGAGGAGGATGCCGTCGCGGGCGTCCGCTCCTCGACCAGCGTGTTCCAGGAACCGCAGCCGGGGCACTTGCCCATCCAGCCGCTCGCCTCGTAACCGCATTCGGTGCAATGGAAGACCGACTTCGCCTTCGCCATGCTTTCCCCCCGTCTGGACCCATTATACCCTTCCGCACCGCCGTTCCGCCACGTCGCGGGCAGGGCGCCGAAAGGCGGTTGCACGGTCCCGATGGGGGTGCTATAATCTCCCTCGCCGACGTTGCCGGATTGTGTAAGGGTAGCACAACTGCCTCTGGAGCAGTCTGTCTGGGTTCGAATCCTAGTCCGGCAGCCAAAGGAGCCTCCGGGTCCCTCGAGGGACCCGGAGGCTCCTGTCGTTCCGGCGATTCAGCTGCAGTCCGATTCTCGACGGTTCGGGTGCCCGCTGTGGAGATCCCGCAGCGTCTTCACGTCGGGGACGACGTCTTCGGGGTCGATGGCATGGACGCAGGGTCCGAAGGTCCGCGCGCAGATCTCGCAGAGGAGCACGTTCGGGCAGCGGTCGACCCTTCGCGTCATGCGGAAGACCGTCGAGAGCTTGGGGTCCACCTTCTTGTTCAGGATCTCGTTCAGGTGACCTCGGTTGATGCCCACCCTGGCCGCGAACTCCTCGTTGCTCGACGAGCTCTCCTGCGCGTAGATGCGCAGGGTCCTCGCCAGGGCCTCCCGCAGGATTCTCGTTTCGGAAGCCTGGGATTCCTCGGGCGGATCATAGAAAGAATTGCCGTTCCTTTCGGATCCGTCGAGATGGGGGTCCGGTCCTTCGTTCTGGTTCATGCGGTGCCTCCTGTCTTTCGTCGGGACTTATGGGTGGAATGCAAGTATAATTTAGTGGGTAGGGAAAAAAGAATCCATAGTTTACGGACAAAAAAATCCGGTGCAGCGTATTTTGATGATTCTGGCGGAGAAGGCGGGCATAGCATGGAATCGATGAAGTCGGACCGAGAAGGCAAGGAAATGAAGGAGACGGGGAAGCCCGTCGACCGGGCGATCGTCGTGGGGCTGGACCTTTCGGGCGCCGGGGACGCCGAGGAGGCGGACCGCTCGCTCGACGAGCTGGCCGAACTCGTGCGCGCGGCCGGAGGCGTCGTCGTCGGCCGGATGATGCAGCGCAGGGATTCGCCGGACTCCGCAACCTACGTCGGCAAGGGGAAGACCCTCGAGCTGAAGAGCGCCGGCGACTCCCTGGACGCCGACCTGCTCGTGTTCGACGACGAACTGTCCGGCTCCCAGATCCGCAACATCGAGGAGATCGTCGGCCGGCGCACGATCGACCGCTCGATGCTGATCCTCGACATCTTCGCCCTGCGTGCTGCGTCCCGCGAAGGAAAGCTCCAGGTCGAGCTCGCCCAGCTGCAGTACCGCAAGTCCCGGCTCGTCGGCATGGGCGTCGCCATGTCCCGGCTCGGCGGAGGCATCGGCACGCGCGGACCCGGCGAGTCCAAGCTCGAGACCGACCGGCGCCATATAGGCCGGAGGATCCTCGCCTTGAAGCAGGACCTCGCGACCGTCGGGGACCACCGGGACCGCGTGCGTTCCAGGCGCCGCGGCGGCGAAGCGTTCGTCGTGGCCGTGGCCGGCTACACGAACGCCGGCAAGTCGTCGATCGTCAACCGCCTGTGCGGCGTCGACCTCTTCGCCGAGGACATGCCGTTCGCCACGCTCGACCCGACCGCGCGCCGGATGCCCCTTGAAGACGGCCGCGAGATCGTCCTGGTCGACACCGTCGGCTTCATCCGCAAGCTGCCGCACCACCTCGTGGACGCCTTCCGGTCGACGCTCGAGGAGGTCGCCCAGGCGGACGTCGTCGTCCACGTCGTCGACGTCTCCGACCCCGAATCCGGTCGGCAGATGGAAATCGTGGAGTCCCTGCTCACGGAACTCGGCGCGGCCGCCCTGCCCCGGCTCACCGTCTACAACAAGGCCGATAGGGTCGATCTCCTGCCGGCTGCGGCGAAGACCGGCGGAAGCACGTTCGTCGTGTCCGCGCTGACCGGCGAGGGGCTCGACGCGCTGCGCGGCGCGATCGAGTCGCTCGCGCCGGGCGGCCTCGTGCCGGTCCACCTGCTCCTGCCGTACGACAAGGCGGGGATGGTCGACTGGCTGCACGGGCATGGCCGTGGGATCGCGACGGTCTACGGTGAGGACGGCATCGACGTGCGCGGTTCCCTTCGGGAGGACTGCCTGCCGGACGTCGCCCCCTGGCGCGTCGAAGGACGCGGGGAATAGGAATTCCACGGATTCGCCTTTCCGCGGACCCTTTCGCTTGTCAACCTCGGAAGCAGGGGTTAGAATGACGCTGAACGAAATTCTTGCATATCAAAGTATTTCCGACGAGGGCGCTTCAGAAATGGATGACCAGAAAAGCCACGTCAACGACCTGCTGCTCGAGATTTTCGAGAACATCCTCGTGACCGAGCAGAAGGCCCTCCGCAGGGGCAGCTTCAGCGACCTTTCGATCGCGGAGATGCACACGCTCGAGGGGATCGGCCTCTACGACGCCCACACGATGAGCGAGACGGCGGCCCGACTGGAGATCACGACGGGCACGCTGACGGTCGCGGTGGACAAACTCGTGCGGAAGGGCTACGTCGAGCGGCTGAGGGACGAAGCGGACCGCCGCATCGTGCGCGTGAAACTGACCCGCAAGGGCAAGCTCGCCTATCGTCTTCACACGAAGTTCCACACGCTCCTGGTGGAGAGACTTCTGCTGCCGCTCGACGAGACCGGGAAGAAGACGCTGATCCGGACGCTCGAGACGATCGACGGCTTCGTGCGGGAGCAATACCGCCGCTACAACATCACAGAGGACTGATCGCAGCCCGCAGACCCTTGCGGCCCCGCCGGCCGCGGCAGGAGGAACCGAAATGCCCGAACCGACCCGCTCCGAGGTCCTGAACGAAATCTCCGCTTCGATCGCGCGCCTCTCCAACCTGCCGGAATCCGAGATCACCGAAGGGCAACTCCTGGTCGTCGACCTGAAGCTCGACTCCCTCGCGATCTACGAACTCGTCGTCGACCTCGAGGAACGATTCGGCATGCAGATCTCCAACGAGGATGCCGAGGGCCTCGAGACCGTCGGAGAAGCCGTCGATTATGTCCTGATGAGGCTCTCGGCCGCGCAGTAGCGGGCCGCGGAGCCACTTTCCGATTTCCCATTCGCCCGAAAAGGAGTCCCCATGCAGATCGTCAAGTCCAGAGAATATTTTCCCGTCCGCTCCTATCGCGACCTTCGCGAAATGCTGCACCAGAGTGTCGAGCTCTTCCCGGGAGAACCCGCCTTCCGCTTCCGCACCTCGATCGACGCTCCCCTCCAGACGCGGACCTACCTCGAGTTCCAGGGCGAAGTGGATGCCCTCGGCACCGCCCTCGCGTCCCTCGGTCTCGCCGGCCGGCGCGTCGCCGTGATCGGGGAGAACTGCTACGAGTGGTGCCTCGCCCACGTCGCGGTCACGAACGGCCTCGGCGTCTCCGTTCCGCTCGACCGCCTGCTGCCCGATACCGAGATCCTGAGCCTTCTCGAGCGCGGCGAGGCGTCGGCGGTCGTGTACGCCCCGGCGTTCCACAAGGTCATGAAGTCCGCCGCCGGCCGCCTTCCCCGTATCGAGCACTTCATCTGCATGAACGCCTCGAAGGCCGAGCCCGATGCGGACGACGCGCGCTTCCTCGACCTGCCCGCTCTGCTCGACCGGGGCGCCGCGCTCCTCGGGACCGGCGACCGCGCGTATCTCGACGCGCCGATCGACCCCGACGCGATGGTCTCGCTGCTGTTCACGTCCGGCACGACGAGCGCCTCGAAGGCCGTCATGCTCTGCCACCGGAACTTCGTCGCCGACATCCGCGGGATCTGCTCGATGCTCGAGCTGCGGCCCGGCCATCGCCTCCTGTCCGTCCTTCCGCTCCACCACACGTTCGAGAACACGTGCGGGCTGCTGACGTCGCTCGGCATCGGCGGCTGCGTCTACGAGTGCGACGGGCTCCGCTACATCCAGAAGAACCTGCAGGAGTTCGGAATCAGCCTCCTGATCGGCGTGCCGGTCCTCTTCGAGAACTTCTACGCGAAGGTCCAGGACACGTTGAAGAAGACCGGAAAGACCAGGACCGTGAAAATCGCGATCCGCGTCTCGAACGTCCTCCGCTTCTTCGGCATCGACCTGCGCCGCAAGCTCTTCAAGCAGATCCACGAAGGGTTCGGAGGCCGGCTCACGATCGGAATCTGCGGCGCGGCGCCGATCGACCCGGCGATCATCCGCTTCTTCGCGGATGTGGGCTTCCTGATCTACCAGGGTTACGGCCTCACGGAGACCGCGCCCGTCGTGACCGGCTGCAACTCCCGCATCTTCCGGCCCGGTTCGGTCGGCCAACCCGTCGGCGGCGTCGACATAGCGATCGACACGGACATCCGGGGCGGGACGGGGGAAATCCTCGTCCGCGGCCCGATCGTCATGCTCGGCTACTACGGCGACGAGCAGGCGACCGCGGACGCCCTGCACGACGGCTGGTTCCGCACCGGCGACATCGGGCACGTCGACTCGAAGGACCGGCTGTTCGTGACGGGCCGGCTCAAGTCGATGATCGTGCTCCCGAACGGGAAGAAGGTCTTCCCCGAGGAGGTCGAGCAGCTGATCGACGGCGTCTCCGCCTTCGTCAAGGAGTCCCTGGTCTGGGGCGCGAAGCGCAAGGACGGCGAAGTCGACATCTGCGCGCGGTTCGTGCTCGACAAGGACAAGCTGCTCGAGACGCTCGGCGGCAAGCTCGACGAGTTCGAGATCCGCAAGACGCTCGAGCGCCTGGTCAAGGAGATCAACGCACGCATGCCGTCGTTCAAGTCCGTCCGCTACTTCGTCTTCGGATTCGACGAGATGATCAAGACCACCACGCTCAAGATCAAGCGGTCGGTCGAGATCGCCCGCGTCCAGGCCGCGCTCGACGCGGCCGCGCTTCCGATCCGGGAGTTCGCGGGCCGGAACATCGACCCGCTGCTTGCTCCCGCCACAGCCTGATCCGGACCCTCCAGCGCCGCCCCTAGCCCCAAACTTCCATCGAGAGAGGTAGCCCATGGCGAACGAGACGGCCCCGACGCTCTACCGCTTCATCATCAACCCCACTGCCGGCAAGCACCGGTCCGACCTCACCGAACTCGCGATCGAGAAGCGCTTCGCGACCCTCGGCGCGCATCGGTATGAGATCCACCGCACGGAGCGGCCGGGTCACGCGACCGAGATCGCGCGCGCGATCGGGGAACGGGACGGGTCGTCCGCCGTGATCTTCGCCTGCGGGGGAGACGGTACGGTCAACGAGGTCGTGAACGGCCTCGCCGGGACCGGCGCCGTGCTCGGCGTGCTGCCCTGCGGCACCGGCAACGACTTCGTCCGCACGGTCTACGGGATGCGCGACCCGGTCGCGATCCTCGACAGGCTCGGCTCCGAGTCGTACCGGTCCGTCGACGCGGCCCGCTTCAACGACCGTCTCTTCGTGAACGTGGCCTCCCTCGGCTTCGACACGATCGTCGGCCTCAAGGCCAAGGCGATGGTCGCCAAGGCCCCCTGGATCGGCGGCGTCTCGTATCTGTTCGCCGCGATCGCCGGACTGTCCGGCAAGCACCATTTCCCGATGGAGCTCGACCTCGAGGTGCAGTCGAAGGACGGCGCGACGGAGCGGGTGCTCCGCAAGGAGTCCTTCACGCTGATGGCCGTCTGCAACGGCGCCTATTATGGCGGCGGCTTCCACCCGGCCCCGGAGGCCGACGCCTCCGACGGACTGCTCGACCTGTGCGTCGTGCGCAAGCTCGGGGTCTTCCGGATCCTGGCGCTGATTCCGAAATACGCCGGCGGCACCCACATGGGGAACCCGGCCGTGTCGATGTACAAGGTCCGCAAGGGGACGATCCGCAGGGTCGACGAGCCGCTCGCGGTCAACTGCGACGGCGAGAGCTCGTACGAGGATTCGATCGGATTCGAAGTGCTGCCCGGGGCGATCCGTCTCGCGGTGTTCTGAACCGGACGGACGTCCGGGAGGTCAGGCCGTCGCGTACAGCGTGCTGCGCCGGCGCATCTCGCGCATCCAGGCGGCGAGGCTGTCGGTCATCTGCTTCGCGTCCTTGTAGTCGCAGGGCAGGAGCGGCTTGCCGAAGGTGATCCGCAGGCTCATGCGGCGCAGGCGCTTCCAGTCGAAGGACTTCGGCCACTTCATGTGGCGGTTGAAGATCCGGTAGCCCCCCTCGAGGAAGACCGGGACGAGCGGCGCGCCGCTCTTGATCGAGAGATAGGCGGCTCCGTCCATGAGCGGACCCAGTTCTCCGTCGGAGGTGCGGGTCCCTTCCGGATGCACCAGGACGATCTCGCCCTTCTCCAACTGCTGCTTCGCGAGGATCAGCGCCCGGACGGGATTTCCGAGGCGGTCGATGGCGATGCCGCGGCCGACGCGGAGCATCAGCTGTCCGAAGACGCCGTGGGAGCTGATCAGCTCCTGGGCGGCGAGGCTGCACATCTTCTTGAACTGGCCGGGACGAAGGTAGGACGCGACCCACATCCCGTCGACGTAGGTCTCGTGGTTCGGGCACAGGACGAAGGGCGGCGTCTCGGGAATATTCTCCAGGCCGGTCGCCTTCATGTCGAGCAGCAGCCGGGAGGCGCCGACGGCGAAGCCGAAGGCCGCGTTCCCCAGCAGTCCGCGCTGGACGGGATATTTGGAGAACATGCCGGTCTCCGGCTTCTTGAACATCACTCCCCTTGGAGTGGCGCTGGACAGTTTCATTCTCGGCAAAATGGGGTCCTCCGCGTTTTCAGGATTCTTGCAGGATACCATACGCGATGGTAGAATGCGATTGTTCGATTCTCAAACAATCTGATTCTCCAATCAAATTCGATGGAATGCCGCGCGAAATCGCACAGGAGGATGGAAGATGCAGATCGTCAAGGGCAAGCGCTATCTACAGGGCCGACACTTCTCCACCCTGATCGAGATGCTCCGCCAGTCCGTCGGACTCTGGGGCGACACGAACGCCTACATGTTCCGCCGCACGCCGGACGGACCCGTCGAGACCCGCACCTACCGGCAGTTCCTCGCGGACGTCGAGTCGCTCGGTACCGGTCTGCTCGGTCTCGGCCTCGCCGGGAATCGGGTCGCCGTGATCGGCGAGAACCGCTACGAGTGGGCCGTCTCCCACACCGCCGTGGTCAACGGCGTCGGCGTGTCCGTCCCGCTCGACAAGGCGCTTCCCGAGAACGAGGTCGCGACCCTGCTCGTCCGCGGCGACGCCGAGGCCGTGCTGTACGCTCCCAACTTCCACGAGATGATGGTCCGCGTCGCGCAGAAGAACCAGCGGATCCGCCATTTCCTGTGCATGGACGGCGCGGCGGTCGAGAGCCGCCTGCCCGCGGGCGATGCCCGCTTCCTGTCCTACCAGGCCGTGATCGGCGCCGGCGCTGCGGCGCTCGCCGCGGGCGACCGCGGGTACGTCGACGCGAAGATCGATCCGGCCGCCATGTGCGCGCTGCTCTTCACGTCGGGCACGACCGCGATGTCCAAGGGCGTCATGCAGAGCCAGACCAACGTCTGCAGCAACATCTACAGCGTCTCCGGCGTCATCGAGATCTACCCCGGCGAGCGCGGGCTGTCCGTGCTGCCGCTGCACCACACCTTCGAGAACACGGTCGGCATGTACATGTTCCTGTACTACGGCGCCTGCATCTGCTTCACGGACGGCCTCCGCTACTTCGCGAAGAACCTCTCTGAGTGGAAGATCAACCTGCTGCTCGCCGTGCCGCTGCTGTACGAGAACATCTACCACAAGCTGATGGACGGCATCCAGAAATCCGGCAAGGAGAAACTCGTCGGCGCGATGCGCAAGGCCACCCGCTTCCTGCGCGTCTTCGGCATCGACATCCGCCGCAAGGTCTTCCACCAGGTCCTCGAGGGACTCGGCGGCAGCATGCGCCTCTGCGTCAGCGGCGCCGCCCCGATCGACCCGCGCATCATCCGCGCGCTCGACGATTTCGGCATCCTCTTCCTGCAGGGATACGGCCTGACCGAGACGTCACCGGTCGCCACGGCCTGCAACGAGCGGGTCAACATCCTCGGCAGCATCGGCAACCCCGTGTCCGAGGTGGAGGTCGCGGTCGACACCGACAGCGACGAGCCCGGGGCGGTCGGCGAGATCCTCGTCCGCGGCCCGAACGTCATGCTCGGCTACTACGAGAACCCCGAGGCCTCCGCCGAGGTCCTGATGCCCGACGGCTGGCTGCGCACCGGCGACATGGGCCATTTCGACAAGCACGGCTGCATCTACGTGACCGGCCGCATCAAATCGATGATCGTCATGGCGAACGGGAAGAAGGCCTTCCCCGAGGAAATCGAGACCCTGCTCAACAGGATCCCGGGCGTGCGCGAATCGCTCGCATGGGGCGAGAAGGAACCTTCCGGCGGCGTCGACATCTGCACCAAGCTCGTCGTCGACCCTGAGCTGCTGGCCGCCGCGGCCGGCACCGCCAATGCCAAGGCCCAGATCGACTGGCTGTGGACGCAGGTCCGCGGCGTCAACGCCCAGATGCCCGCCTACCGCGCGGTCAAGTACATGCTGGTCGCCACGAAGGACCTCGTGAAGACCACCACCCTCAAGATCAAGCGTCCCGCCGAGGCCGAACTCATGAAGAAGCTGCTCGAGACCCACGGCGTCGCGGTCCGGGCCCTGTCCGGAAAGAACATCGACGCGCTGCTGCCTTGACGGACGGCCGTTCCGCCGGAAAAACAGCAGGATTTCCACTTTCGTTCCTTGTGTCGATGGGGTATCTTGGATTGGGATTCCCCGAAGACTCCGACCTTGACGGACCCGGGAGGGCACACGCATGATCGTTTCCCTGGCAGCGGGCGACTTCTTCACGAAACTCCAGGCCACGGCACAGAATCTCACCCAGTTCGACGGCAGCTTCGTCATGGACGTCCTCTACCTGGCGCTGTTCCTCGGGATCGGCACCCTGATCAAGACCTCCCTGCCTTTCCTCAAGCGCTTCCTCGTCCCCAATGCGATCCTGGCTGGCTTCGCCGGCCTGTTCCTCGGCCCCGAGTTCCTGAAGATCTGCAACTTCAACGTCTCCAATCTCGAGCAGCTGATCTACCACCTCATGTCGATCGGCTTCATCGCGCTCGCCCTCAAGGAGCGCGAACCGGGCAAGACGAACGAGGCCGGCCGCTCCGGCATGTTCATCGTCAGCACCTACCTGATCCAGGCCGTCTTCGGCCTCGCCGTCACCCTCGGCTTCATCTACCTCTACGATCCGACGCTCTTCCCGACGTTCGGATTCTTCCTCCCCCTCGGCTACGGGCAGGGCCCCGGCCAATGCCTCGCGCTCGGCCAGCAGTGGGAGAAGGCGGGCTTCGTCGGCGGCACCAACACCGGCCTGTTCTTCGCCACGATGGGTGCCCTCTGGGCCTGCTTCGGCGGCATCGCCTACGTCAACTGGCTGATCCGGAAGAAGGGCGTCAAGGCCCGCCAGGGCGTGACCCCGAAGGCGCGGCACCACGCCGAGGTCGTCATCGAGCGCGACGCCGCGGACGAATCCCAGATGAGCGCCTCGATCGACCGCCTCACGATCCAGGTGATCCTGATCGGCGTCGTCTATCTCGCCACCTACCTGACCGTCTACCTGATCGATTTCCTCCTGCGCGGAAAGTTCGGCTCGTTCGGGACGACCTTCGCGAACATGATCCAGGGCTTCGCCTTCATCGTCGGCTCCGTATACGGCCTCCTGGCCCGCCTGGTCCTCGACAAGCTGCGCGCGAAGGGCATCGTCAAGGAGAACCACCCGAACAACTATCTGTTGAACCGCATCGCCGGCATGTCCTTCGACTTCATGGTCACCGCCTCCATCGCGATCCTCTCCTTCACCGCAATCGCGAAGTACTGGCTGCCCACCGCCGTCCTCGGTATCAGCGGCGGATTCCTGACGATCTGGTGGTGCACCTGGATCGGCCGCAAGGTCTTCAAGAAGTATCCGCTCGAGAACCTGGCGGCCCAGTACGGCATGCTGACCGGCACGATCTCCAACGGCATGGCGCTGCTCCGCGAGGTCGACCCCGACTTCTCGAGCGACGCGGCCGACAACCTCGTCCTCGGCAGCGGCACCGGGCTCGCGGTCGGACTGCCTCTCCTGATCGCCATCAACATCCCGGTCACGGGCTACACCGCGGACCAGGTGAACGGCACCCACAACGCCTGGATCTACTACCTCGCGACCCTCCTGCTGCTGTTCGTCTACATGACGGTCCTCACCCTCCTGATGATCCGCAGGAGAAAGCCGAAGGCCGAAAAGCCGGAGAACCCGGTCCATTGAGTCGTTTGGTGAAGCTTTCGGAACGATTTCATGCAAAAAAGGGCGCATGCCCTCTTTTGCCGATTGTCTCGCAATTCTCCATGTGATACTCTTTCACGAAACGGAGCATCCGGAGTACGGATGCGGAATGAAAGAAGGGGGTTCCACATGTTCAAGAAGTCCGCGGTCCTTCTGGTCATCCTGGCCTTCGTCGTCGCTCTCCTGCCTGCCTGCAGCGCGACCTCGAACACCATCGCCATCGGCACGATCATGCCGATCAGCGGTCCCGTCTCCACCTACGGCATCCAGTCCCGCGACGCCAGCCAGATGGCGATCGACGAGATCAACGCCGCCGGCGGCGTGCTGGGCAAGAAGCTCCAGCTCTATGTCGAGGACGACGAGGCCACGCCCGAGAAGACCGTCAACGCCTTCACCAAGCTCGTCACCCAGCACAAGATCGTCGCCCTCGTCGGCGGCCTGACCAGCCCCTGCACCCTCGCGATCATCGCGGATGCACAGAAGCGCAAGGTCGTCCTCGTGACGCCTTCGTCCACGAACGACACCGTCACCGACGCCGGCAACTTCATCTTCCGCGCCTGCTACAACGACTCCTTCCAGGGCCAGGTCATGGCCAAGTTCGCCTATCAGAACCTCGGCGCCAAGACCGCCGCCATTATCTTCGACAACACCAACGACTACTCCAAGGGCCTCAAGGACAGCTTCACCGCCGCCTTCACCGCGCTCGGCGGCACCCTGGTCGACACCGAGTCCTATGCCAAGGGCGACACGGACTTCAACGCCCAGCTGACCAAGATCGCCAGCAACAAACCCGACGTCCTGTTCGTCCCCGACTACTACAGCACCGTCTCCCTCGTCGCGAAGCAGGCCCGCACCGCCGGCATCACGGTTCCCATGCTGGGCGCCGACGGTTGGGACGAGATCGCCAACAACGCCGGCGATGAAGTGGACGGCTGCTACTACAGCAACCACTACTCCCCGGACGCCAACGACCAGCAGGTCAAGGACTTCGTCGCGGCTTACAAGGCCAAGTACAACGCCGAGCCCAACGCCCTCGCCGCGCTCGCGTATGACGCCACCTACATGATCGCCGACGCCATCAAGCTGGCCGGCTCCACCGACCCCGATGCGATTCAGGCCGCCATGATGAAGACCAACAAGAAGTTCGTCACCGGCCAGATCTCCTTCAACGAGAAGCGCAACCCCGTCAAGTCCGCCGTCATCCTCGAACTGGTCAAGGGCGACGTCGCCAACAAGCCCAAGGTCGTCTACAACACCACCGTCAACCCGTAGGTCTTCCTTGTATGCCGGTCTCCATCCGCTATAATGGGTGGCGTGGCCCGTCCGGCCACGCCACCCGTTCCTTCGTCCGGCAACTCCGAGAGGTGGGCACATGGTCTTCCTGCAGCAGCTCGTGAACGGCATCTCCCTCGGTAGCGTCTATTCGCTGATCGCGATCGGCTACACGATGGTGTACGGCATCGTCAAGCTGATCAACTTCGCGCACGGCGACATCCTCATGATCGGCGCCTTCTGCGGCTACTACGCGTTCCTCTGGGCGCAGGGCTCGGCGTCGCCGGTGCTGGCGGTGGCCTTCGCCTTCCTGCTCGCGATGGCGATCTCCGCTCTCGTCGGCGTGATCATCGAGAAGACCTGCTACAAGCCGCTGCGCAACGCCCCGCGGATCAACGCCCTGATCACGGCGATCGGCGTCTCGATTGTCCTCGAGAACGGCGCGCGCGTCATCCCCTTCATGGGACCCAACCCGCGCCAGGTCTCGATCCCCGAAGCCTTCAAGGGCGTGTTCGCGCTGGGCGGGCTCACGATCAGCAAGGTCCAGGTCCTGACCCTCGCCACGTCGCTGGTCCTGATGGTCGTTCTCACGGCCTTCGTGCAGCTAACCCGCACGGGCAAGGCGATGCGCGCGGTCTCCCACGACATGGACGCGGCCCAGCTCATGGGCATCAGCGTCAACCGGATCGTCTCGATCACCTTCGCGATCGGCGCCGCGCTCGGCGGGGCGGCCGGCGTGCTCTACGCGATGAACTTCCCGATGATCAACCCCTATATGGGCATCATGCCCGGCCTGAAGGCCTTCATCGCCGCGGTGTTCGGCGGCATCGGCAGCATCCCGGGCGCCATGATCGGCGGACTGGTGATGGGCGTGGCCGAAACCCTGACGAAGGGCTTCATCAGTTCGAAGCTCGCGGACGCCGTCGCGTTCGGCATCCTGATCGTGATCCTGCTCGTCCGTCCCTCCGGCCTGCTCGGAAAGTCCGCGCGGGAGAAGGTGTGACGCATGAAGAAGAAGGGCGTCGACTTCCTCCTCCTGCTCGGCAGCGGCCTCCTCGTCTACTGCCTGATCGCGTCGCTCGCCTGGGTCGGCGTGATCGACGAGTACTACATGCAGCTCCTCTCGGTCGCCGGCGTCTACATCATCGTCGCCCTGAGCCTCAACCTGATCACCGGGTTCACGGGCCAACTGGCTCTCGGGCACGCGGGCTTCATGTCGATCGGCGCCTACACGGCCGCGATCTTCGTCATGCGCGCGTCCCTGCCGCTGCTTCCCTCCGTGCTCCTCGGCGGGCTCGTCTCCGCCGTCTTCGGCTTCGCGATCGGCTTCCCGACCCTCCGGCTGCGCGGTGACTACCTGGCGATCACGACGCTCGGCTTCGGCGAGATCATCCGCGTCGTCCTCAACAACCTCGAGGGTCTCACGGGCGGATCGGCCGGCCTCCAGGGCATCCCCTCGTTCTCCGACACGGGGAACTACACGCTCGACGCGATCATCAAGTTCTCCTGGATCTTCGCCTTTTTCGTGGCGACCGTCGCCACGATCTCGAACCTGATCCGCTCCTCTCCGGGCCGGGTCATCGTCTCCGTCCGCGAGGACGAAATCGCGTCCACCTCGATGGGCAACGACGTCACCCGGTACAAGATGATCGCCTTCACCGTATCGGCCTTCTTCGCCGGCATCGGCGGCGGTCTCTTCTCGGCGCTGATCGGCTACCTCAACCCCTCGGACTTCAATTTCCTCTATTCGGTCAACTTCGTCGTGATCGCCGTCCTCGGCGGCCTCGGCAGCCTCACCGGCACGGTCCTCGGCGGCCTCGTGTTCACCTTCGCGCAGGAGTGGCTCCGCGTGCTCGGCGACTTCCGGCTCGTCGTCTTCGGACTGCTGCTGATCCTGCTGATGATCTTCTGGCAGTCGGGCATCATGGGCAACAAGGAGCTGTCGATCACCGGACTCGTCCGGCGGATCTTCCGGAAGGGGGGGCGCGCGCAATGAGCATCCCGATCCTCCAGGCCAAGGAGATCTCGGTCGTCTTCGGCGGCCTGCGCGCCGTCTCCGACTTCAACCTCACGCTGATGGAAGGGGAGCTCGTCGGCCTGATCGGCCCGAACGGCGCCGGCAAGACCACGGTCTTCAACCTCCTGACGGGCGTCACGCCGCTATCGTCGGGCGAGATCGCAATCCGTTCCTCGAAGGACGGCAAGGCCCACTCCACGAAGGGCATGAAGGCTCACCAGATCGCCCGTCTCGGCCTCGGCCGCACCTTCCAGAACATCCGCCTCTTCAAGAGCCTCACGGTGCTCGACAACCTGCGGATCTCCATGGACCACCTCCGCAGGACCACGATCGCGGACGCCATCCTGCGCACCCGCCGATTCTCGGCGGAGGAGGAGGCCTTCACGGCGCGCTCGGTCGAACTCCTGAAGATCTTCGAGCTCGACGACAAGAAGGACCTGCTGGCGCGCAACCTGCCCTACGGCGAGCAGCGCAAGCTCGAGATCGCGCGCGCTCTCGCGACCGACCCGAAGCTGCTGCTCCTCGACGAGCCGGCCGCCGGGATGAACCCGCAGGAGACCAAGGACCTGATGCGCCTGATCGCGTTCGTCCGCGAGCGGTTCCAGCTGACGATCCTGCTGATCGAGCACGACATGAGCCTCGTGATGAACCTGTGCGAGCGGATCGCCGTCCTGGACTACGGCCAGGAAATCGCAATGGGCACGCCCGCGGAGATCAGCCGGAATCCGGCCGTCATCAAGGCCTATCTCGGAGAGGAGGAGATCTAGCGGTGCTCCGGGTCGAATCCATCAACGTCTCCTACGACACGATCCAGGTCCTCCACGACCTGACCTTCCACGTGGACGAGGGCGAGATCGTCACCCTGATCGGCGCGAACGGCGCCGGCAAGACCACCACGCTGCACACGATCTCGGGCCTGATCCGCCCGAAGTCGGGATCGGTCGCCTTCGAGGGCGCCGACATCACGCGCCTTCCGGCCGACCGGATCGTCAAGGCGGGCCTCTGCCAGGTCCCCGAAGGCCGCCGCATCTTCGCGAACCTGTCGGTCATGGAGAACCTCGAGATGGGCGCCTATTCACAGCGCAACCGCGCCAAGGCGACGGAGAGCCTCGAGCAGGTCTTCCGCAGCTTCCCGCGCCTCCGGGAGCGCAGAACCCAGAGCGCCGGCACGCTGTCCGGCGGCGAGCAGCAGATGCTGGCGATCGGCCGCGCGCTGATGGCCCGCCCGAAGCTTCTGCTGCTGGACGAACCCTCGATGGGACTCGCGCCGCTGCTGGTGAAGGAGATCTTCTCGATCGTCCAGGAGATCAACCGGTCCGGCACGACCGTCCTGCTCGTCGAGCAGAACGCGAGGATGGCCCTCTCGATCGCGAACCGCGCCTATGTCCTCGAGACGGGGCGGATCGTCGCGTCCGGCGACGCGAAGGAGCTCTCGGAGAGCGAAGAGGTCCGCAAGGCCTATCTGGGCATGTGAGGAGGAGATCATGTACGTACTCAACAGCATGACGTCCAACCCCTATACCGTGACCCCGGACGCGACGATCGCCGAGACGCTCGAGATCATGCGGCAGAAGAAGGTGCGGCGCCTGCCGGTCCTCGAGAACGGCCGGCTCGTCGGCATCATCACCGAGCGCAAGTTGCTCGAGGTGTCCCCGTCGCCCGCCACGAGTCTCTCCATCTTCGAGATCAACTACCTGCTCGCCAAGACCAAGGTCGTTTCCCTGATGACGCGCGACGTCTACACGGTCATGCCGGGCACCCTCCTCGAGGAAGCGGCCCGCATCATGCGCGACCACGATATCGGCGCCCTGCCGGTGCTCGACGGCGGCCAGCTGGTGGGCATCATCACCGAGACCGACCTGTTCGACGCCTTCCTCGAGATCATGGGCTATCGCAGCCGCGGCACGCGCCTGTCGATCGACGTCGAGGACGACAAGCCCGGCAATCTGGCGGAGATCGCGTCGATCATCGCTGGACAGGGCGTGAACATCATGAACGTCGCGACGTATCGGAACGAGCTGATCTTCAAGGTCAACACGCTGAACTCCAAGGAACTCGTCGGCCTGGTCTCGGCCCGCGGCTACCGCATCCTGTCCGTCCTCGAGTACGACTGACCCGTCGTGCAGGCGGTCCCTGCGGCGGCGCTTCCCGGGCGGGAGGCGCCGCCTTCGCATCGTGCCGTTGACAGGGCCGGGGGCGAGTGGTATTTTTGCTTTAGCACTCCGAGGCATTGAGTGCTAACCGGACCGGCACGGCCGCTGGAAACGCGCGGAGGCCGACGGAAGACTTGGAAGGACGAAGATGACCCCGCTCGACGAACGCAAGAGAAGCATCCTCAAGGCCGTCGTGGACGACTACATCGAGACCGCGGAGCCGATCGGCTCCAAGCAGCTCGTAAGCCGCCACGCGCTCGCCGTGAGCCCCGCGACCGTCCGCAACGAGATGTCCGACCTCGAGCAGCTCGGGTACCTCGAGCAACCGCACACCTCCGCCGGGCGCGTGCCGTCGGACAAGGGGTACCGGGAGTACGTCGACAGCCTGATGAGCGTCGACCCGCTGTCTCCGGAGGAGGAGACCCTGATCCGCGAGCGGCTGGACGTGCATTTCGACGAACTCGGCGAAGCGTTGCGCAGCGCCTCGTCCGTGCTGTCCGCGACGACCGGGTACACCTCGGTCGCGATGACCCCCCGCCTCCGGACGTCGCAGTTGAAGCAGATCAAGATGCTGATGATCGAGCCCGGCCGCGCCGTCGTGGTCGTCGTCCTCGCCGCCGGCATCGTGAAGGACCGGGTGGTCCGCATTCCGGAACTGCTGGACGCCGCGACGCTCGCGAAGGTGTCCGCCGCCGTCGAGGAGGGCCTCTCGGGCATGAAACTCGAGGACATCACCCTGATCGCCGTCACGGCGGCCGGACGGCGCGCGAAGCTCCCGGAGGCTCTGCTCAACCAGATCCTGTACGAGGCGTATATTTCGATCAAGCAGGCCGACAGCATGTCGGTCTACATGGACGGGACCAACCGTATGCTGGGCTACCCCGAGTTCCAGGAGATCCGGAAGGCCCGTGGTTTCCTCGATGCGCTGCACGAGGAGGGCCTGATCGCCGGGTACCTCGCCGAGGACAACCCGGACGGGGAGGACACGGACGGCCACAGGCGGCCCTACATGATCCGGATCGGCCAGGAGATCTCGCTCGGCGGGCTCGACGGCTGCAGCTTCGTGACGACGACCTGCCGCGACGCCGGGACGCTGCTCGGCAGCATCGGCGTGATCGGCCCGAAGCGCATGGACTATTCCAAGGTCGTCTCCCATATCGGATTCGTCCGCAGGACCCTCGACGAGGGCATGCGGAATCTCATGGACGGAAATCGCAACACGGAGGAGACCCGCTGATGAAGAAAAAGCACGACCGCGAGGAGATCGAGCAGGAACTCGCCCGCAGGGACGCCGAGGCGGCGCAGGGCGACGTGACCGAAATCGGGCTCGCGGAAGAGGACGGCATGGCCGCGGAAGCGGTCGAGGGGGACGCCGGCGACGCGCCGGTGCCGGCGGCGGCCGACGACGCGAAGGACCGCGAGCTGGCGGAGCTGAAGGACGCCCTGCTGCGCCTGTCCGCGGAATACGACAACTACCAGCGCCGGACGCAGCGCGAGAAGGAGCAGCTCTACGCCGATTCCCTCGCGGACGTCGTCGCACTGTGGGTCCCGGTGCTCGACAACCTGGAGCGCGCCGCGGCCGTCGCGGCCGCCAGCCCGTCGCCGGACGCCGCGAAGATCGCGGACGGGATCGCGATGGTCCTGCGCCAGGCGAACGACGCGATGGCGAGGCTCAGGGTCGAGGAAATCCCCGCGCTGGGAGCCGCGTTCGACCCGCACCTGCACAACGCCGTGATGCACGTCGAGGACGACGCGGCCGGCCCCGGGCAGGTCGTCGAGGTCTTCATGAAGGGATACCGCTGCGGCGCCAAAGTGATCCGCCACAGCATGGTCAAGGTCGCCAACTGACGGACGGCCCGCGGCAGGACGCCGCGCGGCCCCGGAACACAGTGCCGACCCGGAGGATCCGGGCGGCAAGAAGGAGTTCATCATGGGCAAGGTCATCGGCATCGATCTCGGAACCACCAACAGCTGCGTCGCGGTGATGGAGGGCGGCAAGCCCGTCGTCATCCCCAACCCGGAAGGCAACCGCACGACGCCGTCGGTCGTCGCCTTCACGAAGACCGGCGAGCGACTCGTCGGGCAGGTCGCGAAGCGCCAGGCGATCACCAACTACGAGCGGACCGTCATCTCGATCAAGCGCGAGATGGGCACCGACCACAAGATCCGCATCGACGACAAGCAGTACACCCCGCAGGAGATTTCTGCGATGATCCTGGCGAAGATGAAGTCCGACGCGGAGGCCTATCTCGGCGAGCCCGTCACCCAGGCCGTCATCACGGTGCCCGCCTACTTCAGCGACGCGCAGCGCCAGGCGACCAAGGACGCCGGCCGCATCGCCGGCCTCGAGGTCCTCCGCATCGTGAACGAGCCGACCGCGGCGTCGCTCGCGTACGGCCTCGACAAGGAGCACGACCAGAAGATCCTGGTGTTCGACCTCGGCGGCGGCACGTTCGACGTCTCGATCCTCGAGATCGGCGACGGCGTGTTCGAAGTGCTCGCGACGAACGGCAACAACCGCCTGGGCGGCGACGACTTCGACCAGCGCGTCGTGGACTGGCTCGTCGACGGCTTCAAGAAGGACCAGGGCATCGACCTCCGCAACGACAAGATGGCCATGCAGCGCCTCCGCGAGACGGCCGAGAAGGCCAAGATCGAGCTGTCCGGCGTGACGACGACCAACATCAACCTGCCCTATATCACGGCGGATGCCAGCGGCCCGAAGCACCTCGACGTGACGCTGACCCGCGCGAAGTTCGACGAACTGACCGCGGACCTCGTCGAGAAGACGCTCGGCCCGACGCGCCAGGCCCTCCAGGACGCCGGCCTCACTCCGGACAAGATCGAGAAGATCCTGCTCGTCGGCGGCTCGACGCGCACGCCGGCCGTCCAGGACGCCGTCCAGAAGATATTCAACAAGGAGCCCTTCAAGGGCATCAACCCAGACGAATGCGTGGCCGTCGGCGCCGCGATCCAGGCGGCCGTCCTGACCGGCGACGTGAAGGGCCTGCTGCTGCTCGACGTGACCCCCCTGTCGCTCGGCATCGAGACGCTCGGCGGCGTGTTCACCAAGATCATCGACCGCAACACCACGATTCCGACCAAGAAGAGCCAGGTCTTCTCCACTGCGGGCGACGGGCAGACGCAGGTCGAGGTCAACGTGCTGCAGGGCGAGCGCGAGATGGCCCAGTACAACAAGCAGCTCGGCAAGTTCCAGCTCGACGGGATCCCCCCCGCCCCGCGCGGCGTGCCGCAGATCGAGGTGACCTTCGACATCGACGCGAACGGCATCGTCCACGTGTCGGCCAAGGACCTCGGCACCGGTCGCGAGCAGCACGTCACGATCACCGCCTCCACGAACCTCAACGAGGAGGAGATCAAGAAGGCGGTCCGCGAGGCGGAGCAGTTCGCCGGCGAGGACAAGAAGCGCAAGGAGGAGGTCGACACGAAGAACGCGGCCGACTCCGCCGTCTACCAGATCGAGAAGGCCCTGAAGGACGTCGGCGACAAGATGCCGGCCGAGGACCGCGACAAGGTCCAGCAGGCCGTCGACAAGGCCAAGGGGTCCATCTCCGCGAACTCCCTCGAGGGCATGAAGGCCGATACCGAGGCGCTCCACAAGGTCTTCGACGAGGCCATCGCCAAGGTCTACCAGCAGAACCCCGGCGCGGCGGGCGGTCCCGGGCCGGAGGCCGGTCCCCAGGATGGCGGTCCGGACGGCGGTCCGGACGGCGGATTCAAGGACGCCGGTGGCGACGCGAAGTGACCGGAGACCGACGATAGGCACTTGACGGACGACGGTCCGCCGACCCGGAAGGGACGGCGGGCCTTGTCCTTGCAGCAGGAAGGGAGCGGTGGCGGGACGTGCCGGAGAAGAGGGACTACTACGAGGTGCTCGGGGTCGCGAAGGGCGCGAGCGACGAGGAGATCAAGAAGGCCTATCGCAAGCTCGCCAAGCAGTATCACCCGGACCTGAACCCGGACGACAAGGCGTCGGAGGCGAAGTTCAAGGAGGCCAGCGAGGCCTATTCAGTACTGTCCGACGACGAGAAGAAGGCCCGGTACGACCAGTTCGGCCACGCGGGCCTCGACGGGGCGGCCGCGGGCGGCGGCTTCGACGGCGCCGGCTTCGACATCAACCTCGACGACATCTTCGGCTCCTTCTTCGGGGGAGGATTCGGCGGCGGACGCCGCCGGGCGGGACCGGCGCGCGGAGCGAACCTCAAGTACCGGATGGGCCTCGAGTTCCTCGAGGCGGCCTTCGGCTGCGAGAAGGAGATCACGATCACCAAGGAGGACCTCTGCGACACGTGCCACGGCACGGGATCCAAGGACGGTTCCGCGCCGAAGCGCTGCACGACGTGCAACGGAACGGGACAGGTCTCGCAGCGGCAGCAGACCATGTTCGGCACCGTGATGACCAACCGCCCCTGTTCCGCGTGTGGCGGACAGGGCGCGGTCGTGACCGACCCCTGCCCGGCCTGCGCCGGCCGCGGCCGCCGGCAGAAGAAGAAGACGCTCAAGGTGCGCGTCCCGGCCGGCGTCGACGCCGGTCAGAGCATCGTCCTGCAGAACGAGGGGGAGCCCGGCCAGAAGGGCGGCGGCTACGGTGACCTCTACGTCGAGTTCCACATCCGTCCGCACCCCGTGTTCACCCGGGAGGGTTTCCAGACCTTCTGCGAGGTGCCCGTGACCTTCGTCCAGGCAGCACTTGGCGCCGAACTCGACGTCCCCACGATCGACGGCCCCGTGAAGTACCGGATCAAGGACGGCACGCAGACCGGAGAGCGATTCACGCTGCGCGGCAAGGGCATCCCCCGTGGCGACCGCAATGGGTACCGCGGCGACCATGTCTTCGTCGTGGCGGTCGAGGTGCCCAAGCACCTCGACGCGAAGCAGAAGGATCTTCTCAAGGAGTTCGAGGCGATCAGCGGCGACCGCAACTACGAGAAGCGCAGGAGCTTCTTCGACAAACTGAAGGAAGGCTTCAAGTGAGGTGGGTGCAGCTCGAGGCCCTGACGACCGGCGAGGCTTCGGACGCCCTTTGCGAGGCGTTCCTGGAGCTCGGAGCCGACGGGACCGCCGTCGAGGACCCGGGCGAGATCCTCGCGCTGCTGGCGCGTCCCGACTCGCTTGCCTACGCCGACGAAGGATATGCCGAGTCGCTGGGCGAGGACGTACGCGTGCGCGCCTTCTTTCCCGAGATGGACGAGGGAATCCGCACGGCGGCCGGCTTCCGGACCGTCGAAGCCCTGGTCGCCGACGCCGCGGAACGGCTCACCGACATCGGGAGATTCCTCGCGACCGGCAAGGGCACGCTGTCCTTCTCGTTCGTCGCCGACGAGGACTGGGCCAACGGGTGGAAGAAATACTACCACCCGCTCCTCATCTCTCCGCGCATCCTGATCTGTCCCTCCTGGGAGACCGCGTCCCCCGGACCGGGGGAGACCGTCGTGTCGCTCGACCCCGGTTCTGCATTCGGCACCGGCTCGCACGAGACCACCGCGCTGTGCGCCGAGCGGATCGACGCGCTGCTCGCGCCCGGGTCCACCGTGCTCGACCTCGGATGCGGCTCCGGCATCCTCGCGATCATCGCCGCCCGCCTCGGCGCCGGCTTCGTCGAGGCGATCGACATCGACCCGCTCGCCGTGAAAGTCGCGGCAGAGAACTGCGCGGTCAACCGGGTCGCCGTCGACGTGCACGCCGGGGAGCTGAAAGGCGCGCGACGCCCGCGTTACGACTTCATCGTCGCCAACATCATCGCCGACGTCATCGCCGCCCTCGCTGCGGACATCCCGGACCGCCTCGCTCCCGGCGGGATTTTCGTCGCGTCCGGCATCATCGCCGAAAAGTCGCAGCGGGTGCTGGACGCCTGCCGCGCGGCCGGCCTCGCGCTCGCCGAGTCCCATCGCAAGGGCGACTGGTGCGCCTACGTCTTCCGCCCGGGACCTTCCGCCCCATGACGCGCTTCTTCCTGCGGGAGCGGATTCCCGAGGACAGGGAAGCGCTGGTCCTGACCGGTCCGGACGCCCATCACCTGCGCGACGTCCTGCGCGCCCGGCCAGGCGAGTCCGTCGTCGTCTGCGATGCGAATGGCACCGAACTCTCGTGCCGGGTCGCGGACGCGGAAGCGGACGGCGTGCGGCTGACGATCGAGTCCCGGCGCCCCGACGACGCGGAACCGCACTATGAGGCCGTCCTGCTGCAGGGACTCGCGAAGGGCGAGCGGATGGACGTCCTGGTCCAGAAGTCCGTCGAACTCGGCGTCTCGCGCATCGTCCCGTTCTCCTCGTCCCGGTGCGTGGTCCGGCTCGACCGCGAGGAGGGAAGGCGCAAAGCGGATCGCTGGAACCGCATCGCGGAGGAGGCGGCCAAGCAGAGCGGCCGCAGCCGGATTCCCCCCGTCGACCCGCCCGTCCCCTTCGACGAGGCCCTGCGGATCGCCCGCGAGGCCGACCTCTGCTTCCTTCCCTGGGAAGGGGAGACCGCCCGGAATCTCTGGGATTTCCGATTGGATCCGGCGACGCGCGAAACCGTGCGCTTCGTTACGGAATCCGGCCGAGTCCCCCGCATCGCCTTCCTGATCGGCCCGGAGGGGGGATTCTCCCCCGAGGAAGCCGGAGAGGCCCTGTCCATGGGCATTCCGACGATCACGCTCGGCCGCCGGATCCTCCGCACGGAGACCGCGGGACCGGCCGTCCTGGCCCAGCTCTCCCTGCTTTTCGATCGCTTTCCGAACCCCTACCCAGACGCTCCGATTTGACAGGTTTTATCTGAACCCCCTATAATTCAACTACATGAGACGAAATATCCTTCCGAACCTCCTCTTCGAGGTCCGCCGTTTCGCCCCATTCCGGAAGCGTGGACTCCGGTACCGGGATATCTCCCTGACGCGGATCGTCCTGCGCTCGGTCGCCTTCGCGGTGCTCTTCCTGGCGGCTGGATTCCTTTCCTACTCGTCGCTCGCCTTCCGGACCACCCCCGTGGATGCCCGGAATCTCCCCAGCAGCGTCGTGGTCCATTCTTCGTCCGGCGATTCCAACTTCCTCACGTACCGCCGCACGCTGGTCGCGGCACTCGACGGTCAGGGCATCGCGCTGACGTCCGAGGACCGGCTGAATCTCCCCGCGGACTATCCTCTCGTGCCCGGCGGCCGCTATACCGTCACGATCGACGACCTCCACGCGGTCCGCCTCGCCTGGAACGGATACGTCCTCGCCACCGTCGCCTCCGACGATTCCGTCCTCGCCCTGGCGGGCGTGGCGGGCTACACGGACGTGACGCCCGAGGGCCGGGACCGCATCGAGGTGACGCCGACCTCCGGCGTCTCCGGGACCGCGGAGATCTCCTACGTCGTCGTCGGCACGCGGCAGGTCCCGGTGCAGGAGGCGATCGCCTACGGCACTATCTACGTCGACGACCCGGCGCAGCGCATCGGTTGGACGAACGAAACGCAGAAAGGCAGAAACGGCGTCCGGGAGATCACCTATGAGGAGACCTACGAAAACGACCTGCTCACGCAGCGGCTGGTCGTGAAGACCGCGGTCGTCAAGGCCCCGGTGTCCCGCATCGTCAAGGTCGGCACCTCGGGCTCGGTCCCGCTCCTCTCCCGATCCGTCTGGCCGAAGACCGTCGCCGAGCGCTACAGGGCGATCTCCTCGATGCTCGTCCCGAACGGCTCGTACGACTACAAGTCCTTCTCGGACAACGGCAACGGGACGATCACCGTCGACGGCCGCACCTTCAAGGTGCAGTCCATGGCCAAGAGGAACATCACCGCCTACGACGCATCCGAATGGTACGCCATCAGCCACGGCGGCATCGCGGCCTGGCCGATCGGCTCCGCGGTCCCGCAGGGTCCGACCTACAGCGGCATCCCCGCCCGTCGCGGCATCGTCGCGACGTACGCCTTCCAGGAGAACGGCGTCTGGGTCGCCACGCGGCTCCCGATGGGCACGGTGCTCTTCATCGAGCGCTACGGCCTCGCCGTCGTCGGCGACATCCACCACGTGACCTTCGATATCGACCGCATCGACTGCGCCTACAACCCCGGCGAAGTGCTCTACACCTACCGGTTGGGACTCACGAACCGCCGCGTCTACGTCCTCGCCTGGCCCTGACGGGCGCCGCGCGATGGCCGGACTGCGGGAGACCCGCGACCTGATCGGACGCCATGGCGTCCGCCCGACGAAATCGCTCGGGCAGAACTTCCTCGTGGATGAGAACGTGCTCGCGAAGATCGCGTCGACGGGCGGGCTCGACCGGAACGACCTCGTGATCGAGGTCGGCCCCGGGCTCGGCGCCCTGACGCGGCACCTGGCGGCGCAGGCGGGCCGGGTCGTCGCCGTGGAGATCGACCGCCACCTGCTGGAGGCGCTGAACGAAGCACTGTCGGGACTCGACAACGTCGAGGTCGTGCACGCCGATATCCTCGATTGCGACCTGCCCGCCCTGCTGCGCGGTTGGGAAGGTCCCGTGAAGGTCGTCGCGAATCTCCCGTACTACATCACGACGCCTGTCGTCATGAAATTCCTGGAGGAGCTTCCTGCATGTTCCCGCATGGTGTTCCTCGTCCAGCGCGAAGTCGCGGACCGGATGGCCGCCGGACCCGGAACCAAGGACTACGGCTCGCTTTCCGTCGCCGTCCGCTACTTCGCGGACCCGAAGCGCGTCTTCACGGTCCCGCCCTCGTGCTTCCTACCGCCTCCCGAGGTCGAATCGGCGGTCGTGCGCCTCGACGTGCGCCCCACCCCCCCGGTCGCGCTCACGGACCGGCGCCTCTTCAGCGCCGTCGTGCGGGCCGCCTTCGGCCAGCGGCGCAAGACGCTGCACAACGCCCTGGGCTCCTCCGGACTGGTCCCAGGAGGGCGCGACGCGCTCGCCGCCGTGCTCGCCGAACAAGGCTTGCCGCCCCAGATCCGGGGAGAAGCCCTGACGATGGAGCAATTCGCACAGTTGGCCAATCACATTGCAAGTATGAAATCGTGAAATTGCATCTTTCACCGGAACGAACGGTTGTGCTACCATGACCATGGCGAAAATCGTTGCGCTAGAAAGGACGGAACCCATGGTCTGCACCAACAAAACCGTTCTCCAGTGGGTCAAGGACATGGCGGAGCTCACCAAGCCGGACCAGATCGTCTGGATCGATGGCTCCAAGGCCGAGAAGGACCGCCTCGAAATCGAGGCCGTCTCCTCCGGGGAGATGACCCGTCTCGACGAGAAGAAGCTCCCGGGCTGCCTCTACCACCGCACGGCCCTCAACGACGTTGCTCGCGTCGAGCACCGCACCTTCATCTGCACCTCGAAGAAGGACGACGCGGGCCCGACCAACAACTGGATGGCCCCGGCCGAAGCCTACGCCATGATGCGCGGTCTCTTCGACGGCTCCATGAAGGGTCGCACGATGTACGTGATCCCGTACCTCATGGGTCCCGCCGGCTCGCCCGTCTCCAAGGTCGGCATCGAACTCACCGACAGCATCTACGTCGTGCTCAACATGCGCATCATGACCCGCATGGGCGATGTCGCCATGAAACAGCTCGGCGATTCCCCCGAATTCGTGCGCGGCCTGCACGGCAAGGCCCAGATCGACGAGGAGAAGCGCTATATCATGCACTTCCCCGAAGACAACACGATCTGGTCCGTCAACTCGGGCTACGGCGGCAATGTCCTGCTCGGCAAGAAGTGCTTCGCCCTCCGCATCGCGAGCAACCTCGCGCACCGGGAAGGCTGGCTCGCCGAGCACATGCTGATCCTGGGCATCGAGTCGCCCGACGGCAAGGTCCAGTACGTGACCGGCGCCTTCCCGAGCGCCTGCGGCAAGACCAATCTCGCCATGCTGATCCCGCCCGCCTACGCGAAGGGCTACAAGGTCTTCACGGTCGGCGACGACATCGCCTGGATGCGCATCGGCGAGGACGGCCGTCTCTGGGGCGTCAACCCCGAGGCCGGCTTCTTCGGCGTCGCTCCCGGCACGAGCATGAAGTCGAATCCGAACGCGCTGCTCACCACCAAGTCCAACACGATCTTCACGAACGTCGCCCTGACCTCCGACGGAGACGTCTGGTGGGAAGGCATGGGCGTTCCGGCTCCCGCGACCGCGACCGACTGGAAGGGCAATCCCTGGACCCCCGCCTCGACCGAGAAGGCCGCGAACCCCAACTCGCGCTTCACCGCCCCCGCGTCCCAATGCCCCTGCATCTCGCCGAAGTGGGAAGCCCCCGAAGGCGTCCCGATCAGCGCGATGCTGTTCGGCGGCCGCCGCGCCAAGGCCGCTCCGCTGGTCTACCAGTCCTTCGATTGGGAGCACGGCGTGTTCGTCGGCGCGACGATGGCCTCCGAGACGACCGCGGCCGCTTCCGGCGCCGTGGGCGTGGTGCGCCGCGACCCGATGGCCATGCTGCCATTCTGCGGCTACAACATGGGCGACTATTTCGCGCACTGGATCGCCATGGGCAAGAAGATCAAGAACCCGCCGAAGATCTTCAACGTCAACTGGTTCCGCACCAACGAAGCCGGCAAGTTCATCTGGCCCGGCTACGGCGAGAACTTCCGCGTCCTCCAGTGGGTCCTCGACCGCTGCGACGGCAAGGTCGACGCCGTGTCCACGCCGATCGGCTACATGCCCAAGGCCGAGGACATCGACCTGACCGGCCTCGAGGGCTTCACGAAGGAAGACCTGGAGGGCATCCTGTCCATCGACCCGGCCGTCTGGGCCGATGAGATCAAGGGCATCGAGGAGCACTTCGCGAAGTTCGACCGTCTCCCCAAGGAGATGGCCGCGCAGCTCGCAGCGCTCAAGAAGAGATTCGCCTAGGCCGGTTCCGTCCGGAACGCTTCGGGCCATCCCGCACGAAGGGCTTCCGTCGCCGGACGGGGGCCCTTCTTCTTCGTCCCCGCGCCGCCCTATGCGGCGGATGGACCGGACGCTATAATCAGGGCAGGTCCGGGAGCCTTCGCGTGGACGACGACCGGACCCGCAAGGAGGCGATTTCCATGCCCGCTCCCGCATCCCCCCGCAAGATCGAGATCCGTATCGGCGCCGGCCAGTATTCGCTGGTCACGGGCGACGACGAGGCCTACGCGCGCCGTGTCGCGACGCAGGCCGACCAGCTCGTCCGGCGGATCCTCCAGTCGAACACGTCCCTCAATCAGCCGTCCGCCCTCGTCCTCGGCCTCGTCAACTCCGTCGACGAGAGTCTGCGGCTCGAGATGCAGGTCGAGGTGCTCGAAGGGCGCCTGGCCGAGGCGGAGAGCCGGATCGCCGAAGCGCGCACCGAGATGCTCCGGTTCAAGGAGCGCGCGGACGCCGCCGTCGCGGAGATGAACCGACTGCGCGCTCAGGTCGAGCGCATGGAGCGCGTGACCGCCCGGAGCGACCGCGCGGCCGGCGCCGAACCCGCCCGACGCACGCAGGCGACCTTCCTGGACGCGATGCCGATGTACGACGCCGAACCGGAACGGGATCCGGAGGCATGAGCGGGCGGACGCGCATTCCCGAACTGCTCGCCCCCGCCGGGGACCGCGCCTCGCTCGAGGCAGCCGTCCGCAACGGCGCCGACGCGGTCTATTTCGGCGCCCGGAGTTTCAGCGCGCGCGCCCGCGCCGGCAATTTCGACGCCGAGGCCCTCCGCTCCGCGGTCGACTTCGCGCGTCGGCACGGCGTGCGCCCCTACCTCGCGCTCAACACGCTGCTCCACGACGAGGAGCTGGACGCTGCGGTCGAACTGGCCGCCCAGGCGTACGAAGCGGGCGTCGAGGCCGCGATCGTCCAGGACCTGGGGCTCGCCCGCCGCCTCCGGACCTCGCTCCCGGACCTTCCGCTGCATGCGAGCACCCAGGCGACCGTCTTCGACGCCGCCGGACTCCGCGCCGCGCATGCGCTCGGATTCTCCCGGATCATCCTCCCGCGGGAGCTGTCCGTGCCGGAAATCGCCGACCTGTCGCGCACGGCCGAGGTGATCGGCGCCGAGACCGAGGTCTTCGTGCACGGCGCGCTCTGCTACTGCTATTCGGGACAATGCCGCATGAGCTCGCTGATCGGCGGCCGCAGCGGAAACCGCGGCGAATGCGCGCAGCCCTGCCGACTGGGATACTCGCTGGAGTGGAAGGGGAGCGGAGCCGCACCGGCGGCGAAGCCGATGCTCAGTCCGCGCGACCTCTCGGCGCTGCCGCTGCTTCCGGAACTCGTCGCGTCGGGCGTGACCGCCCTCAAAATCGAAGGACGCATGCGGTCCGCCGACTACGTGGGACAAGTGGTCGGGGTCTTCCGGCGGCGCCTCGACGCGATCGCGGAAAAGGGCATCGTCGAGGGGCGGGCGACGCCGGCGGAGGCCGACGAGGACCTGCGCCGCCTGCTGCTCGCGTTCAACCGCGGCGGCGGCTTCACGGACGACTACCTGCGCGGAGCCAAGGGCCCCGCGATGATGGCCGGCGCGTCCGCCGGCAGCCACGGCGTGCGCCTCGGCACGGTCCGCCGCGTCGTTTCCGGAGCCGGCGTCCTCGAGATCCTTCTTGCGCCGGCCGGCGTCCCGCTCCCCGGACCGGGCGACCTCCTCTCGGTCCGCGACGCCGACACCGGGGAGGAGCGCGCGAGCGCGCCGTGCACGCCGTCCGTCGCGACACCGGGCGGACCCGGCGTGCGACTGCTGACCGTCAAGGGGTTCCACCCCGACGTCCTGCGCACGTTCCGCGAGGGCGACCCCGTCCACCGCATGAATGACGTCGTTTTCGAGCGCGAGGCCCGTTCGGCCGAGCGCAGGCGGATCCCGGTCGCCGGCGTCTTCTCGCGGGACGAGGGAACCGGGTGCCTGCGCCTCGACGTGCGGATCGTCGAAGGCCCTTCCGACGGTCTGGCGGCGAGCGCCGCCGAGGAGACGCCGCGCGACGGCTCCGTCCCGGCCCTCGACGAGGTCCGACTGCGCGACCAGCTCGCCCGGACGGGTGGGACCCCGTTCCGGCTCGAGGCGTTCGAGATGCTCGCCCCGCCGACGCTGCCCGTCTCCGCCGTCAACGCCCTACGACGCACCGCGCTGGAGCGCCTCTCCGAAGCGCTCGTCGCGTCCTTCCACCGCGTCCGTCCGGCTCCGCCCCCTGAAGGCTCGCCCGCCGCACCTGCCGCGCTCGGTGCCCCGCTCCGACCGTCCTCCGGTACCGCCTGGACGATCGCCGTCGAGTCCGCCGTGTTCGACGGGGATGCGGAGGACGCCGCGTGCGGCGCCGACGCGTATTATCTGCCTGCCGTCGCCTGGCTGTCCCCCGAGGGCCTCGCCCGGATCCGCCGTCTTCACGCCCTTGAGCCCGGCGCGGCCCTCTACGCCGCGCTGCCGCCCGCCGCGCGGGGCGACTTCGCCCGCCGCCTCGCCCGCCTCCCCGCGCTCGTCGCCGACGAGGGCGGCCAGGGCGTCGTGACCGGCAGCCCCGGCACCGTCGCCGCCGCCTCCACACTCGGCCTCTCGTCCGTCGCCGGTCCGGATGCGAACCTCTGGAACGCGCCGGCCCTCTCCGTCTTCCAGGCCTTCGGCGCCACGGTCGCGACGCCCTCCACCGAACTCGACTCCGCCCATGTGGCCGCCCTCTGCCGTTCCGCCGCCGCGTCGGGACTCGTCCCCGAACCGGTCGTCCACGGCCGGCAGCGCCTCATGTTCGACGAGCTGTGTCCCGTCGGTCAGAACCGGCCGGGCTGCACGCTGTGCAGCCGAGGTCCCGTCGCCCTCCGCGACCGGACCGGCGTCTCGTTCCCCGTGGTCTGCCTGCCGGAGTGCTGTTCAGCCTCCATCCTCAACGCGAGCATCCTGTCGATCCCGCGCGAGGCGCTCGCTTTCCGCGACGCCGGCGCGTCCCGCCTCCGGCTCTGCTTCTACGACGAGACACCGGCCGAGCGCCGGCAGCTCGTCGACCTGCACCGCCGGCTGACGGATGCGGACGGCGCGGAGCGCGTCCGCGCCGCCGCTGGCGCCGTCGCCCTCCGGGCGGGCACCCGTCTCACCCGAGGCCCCCAGTGAAGGAGGAATCCCGCATGGATGTCCGCGTCGCGATCGAGATCTGCCGGGACGGCGTCTCCCTGCCCGCCTATTCCCGCAGGGGGGACGCCGGGATGGACGTCCGCGCGGCCGTCGACCTCGTGCTCGAACCGGGGCGGACCGCGGTCGTTCCGACCGGCCTCCGGTTCGCGATCCCCGAAGGGTACGAGATCCAGGTCCGGCCGCGCAGCGGCCTCTCGCTCCACACCCCGCTGCGCATCCCCAACGCGCCGGGCACGATCGACGCCGGTTACCGGGACGAGCTCGGCATCCTGATGACCAACGAAAGTCCCTGCCCGGACGGCCCGGGCGCAGCCGAGGCGCCCCTCCTGACCCTCGATTCGAAGGGCGGGCTTCCGGGGCGGTACCTGATCCGCAGGGGCGACCGGATCGCCCAGATCGTGCTCGCCGAAGTCCCCCGCATGGTCTTCGACGTCGTCGACCGCGTCGCGGGGATCGGGGAGGACCGTGGCGGCGGTTTCGGCTCGACGGGACGGTGACGCGCCCGCTCCGCCCGGCTTTGCGGGATGCCGTGCAAATGCATGAGCGGTGCGGCTTCCAGCCCGGAAAGCCTGTACAGGATTTTCGTTGACACGCTCTTCCGCGGAGACTTATAATCGATATGCAGTCGAAGGATTCGCACCCATTGTTAGGTGAGGCTCCTGTGCAGATATACGCTGCTACCCGGAAACATCGAGAGATGCCAATGGGTGAACAGACATCGCCGGATTAAGGCCTTGTCTAACGCAGCTGGGAGAGATCCCGACGCCGCACAGTGCCGAAACTCGACGAGGACGGGGGATGCTCGCGCCATACGCCGAGACCTCGTCCATGGATGTGCGACGAGGTCTTTTCCTGTCCCGGAGCGGACGGGGGGCCCCATTCAAGGAGGACCATTCCAGGAAGGAGGAACGACCATGCTCGAGATCTTCATCACCCGGTTCCATGATTTGAACGGAAAGACGGTGACGGAACTCGAACGCATCGAAGAGATCGTTCCCGACTGTTGGATCAACCTCTACTCGCCGACCGAGGACGAGCTGGAGCGCGTCCAGACGGCCCTCGACCTGCCGCCCGAGTTCCTCCGGTACCCGCTCGACGAAGAGGAGCGGCCGCGCATCGACACCGGCGACGAGCCCGAGCAGACGCTGATCCTCGCCGACCTTCCGATCGTCCGCAAGGAAGGGACCTCGATCAAGTACGAGACGATGCCGATCGGCATCATCGTAGTCGGCCACAAGGCGATCGTGACGATCTCCCTGCGCGAGGCGAACGTCCTCGAGACCTTCAAGAACAACCGCGTCCGCGACTTCCTGACGGGATACCGCACGCGCTTCGCGTTCCAGATCATGTACGCGATCGCCAAGGATTTCCTGAAGTACCTCCGCTTCATCGACAAGACCCTCGACTCCACCGAGCGCCAGCTCACGAAGTCCGTCACGAACAAGGAGCTCTTCAAGCTGATGGAGCTCGGCAAGTCGCTGGTCTATTTCTCCACGTCGATCAAGTCGAACGAGGGCGTGCTCGAACGGCTGATGCGGGGCAAGGCGCTCAAGCAGTACGAAGAGGACCAGGACCTGCTGGAGGACGTCATCATCGAGAACCGGCAGGCCATGGAGATGAGCAGCACCTATGCCAGCATCATCAACGGGACGATGGACGCCAACGCCTCCATCATCTCGAACAACCTCAACGTCGTCATGAAGTTCCTCGCCGCGGTCACGATCGTCTTCTCGATTCCGACCGTCGTGAGCAGCCTGTTCGGGATGAACATCCCGCTGCCGATGCAGGACGGGTTCGGCGGCGACCCCTGGCCCTTCGCTATCGTGGTCGGGGCGATCCTGGTCTTCAGCGGCGCCGTCGCCTGGTGGATGCACAAGCGGGACATGCTCTAGGGGAAGTACTGGTCCAGGAACTCCGTCAGTTCTGCCTGATAGGCCTTCGGGTCGGTGCCGTAGAGCGTCGCGCCGGAGGACCCGTCGACCGCCTTTTCGTAGACCGTCGTCGTCTCCGGTTGCAACCGAAGCCGCTCGGCCAGCAGGATCGACCGCTTGCCGTCGGCCGGGAGCGTCTCCAGCACGAGCATCGGACGCTGGAACCGGGACGCGAGCGCGGCCAGCGGGTATTCCGACGAGGCGCCCGCGGACAGCCGCACGGCGAGCGGCACGGTCGCCGAGAACGGGAAGAAGGACGGGAGTCCGAGCCGGTCCATCGCCAGGCGGATCGAGTCGTCCGGCGAATCCAGCGGTCCGTCCAGCATCATGGCGAGGACGTAGTCCCGCAGCAACGGCAGGGCCGCGACCGACGACGGGACCTCGTTGCGGTCGGCCTCCGTCGCGGGCAGTTGCTCCCAGGCGGCGAGCGCGGCGCCCGCTCCGCTACCGAATCCGTACAGGACGACGCCTGTCGTCGTGGTCGTCTTCCGGGCGTAGTCGACGGCGGCGAGGACGTCCTCCCACTCGTCGTATCCATAGGTCGTCAGGCGCCCCTCGGAGTCGCCGCTGTGCCGCAGGTCGAAGGACAGGACGTTGAACTTCCGGTCGACGAGACTCTTGTAGAGGGCCGGAGTCGCATCGCCGAACTGGAGCCGGTTCACCGAGTCCCCGTGTACCATCACGACCGTGCCGCGAGGCGTGCCCTTGGCGGGAAAGAACCAGCCGCTCAGGGCCGTCCCGTCGAGGGACTTGAATCCGACGATCGAGTAGCCCGGCATGACGTTCGAAGAGAAGTTCTCGACGACCTTCGGTTCGCGGCGCATCGTCGCATTGGCATATCGGAACGTCAGCGCGGCGACGAGGACGCAGATCAGCGCGACCGCCGTCAGGAGGACGGCGGCGGTCCGCAGGGCCCGCGATGCGCGGCTCTGCGAGCGCATGCCGTGGATGGAGGTGTACGTGTCCATGCACGGGATTATAACACCCGGGGCACGAAGCCGGTGTGATAGAATAGGAGAGCCGCGGCGCGCAGGGAACCCCCGTGCCGCGCGGCGCACCGGCCGAAAGGAGGCCCCCGCATGAATCCGTGGCAGGCGCTCGTCCTGGGAATCGTCCAGGGCGCGACCGAATTCCTCCCGATCAGCAGTTCCGGACACCTCGTCCTCGTCGGCAAGCTGCTCGGGCTGAGCACCGATCGCTTCTTCGCCTCGATGCTGCACATGGGCACGCTGATCGCCGTCCTCGTCGTGATGCGCCGCGAGATCCTCGCGATCCTCAAGGATATCCTTGGCCGCCTGACCTGGCTGCTGCTCCTCGCGACGGTGCCCGCGATCCTCTTCGCCGTGCTGCTCGGAGGACTCGTCGACCGCCTCTTCCAGAGCGGCGCGACGCTCGGCTACGAATTCCTGTTCACGGGCGCCGTGCTGATCTCCGCCGTCTTCGTGAAGGCCGGCACCCGTCCGCTCGCGAAGCTGCGCGTCGGTGACGCGGTCGCCAGCGGCATCGGACAGGCCGTCGCGATCCTCCCCGCCGTCTCCCGCTCCGCGTGCTCTCTCGTCCCGCTCCTCTGGTTCGGCGTCGAACGGAAGGCCGCGATCCGCTTCACGTTCCTTCTCTCAATCCCCGCGATCCTCGGCGGCCTCGTCTTCGACCTGAAGGACGTCCTCACGGGGGATCCCGCCGTCCTCCAGCAGGTCGGCGTCGCCAGCCTGGTGGTCGGCATCGCCGCGGCGGCCGTCGCCGGATTCGTCGCGATGCGCCTGATGCTGAATCTCCTCACGAGACGCGGATTCCTCTGGTTCGGCCTCTACGTGATCGTCCTCGGAGGTTTCGTCCTCCTCGACCAGAACGTGCTGCACCTCCTGCCCTGGGGCGCCTAGGAGCCGCATGGCCGTCAACCGCCCATTCCGGGTCCTCGGCATCGAGACCAGCTGCGACGAGACTGCCGCGGCCGTGGTCCAGGACGGGCGCACCGTCCTGTCCGACGTCGTCTCGACGCAGGTCGAGCTGCACGCGCGGTACGGCGGCGTCGTTCCGGAAATCGCATCCCGCCTGCACGTCGAGCGGATCGTCCCGGTCGTCGACCAGGCCCTCGCCGAAGCCGGCCTGGCGCTGGCGGACCTGGACGGGATCGCCGTGACCCGCGGGCCGGGCCTCGTCGGCGCCCTGCTCGTCGGGGTATCCGCCGCGAAGGGGCTCGCTTCGGTGACCGGCCTGCCGCTCGTCGGCGTGCACCACATCGCCGGACACATCGCCGCCAACTATCTCTCCTCGCCCGGCCTCGAGCCGCCGTTCGTCTGCCTCGTCGCCTCGGGAGGACACAGCCACCTCGTGAGGGTCCTGTCCCACGACCGGTTCGAGATTCTCGCGCGCACCCGCGATGATGCAGCCGGCGAGGCCTTCGACAAGATCGCGCGCGCCATGGGGCTGGGATATCCCGGCGGCCCGGCCGTGGATCGGGAGGCGGAGGGCGGGCGCACGGACGCCGTATCCTATCCGAGGATGGACCTTGGCGGCAGGAGCCTCGACTTCAGTTTCAGCGGCGTGAAGACGCATGCGCTGAATTCGCTCAACCGACTGACGATGAGAGCCGCGGAAGAGGGCATCGATGTCTGGAGCCTGATGCCCCGACGGGACTTCGCGGCTTCCTTCCAGTCGGCGGTCGTCGACGCATTGGTCGACCACGCGTTCGCTGGGCTGGAACGCACCGGACTCCTCGTCCTAGCGATGGCGGGCGGGGTGTCCTCGAACCGGGAGCTGCGCCGTCGGATGGCGGAGCGCGCGGCCCGGGACGGCGTCGCGCTCCACGTGCCGCCACCTCGGCTATGCACGGACAACGCCGCGATGATCGCCGCGGCTGGGTCCTTCGCGCTCCGGGAGGGTCGCCGGGATGGCCCGGAGATGAACGCGGACCCCTCGTGGGAGCTCGATGATCCGATTTAGGCAATCCGTGCAAACGCTTGGCGCCGACGCGGAGGAATCTGTGGAAAACGCCCGCGGAACGCTTGAATCCACAATTCCGATTGTGGATAACCCTGTGGATAGTGTGTATAACCCGGTTCGCCCGTGGGGATTGTCGGGGAAGAACCGGACCGGAACGGTAGGGAATGTCGGCTTCGGGACAAGAAGGGGGTGACGGCGAAGATGCAGGACAAGGGGACCAAGGTCGTCGCCGAGAACCGGAAGGCGTACCACGAATATTTCATCGAGGAGCGCATGGAAGCCGGCATCGAGCTGTCGGGGACCGAGGTCAAATCGATCCGCGGCGGCAAGGTGAATCTCGGCGACAGCTACTGCTCCGTCCTGGACGGGCAGCTCTGGCTGATCGGCTGCCACGTCAGCCCGTACGAGCAGGGCAACCGGTTCAATCGCGACCCCGTGCGCACGCGGCGCCTGCTGATGCACAAGTCCGAGATCATGCGGCTGTACGGGCTCGTGAAGCAGAAGGGCCTGACGCTCGTCCCGACGAAGATGTACTTCAAGGCCGGGCGCGTGAAGGTCGAGGTCGGTGTCGGCAAGGGAAAGAAGCTGCACGACAAGCGCGAGGCCGAGGCCGAGCGCAGCGCCGAGCGCGAGATCGACCGGCGGATGAAGGGAAACCGCGACGACTAGAAGCTGGTATGCCGCCTGAGCAGCGCCGTAAGCTTCAAGAGCGAGTATCAGCGGGAGCCTGTCACGATGCCACAGGCATCGTACGGCTCCCGACTCGCTCTAGAAGCTTCGCGGCGCTGAGTTGACTACCCGGCGACGCGCGGTGTAGGATGAACCATACGAATCGGTCCGTGAACGGGAAGAGTACGATTCCACAGAACCGCCGTCAGAGAGTGGGGGTCCCGGCTGAAAGCCCCCTCGGCGCGAAGAATCGGAAGGTCGCCCGGGAGACCGGCGAAGGGGTCGCGGAAGACCCGCAGAGCGCCTGCTCCGGCAGGAAGACTGGTGGTACCACGGAGGCAAGCAGGAACGCCTTCGTCCAGTAGGTGGACGGAGGCGTTTTTTTCGACGTCGGTGGCGGATGGCCGTACAGGAAAGTGAGGCATGCACATGGACCCGATTCTCAAGATCGTCCTAGAAGCCCTCGGAGGCGTCGCCGCGTTCGCGGGGTTGATCCTCGTCTACGCGGCCGCGTGGGTCGTCGACCGGCGCGGTCTGGCGGCGAAGCACAAGGTCGACCCGCGCATGGTCGAGCACCTGCTGCCCGAGGAGGTCGAGAAATACAAGCGCGACGGCGCGGTCCTCAACGTGAAGCTCGTCGGCGTCGGCATCGCGGTGCCCGCCCTGCTGCTGATCGTCTTCGTCATCAAGTAGCCCCAGAGGAGGAACCCATGGCACGCATCGATTCCATCCCGAAGAACTTCGAACCGGCGGAGGCCGAGACCCGGCTGTACAAGGGCTGGGTCGAGGCGGGACACTTCCACGCCGAGCCCGACCCCGCGAAGAAGCCGTTCACGATCGTCATCCCGCCTCCCAACATCACGGGCCAGCTCCACATGGGGCACGCCCTGAACAACACGCTGCAGGACATCCTCGTGCGCGCCAAGCGCATGCAGGGCTTCGCCGCACTGTGGTTGCCCGGCGCCGACCACGCCTCGATCGCCACCGAGGCCAAGATCGTCGAGAAGATGGCCAAGGAGGGCATCACCAAGCAGGATATCGGGCGCGACGCCTTCCTCGTGCGGGCCTGGGAGTGGAAGCGCGAGTACGGCGGCCGCATCATGGAGCAGCTCCGGCGCCTCGGCAGCTCGTGCGACTGGGACCGCGAGCGCTTCACGATGGACGAGGGCCTCTCCCGCGCCGTCAACGAGGTGTTCGTCCGCCTCTACCGCAAGGGCCTGATCTACCGCGGCGAGCGGATCATCAACTGGTGCCCGCACTGCCTGACGTCGATCTCCGACGCCGAGGTGGAGTTCGAGGAGCGGGAAGGGAAATTCTGGCATATCCGGTATCCGTTCAAGGACGGCAGCGGCTACGTGACCGTCGCGACCACGCGCCCCGAGACGATGCTCGGCGACACGGCGGTCGCCGTGCACCCCGAGGACGAGCGCTACAGGGCGCTCGTGGGCAGGACGCTGCTCCTGCCGCTCATGGGCCGCGAGATCCCGCTCGTCGCCGACTCCTACGTCGACAAGGACTTCGGGACCGGCGCCGTGAAGATCACGCCCGCCCACGACCCGAACGACTTCGAGGTCGGCGCGCGCCACAAGCTCCCCGTCATCGACGTCATGACCGACGACGCGCACATGTCCGCGGCCGCCGGTCCCTATGCCGGCCTCGACCGCTACGAGGCGCGCAAGCGCGTCCTCGAGGACCTCGAGGCGATCGGCGCCGTCGTGAAGGTCGAGCCTCACAAGCACAACGTGGGCACCTGCTATCGGTGCGACACGACCGTCGAGCCTCGCGTGTCGCTGCAGTGGTTCGTGCACATGGAGCCGCTCGCGCAACCCGCGATCGAGGTCGTGCGCGACGGCGGCACGTCCTTCGTGCCCGATCGATTCGCGAAGACGTACTTCAACTGGATGGAGAACATCCGCGACTGGTGCATCTCGCGCCAGCTGTGGTGGGGCCACCGCATCCCGGCCTGGTACTGCGGCGCATGCGGCGAGACCGTCGTCGCCTCCGAGGCGCCCGATACCTGTCCGAAGTGCGGGAGTTCGCATCTGCGTCAGGACGAGGACACCCTCGACACCTGGTTCAGTTCCGCCCTGTGGCCGTTCTCCACCCTCGGATGGCCCGAGCGGACGGCAGACCTGGCGTACTTCTACCCGACCGACGTGCTCGTGACCGCGTACGAGATCATCTTCTTCTGGGTCGCCCGCATGATCTTCTCGGGCATCGAGTTCATGGGAGAGACGCCGTTCCACCACGTGCTGATCCACGGCATCGTGCGCGACGACCAGGGCCGCAAGATGTCCAAGTCGCTCGGCAACGGGATCGACCCGCTCGAGATCATCGACAAGGTCGGCGCCGACGCGTTGCGCTTCGCCCTCGTGTCCGGCACGGCCCTCGGCATCGACCAGCGCCTGTCCGACGAAAAAATCGAGGCCGGACGCAATTTCGTGAACAAGATCTGGAACGCGCACCGGTTCGTCCTGATGAATTTCGAGGACGACCTCGATTTCGCCGGCGTCGACCCCGCGCGCTTCTCGATGGAGGACCGCTGGATCCTGTCGCGCTTCAACGCGGTGGCCGCCGAGGTCGCGGCGAACCTCGAGAAGTACGAGACCGGGCTCGCGCTCGGAAAGATCTACGGATTCCTGTGGGAGGAGTACTGCGACTGGTACATCGAGATGGCCAAGTCGCGCCTGTCCGACAAGGATGCGCCGGGCCGGCTCGAGGCCCAGTACGTGCTCAACCGCGTGCTGTGCGGTGCGATGCAGCTGCTGCACCCCTTCATGCCCTTCGTGACCGAGTCGGTCTACCAGGACCTGATCCACCCGGCGGGCTCGATCGTCGTCTCCGCCTGGCCCGAGCCCGACCCGGCGCTCGACGCACCGGACGAGGAGCGTCGCATGGCCGTCCTCATGGACGCCGTCCGCTCGATCCGCAACGTCCGCACGGGCCTCGGCGTGCCGCCGTCCCGGAAGGCGGCCCTGCTGGTCGTCTCGCAGGACGCCGACACCCGCGGCATGTTCGCGGCCGGCCAGGGGCTGCTCGAGCGTCTTGCGTCCGCCTCGTCGGTCGAGACGCGCGCCTCCCGCGACGGGATCCCCGCGACGTCGGTCACGGCGGTCTTCGCAGGCGGCGAGATCTTCCTGCCGCTCGAGGACCTGATCGACATCGCCCGGGAGATCGAGCGGCTGGCCAAGGAACGAGACCGCCTGGACGGCGAGATCGCCCGCGTCGGCGGCAAGCTCGCCAACGTCGAATTCGCCTCCAAGGCTCCGCCCCGGGTCATCGAAATCGAGAAGGAGAAGCTTTCGAAATACGAGGAGATGCGGACGGCCGTCCTCGACCGCCTGAAGACGCTCGGTGGCTGATCCGCCGCGCGAATCCTCCTAGAACCGCGGCCCTTCCGGCCCTGAAAACCATGCACTCGGCGAGGCCCGCGCGAATTGACGCGAGGCCGCACGCAAACTACAATGGAATGGCGCATCGAAGCGGACCCCGGGTCCACCCGCGGTCCATGATCCAGGTGAAGGAGCTGAAAGAAATGCCACTCGTCACTTCGACCGAAATGTTCAAGAAGGCCTATGCCGGCGGCTACGCCATCGGCGCGTTCAACGTCAACAACATGGAGATCATCCAGGGCATCACAGAAGCCGCCAAGGAAGTCCAGGCGCCCCTGATCCTCCAGGTCTCCGCCGGCGCCCGCAAGTATGCGAAGCACGTCTACCTGATGAAGCTGATCGAAGCCGCCCTCGAGGACACGGGTCTCCCGATCTGCGTGCACCTCGACCACGGCGACGACTTCGAGATCTGCAAGTCCTGCATCGACGGCGGCTTCACCTCCGTCATGATCGACGGCTCGAAGCACCCGTATGAAGAGAACGTCCGCCTGACCCGCGAAGTCGTCGAGTACGCGCACGCCCACGGCGTCGTCGTCGAAGGCGAGCTGGGCAAGCTGGCCGGCATCGAGGACGCGGTCAACGTCGCAGACCACGACGCCTCCTTCACCGACCCCGACCAGGTCCAGGACTTCGTCGGCCGCACCGGCGTCGACTCGCTCGCGATCGCGATCGGCACCTCCCACGGCGCCTTCAAGTTCAAGGGCGAACCCCACCTCCGCTTCGACATCCTCGAAGAAGTCCAGCAGCGCCTGCCCGGCTTCCCGATCGTGCTGCACGGCGCCTCCTCGGTCATCCCGGAGCTCGTCGCCACGATCAACAAGTACGGCGGCAACATGCCCGGCGCCCAGGGCGTCCCCGAGGCGATGCTCCGCCAGGCCGCCAAGATGGCCGTCTGCAAGATCAACATCGACTCCGACCTGCGCCTCGCGATGACCGCCTCGATCCGCGAGTACTTCGGCGAGCACCCCGGCGACTTCGACCCGCGCCAGTACCTCAAGCCTGCCCGCGAAGCGATCAAGGGCATGGTCAAGCGCAAGATCGTCAACGTCCTCGGCTGCGACGGCAAGGCCTGATCCGGTCGATGCCCTCCGCCGGGTCCGCCGGCTTCCAACCGCACCGCGAAGGCGCTCTTCCGAAAGGAAGGGCGCCTTTCCTTCGCGTTTTCCGTCACCTGGGCCGCTTGAAACGGCCGATGAACGGAGTACCATGGAATCAGCATCATCGGCATGACACCTGAAAGGATGCAGCCAGCATCGGAAAGGGAGGATCGCCATGGAGGATTTCTTCGACAAATCTTTGAATTTCGGTCTCGGCCTCTTCGACTACACACGGGAGAAAGCGGAGCAGCTGGTCGACGAGATGGTCAAGCGCGGGGAAGTGCACCGCAAGGATGCCCAGGGCCTCGTCGGCGAGATCGTGAAGCGCGGCGAGGCCCAGCGCCAGGCCGTCGAGAAGTTCGTGCGCGACGAGGTCGACAAGGCCCTCGGAAAGACAGCCGAAGCGCTGCATATCCCCAAGAAGGAGTCGCCGGTCTCGGCCGAGGAGCTGCGGAAGATCGTCCGCGAGGAGATCGCCGCCGCGCTGAAGCCGAAGGCGCCCAGGGCGCCGAAGACGCCGTCAGCCCCCAACCCTCCGAAGAAGTGATCTGACCCGGCATCCGGGACGCACGGCATGACCCTCTTCGGGCGCCGCCGCCTGCTGAGACGGTATCGCGCCATCCTCGCGGTCTTCATCCGCCACGGCTTCGGGACCTTCCTGGACCGTCTGGGGATCCTGCAGCACGGCCGGGTCCGTGCGCGGCGCATGCCGCGCACGAACCGGCACGCGGAACACGCCCTCTCCGTGGGGGCGAGGCTGCGGCTCGCCCTCGAGGAACTCGGTCCCACCTTCATCAAGCTCGGGCAGATCCTCAGCACGCGCCCCGACATGCTGCCGCACGACGTGGTCGACGAACTCGAGAAGCTGCAGGACAGCGTCCCGCCGGTCCCGTTCGAATCCGTCCGCGCGGTCGTCGAGGAGTGCCTCGGCGCGCCTCTGGCGGAGCTCTTCACCGACTTCGACCCGGTCCCCCTCGCGGCGGCCTCCGTCGCGCAGGTCCACCGCGCCACGGCCCACAACGGCCGGAAGGTCGTCGTGAAGGTCCTGCGCCCGGACATCGAGGAGACGATCGACCAGGACCTGCAGATCCTCCACGACCTCGCAGAATTCCTCGACAAGAAGACACGCCTCGGCGACCTCTACGACTTCACCTCGATGGCCAAGGAGTTCGACAACACGATCCACACCGAACTCGACCTGCGCATCGAAGGCGAGAACACCGACGCGTTACGCAAGCTCACGGCGCGCGACGAGGGCATCAAGGTGCCCGAAGTCGTCTGGACGCACACGGCGCACAACGTCCTCACGCTCGAGTTCATCGACGGCTACGCCATGAAGGAGCTCGAACGCAAGGAATTCACGTGCGTCGACAAGAAGAAGGTCGCGGTCCGGCTCGCGACGTCGGTGCTCAACCAGATCCTGCGCGACGGATTCTTCCACGCCGACCCGCATCCCGGCAACCTGATCGTGCTGGAGGACGGCACGGTGGCCTTCATCGACCTCGGCATGGTCGGCCGCCTCAACGGCGACCGGCGCGTGCTCTTCCTCGAGATGCTGGCCGGGCTGGTCCAGAAGGACAGCCGCATGCTGGTGCAGGCCATCATGGACCTCGACTCCATGACCGGACCCGTCAACACGCGCCGCCTGCAGGGCGAACTCGACCTGCTGCGCGACCGCTTCCTCGAGCTCCCGTTCGAGGAGATCAAGCTCGGCGCCCTGTTCGGCGAGATCTTCGCGCTGGCCTTCTCCTACCGCATCCGGCTGCCGGGCGAGTTCACGATGCTGTCCAAGACCCTCGCCACGCTCGAGGGCGTCGTGGAGCGCATCGCGCCGGAGGTCAGCCTGTTCGAGGTGGCGGCGCCGATCGTCAAGGAACGCATGAAGGACCTCTACTCGTTCGACCGCATCAAGCACGACGCGTTGCAGGCCGCCTCCGAGTACGGCCACCTGCTGAGCGGCCTGCCGGGGTTCCTCACGAACTTCATGCGCAAGGTCGAGGACGAGAACTACACCGTCAAGCTGCGGCACGAGAACTTCGAAGTCTACATGGGGCGCATCAGCAAGGGCGTCAGCCGGATCTCGCTCAGCATCGCCCTCCTGTCCGTGAGCATCCTCACCGTCGGCCTGGCGGTCGCGCTCGGCACGGGCCTCCCGGTGGGGAGCAGCCTGCTGCCAGTGCTGACGGTCTTCGTGGAGGCGGGGCTCGGGATCATCGTGGCGCTGCTGGCCTGGCTTCTTGTGACCATCCTGACGACAAAAAAGTAGACCGGTACTCCGGTCGCTTCTCCGGACCGCGGTCTTTATGCACAAACCCGAACTTCTTCCTCCCTGCGTACCTCCGATTCTCCGAATCGGCAGGCCCTCCACGCCTTGCCCCGGTCCGCCCCTCATCGTATGATGTGCGAGGTATCCCAATAATGGGCGGGAATTGGCTTTCCATTGAGGAGAAGAACGACATGAAGAAGGGTTCCAAGGTCGCCATCATCGGAGCGGGGTTCGTCGGCGCATCGGCCGCCTATGCCATGGCCATCAACCAACTGTGCAACGAGCTCGTGCTCATCGACGTCAACAAGGAGAAGGCCATCGGCGAAGCCGACGACATCAGCCACGCCCTCGCGTTCCTCGGCCAGATGGACATCTACGCGGGCGACTACAGCGACGTCAAGGACTGCGACGTCATCGTCGTCACGGCAGGAGCCAACCGCAAGCCCGGCGAGACCCGCCTCGACCTCGCGAAGAAGAACGTCGCGATCGCCCGGGACATCACCACCAACATCATGGCGCACTACAACACGGGCGTGATCCTGGTCGTCTCCAACCCCGTCGATATCCTGACCTACATGATCACCAAGTGGTCCGGCCTGCCCAAGGGACGCGTCCTTGGCACCGGCACCGTGCTCGACAGCCTGCGCTTCCGCTACCTGCTCAGCAAGAAGTTCGACGTCGACGTCAAGAACATCCACGGCTACATGATCGGCGAGCACGGCGACTCCCAGATTCCCGCCTGGAGCGCGACGCACATCGCCGGCCTCAGCATCGAGGAGTACTGTGAGACGTCCGGCATCGTCTTCACCGACGAGGAGCGCGCCGCCATCATCGAGAACACCAAGAAGGCCGGCGCCAACATCATCAAGAACAAGGGCGCGACCTATTACGCGATCGGCATCACCATCAATACGATCGTCGAGACCCTGCTCAAGAACCAGAACACCATCCGCACGGTCGGCAGCGTGATCGACGGCCCCTACGGCATGCACGACGTCGTGCTGAGCCTCCCGTCCGTCGTCAGCCGCAACGGCGTCGAGAAGGTGCTGGAGCTCAAGCTGACCGACAAGGAGCTCGATGGCCTCAAGGCTTCCGCCGAGGCCGTCCGTCTCGTCCTCGCCGAAGTCAAGGACCTGTAGCGCGGAACCGCGGATCGTCCGCGTTGGAAAGAGCCCGTCCCGGAAGTCCGGGGCGGGCTCTTCGCTGTTTCAGGTGTCGGGACGTCAGCCTGCCTTCACCAGCAGATAGCCCGTGAAGTTCACGTCCTGGAAGGTCATTCCGGTGCCGGATCCGAGCGTCGTGACGTTGATCTGCTCCGGCACGAGGGCGAACGTCGCGCCGCCCGCCGAGCCGGTCCAGGTGACGGTCGCGTGGGAGATGGGCGTCCCGGTCTTCGTGCTGTCGGGGTAGGCCGCGATCACGTCCTTCAGGTAGGCGGCGAGATCCAGGTCGACGACGCGGGCTCCGTCCTTCCAGATCGTCACGACCATCGTGGCCGGATCCACCGTCGTGTCGTAGCCGGAGGTCTTCGGCGCGGGCGCGGCCTGGCCGGAGGTGCCGTAGAACCGTGCCGGGACGAGCAGGTCGTAGCCGCTCACGTCCAGCGAACCGTTGACGGAGAGGTCGGACGAGAAGTTGTAGTAGGTCGAGCCCGTGTCGGGGTTGGTGACGGGTGCGAGGGTCGAGATCCCCAGCGCGTCGAGCTGGACCTTGGCGGCGGTCGCGTCGGAGGGAAGGGCGCGCAAGGAGGACAGGCCGTAGCCTTTGGAGAACCAGGACGCAATGGAGGAGAGCTGCGCGGTGTCTTCCTTGGACAGGGTCGGAGCGGAACCCATGGTGGGCAGCGTCAGCTTGCCGTCCGACAGAAGGCCGTACGACGCGACGATGCGGTCGAAGCGCGCGTTCTGGGAGGCGCGGGCGATCGAGAAGCAGCTCAGCGGGCCGACGACCGCGATCACGGCCACGAGGGCGAGCGTCGCGGGCAGGAGGGCGGGGAGACGGAAGGGGGCCTTCGAGCGGACCGCGAGGACGACGGTGATGGCGATGACCCACAGTCCGGCCAGCAGGCCGAGGTAGCGGATTTCGGTGAAGCCGTACGCGGCGATCCGGATCGATAGCGACAGCATCATCATCGCCTCGAGCGGAAGCAGGACGAAGGGCATCCAGCGGGAATAGGCGTTCGCGAACTTCGATTTCGCGCGCAGGGGAATCAGCACGGTGCCGACGAGCAGCACGACGGCGGCGAACCAGAAGACGAGGTTGAAGACCATGTTCGAGGGCATGACGAGGGTGAAGGCGATCTTGAGGAGATAGCCCAGCAGGATCAGGGTGTAGGCCAGCGTGATGGGGGCGACGATGTAGAGGGCCAGCATCTTCATGAAGAGGGGGTACTCGCGCTCGGGGACCTCCTGGTCGGGCCGGAGGACGCCGGAAAGGAAGTACACCGGAGCGAAGAGCGTCCAACAGGCGGCGATGATGTCGAGGTAGATCTTGGGATCGACATGCAGGACGAAGAGAATGTCGGACGCAGCGACGACGCCGCACAGGCCGCCGAAGAGCACGGAGGTGAAGACGCCGGTCGTGAATAGGCGGAAGAAGAGGTGGATCTGCTCGCGGACGAAGCCGGCACGGGCCGGGAAACGGGGAATCGCGATGAAGAGCAGGACCGAGGCGAACGAGAGGCCGACCACGCGGGCCGGGAGGACGGAGCCGGTCAGGCCGTTCGACCCGGTGGTGAGGAACAGGCCGTAGAGGGCGAGCAGCGCCACGACGACCGCCTGGGAGAGCCAGCGCGGCAGGAGGAGGCGGTCCTCGCCCTTTCCGAAGAGGCGCTCGACGAGCAGGACGACGGCGGCGGAGAAGGGCAGGCCGATCGCGAGGGTCATCTCGATGCGACCGAGGATCTCCTGGCCGGCGGTCGAGAGGTCGCCGTGGTTCTGGACGACGAAGCAGACACCGACGAGGACGGCGAAGAACAAGGTCACGGGGAAGCGGAGGAGGACCTGGGAAAGGCCGCGCTTCATGCTCTGGAGCCAGCGGGTGAGGAAGTTCGGGTTCGCCATGGACGGCACCTCTTTCGTGCTCCGCCGGTGGCCCGGCGGGCGGCCTCGGGTCATCTCACGCGTGCAGGGAAGCGCCGCAGAAGCCGCAGAAGCCGGCGCCGGGAGGGCTGAAGCGGTGGCAGGCCGGACAGGAGGCGGCGCCGCAATCGGCGCAGAAGGCGTATTCCGCAGGAACGGGCCGGCCGCAGTGGTCGCAGGTCCGGGAGGCGGGCGCGGTCGGAGTCAGGTCCGGGGCGAAGCGCTCGTCGTAGGACGGGACATAGGGCGCGGGGACGATGGGATTGGCGTGGAAGACGTCCCTGGGGGCGCGGCGCTTCCGGAAGACCACGACCAGCACCGTGCCGACGGCCGCCAGCGCGAGCAGGGCCAGAGAACCGTAGAGCAGCAGGATTCCGTCGACCGGGTTCATCGTGCGTCCTCCTTTTCCTCCCATCATAGCAGATGGGAAAGGACGCGCCAAACGCCCCGGCATTGCCTTTCGGCGGGGCATCCCGTACACTTGCCTCATCGGCCCGGCCCCCAGGCGGCGGGCCCACGGAGGAACGCATGAGATACGCCCTCGTCGGTTGCGGCAAGGTCGCGGAGAAGCACCTGAAGGCCGCACTGGACCACCGGGACCGGCTGGAGATCGTCGCCCTCGTCGACCGCGACGCGACGGCGCCCGGACGCCTGCTCGACCGCTGCGGCATCGGGCGGAAGGAAAGGCTCGGGATCCGCATCTTCTCCGACCACCGCGAGATGCTGCGCGAAGCCCGTCCCGAGCTCGTCGCGATCACGACGCCGAGCGGCACGCATGCCGCGATCGGTCTCGACGCGGTCGCCGCCGGCGCGCACGTCCTGGTCGAGAAGCCCCTGACGCTCGACCTTGTGGAGGCGGACCGGCTCGTCGTCGCCGCGCGCCAGGCTGGCGTGCGGATCGCGGTCGGCCACATGTACCGGTTCTTCCCGATGGTCGCGATGCTGCGCGAGGACCTGGTGGCCGGCCGGTTCGGCCGCATCCTGTTCGGCGACGTCAAGGTGCGCTGGGGACACGGGCAGGACTACTACGACCAGGCCTCGTGGCGCGGGACCTGGGCCGCCGACGGCGGCGCGCTGATGAACCAGAGCGTGCACGCCTTCGACCTGATGACCTGGCTGATGGGCCACGAGCCGGCGCCTATCCTCGACGTCACCGGGACGGTCTCCCGGATGGCCCGGAACATCCAGGCCGAGGACTACGGGGCGGCCGTCCTCCGGTTCCGGAGCGGCGCGGACTGCCTGCTCGAGGGCACGACCCTCACCGACCCGCACCGCAAGGAGGCGTCGTTCTTCGTGCAGGGGACCGACGGGTTCGTGCGCGCCGGACTCCGCAAGGGGATTCCGCACGTGGAGATCCGCGACGGCAGGGGCCGGAGTCTGGTCGGGAAATATCTGCGCCGCTGGCTGCGCGAATCGATGCGCACGCGGACCGGCCGTCTCGCCCTGCGGCGGCTGGGCAACGCCCACAGCGGCCTCTACGGCGACCTGCTCGACGCGATCCGCGACGGCCGCGACCCCCGCGCCGACGGCGTCTCGGGGCGCGACGCCCTTGAGCTCGTCCTCGCGATCTACCGCTCCGCCCGCACCCGACTCCCGGTCTCCCTGCCGCTGGCCGAAGGGTCGACGAGGGAGATGGAGGGTTTTTTCGACGCCTGAGCCGTCCGCCGCGCAAGCTTCCCCGCAAGGAGGTCCGTATGGTTTCGACGAACCGCTCCCGGATTCTTCCCATCGCCTGGCTCAACGCCCTCGGATTCCTCGTCGTCTTCGCCGTCAATTCCGTCTCCGCGACCGGCCTGATCAACGGGAAGACGCCCGGGGAGCTCTCGGACGGCATCAAGAATCTCTTCGTGCCGGCCGGACTCACCTTCGCGATCTGGGGCGCGATCTACCTGGCCCTGGCCGCCTTCACCGCTTTCCAGTTCCGCAGGCCCGACGAGGCGCGCGGGGTCGGGCTTCCCTATCTCCTGTCCTGCGCCGCGAACGTCGCCTGGATCTTCCTCTGGCATTACCAGCAGGTCGCCCTGTCGATGGTCGCGATGGTAGTCCTGCTCGCCTGCCTCCTGTGGATCGAACGCCTCCAGACGAAGGCGCTGTCGCTGCGGGTTCGCCCCGACCGCGCCGCCTACTGGCTTTCGGTCGTCCCGTTCCGCATCTACCTCGGCTGGATCGCCGTCGCCACGATCGCCAACGCGACTGCCTTGCTCGTGGTGGCCGGCTGGGACCGATTCGCGATCGCCGAGTCCACCTGGACGGTCGTGGCGGTCGTCGTCGCGGCCGCGCTCGCCCTGCTTCGCCTGCTGCTGCTGCGCGACGCCGCCTTCGCGGCCGTCGTCCTGTGGGCGTTCTGCGGCATCCTGATCCGGCACATGACCACCTTCGGGGCGCAGTACCGCGACGTGGTCGGCGCGACGGCGGTCCTGTCGCTCGTCCTCCTGTCCGGCATCGCCGTGACGGTCGCCGCCGCCGCGCGCCGCTGCAAGGGAAGTGGCGCCGCATCGTGAAGCGGCAGCTGGCCGGACTCGACCTGCTCCGCGGCATCGGCATCTTCGGCGTCGTGACGCTGCATGGCGCGTTCTACCACTTCGGCGGCCTCTACGACCTCGACCTGTCGAATCCGCCGCCCGCGGTGACCGTGATCGGCTTCCTGCTCATGTTCGCCGGGCTCTTCGGCATCCTGAGCGGTCTCGTCCACGGACTGTCGTACCAGCGGCGCGCCGAGGTCCCGGGCTTCCGCCCCGGGCGCGCCCTGCTCCGCGGCATCTCCGCAGGCGGCTTCTTCCTCGTCGTCGCATATGCCTATTTCCTTTTGACCGGACCCGGTATCGTCCACCTCGCCGAACGGTACATGGACGAATCGGTCCTCGTGCACCTGATCCGCACGGGCCGGTTCGTCGCCCCCAGCCTCGACCGGATCCTCTATGTCGACGCGCTGGTCATGATCGGCTGCAATCTCTTGCTGCTTGCGCTCTACCAGTTCGTCGCCGGAAAGGTCACCGCTCGCATGCCTCCGAAGCTGCGCGCGCATCTGCCGTTGTTCGCCGCGGTGTCCGTCTTCCTGATCTCCCTGCTGCGCATCCCTCTGTATTCCGCCTACCTCGACGCGGTCGCGGCCGGGAACTGGCCCGCGACGCTCGCCCTCAACTGGCTCGTCAACAAGAACAACCCCATCCTCCCGTACTTCGCCTTCGGGCTTTTCGGCACCTGGTGCGCCGCGCTGCTCGCCTCGCCGGGCGGATTCGTGCGTTTCCGCCGCGCCGCGGCTCCCGTCGGGCTTCTCTTCCTCGCCGTCGGCGCCGCCCTCTTTGTCTTCCTGCCCGAAAGCATGCTGCAGCGGAGCATCGACGGCCAGTGGTACGCGATCATGACCCTGCAGGTCGGACTCTTCCTCCTGGTCGTCCTCGCGTTCCTGCGTGCCTGCGACTTCCGGCGCGACGGCTCCGAGAAGACGACCCGCACGCCGGTTGCGTTCCTGTCGCGTTTCCTGACGCGCTTCGGCGTCGCCGGCCTCACGGTTTTCTTCGTCGAGAGCCTGGTCAGCGAGGCCGTGTTCGGCCTGTTCCGCCGCGTCGACCCGTCGTTCTCGCTCTCGCTGGGCGGCGCACTGGTCTTCGGGTTCTGCCTCGCCGTCTTCTGGGGCTTCGCGCTGCTTCTGTGGGCGAAGTCGGGCTACCGGTACGGCATCGAGTACGCCTACACGCGCTCGATGAAGCCATTCGGAGGCAGCCAGAAGGCCGCGAAGCTGACGAGCGGCCTATGAGTCCCCGCGCGGCCGACCGGCTCCGCGGCCTCCTCCTGCTTCCCTTCTTCGCGATCCGGTCCGTCGTCGACTACGCCCGCCTCCAGCGACACTTCTACCGCTTCAGCCCAGCGCGGATCCGCGCCTTCCAGCGCAAGGCATTCCGTCGCACCCTGTCCCTCGCGCGGCTGCGCAGCCCCTTCTACGAAGCGCTCTATGCACCCTGGTCGACGGCCGAGGTCGTCCGGTCCCTGCCCGTCCTCGCCGAACCCGGCTCGCCGCAGGCCGTCGCTCCGCCGCCCGAGGCGCTCGAGGCGACCGTCCTCGACAAGTCCTCCATGATGGCCCATTTCGACGGAATCAACACCGCGGGCCTGCGCCTCGACGAAGTCATGCGCTGGGCCGTGTCGCACGAACTCGCCAAGGACTATCTCGGATACTTCAAGGGGAGGTTCGTCGTCGGTCTGTCGAGCGGCACGTCGGGCAACAAGGGAATCTACGTCACGCCTCGTGCGCTCACCGAGCGCCTGCCCGCCGTCTTCCTCGCGCGCTGCGGCGTCTCCCCCCGCATGCTGCCCCTGCGCATCCTCTTCCTGCTTCGCGTCTTCAGCCAGGGCTTCGCGGACATCCGTGCGCCGCTGCTCTCGTTGCGCTACCTGTCCACGATGGTCCCGCCCGAGGAGATCGTCACCGCGGCGGTCGCGGACCGTGCGAACGTTCTGATGAGCCCGCCGAGCCTGCTCCGGACCCTGCTGCCGCTCGCCGGGCGCCTGAAGGGCCGCCTCGCGCGCATCCTGTGCTACGCCGAAGTGCTCGAGGACGAGGACCGCGCGCGCTTCGAACGGGAATTCGGGGCACCGGTCGCCCAGATCTACCAGGCCAGCGAGGGACAGATCGCGAGCCCCTGCCGGCTCGGGGCGCTGCACGTCAACGAGGACCTCGCGCTGGTCGAACTCTACGACGACGCCGGCCGCCCGGTGACGGAGCCGGGCGAGACGGCGTCGACGATGCTGGTGACCAACCTCGTCAACGACGTGCAGCCGATCGTCCGCTACCGCATGAACGACCGCGTCGAACTCGGCGGTCCCTGCACCTGCGGCAGTTCCTTCCGGACGCTCCGGCGCGTCCTGGGCCGTTGCGACGACGTGCCGACGCTCCGGCGGACCTTCCCCGACCCGGCGACCGGCGCGGACGTCCGTCCCGTCTTCCCGGACCTCGTCAGCCGCTGGATCATCACGACGGACGATGCCATCCGCGAGTTCCGCCTGGCCGTCTTCACGCCGGATGCGCTGGAACTGTGCCTCGACCTGCTGCCGGGGACTCCTCCCGAAGAGGCCGAGCGTGTGCGCCTCAAAGTCGAGCGGCGTCTCGGCGCGGAGCTGGCCGCATGCGACGTCGGCGTGCGGCGCCTCGCGGTGCGGCTGGGACCGGTTCCGCCGCCGTCCGGCAACCTCAAGTTCCGCCGCTTCGTGAACCTGACCCCGCGGCAGACCCTGGACCGGGCGCTCGCGCGGGTCGCCCGCGCCTTCGCCGCCGCCGGCGTGCCCTTCGGCGTCTGCTCGTCGATGCTGCTCGCCCTGCGCGGTCTCGACGTCGAACCCCACGACCTCGACCTCCTCGTCGCGGAAGGGTCGTTCGACGCGGCCCGAGAAGCGCTGCGAGGCCTGGGCGCAGATTTCTCGCCCGAGCGAACGCAGCCCCACGCGGTCTACGGGACGCGTCGATTCGCCGAAGCGACGCTGGACGGCGCCGAGATCGATCTCATGGAAGGACTCTCCGTATTCGTCCCAGAAGCCGAATACCGCTTCGATCTGCGTACGGAGACCGTCGACCGCCTCGTGCCGGCGCCCGAGCCCGACGCCCTCGCCGACCCTGATGCTTCGCCAGCGCTCCTGCCGCTGACATCGCTCGAGGACTGGTTCGTCCTCTACCTGCTGATTCCGGGCCGTGCGGCGAAAGCGGCGGGCATCGAGCGCCATCTGCGCGCGCATCCCCCCGAGGGCGCCGCCAGGGAGGACGCCTGCCGCAGGCTGAAGGAAGCGATCGACCGGCCCTTGCCGGAAGAGGTGCGCATGCAGACGATTGCCCTGTACCATATGCTCCGGACGACACAGGACGGAATGCTATAATCGTTACGATACCATCCGTGGCCTCCAACAAGGGAAAGTCAGGTGGAAATCGTGCCTCTGAGTATATTCGTACATTCGACCCTGGAAGATCTCGTCGACGCCGTGGCGTCGGAATTCATTGCCAAGATCCGCAGCCGCCCCGCCGACCTCGTCGCCCTGCCGACCGGGCCGATCTCCTCGGCGGTCTATGAACGAATCGTCCGACGGGAGCGGGATCGGGTCCCGGCCGAAGCGGTCACCGCCGCGGACCCTGCATTCGGCTTCCCCGACACCCCCTTCGTCTCGGTCGGCGAGAAGTTCGTCGACCCGACCCTGGCCGGACCCTCGATGCGCGACCTCCTCGTCGACGCCATCTTCCGCCCGCTCTCCATGGACCCCTCCCGTCTCACGTCCTTTCCCGAGAATCCCACTTCGACGACCGAGGAGTGCTGGAAGATGGACCGGTACGTCGACTCGTTCGGCGCGGTGGGCCTCTTCTTCGCGGAAATCGACGCGAAGGGCCGGATCGGCCTTTCGGACGGCGGGACGGGCTTCGAGATGCGGAGTCAGGTGTCCACCCGCTGCGACGAGGACGACGCCCGCTCGCTCTTCGGCCAGCCCCTGCCGAAGGCCTGCGGCCTGTCCCTCGGGCTGCAGGACGTCACGGACGCTGAATTCTGCCTCGTCGCCGCGGTCGGCGCCGAGACCGGCGCCATCGTCCGCCACGCACTCGGGGGTCTGGTCGACGAATCCTACCCCTGCGCGGTGCTCCGCTTCTGCCGTGGCGGCAGCCTGCACGTGGACGCCGAGGCCGGTCGGGCGATCGGCGACGACCTCCTGCGGCGCTTCACGCTGAACGAGAGCGAGAAGGAATCCACGGCGCAGGCCCTCCCGTTCCTCGGCTGAAGGGTATAATGGGAGGGCGGCGCGCACCCGAGCGTACCGCCGAAAGCGAGGAGCTTCCCATGGAAGACCTGAAGATCATGGACGGCCGCAGCGACATCCAGATGCACCTCCATATCCGTCCCGGCGACGTCGGCCGCTATGTCCTGCTGCCCGGCGACCCCGGCCGCTGCCCCCTGATCGCGAAGCATTTCGACGGCGCTCGCCTCGTCGCGCAGAATCGCGAATACACGACCTACACGGGCACGATCGACGGCGAGCCCGTCAGCGTGTGCTCGACCGGCATCGGCGGCCCCTCCGCCGCGATCGCCCTCGAGGAGCTCCGCAAGTGCGGCGCCGACACGTTCGTGCGCGTCGGCACGTGCGGCGCCATGCAGCTCGACGTTCTGAACGGCGATGTCGTCCTTCCGACGGGCGCGATCCGCAAGGAAGGCGTGACCCGCGAGTACATGCCGATCGAATTCCCCGCGGCGCCAGACTACGAGGTGCTGACCGCCCTGACGGAAGCGGCGGAGGCGCTCGGCCTGCGCTGGCACGCCGGCGTCGTCGAATGCAAGGACTCGTTCTACGGACAGCGCGAACCCGAGCGCATGCCGGTCGGCGACGAACTGCTCCGCAAGTGGCGCGCCTGGATCCAGGCCGGCACGCTGGCCTCCGAGATGGAATCGGCGGCGCTCTTCGTGATCTCCGCGGTGCTGCGGGCCCGCTCGGGCACGGCGCTGCTCGTGATCCACAATCAGGAGCGGATGGACCGCGGCCTCGAGAACCTGCCCGCGGACGACCACGAGACGGCCGTGCGCGTCGGCGTCGAGGCGGTGCGCCGCCTGATCCGGAAGGACCGGGAGAAGAAGACGGAGAAGTCCTGATGGACGCACCGCTCGAAGTCGTCTGCACCCTCGTCGACGGCCAAACGAAGTTCTCGTCCGCGACGCGCGGCCTGCCGCCGGTCGTGACGGACTCCGCCCCGCCCTTCGGGTCGGGACTCGAATACAAGCCCCTCGAGCTCTTCCTCGTCAGCCTGGCGACCTGCGTCGCGACGACCGTGGCCCCCGTGCTGCGCAAGAAACGGAGGACGGTCGACCGCCTCGTCGTGATCGCGTCCGGCACGCGCCGGGAGGAGCACCCGACTGCGTTCACGCGCATCGTGCTGCGGTTCGAGCTCACGTCGCCCGACGCGACCGACGAGGACCTCCGCCGCTCGATCGAACTGACCGAGCAGAAGTACTGCCCAGTATGGGCGATGATCCGGGGGAACGTCGAGGTCGAGACCCCGTTCGAGATCCTGCGCCCCTAGAGCGCACCGTCGATCAGGCGTCTTCGTGCAGGCTCGCGAGCTGGGCCTTGCTCTTCATGAACATCGACAGGACGAAGTTCAGCACGCCGATGACGGCGGCCGCCAGGAAGACGGCCTGGTAGCCCGCGGCCGCCCAGAGCAGGCCGCCGGCGATCGGAATCGTCATCGCGACGACGTGGTCGAGGCTGAGCCCCGCGGACAGCGTCGGCGTGACTTCGGCGGGGGTCGGCGCGATCCGGCTGACGTAGGTCGAGCGGGCCATGTCGACGGCGGAGGTCGCGTTGTCGAGCACATAGCATGCGGCGATCACGCCGACTGCGATGGCCGCGGGCAGGACCTTCTCGGAGAACGCGTAGCCGAAGCAGAGGACGACGAGGAAGACCGCCTCGAAGGACAGCACGACGCGCTCGCCGAGTCCGTCGATGGCCCGGCCCACCACCTTGCGCGTGACGATGCTGATGAAGGCGACGACCACGCCCAGGACGGCGAAGACCGGCGGGTCGAGGTGGAACACCTGGATCAGGACCCAGGGCGCGAAGGTCAGGAAGACCTGCTTGCGGGCGCCGTTCACGATGGAGAGGAAGTAGTAGAGCGTGTACCTGCGGTGGAAGAAGAGGCGCACCTTCTTTTTCCCGGGCCGGTTGGGCTTCATCAGGGTCAGCATGAAGGCCGAGGCGACGTAGAACAGCGCGACCAGCAGGAAGGAGGCGCGGTAGTCCATCCCGAGGTAGCGGAATCCGACCCAGACGATCGCATAGCCGACGATCGTGGCCGACAGCGAATAGGCGCTGTACCGCGATAGGCGCGCTCCATACTCCTCCGGCTTCGAGAGGGCCATCCCGATGCTGGGGGAAAGGGGCATCGTGATGTGCGTGCCGAGGCTGTACATCATCATCCAGACGAGCATCAGGGCGAAGGTGGGGGAGAGCAGACCGAGCCCGATGCCGCCCACGGCGGCGAGGAGCATGCCGACCGCGGCCGCGCGCACGTCGCCGAGGAAGGAAAGAAGGGCCAGGATCACGACGATCAGCATGCCCGGCAGTTCGCGGGGGAACTCGACGACGCCGCGCGCCGTGGAGCTCAACTGGTACACGTCGTTGAGGAAGTTGTTGAAAACGGTGCTGTAGATGCCGCCGGCCAGGCCCGCGAACATTCCGACGACCAGGAACAGGTGGAAGTCCCGGTCGTGGTGCGAGGGGTCGAAGCCGGCCTTGATGCGCTGGTGGAGATTCGCCATCGTCTGTCCTCCCGATATTCATGACAGTGTAGCTTCTGGAGGTCGTTACAGCAAGCCCGGCGGGCGGGCGCGCGACGCTTGACAAAGAGGACTAGTCCACTTATCGTAAAGGAATAGACCACATCGGCGGGGATCGCCGAGGACCCGCGCCGGATGAAGCCGGGGCATCCCCGGAAAGGAGAGCGGTTGGAACTCCACCTGACGGTCGACCGGAATTCCGACGTCCCCGTCTACCGGCAGCTCGCGGACCGGATCGCCGGCCTCGTGCGTTCCGGGGAACTGGCGCCGGGCGCGAGACTTCCCGGAGAACGGGAGCTCGCCGCCGGACTCGGCATCGCCCGAGGGACGCTCCAGAAGGCCTTCGTCGAACTGCTGCGCCAGGGCGTCGTCGAGAGCGTCCAAGGGAGCGGGACCTACGTCTCCGGGCGACCGGTCGGCGAGGACCCGACACGCGGACTCCGTCGCAACCCGGTGCAGGGAGACGGTCTCGTGCGCGTCGCCGGCATCGATTGCAACCCGGAGGCGCTGTCGAGCTTCACGGGACAGTTCCGCGGCATGCCGAACGTCCACTTCACGCAGATCCCGCTCGACGACGTCCGCGCCGAACGCGCCGACCCGGACGCGCTTTCGTCCGCCGACCTGCTGCTCACCACGACGACGCACGAAGCCGAACTGCATCGACTGCTCCCCGGGTTCGCCGCCCGGATCCTGCCCGCCGCGGTGTCCCCGAGCCAGCGGACGGTCGTCGGGATGGCCCGCATCCCCCTCGGTTCCCGTGTCGGCATCGTCTGCCGCAGCGAGCGCTTCCGCCGGATCATCGAAGGCAGCCTCGGTTCGCTCGGCGACGAGCCGGCCGACGCCGATTTCCTGGCCGAGGACACCCTCGTGCGCGACGGCGTACGCGCGGCCTCCGCTCCCGAACGGCTCTCCGCCTTCCTTTCGCGGATCGACGTCGTCGTCGTCCCGCCCGACACCGCTCTCGACCCGCAGGTCCCGGCGTTCGCGCCCGTCCTGGCGGGATTCCTGGAGCGAGGCGGACGGATCGTGCCCTTCGAATACCAGATCGAACGGGGCTCCCTCGTGCATCTCGAGGAAGCCGTGGAGCGCATCCTGTCCTCGAGGCAGGAGCCGGCAAGAGAGGAGGCGCGTCCCGTTGGATGACCGCAAGAACGAACAGGAACCGCGGAAGGTCGTCCTCGGCGTGATCGGCGCCGACGTCCACGCGGTGGGCAATCGGATTCTGGAATATTCGTTCCGCAACGCCGGCTTCGAGGTCGAGAACCTCGGGGTGATGGTCTCCCAGGAGGAGTTCATCGCCGCTGCGATCGAGACCGCCGCCGACGCGATCCTCGTGTCGTCGCTGTACGGGCACGGCGAGATCGACTGCCGCGGCTTGCGCGGGCGGTGCGTCGAGGCGGGAATCGGACGGATCCTGCTCTACGTCGGAGGAAATCTCGTCGTCGGGAAGACGCCCTTCGCCGAGGTCGAACGCCGCTTCCGCGAGATGGGCTTCGACCGGGTCTATCCGCCGGGCACGCTGCCCGAGACCGGCATCGCGGATCTGCGGTGCGACCTGGGCGGCCCGGGAGGCGCGGCGTGAGTCCCGCGACGGATCCGCGGACGGCGCTGCTGGTCGACTTTGGAAGCACCTTCACGAAGACCGTGGCCGTCGACCTGTCCGAAGGGCGGATCCTCGGGACGGCGCGCGCGCCGACGACGGTCGGCACCGACATCCTCGAGGGCCTGACCGCCGCGCTGGAGATCCTGGCACGGGAGACGGGCCGCCAAGACTACGACGTACGCCTCGCGTGCAGCAGCGCCGCCGGGGGCCTGCGCATGGCCGCCGTCGGGCTCGTGCCCGAGCTCACCGCCGAAGCCGCGAAGCAGGCGGCCCTGTCGGCAGGCGCGCGCATCACCGGCGTCTTCTCCTACGGGCTCGAAGCCGACGACCTCGCGGACCTGGCGCGCTCCCGCCCCGACATCGTGCTGCTGACCGGCGGCACCGACGGCGGCAACCGCGACGCGATCCTCCACAACGCCCGCGCCCTCGCCTCGCTGCCGACGCCGTTCCCCGTCGTCGTCGCCGGAAACCGCTCCGCGGTCGGCGAGGCCGCCGACCTGCTGCGCGCCTCGGGCAAGGACGTACGCCTCTGCGCGAACGTCATGCCCCGCCTCGACCACCCCGACATCGAACCCGCCCGCGAAGCGATCCGCACCGTGTTCCTCGAGCGGATCGTGCGCGCGCGCGGTTTCACGGGCGCCGCCGCCCTCATGGACGACATCGTGACGCCGACCCCCGCCGCCGTGCTCGATGCGGCACGCCTCCTCTCGCAGGGCGCGGACGGCGAGCCCGGCCTCGGCGACCTGCTCGTGCTCGACATCGGCGGCGCGACCACCGACGTGCATTCGCTTTCGGACGGGTTGCCGTCGCGCGGCGGTGCGATTCCGAAGGGACTGCCCGAACCGTTCGCCAAGCGCACCGTCGAGGGCGACCTGGGCGTGCGCTACAGCGCCGGCAGCGTCGCGGACGCCTTCGGGGTGGCGCGGCTCGCCGCCCGCGCCGGAATCCCGGAATCCGCGCTGCGCGAGGCGCTCGCCCGCTACGAATCCCGCGCCGACCTGTTGCCGCAGGGCGACCCCGTGCTCGCCCGCGTCGACCAGGCGCTCGCCGAAGCCGCCGCCCTGCTCGCCGTCGATCGGCACGCCGGCCGCTACGAGCGCGTCTTCACTCCGCTCGGCCCCCAGTACCTGCTCCACGGCAAGGACCTCTCCGCCGTCCGCACGGTGATCGGTACCGGCGGACCCGTGATCGACGCCGCGGACCCGGCGGCCGTCCTCGCCTGCGCCGTCGCGGGAGCCCCGGACGCCGAAGCCGAGATCCTGCGGCCCGCGCGTGCCGACTTCCTGCTCGACCGGCGCTACCTGCTCGCCGCGATGGGCCTGTTGGGGCGGATCCGGCCAGCCCTCGCCGTCCGACTCATGAAGCGGGAGCTCGAGGCCCTTTCCCGACCCAGTGCATCCACAGGAGGTACGTCGACATGACCCTCTCGAACCACCGCCTTCCGCACGACGAATTCGCCCGCATCCGCGCGGAGGTGCTCGCGCAGTGGCCCACCGGCGCCGACGTCGACTTCGCCGAGGCCGTCGCCTACCAGCGCGCCATCCCCGACGCCCGCCGGCTCCCGCTGCGCCTCGCCGCCGCCGCCCGCGAGGGCACGACGCTCGTGCAGCCCCGCGCCGGCGTCGCGCTCGTCGACGACCTGGTCGACCTGCTGCGCTACCTCGAGAAGGAGGGCGAGGCGGACCTGCTGCCGACCACGATCGACAGCTACACGCGCCAGAACGCCTACGACGACGCCGCGAAGGGCATCGAGGAGAGCCGCGCCCAGGGGCGGTCCCTGCTCAACGGATTCCCGGCCGTGAACCACGGCGTGGCCGCTTGCCGCCGCGTCAACGAATCGGTCGGCGTGCCGGTCCAGGTCCGCCACGGCACGCCCGACGCGCGCCTGCTCGCCGAGATCTCCTACGCCGGCGGCTTCACCGGCTTCGAGGGCGGCGGCATCTCGTACAACATCCCCTATGCCAAGAAGGTCCCGCTCGAGAAGACCCTCGCCGACTGGCAGTACGTCGACCGGCTGACCGGGATCTACGAGGAACAGGGCGTCTCCCTCGACCGCGAGCCCTTCGGTCCCCTGACCGGCACCCTGGTCCCGCCCTGCATCTCCCACGCCGTCGCCGTCCTCGAGAGCCTGCTCGCCGCAGAACAGGGCGTACGGCACCTCTCCGTCGGCTACGGCCAATGCGGCAACCTCGTCCAGGACATCGCCGCCATCCGCTCCCTGCGCCTCGTGACCGAGGAGTACCTCGACCGCTTCGGATACCGGGACGTCACCGTGTCGACCGTCTTCCACCAGTGGATGGGCGGCTTCCCGCAGGACGAGGCCAAGGCCTTCGGCGTGATCGGCTGGGGTGCCGCCGCGGCCGCGCTGTCCGGGGCGACCAAGGTCATCGTCAAGACCCCCCACGAGGCGTTCGGCGTGCCGACCCGCGAAGCCAACGCGGCCGGTCTTCGCGCGACGAAGCAGCTCGTGGTCATGCTGTGCGACCAGAAGTCGACCGAGACCGCCGAGGTCCGCGCCGAGAGCGACCGCATCGTGGCCGAGACCCGCTGCATCCTCGACCGCGTGGCCCAGCTCGGCGAGGGGGACCTGGCGGTCGGCACCGTGCGCGCTTTCGCGTCCGGCGTCCTCGACGTGCCCTTCGCCCCCAGCCGCTTCAACGCCGGCAAGGTGCTGCCGGCCCGCGACGACCGTGGCGCCGTGCGCCTGCTCGAGCCCGGCGCCCTGCCCTTCACGAAGGAACTGCTCGACTTCCACCGCTCCTGCATGGAGGGGCGCGCGCGCCACGAGAAGCGCGAGGTCGGCTTCCAGATGGTCATCGACGACATCTACGCGGTCAGCAAGGGCCGGCTCGTGGGCCGGCCGAGATAGGGGAGGGCAGACGCGCATGCGCATCCGGGAAGTACTCTTTTCCAGGGGCCGGACGGGATTCTTCTTCGACGACCAGCGGGCCATCCGCTCCGGCGCGATGCCGGACGGCGCGGCCTATCTCGGCGAACCCCGGTCACCCGGCTTCACGGCCGTCCGACAGGCCGGCGAATCGGTCTCCGTGCTCCTCGTCCTCGAGGACGGCCAGGTCGCGACGGGCGACTGCTGCGCCGTCCAGTACTCCGGCGCCGGCGGGCGCGACCCCCTCTTCCTCGCCGACGCGTACCTTCCGGTGCTGGAGCGCCTCGTCGTGCCCCGGCTCGTCGGGCGCGACGCATCGGCCTTCCGCCCGCTCGCGACGGAGGTCGACGCCCTGGTCGACCCCGAGACCGGCCGGCCGCTCCACACCGCGATCCGGTACGGCGTCACGCAGGCGCTGCTCGACGCGGCGGCGCGCAGCCGCGGCCTGCTGATGGCCGAAGTCGTGGCCGAGGAATACGGCACGGCGGTGATGGACCGTCCCGTCCCGATCTTCGGGCAGAGCGGCGACGACCGGTATCTCGCGGTCGACAAGATGATCCTGAAGCGGGTCGACGTCCTCCCGCACGGTCTCTTCAACAGCCTCGCGAAGACCGGCGCGGACGGCTCGGGGCTGCTCGACTACGCGCGCTTCCTCAAATCGCGGGTCGAGCTGCTGCGGCCGGGCGAAGACTACAGGCCCGTCTTCCACCTCGACGTCTACGGCACGCTCGGCCAGATCTTCGACCGCGACCCCGCGCGCATCGTCGACTTCCTCGCCCGTCTCGGGCAGGCGGCCGCCCCCTACGAGGTGAACCTCGAGGGCCCCGTCGACACCGACGACCGGCAGGGCACGCTCGAGGCGCTCGCCGAGCTGACGCGCCGCGTCGACGCCGCGGGCCTGCCGCTTCGCATCGTCGCCGACGAGTGGTGCAACACGATCGAGGACGTCCGCGACTTCGCCGACGCCCGCGCGGGCCACATCCTGCAGATCAAGACGCCCGACCTCGGCGGCATCCAGAACATCGTCGAGGCAGTCCTCTACTGCAGGGCGCACGGCGTCGGCGCCTACCAGGGCGGCACATGCAACGAGACCGACCGGTCCGCGCAGGTCTGCGTCCACCTCGCGATGGCCTCGCACCCCGACCAGGTCCTCGCCAAGCCCGGCATGGGCTTCGACGAGGGGTTCATGGTCGTCTACAACGAAATGCAGCGCATCCTCGCTCTGCGCGGTCGCCGCGGCGCTCCGCAGGCCAGGGAAGGAGGGACCCGCCCGTGAAGACGCTGAAGATCCTCTCGCCGACCGCGATCCTGGGATACGGCTTCCCCGACGCCTCGTTCGAGGAGGGGATGCGGCGGAACCCCGACCTGATCGCCGTCGACGCCGGCTCCTCGGACCCGGGTCCGTACTACCTGGGTGCCGGCGTGTCGTTCACCGACCGGGGCGCCGTCACCCGCGACCTCGACCGGCTGCTGCCGGGCGCGATCGCCCACGGGATTCCGCTGTTCATCGGCTCCTCCGGCGGCAGCGGCGGCGAACCGCACCTCGCATGGACGCTCGGCATCGTGCGCGAGATCGCCGCGAAGCGCGGCCTGCGCTTCCGGATGGCCGTCATCCACGCCGAAGTCGACAAGGCGCACGTGCTTTCCCAGCGCGCCGCCGGCCGCCTGATGCCGCTCCCTCCCGCGCCGGAGTCGACGCTCGAGGAGATCGGGGAGACGGTTCGCATCGTCGGGCAGATGGGAATCGAGCCCTTCGTGAAGGCCCACGAGGCCGGCGCGCAGGTCGTGGTCGCGGGCCGCGCCTACGACCCCGCCGTCTTCGCGGCGCTCGCCGTGCAGCGGGGCTTCGACCGCGGACTCGCCCTCCACCTCGGCAAGATCCTCGAGTGCGCCTGTATCGCGGCTTCGCCCGGCAGCGGAAGCGACTGCATGCTGGGTACGCTGGACGAGACGGGCTTCACGGTCGAAACGCTGTCGCCCGCCCGCCGCTGCACGGAATTGTCCGTTGCGGCGCACACGCTCTACGAGAAGTCCGACCCGACGCGCCTGCCCGGCCCCGGCGGCGTGCTCGACCTGACCGGCACGACCTTCCGTCAGGTCTCCGACAACGCCGTCCGCGTCGAGGGTTCCCGGTTCGTCGCGACCTCCCCCTATAGAATCAAGCTCGAGGGCGTCCGCAGCATCGGCTTCCGCGCCGTGTCGATCGCCGGCATCCGCGACCCGGTCCTGATCGGCTGCCTCGAGGAGACGCTGGCCGCCGTGAAAGCGCGCGTGGTCGCGGGTCTCCCGGGCCTGCGCGAACCGTACTCGCTCGGCTTCCTCGTCTACGGACGCGACGGCGTCATGGGCTCCCTCGAGCCCGTCGACCCGCGCACCGCCCCGGCGCCGCACGAGGTCGGGCTCGTGATCGACGCCGTCGCCCCGACCCAGGCCGAGGCCGACACGCTGTGCGCCTCCGCGCGCTCGACGCTGCTGCACTACGGCTACCCCGGCCGCATCTCGACCGCGGGCAACCTCGCCTTCCCGTACTCCCCGTCGGACTTCCACGCCGGTGAGGTTTTCGCTTTCAGCCTGTACCATCTGATCGACGAGGAGGACCCGTGCGGGCTGTTCCCGATGGAACTCGAGGAGGTGGCGCCATGATGGTCCGTCTGATCGACGTCGCGGAGGTCATCCGCAGCAAGAACTCCGGTCCCTACGAGCTCACGCTCGACGTGATCTTCCGGACGCGCTCCGACTACGAGCGCTTCCGCGACGCGCGCATCTTCACGCCGGCGCTGGTCGCCTCGCTCTATCGCGTTCCCGTGACGGACGTCGTCGGCGTCGTCGCCTTCGACCCCGCCAAGGCCATCAAGGCCACGATCGTGCGGCCGATCCCGTCCGGCGCCATCGGCGAGCGGGACGTCTACGGCGCCCAGCAGCACGCGCCGCTGCTCGGACTCGTCTTCGACCTCCCCGAGGCGCCGCCGGTGCGCGGGGAGGGAGGCGCCCCTTGCTGACCGAATCCCACCACTCGCTGATCTACGCCCTCTACTTCGCGCCACGCGGCAAGCAACGCCTGCTCACCCTCGGCATGGAGCTCGCGCAGCGCTACCTCAGTCCGATGGACCGCCTCGTCGGCTTCATCGGCGACGCCGGCGCGGGCAAGTCGCTGCTGATCAAGGGGATGTTCCCCGGGCTCGAGCTGACCAACGACGACGACGGCGTCAACGTGCGACCTCTGCCGCTGCTGTCCGTGACCGACGACTCGTTCTTCTCCGCCCACACGTTCCACGTCGACATCCGCTTCGAGCAGGCCTTCACCCAGCCCCACGTCCTCGCGACCGCGATCCGCGCCGCCGTCGACAAGGGCAAGCGCGTCGTCGTCGAGCACTTCGACCTGATCTACCCTTTCCTCGGTTTGAACGCGGAGATCCTGATCGGCATCGGCGAGGAGGTCGTCGTGACGCGCCCGAACGTCTTCGGGCCGCGTCCGCGCGACATCGCCGAGGTCGTCTTCTCGTCGATCCGGTTCCGCAAGATGGTCCATACCGCCGAGGACCTGACGGCGCTGGTCATCGAGCGCGAGTACGGGCACCGGCACCCGATCGCGCACGGCGACGTCCGTCGCGGCTTCGTATTGCTCTTCACCGATCCCCCGGAGATCGACATCGCGAAGATCGAAACGCTCGTGCAGCGGTACATCGCCGACGGCACCGAAATCTCCTTCGCCGACGACAACCACATCCGCATCGGCGGGGAGGAGCGGTTCCACTGCACCGGCCCACGCATCCACGTGCACAACGCCGCCGAGATCGAGAACTTCCGTCTGTTGCCTGAACTCCTGTACGACCCGATCGCACGGACCTGGTCGCTCGTGGGCAAGGTCGGGGACGAGAATCCCGACGGATATGAAGAGGCGATCCGGCTCTAGAACGGCGTCTTTCGGTTATAATCGGGGAATGTCCGATCCGCGCAGGCGGAAGGAGGACACCGGCATGGACTGGAAGAAGCCTTCCCTGGAAGAAGGAAGACGTCCCGAAGACGCCCTGCGCGGCATCCCGTGCCGCTGCCGCCCGATGTTCGGCTGCCCTGCCTGGTTCGCCGACGGCCTCCCCCCTGAGACGGAAAGGCTTCGGAAACGGCCCGCCGTCCGGCGGGGGAGCGAAGGGTGAAGAAGCGTGGCTGGGTCCTCTTCGACCCCGTGGACGCCTCCTCCGTCCGCCTGTTCCTGATCTTCGGGTCGATCGCCGTCGTGCTCGAGATTCTTTCATACGCATTCCGCGGCGTCTTCTCCACCGTCGCCTCCCGCCTCTGGATCGTCCTCTGGCTGCTCGCCGTCGGCACGGTGCTCGTGCTCTTCGCGCGCGAAGTCGGCCGGGACGCCCGCGACGCCTGGACCGGCGGCCGGAACTGGCTGAAGACGGGCCGTGGCGCGGAGGCCGCCCTCGTGCCGTGGCTCTCCCTCGCGACGCTCGCCGGAATCGCCTATCTGTTGCTCTCCACGGCCCTGGACTTCAACCGCATCGTCGTCGGCCAGGACGCGACCCAGCAGTTGACGGCCGGCCTCGCCTCGTTCGGCGTCCCGGACTGGAACTATACCGGAACGTCCTTCCTGGGATACCCCAACCGCCAGTACATCCTCGCCGCGCTGCCCGCGCTGGTGCTGGGCCGCACGATCGCCGCCCTCCAGCTCGGGTTCTCCCTGCCTTTCGCGGTCGCGCTGATGGCCCTCTATGCCGGGCTGAAGGCATTCGCCCGCACGCGCGGGCTGCACCCGACCCTGCCCGCCGTCGCGACGCTGTTCCTGCTCGCGTTCCCGTACGTGACCGAATACTTCCTGTATTTCGAGCACACGCTGTTCCCGCTGTGCTTCACGACGCTCGCGATCGCCTTCCTGCTGCTGTTCCTCTCGAAGCCGTCGCTGCTGCATGCGACCGGGCTGACCTGGGCCGGGACGATGATGGCCGCATGCTACACTCCCGCGCTGGCTTCGCTCGCTCTGCTCGTGGTCGTCCTGCCGCTCATCGGCTGGCAGGCCGTGAAGAAGTCTGGCTTCCTGCCGGCATCCGTCTCTCCGCGGCGGGTCTCCGACCTGCTGAGCCTCTCTGCCGGCGTGATCGCCTTCTTCGGCGCGGCGAGCTTCGCCTACGGCCGCAGCGACCGCGTGACCGCCACCCGGAGCGCCGACCTGCTCACCAGCCTGGCCGCCACGAAGAAGGGATTCAGCATCTATTTCCTCAACGATCCCGCGACCTTCACCGGGATCTTCGCGATCCTGATCGTGGTCTACCTGGTCTTCGCGGTCGCCCTGCGGCTGGGTCCCGTTCACTTCGTCGCGGCGGGCTGGATCCTCGGCGTCGTCGCCCTCGCGCAGTTCCTCAAGGGCTACGCCGTGTACGTTCCTGCGACCTCGATGTCCCGTGCGCTCGTCACGGTGCCCGTCGTGGCGGTCGGCGCCTCGCTCGCGGCCTATGGCGCGCTCCGGAACCTGAAGTCGCGGCCGAGCCGATGGGCGCGCCTCGGCCGGTTCGGGCTGCCGATCGCGACGGCCTTCGTCTTCGTGGCGATGGCGACCTTGTCGTCCCACCTGAGCGGCCCTCTCGTCCAGGGGGATTCCGTCAAGTACTACGGATGGTTGCACCCTGCGAAGTACGTATACCGCGACATGCTCGACGTCGCGCACTCCGTCGGCATCGGGCAGGAAGACGATCTCACGATCGTCTATTATGAAGACACGGTCTTGTTCGAAAATGTCATCGACTATTCGGGCTACTTCTTCCCGAACGCGAAGGTGATCATCCTCGGCGACAGGGAACCGCTTCCCGAGGGGACCGACCTGTCGGGCGAAGTGCTCGTCTACGTCACGCCGGGCTTCCAGGTCGACCCGGCGGTCGACGCGCTCGGCGCCCGGAAGGACTTCACGGCGACCTGGGAGGGGAAGACGATCTACTCCGTCGAACGCATCGCGGTCGGACCGCGGAGCACCGTGCCGGGCGCCTAGAGCGGCTCCCCCAGCCAGGCGAGGACCGCATCGCGCACGAAGACGGCCAGACCCGGCCGGTGCCGGTCATAATAGGCCGTGAAGCGCGGGTCCTCGACGTACATCCGGACGATTCCGGCGTGCGCCTGCTTCGAATACTTCGTCCAGTACAGGCACAGCCACCGCTTGTGGAGCTCCGCGGCCCGGCGGGCGAGCGGACCCGACACGTCGCCGGTCTCCTGGGCGGCGAGGAACTCCGCGACGACCTCGTCGGCCAGCTCCTGCGCCTGCTGCATCTTCGCCTCGTCCATGCCCAGGACCTTCCGGTTCGAGGCGTCCATCGACTCGTCTCCGTATTTTGCGCGCACCTCGGCTCCGAATTCCGATTCGTTGCTCTCGACGAAGCCCTTCTTGAACGCCTCGAACCTCTCCTTGTCGTTCATGACGATTCTCCCTTCCTTCTCTGCGATCGTACGGTCCAGCAGTTCCACGAGCGATTCGACGCGCCGCCAGCGTTCCAGCAGCGTCGCCCGGTGCGCACGGAGCGCCGCCAGGTCGTCGTAGCCGGGCGCGCCGAGCGCCTTGCGAATCTCCTCGAGCGGAAGCCCCAGCTCCCGGTAGAACAGGATCCGCTGCAGCCGCTCGAGACCGGCCGGCCCGTAGACCCGGTAGCCCGACGGCTTCGTGCCCGAGGGCCGGAGCAGCCCCAGCGCGTCGTAGTGGCGCAGCGTCCGGGGGCTCACGCCCGCCAGCCTCGACAGGGTCCGTACCGTGTATTCGGCTTCCATCGGTGTTCCTCCTTCCGCATTCATGTGATGGCCCTACTGTACACTATGACGTTACGTCAAAGTCAATAGGGGATATCTCCGTTCATCTGGCTCGGCAAAGGAGTGCAAGGATTCACCCGTTTCGCGGAAGAACCGGCGCCCGCGCACCCGTATCATGGGTAGCGGAGCGGAGCCGACGGGGTTCCGACACGGCTGGGAACGGCTAGGATAGGGAAGGGGACCGACGCATGCAACGGAATATGACGGAATGGATCGACGAGGTCAGGAAGAATCCAGAAAGGCGCGCCCTCCCGGTGCTGTCCTTCCCGGGGGCGCATCTCGCCGGCATCACGATCCTCGACCTCGTGCGCCACGGGGAACTGCAGGCGAAATGCATGAAGGCAATCGCCGACCGGTACCCGACGCTCGCCTCCGTCAGCAACATGGACCTGTCCGTCGAGGCCGAGGCCTTCGGCTGCACGGTCGTCTACGGGGAGCACGAGGTGCCGACCGTCACGGGCAATCTCATCGAGACGCCGGAACAGGCCGACGCGCTGCGCATCCCCGAGGTCGGCGACGGCCGCACGGGCGAGTGCCTGAAGGCCATCCGCATCGCGGTCGACGGAATCCCCGACCGACCGGTCCTCGCCGGCATCATCGGGCCCTTCTCGCTCGCGGGGCGCCTCATGGGCCTCACCGAATTCATCTACAAGGTCATTGACGACCCCGACATGGTGCACCGGCTGCTCGACAAGGCGGCCACGTTCCAGATCCGCTACGCCCTGGCCCTGAAGGAGGCCGGCGCGAACGGCGTCGTCATGGCCGAACCCGCCGCGGGCCTCCTTTCGCCCGCCTGGAACACCGAGTTCTCCCTGCCCTACGTGAAGCGCATCGTCGACGCCGTCCAGGACGACCGCTTCGTCGTCGCGTACCACAACTGCGGCAACACCGTGCCGCTCGCCGAAGGCATCGTCGCCAACGGCGCGCGAATCTACCACTTCGGCAACGCGATCCGGATGAAGGACATCATCGGCCTCATCCCGTCCGACCGCCTCGTGCTCGGCAACGTCGACCCCGCCTCCCAGTTCGCTCGCGGCACGCCGGAATCCGTCGCCGCGGCCGTCTCGACTCTGCTCGACGACATGCGCGGACACGACAACTTCGTGCTGTCCTCCGGGTGCGACATCCCGCCGCAGGCGCCGTTCGAGAACATCGACGCCTTCTTCCGCGCGCTCGCCGACGCACAGCCGGCCTGAAGTCCCTTTCATGATAGAATGGTGAGGACGCCGTCCGCAGGTGCGGACGGCAGCCCCCTGCGGCCGCATGGCCCGCACGCCACGAAAGGATGTAGACGACGATGGACAACCCGTCCCAGTCCTCCGGACCTTCCGACTGGAGATCCTATCTGAAGAGCCGGGGGATGAACCCCGACCGGTTCCGCAGGATCGCGATCGCGGTCGTCGCGGTCGTCGTCGTGGCCGTGTTCGCGCTGTCCGGCTTCTACTTCCTCGGTTCGAACGAGGAGGCCGTCGTGACGATGTTCGGGAAGGTCGTGCGCACCGAGAAGGACGCCGGCCTGAAGTTCAAGCTCCCGCTGTTCGAGACCGCCCAGAAGGTCGACATCGAGGGCATCCGCCGCATGGAATTCGGCTACCGCTCCGACAATTCCGTGCCCGCGGACCAGACCCTCCTCGAGGCCCAGATGCTGACGTCCGATGAAAACATCGTGATCGCCGACTGGGCCGTGCTGTACAAGGTCAACGACAGCTACAAGTTCCTCTATAACGTGGACGACCCTGCGGGCACCCTGCGCACGATCACCGAGGCGGCCTACCGCCGCGTCGTCGCCGCGCACATCCTCGACGACATCCTGACCGACAAGAAGGAGACGATCCAGTTCGAGGTGCGCGAGTCGCTGCAGGAAATCTGCAACAAGTACGACTTCGGCATCACGATCACCGCGGTGCAGCTGCAGGACGCCCTGCCGCCCGACCCGGTCAAGGACGCCTTCCTCGAGGTCGCCTCCGCCAAGGAGGACAAGACCGCGAAGATCAACGACGCGACCACCTACCAGAACGAGAAGCTGCCGGTCGCCCGCGGCCAGGCGCAGCAGATCCTCAACCAGTCCGACGGCTACAAGCAGGAGCGGATCAACGACGCCACCGGCGCCGTCGCCCGCTTCCTCGCGATCCAGAAGGAATACGCGACCAACAAGGCCATCACCCGCACGCGCCTGTACCTCGAGGCGATCCGCACGCTGCTTCCGGGCGTCAAGGAGGTCTACATCATGAAGGACAACGGAGACGTCTTGAAGTTCCTGCCCCTGAACGGGACCGACGTGTCGGTTCCGACCCCCGCCGTTCCGACCACGGCCGTCCCGACCTCCTTCGTTCCGACCACCGCCGCGCCGACCGCGGCGGCGCAGTGAGAGGGGGCGGGCTGAGATGAAGAAGAGCGTCTGGATCACCCTCGGCGTCCTCGTCCTCCTGATCATCGCGTTCTCCGCAAGCACCTTCCAGATGAACGAGAACGAGTCGGTCGCCGTCCTGCGGTTCGGCCGCATTATCGCCGTGTACGTCAAGACCGATGCCCAGGCCGAGACCGTCAGGCAGGGCTTCGGCCTCCAGAGCGACAAGCTCGGAAGCGTCGTCGTGCACGTCGGCACGGGCCTGCACCTGCGGGTTCCCTTCATCGACCAGGTGAACAAGTACAACAACATGCTGCTGACCTACGACACGGCGCCCCGCCAGGTCGTCACCTCGGACAAGAAAAAGCTGATCTTCGACAACAACGCGCAGTGGAGGATCGACAACCCGGCGCTGTTCGAGATCACGATGGGCCGCGTCGAAGAAGCCCAGAAGCGCCTCGACGACATCCTGTACTCGAAGATGAACGAGAAGGTCGGCAAGATGACCGCGACGACCCTGATCACCGACAAGGCGGCGGTCGAGCAGATGCAGATCGACCTCGCGGCCGACATGACCGACACGATGAAGGCCTACGGCATCGAGGTGTTCGACATCCGCGTGAAGCGCACCGAACTGCCGCAGGAGAACTACGAGAGCGTCTACAACCGGATGATCTCCGAGCGCCAGCGCATCGCCGCGCAGTACCGCTCCGAAGGCGACGAGGAAGCGCTCAAGATGATGTCCGACACGGACCGCCAGATCGTCATCCTGCTCTCCGAGGCCCGCCAGCAGGCCGAGATCACGAAAGGCGAGGGCGACGCCGAAGCCGCGCGCATCTTCAACGAGGCATATGGCCAGGACCCCGAATTCTACCAGTTCTACAACATGCTCGAGATGTACAAGGCGACGATGGGCTCGAATACGACGCTGATTATCCCCTCCGACAGTCCTTTTGCCAAATATCTCTTCGGGCAGTAGACTTGACGCAGGCGCATCGCGCATATCCGAAGGGAAGCCGCGGCGCAGAGGAGGAAACCCCATGAAGAAAGGCCTGATCGTCCTGATCGTCGTCCTCGCCGTGGTCGCGGTGCTCGCGGTCTCACTGGTCGGCTCCTACAACGGACTCGTCGCCCAGCGCGAGGGCGTGAACACCGCTTTCTCCGACATCGACACCCAGCTCCAACGCCGGGCCGACCTGATCCCGAACCTCGTGGCGACGGTCAAGGGCTACGCGGCCCAGGAGAAGGCCGTGATCGGCGAAATCACCGACGCCCGCGCCAAGCTCGCCGGCGCCACGACCGTCACCGACAAGGCGACGGCCGACGCCGAACTGACGACGGCCCTGAGCCGCCTGCTCGTCGTGGTCGAGAACTATCCGGACCTGAAGTCGAGCGCGGAGTTCACTGCGCTGATGGACGAGCTCGCGGGCACCGAGAACCGCATCGCCGTCAGCCGCAAGGACTACAATGCCGTCGTGAAGACCTACGACACGAAGGTGAAGAGCTTCCCGACCGTGCTGTTCGCCGGCCTGTTCGGCTTCGCCCCCGCGGACTACTTCGAGGCCGCCGCGGGCTCGACGGCCGTGCCGACGGTCTCCTTCCAGTAGGGGCCGCCTCTTGGGACGCAGATTCTCCGCCGCGGGGAGCGGGACCCGGAAGGGTTCCGCTCTTCTCGCGCTGGTCGCGCTGACCGCCCTCGCGGCGAGCCTCGCGCTGCCCGTGGCCCGGGTCGCCGCGACCGTGGCCGTGCCCAGTCCTTCGTCGCAGTTCTACGTGCTCGACGAGTCCAATGTACTGACGGATGCGACCAGGAATCTGATCGTCGACACGTCCGCAGCGCTGGCCGCGCAGACCGGCGCCCAGATCGTCGTCGTGACCGTGCCGAGCCTGGACGGGCAGGTGCTCGAGGAATACTCCCTCGAGATCCTGCGGTCCTGGGGCATCGGCGACAAGACGAAGAACAACGGCGTCCTCCTGCTCGTCTCGACCGGAGACCGGCTCTCCCGCATCGAGGTCGGTTACGGGCTCGAAGGCGTCCTGAACGACGCCAAGACCGGTCGTATCCAGGACGATTACATGATTCCCTACCTCAAGAAGGACGACTACGACGCCGGCATGAAGAACGGCTACCTCGCCGTCCTCAAGGAGGTCTGCTCCGAGTACGGCATCGACCCGTCGACGCTCGGCGCGACGGATCCGACCTCCGGCACGACGACCGTGGCCTCCACCGTGGGCAGCAACGCGCTGATCATCTTCATCATCGCCTTGCTCCTGGTCGACTGGTTCTTCCTCCACGGCTCGATCACGCGCTTCTTCCTGTTCAGCCTCTTTTTCCGAGGGGGCGGCGGAGGATTCCGCGGCGGGGGAGGCGGCTTCGGCGGGTTCAGTGGTGGAGGCGGAGGTGGCTTCAGCGGAGGCGGAGGTTCAGGTGGGGGCGGCGGTTCCAGCCGCGGCTTCTAGAGCACCTTTCCGGCCTAGGGCGAGCCCGGTGCCGTACTCCGGCCGCCGGCCGGAGTGACAGGCACCGTCACGATGCTCGCCCTTGACGGAAAGGTGCGGGGAACCAGAGAGCTACCGGCCTAGGGCGAGCCCGGTGCCGTACTCTGGCCGCCGGCCGGAGTGACAGGCACCGTCACGATGCTCGCCCTTGACGGAAAGGTGTAGGGAACCAGAGAGCTAACGGCCTAGGGCGAGCCCGGTGCCGTACTCCGGCCGCCGGCCGGAGTGACAGGCACCGTCACGATGCTCGCCCTTGACGGAAAGGTGCGGGGAACCAGAGAGCTACCGGCCTAGGGCGAGCCCGGTGCCGCATCGCCAGGCCAACCGGATTCGGAGGACCTCATGAACGAGACGATCGAACAGATTCAACGGCGCCGGAGCGTCCGCGCCTTCGAGCCTCGCCCCGTGGAGCCCGGAATCCGGGATCTGCTGCTCGACTGCGCCTTCCAGGCTCCCACGGCAGGCAACCAGATGTTCTACACGGTCCTCGACATCACCGACGAAGCGCTCAAGGCGGAGCTCGCCGAACTGTGCGACCACCAGCCGTTCATCGCGACGGCGCCCATCGTGTGGATTTTCCTCGCGGACGGACTCCGCTGGCTCGGGACCTACCGGGCGGCGGGACTCGCGCCGCGTCCCCTCGGGCCCGGCGACGCGCTGCTGTGCGCGGCCGACGCGCTGATCGCCGCGCAGAACGTCGTCGTGGCGGCCGAAAGCCTCGGGCTCGGCAGCTGCTATATCGGCGACGTCCTCGAGAATCGGGAGCGGATGCGCGATCTCCTGCACCTCCCGCACGGCGTGTTCCCGGCCGCGATGGTGGTCGTCGGCTGGCCGACGGAGAAGGCGCTGGCCCGCCGCAAGCCCGCCCGCTTCGAGCGGGAGTACGTCGTGTTCGAGAACGCCTACCGGTCGCTTTCGCCGGAAGAGCACCGCGAGATGCACCGCCGGCAGCAGGAGAAGGGCGGTCGCGTGCCGCCGCCGTTCGAAGCTTCCATCGAGGCGTTCTGGAAGCGGAAGTACGAGAGCGGGTTCGCAGTCGAATTGAATCGCTCGGCGGACGGGTATCTGAAGGATTTCGGAAAGGGATAGACGAAGCATGGACCGACCGTACGAATCGAATTCCAGGATCGCGCGGCTGCGCGCCGCGATGGACCGCCTGGACCCGCAATGGGGCACCGTGCTGTTGGTCGGGCGTGTGAACCAGTACTACTTCACGGGCAGCATGCAGGACGGCCTGCTGGTCGTGCGCCGCGACGGCCCGGCCGTCTATTTCGTGCGCCGCAGCTTCGACCGCGCCTGCGCCGAGGCGGACCTCTCCGACGTGCGACCGATGGACGGCTATCGTGACGCCGCGAAGGCATTGGGCGCCGAGTGCCGTCGGACGTACCTCGAGACGGAGATCGCCACGGTCGCCGTGGTCGAGCGGCTGAAGAGGGCGTTCGCGATGGAGGCGGTCCTGCCGGTCGACCGGACGGTGCTCGAGGTCCGGATGATCAAGAGCGTCTACGAGATCGCCTGCATGGAGGAAGCCGGCAGGCTACACCGTCGGTTCCTCGACGACGTCCTCCCGGGACTACTCGAGGAGGGGATGAGCGAGGTCGACCTGACGGGCCGCGTGTACGACGAGATGCTCCGGTTCGGCGGCCACGGCGTGGCGCGCTTCTCGATGTTCCAGAACGAGGTCGGCACGGGCCAGATCGCCTTCGGGGAGAGCGGACTCGTGCGCACGAGCTTCGACGGGCCCGGCGGCGGGCTCGGCATGAGCCCTGCCGTTCCCTTCATCGGCAGCCGCGAGCGTTGCCTGCGGGTCGGCGACCTGGTCTTCGTGGACTGCGGGTTCGGCATCGATGGCTATCACAGCGACTGCACGCAGGTCTACCGGTTCGGCGCGGAGCCGACCGAGGAGATGGTCCGCCTGCACGGGATCTGCATCGCGGTCGAACGCGAGGCCGCGGAGGCCCTGCGCCCCGGCGGAATCCCCAGCGCCATCTACGAACAGGCGCTGCGGCGGGTGGGACCGGAGCTCGAGAGCCATTTCATGGGCTTCGAGGGCCAGCGCGCGAAGTTCCTCGGGCACGGCATCGGCCTGCACCTCGACGAACCGCCCGTCCTCGCGAAGGGGTTCGACCAGCCGCTGGTCGAAGGCGTCACAATCGCCCTGGAGCCGAAGATCGGCATCGCGGGCGTCGGCATGGTCGGCGTTGAAGACACGTACGTCGTGACGCCCGAAGGCGGGCGATGCCTGACCGGCGGCGGCCGTCCGATCGTCATGGTGACGCGCCGCTGAAGCGGCGTACCGAACGGTACGATTCTCCCCTGCGAATCCTTCATAATCACGGGATGAACGGACCGCGGCGCATGGCTTCGGCTGAATGGCGGAGGGATGCATGCAAGGGAAGACCCTGGAACGGACCTACCACGTAGACGGGATGTCCTGCACGGGCTGCGAGGACAAGCTGGAGCGCACGCTCAACCGGCTCTCCGTCGTGCGGTCGAGCCGCGCCGACTTCGAGACCGGAACCGTCCGGGTGACCTTCGAGGACGCCGTCGGCGCCGAGAAGCGCATCTTCGATGCGATGGAGAAGGCCGGTTATTTTCCTGAGACCGGCGCGTCGCCCGCGACGTCCTCCATCCTCGACGCTCCTCGCAGCCCGCGGAAGGAACCAACCGTCGAGCCGGCGATGCCCGTCCGCGCCCCGGCGGTCGCCGTCTCCGGCAGACGACTGACACCCCTCCAGTTCGCCGGACTCGTGGTCGCCGTGCTGGCCGTCGTACTGCTCGTCAACGCGCTCGGCGGATTCTCGTTCCTCCCGGAGATCACCTCCACGATGGGCTTCGGCATGCTGTTCCTCGTCGGGATCCTGACGTCCGTGCACTGTGTCGGCATGTGCGGCGGCATCGTCCTTTCCCAATGCCTGCCGGCGGACGCGGCGGACGCGACTCCGACGGGCGCGAAGGCGAGCGCGGCCTCCACGCTGCGTCCAGGACTCCTCTACAACGCCGGCCGGGTCGTCTCCTACACCATGGTCGGCGGAATCGCCGGCGCGGTCGGCTCGGTCGTGTCCTTCTCCGGGACGTCCCGCGGCGTCATGGCGGTCGTCGCCGGCCTGGTCATGCTCCTCATGGGCGTGCAGATGCTCGGTATCGCCCCGGGTCTCGCCCGATACCTGCCGCACATGCCCCGCGCCCTCCGTCGCGGTGCGGACCGCGCGAAGGAGGGGAGAGGACCGTTCTTCGTCGGCCTGCTCAACGGCCTGATGCCCTGCGGTCCCCTGCAGGCGATGCAGATCTACGCGCTCGGAACGGGCAGCGCCCTGCTCGGCGCCGGCTCCATGCTTTTCTTCTCCCTCGGAACCGTCCCCCTGCTGCTGGGCCTCGGCGCTGCGAGCGCCGCACTGGGCCGCCGCTTCTCGTCCCGCATGATGAAGGCCGGCGCCGTGCTGGTCCTCGCGCTGGGCGTCGTCATGGTCGGCCGCGGGTTCACCCTGTCCGGGCTGCAGCCACTCGGAGCCTCCGGCTCGACCGACAAGATGCCGCAAGGCATCGTCTCCGTCGTTTCGGACGGCGTCCAGACCGTCACGACGACGCTGAGCGCGGCCGGCTATCCCGAGTTCACCGTGCAGGCGGGGGTCCCCGTGCACTGGGACCTCAAGGTCCCGGCCGGCACCCTGACCGGCTGCAACCGCACGGTCGTCGTTCCCGCGTACAACGTCCAGAAGGCCCTGCAGGTCGGCGACAACTGGATCGACTTCACGCCGACCGCGACCGGCACGATCCCCTTCTCCTGCTGGATGGGCATGGTCGACAGCCGGATCCACGTCGTGGCGCCCGCCGCGCCGACTTCGAACGGGTGACGAAAACATGAAGACCTCCACCTACGGCATCACCGACATGACCTGCGCCTCTTGCGCCGCGGCCGTCCAGAAGGCGGCGTCCCGTGTCGAGGGCGACGTCTCCGCCGACGTCAATCTCGCGACCGAGCGGCTCACCGTGACCTACGACGAGACGAAGGCCGGATTCGCGCAGTTCCTGAAAGCCGTCGAGGACACCGGTTACGGGCTTTATGAGCTCGCCGCCGCCACCGAGCCGAAGGCGCTGCGGACCGAGATCGGCGTCGACGGAATGACCTGCGCCGCCTGTTCCTCCGCGGTCGAACGCGCGCTGCGGAAGCTCCCCGGCGTCTCCGAGGCGTCGGTCAACCTCGCGACCAACCGCGCATCGGTCACGTACGATCCGTCGCTCGTCAAGATGGCCGACCTGAAGGCCGCGATCGACGACGCGGGCTACATCCCGAAGGACATCGAGAAGCGCGAGGCGCCCGATGCCGAGAAGTTGCGCCGCGACCGCGAGAACCGCGCCCTGCGCACCCGCCTCGCCGTCGCCGCCGGATTCTCCCTGCCGCTGCTGTACCTCGCGATGGCCCACATGTTCCTGGGGCTGGGACTCCCGATTCCGTGGTTCCTCGACCCGGAGGCACGCCCGCTGGCGTTCGCCGCCGCGCAGTTCCTGCTCGCGACGCCCGTCCTGTTCGCCGGGAGCCGCTTCTTCCGCGTCGGATTCCGCACGCTCTTCAAGGGCTCGCCGAACATGGACACGCTGGTCGCGATCGGCACCGGCAGCGCCTACCTCTACGGCCTCTACGCGCTCGTGCGCATCGCGCTGGGCGATGCGGGCTTCGTCATGTCCCTGTACTTCGAGTCGGCCGGCGTCGTGATCACGCTGGTCATGCTCGGCAAGATGCTCGAAGCCGGCAGCAAGGGCCGCACGTCGGACGCGATCCGCCGCCTGCTGCGCCTTCGTCCGCAGACCGCCACGATCCGGCGTCCCGCGGGTGACCTCGAGGTGTCGGTCGAGGAAGTCGCCGAGGGAGACCTCGTCGTCGTCAAGCCCGGCGCGTCGTTCCCCGTGGACGGCGTCGTCCTGGAAGGCCAGACGACGGCCGACGAATCGATGCTGACCGGGGAGAGCCTCCCGGTGGAGAAGACCGCGGGCGACGAGCTCGCGGCCGGCAGCCTCAACGGCGAGGGCCTCGTCGTCTTCCGCGCGACGCGCGTCGGCGAGGACACGGCCCTGGCGAAGATCATCCACCTCGTCGAGGAGGCCCAGGGGTGCAAGGCCCCGATCGCCAAGCTCGCCGACATCGTCTCCGGGTACTTCGTTCCGGCCGTCATGGGCATCGCGGTCCTGTCCGCGCTCGTCTGGGCGCTCGTCGGCAAGGACTTCGACTTCGTGCTCGGCATCTTCGTGACAGTGCTCGTGATCGCCTGCCCGTGCGCGCTGGGCCTCGCGACGCCGACCGCCATCATGGTCGGGACCGGGAGCGGCGCCGAGATGGGCGTGCTCTTCAAGGGCGGCGAGGCGCTCGAGACCACGCGCGACGTCCGCACCGTCGTGCTGGACAAGACCGGCACGATCACTGAAGGCAAGCCGAAGCTGACCGACTGGCGCACGTTCGGGGACCTGCCCGAGGCGGACGTCCTGCGGCTCGCGGCGTCGGCCGAGCAGGGGTCCGAGCACCCGATCGCACGGGCCATCGTGGCGGGCGCCCTCGAGCGCGGCCTCGTCCTGTCCGATCCGAAGGAATTCCAAGCGGTCCCGGGTCGCGGCATCGAGGCCGCCTTGGAGGGCCATGCCGTCGTGGTGGGCAATCCGCGCCTGATGCAGGAGCGCGGCATCGACCTTTCGCCGGCGCACGACGCGGCCGAGGACCTCGCGGCGCTCGGGCGCTCGGTCATGTACGCCGCGGTCGACGGCCGCCTGGCCGCGCTGTTCGGCGCCGCCGACACCGTCAGGCCGACCAGCCGTGAAGCCGTGACGCGGCTGCGCGCGATGGGCCTCGAGGTGGTCATGCTGACCGGCGACCACCGCACGACCGCGGAGGCGATCGCCGCCGAAGTCGGCATCACGGAGATCCGCTCGGACGTGCTGCCCGGCGACAAGTCCGCCGAGGTGCGGCGCCTGCAGGAGACGGGTCGGAAGGTCGCCATGGTCGGCGACGGCATCAACGACGCGCCGGCGCTCGCACAGGCGGACGTCGGCATCGCGATCGGAACGGGCACGGACGTGGCGGTCGAGTCGGCCGACGTCGTGCTGATGCGCGGCGACCTCGGCAGCGTGGCCGATGCGGTCGCGCTGAGCCGCGCGACGATGCGCAATATCCAGCAGAACCTGTTCTGGGCGTTCTTCTACAACCTGCTCGGCATCCCGCTCGCGGCCGGTCTGGTCTATGCCTTCGGAGGCCCGCTGCTGAAGCCCGACCTCGCGGGCGCCGCGATGGCCCTCAGCTCCGTCTCGGTCGTGACCAACGCCCTCCGCCTGCGCCGCATGCGCCTGCGCCGCTAGTCGGCCGGGCCTGTCCTGCGCACGCATTTCTGCGGTATAATCGGCGCAGATTCCGTTGCGCGAAGGGGGGGACGACCGTATGACCAGACCGAGAATCCTGGATGTCCTGAAGACCGGGCGGGTCCTCGTCTCCGACGGCGCCTGGGGCACGTTCCTCCAGCAGAAGGGACTCACGGTCGGCGACAGTCCGGAGAGCTGGAACCTGACCCACTTCGACGACGTGAAGTCCATCGCCGCCAGCTATATCGCCGCCGGCGCCGATCTCGTCGAGACCAACAGTTTCGGCGGCAACCGCTGCAAACTCGAGTACTTCGGTCTCGCGGACCGCGCCGCCGGAATCAATGAAGCCGCCGCACGCGCGTCTCGGGAGGCTGCCGGCGAGGACCGCTGGGTGATGGGCTCGATCGGGCCGACGGGCAAGATGCTGGTCCTCGAGGAAGTCACCGAAGAGGACCTCTACGATGCGTTCAAGGAGCAGGCGGTCGCACTCGAGAAGGGCGGCGCCGACGCGATCTGCATCGAGACGATGACCGACCGGGACGAGGCCGTGCAGGCCGTCCGGGCCGCCAAGGAGAACACGTCCTGCGAAGTGCTGTGCACCTTCACGTTCGACCGCACGAAGCAGGGGACCTACCGCACCATGATGGGCGTGTCGCCCGTCGAGGCCGCGCTGGCCGCAATCTACGCGGGCGCCGACGTCGTGGGCGCGAACTGCGGGCATGGGCTCGAGGGGATGATCGACATCGTGAAGGAGATCCGAACGGCGATGCCCGATGTGCCGATCCTCGTGCAGGCCAACGCCGGGCTGCCGATCGTCGTCGATGGGAAGACCGTGTTCCCGGAATCTCCCGGATTCATGGCGAAGCTCGTGCCGCCCCTGCTCGAAGCCGGCTGCAATATCGTCGGCGGATGCTGCGGGACCACGCCGGCGCACATCGCGGCGATCGCGCGGGCCGTCCGGGGCTGATCGCTATTCCTTCCGCGCCACGACGACCATCGACAGGGGCAGCCCCCTTCCGTCCAGCGGGCCGAAGAGGCCCGAGATGTCCTTGCCGTATTCCTTGAAACGCTCGATTCGCAGGCCGTTCCCGATCATCGCCCCGAACAGGTCCGCGAGGGTGAAGGGAAAGCTCGTGAACGGCATCGACTCGTAGGTCCCGTCCGACAGGTATCCTACGCCGTTCGTCTCGACCCACGGCTCCGTGTGGAAGTAGGAGCTCGCGATCCTCGCCGGCTGGGCCTCGTCGAATCCGGGCTCGCCGGGCGCCGCGAACATCATCGTCGCGGGGTGCATCTCGCGGACGAACACCCGGCCGCCGGGGCGCAGGCAGGCCGCGACGCGCTCGAAATAGCGCCACAGGTCCTCGATCCAGCTCAGTGCGCCGATTGTGACGACCACCGCGTCGAAGGCCCCGTGCAACTCCGGTCGAACGCCTCTTCCCAGGCCGCCTTGTTCTGCGTGTGGATGTCCATGCCGCACATCCCCGATGACCCGGATCCTTCGACCCGATTCAAAGCGAAAGCCTTCGCCCTCCGCAAGCCCGTCGCGCCGCCGGTCCCCGTTCCGGTGTATAATCTCTGTCGGAACGCGGGAGATGCCCGCAGTACGGGAGGAAACATGATCGAAGTCAATGGCCTCGGACTCCGGTTCAGCGACCGCAAGCTGTTCGAGGACGTCAACCTGAAATTCACACCGGGCAACTGCTACGGCGTGATCGGCGCGAACGGGGCAGGCAAGACCACGTTCCTGCGCATCCTGTCGGGCGAGCTCGAGCCGACGGCCGGCTACGTCGCCGTCACGCCCAACGAGCGCCTCGCCGTGCTCAAGCAGAACCAGTTCGAGTTCGACGGGCACGTCGTTCTCGAGGCCGTGATCATGGGGCACCGCAAGCTCTACGACATCATGAAGGACAAGGACTCGCTCTACGCGAAGGAGGACTTCAACGACGAGGACGGGCTGCTCGCCGCCGAACTCGAGCACGCGTTCTCGGAGATGGGCGGCTGGGACGCCGAGAGTGACGCCGCGCGCCTGCTGCTCGCACTGGAGATCCCGGAGGCGCTGCACGCCAAGCTCATGAAGGAGCTGACCGGCGCGCAGAAGGTCAAGGTGCTGCTGGCGCAGGCGCTGTTCGGCAAGCCGGACATCCTGCTGCTCGACGAGCCGACCAACCACCTCGACTTCAAGGCGATCGCCTGGCTCGAGGAATTCCTGATCGACTACCCGAACACCGTGATCGTGGTGTCGCACGACCGCCACTTCCTGAACAAGGTGTGCACGCACATGGTCGACGTCGACTTCGGCAAGATCCGCATGCTGGTCGGCAACTACGACTTCTGGTACGAATCGAGCCAGCTGATGTCCCGCCTGGTGAGCGACAAGAACCGCAAGAAAGAAGAGCGGATCAAGGAGCTGCAGGCCTTCATCGCGCGCTTCGGCTCCAACGCCTCGAAAGCGCGGCAGGCGACCTCGCGCAAGAAGATGATGGACAAGATCGTCCTCGACGAGATTCTGCCCTCCTCGCGGCGCTATCCGTTCATCGGCTTCACGCCCGACCGCGAGGCCGGCAAGGATATCCTGATGGTCGAGGGGCTCGGCAAGACGGTCAACGGCGAGAAGATCCTCAACAACGTGAGCTTCATCGTCAACCGCGGCGACCGCATCGTCTTCCTGTCCCGCAGCGACGCGGCCCGCACGATGCTCTTCCGGATCCTCGCCGGCGAGGCCGAGCCCGACGAGGGCACGTTCCGCTGGGGGCAGACGACGACGCAGGCCTATCTACCACGCGACAACGGCGCGTACTTCGACGGCGTCCAGATGACCCTCGTCGACTGGCTGCGGCAGTTCTCCACCGACCAGACCGAGACGTTCGTCCGCGGATTCCTCGGGCGCATGCTGTTCTCGGGCGACGAGGCGCTGAAGAACGCGTCCGTGCTGTCCGGCGGCGAGCGCATGCGCTGCATGTTCGCGCGGCTGATGCTGTCGACGGCGAACGTCCTGATGCTGGACGAGCCGACCAACCACCTCGATCTGGAGTCGATACAGGCCGTCAACAACGGGCTCGAGAACTTCAAGGGCACGCTGCTGTTCTCGTCGCAGGACCACCGGTTCATCGAGACGATCGCCAACCGCACGATCGAACTGACCCCGAAGGGCGTCTACGACGCCTCCGAGCCGTTCGACGAGTTCCTGGAGAACGAAGCCGCGCAGGCGAGGATCGCCGCGATGTACGAAGCCTAGGAAGCTGAGATACAAAGGAGAAGAGGACCATGGAAGGATTCGACGCCCGGAACACCGCCCTGCTCGTGATCGACATGCAGCACGCCAGCCTCGACCCGCAGGGGTCGCTCGTCAAGCTGCTCGGCGTGAAGGAGAACCGCATGCTGCGGACGATCGCGCCGATCCGGCAGCTGATCGACGCCTTCCGCGCCGCCGGCCGCCCGGTCTTCTACAACCAGATGAGCGTGCGCGCCGACTATACGGACGCGGGGCTGCTCGGCCGTGTGTTCGTGCCGCTGAAGGACCTCGGCCATTGCGTCGAGGACACCTGGGACTTCGAGATCATCGACGAACTGAAGCCGGCCGCCACAGACCACGTGATCCGCAAAAAGCGCTGGAGCGGGTTCTACGGAACGACGATGGAATCCGACCTGCGCAATCTCGGCATCACGACGCTGGTCGTATGCGGCGTCGCGACGGATGTGTGCGTGGAGGCGACGGTACGCGACGCGTTCTACCGCGATTTCGCCTGCATCGTGCCGCGCGAAGCGACTGCGTCGTTCGACGAGACCTCGGAGGAGACCGGAATTCGCCAGCTCGTCTTTGGCTGTTCGCGCGTCGTGCCGCTGGCCGATGTGCTCGAGGGGATTAAATCCTAGAAACGAAGCCTGGAATCAGGACAGAAGATCGAAGAAGGCAGGGGCATGCCCCGGCCTTCTTCGTTCCTGGCGACAGCTAGCGTGACTTTCCCACATTCATAGGGAACATCGACTCAGGAATGGCCCGAGACATGCTGACGGTGCATGTCTCGGGCCATTTTCGCGCCGTCAAGATGTATAGACAAGTAATATGTGCTTCAATATATTAATTGCATCATATATCGGTAAAGAGTATAGTATAAGAATGGAGGGCGATGCCATGGCGAGCCTGGTCAAGAAGACGAACAGCGGGCATGAGTACTGGTACATCGTCGAGTCGAGGCGCATCAACGGGAAGCCGACGCCGGTCGTGGTCCAGTATCTTGGCTCAATCGCGAACATCCTGAGCCACTACAGTGCAGGAGGGACGGAGGGACTCGAGTACCAGTCTCATGCGCATGGTGCGGTATCCGCATTGGTGCGGATCGCCGAGAAGACTGGGCTGCTCGGGATCCTGAAGGAGCATCTCCCCGGACAGGAGCGGGATGGGCTGCAGCGGGGGGAGAGCCTGCTGCTGGCGGCGATCCACCGTGCAGTCAACCCCGGGAGCAAGCGGAGCTTCAGCAAATGGGCAAAGACGACGACGCTGCCGACGCTGATGCGGTTCGAGGCGGACGAGCTCACGAGCCAGCACTTCTGGGACCAGATGGATGGAATCGGAGCGCAGGAACTTGCAGCCTGCGAGGACGCGATCACCCGAAGGGTCTTCGAGCTGTACGACTTCAAGGTGGAGAAGCTCCTCCTGGACTACACGAACTACTACACCTACCTTGCGACGTCGAACGACCGGAACACGCTGGCAAAGCGGGGACACAGCAAGCAGAAGCGCAGCGACCTTCGGCAGTACTCGCTGGCGGTGGTGACGACCAAGGACGTCCTGTTCCCGATGTGCTCTCACGTCTACGAGGGAGACCACGCCGACCATATGGAATTCCCTGTCTATCTCGACCTGCTGAAGACCCGGATTCCCGGATTCGACGCGGGGAGCACGACCCTGGTGTACGACGGCGGCAGCAACACCTGGGACAACCTGAAGTCGCTGAAGGAAATGGTGTTGCATTACGTCTGTGCCTTCTCGCTGTACAGATGCAAGGAGCTGTACGACATTCCGCTGGAGGATTACGAGCGGCGTACGGTCCACGGCCGGGAAGTGCTGTGCCACCGGCTACGCAGGGATGTCTGGGGTGCTGAGCGGGAGATTCTGTTGCAGTACAGTCCAAAACTGTTCGAAGGTCAGATGCGGGAGTTGGAGAGCGACCTCGCCGAGAACGACGCGCGGCTCCGCGAACTGAGGGAAAGACTGCGCGCGGGTCGGTCCAAAGCGGGGCGGGACCGGGATACGGCCAAGGAACGAGTCGCGAAGGAGATCCGAGGGATCCACCAGCACGACCTGTTCGAAATCGAATTCGAAGGGAATCCGGTCGTCACGGACTTCTCCTGGAAGGTGAATCCGGAACGAAAGGCCGAAGTCGTGCGGAAGTACTTCGGCAAGAAGATGCTGATCACCGACCACCAGGACTGGAGCACGGAGGAGATTGTGGGCACCTACGGCGACCAGTACGTCGTCGAGCGGATCTTCAAGGACACGAAGAACCCGCACCACTTCGCCATCCGTCCCCAATACCACTGGACGGACGGCAGGATGCGGGTTCACGTCTTCTGCTGCCTGCTGGGTCTGGTCCTGACCTCTCTGCTGCGCAAGGAGATGGAGGTCCGGGGAATCTCCCTCGAGAACGATGCGTTGATGGAGGAACTGGGCAGAATCCGCGAGTGCTGGGTGTTCGAGCCGTCGAAGAAGAACAAGAGCGGGCTCACCGTGTCCAGACACCTGGAACGCATGAGCCCGCTGCAACAGGAACTCTGGAACGTCGTTTCCTCGATAGAGTAGCTCTAGCCTGTTGGGCTATACACCTTGCGAGTCCTGTAAGCCCCTGATACCATGGGTTTCAAGCACTCCCTCCCCTTCGAGGTGGGAAAGTCACGCTAGGCGCCGGGACCCACGACGGCCGCCGGAGATGCGACCGCGGCCTCGATGCGGCCGATCACCTTCTGCACGGTCGCCGGATCGAGCGTACTCAGAGCCGAGTACTTCGCGGCGAGCGCGAATTTCAGCTGGACGAGCGCGTCCGCAGGGCGGTCGAGTTTCTCGAGGGTCAGGCCGTAGTGGTAGCGCCACTCGGGGAAGATCGGCACGACCTTCATCTTCGCGATGGCCTCGTAGATCTCGAGCGCCTTGGCGTAGTCTTTCGTCGCCAGCAGGCATTCGCCCAGATTGTCGCCGATTTCCGCGTTGGCGGGGTTGTACGCGTAGGCCTCCTGGTTGAAGTCGAGGGCCTTCTTGTCGCCGGCGACGATGTAGAGATAGCCCAGCGTGGCGTAGACCAGCGTGATCTTCTCGGTCTGGAAGATCAGCTCGACGCGGCGGATCGCGTCCTTCAGGTCCCCCTTCCTCCAGATCGTCTGGGCGAGGCTGATCTTGGCCTGGATGCCCTCGACGGCGTTGAGGTCCGCCAGATTCAGCTTGCGGAGCTGCGCCTCGGCGTCGTCGAAGCGGCCGGCCTTCATATAGATGCGGGCGAGGGACATCCGGTCCCTCGACGATTTCGATTCCTTCACGACTTTCTCGTAGAGGATCAGGGCCTTCTCGTATTCACCGGTGTTGAAGAAGGATTTGGCGCGGAAGCGGTCGAGTCGAATCATGGGGGTCACATCCTTTCGAGGGAGCGCGAGCGGGAGAAAACGAACGTGGAGACGAATGCAAGGGCGAGGAGCCCGAGATTCAGGAAGAAGGGCATCCGCTCGTCGGTCGTGGCGAGCACGCCGGCGATCCAGCCGAACGGGGAGCCGAGCGCGAGGATGCAGACGTAGAGGATGGAGATGATTCTGGCACGCTCCTTCGGGTCGACGAGGACGACCTGCATGGAGTCGAGGAGCGGGCTGATCATCGCGAGGGCGAGCGCCTCGAGAACCACGCTGCACGCAATCGTGGGCAATCCGAACTGCGGGGAGGCGAGCAGCAGCCCTTGGCTCGCGGCGAAGACGAGGATGCCGACGAGCATGGGCCGGCGGAAACGCAGCGCCCGTACGCGCGGGACGAGCGTGAAGAAGACGAACAGCATCACCATGGCCCGGAGGAATGGGAAGTAGCCGATCCAGCTGGGGTCGACGCCCGCGGTCTTCGTCACGAAGACGGACCAGAAAGAGGCGTTGATGGTGCTGACGACATTCATCACGAGCATCAGCACGAGCGTGAGCAGGGTGCCCGGCGAGCGCAGGATCTGGCCGAGGACGCCGCGGTAGCCGCCTATGATCTGAAGGAGGGTCTGATTGCGCGTCTCCTGCTTCCGCTGGCGGCCGTGCTCCGTTTCGGTCGAGAAGAGGAAGAGGAGCACGAATTTCACGGTCATCATCACGAAGGCCAGCAGGTAGAGGAAGCGGACGGTCGTCCGCAGGCCGTACTCGCCGACGAAAAGGCCCGACAGTGGCGCGAAGAAGGCAGCGACGATGCCGGAGACGTAGACCCAGGTGTAGATATTGACGATCTGCGTGCGGTCGCTGTCCTCGACGAGGAGACAGCCCCAGGAGTTCTGGGCGATCCGGGTGACGGAGTTGAGGACGGCGGCTGCGAGGAACCAGCGGAGGTCCTGCGCGAAGGCCCAGACCAGGCAGGGCAGGGTCCACGAGACGAGGTCTACGACGAAGGTCGTGGTGCGGCGGCCGTACTTGTCGGTCAAGGCGCCGGACAGGAACGAGAAGAGGATCTGCGCGGCCATGCCGACGCTGGCGACCAGGCCGATTCCCGCGGTCGTGACACCGAGACCGAGCATGTAGAGTGAGGCATACGGGACATAGAGGTTGTAGGGAATTCCCCAGAGCGGCTCGGTATAGACGCAGGCGCGGGGATTCCCCCGGAGCCCCAGGAGCGTCTGGACGAGCGGGTGGCGAGACGGCATGGAACCTCCTCGGGGGGACGGCGGCGGCATCTTCGGCACGACAACAATATATCACAGAACGTCCCGCCGGGTTGACCGGCGCAGGCGCTGAATGGTATGGTTTGACGCATGGGCGACATGCATGCGAACTTCCTTGCCTTTGCGGTTTCCGTCGGCGCGGTGACGCTCGCCGAGATGGGCGACAAGACCCAGCTGCTCGCGATGGCCTTCGCCACGCGGTTCAAGACGGGCAAGGTCCTGCTCGGCGTGTTCGTCGCCACGATTCTCAACCACGCGCTGGCCGTCGCCGTCGGCAGCCTGCTTTCGAAGGTGCCCGGCCTCGACGTCTGGATCCAGGGCGTCGCGGCCCTGTCGTTCATCTTCTTCGGCCTGTGGACCCTCAAGGGAGACAAGCTCGACGGGAACGAAGTCAGGAAGAAGAGCCGCTTCGGCGTCGTCGCGACCGTCGCGATCGCTTTCTTCATCGCCGAGCTCGGCGACAAGACCCAGCTCGCCACGATCGCCCTCGCCGCGAAGTACTCCACGACGCCCTTCGAAGGCGTGTTCGTGCTCGCCGGCACCACGACGGGCATGATGATTGCGGACGCGATCGGCATCGTCGTCAGCGTCGTGCTATGCCGCCGCATCCCCGAGCGCACGGTGAAGCTGGTTTCCGCTGGCGCCTTCGCGGTGTTCGGTTTCTATGGCGGCTTCCAGGTCCTCGCCGGCCGCCTCGGCCTGCCGCTCGGTGCGACCCTGGGCATTCTCGCCACCGTCGCCGTCGTCACCGGCGTGATCTCCTTCCTGCTGATCCGTGCCAACCGGCCCGTCGAGAACGAGGCCGTCGCCGAGTACTGTGCCGTGCGCCGGCTGGGCGACGACGAAGGCCTGTACGAAGCGCCACCCGAGGTGGATTCCAAGAAGGACGAAACGTGATGCTGCGGAAGTTCCTGCTGTTCGTCGAGATCCGGACCAAGACCGTCAGCGTGCTCGCCTTCCTGCTCGGCACGGCCTACGCCGCCGCACGCTATGGCCTCGGCTCCCTGGACTGGGGGCTCGCCGCCGTCCTCTTCCTGTCGGTCTTCCTCTTCGACATGACGACGACCGCAGTGAACAACCACGTCGAGGTGCGTCACCGCCTGCGCCGGATCCGCCTCGGACTGCCGCCCGGCGCGCCTCTCCGCGATTACGGGATGGGGAAGGACGGGCAGCTCGCCGCGATTCTCCTGATGCTGGCCGCCGCCACCGCTTCGGGTCTCTACGTCGCCTCCCGCACCGACGTCGTCGTGCTGCTCGTCGGCGCCCTGTGCTTCGCGATCGGCGTCCTCTACTCCGCCGGCCCCCTCCCGATCATCCGCACCCCCTTCGGCGAGGCACTCTCCGGATTCTTCATGGGCGTCCTGATTCCGTTCCTCGCCGCCTACGTGCACGTCTTCGGACGCACCCCCGCCGTCCTGTGCGTCTCGCTCGCCGGCGGCGTGCTGACGGTCTCCGCATCGCTCGGCGACCTGCTGCCGATCGTGCTGCTCGGCATCGCGCCGGCTGCCGCGATCGCCAACGTCATGCTTGCCAACAACATCTGCGACCAGGCGACCGACCTGCACGACGAGCGCTACACGCTGCCGATCCTTGTCGGTACGAAGGCCGCGCTCCGCCTTTTCGCCGGGCTTTATGCGCTCGCGGGCGCCGCGATCGTCGTCCAGGCCGCATCCGGCTGGATGCCCCCGTGGATCCTGCTCGCCCTGCTGCCGGCGCCCCTCGTCTACCGGAACGTCCGCACCTTCTTCCAGCGGCAGGACAAGGCGACGACCTTCGGCCTGTCGATCCAGAACCTCGTGCTGACGATCGCCCCTTCGATCCTGATTCTGGCCGTCGTCGCCGTCGTGCGCACACTCGCCGCCTGATGCGTGCGAAGGGCGTCCTGCCGACCCTGATCGCCTATGTCCTGTGGGGCCTGCTGCCGATCTACTGGAAGCTCCTGCAAGTGATTCCACCCGACCGGATCATCGCCCTGCGCATCGTGTGGTCCTTCGTTTTCGTCACGATCCTGCTCGTCGTCGGACGTGGCCTGCCGCGCTTCCTCGCGGCGGTGAAGACGCGTCGGCAGATGGCCTACCTCGGCCTCGCCGCGGTCCTGATCACAATCAACTGGTTCACGTACATCTACGCCGTGAACAACGGCATGATGGTCGAGAGCAGCCTCGGCTACTACATCAACCCGCTGGTTTCGATCCTGCTCGGCGTGCTCTTCTTCAAGGAGCGCTTCCGCCCGGCGCAGGTCGTCGCGATCCTCCTCGCGGTCGCCGGCGTCGCCGTCATGGTCGTCGAGGTCGGGAAGGTGCCCTGGGTCGGCCTCGTGCTGGCCGTGTCGTTCGGCGTGTACGGCCTGATCAAGAAGAAGGTCTCGGTCGACGCCACCGTCGGTCTCGCCGTCGAGACCGCCGTCCTGTCGCCCTTCGCGCTGCTCTACCTGCTGCTCACCCCGACCGCCGGGCTGCTGGCCGCCAGCACGCTGCACGACGGGGTCCTTCGCCCTGACTGCGGGCTCCCCGCTGCTGTACGCGGTGATCCCGCTGAGCGGCATCCTCACGGCGACGCCGCTGCTCCTGTTCGCCTTCGGCTCCAAGCACCTCGACCTGTCGATGATGGGGTTCCTGCAGTACATCGCGCCGACCCTGATGCTGCTCCTCGGCGTCTTCGCCTACGGCGAGTCGTTCACCGTCGCGCACGCCGTCTGCTTCGGACTGATCTGGACGGGCATTGCGCTCTACATGGGCTCGAGCCTCAAGGAGCGCCGCGACGCCGCGAAGGCGGGGGCGGCGGGATAGGCGCGTGAGCCTCTTCGGCGTATGACTCAATCAAAATGAAGGAGGGTTCCGATGGAGTGGGTGCCGATCCGGACGACGAACGACATCGCGGAACTGATGGAAGACTATGGAGGGTTCCATGATTCCTGCATCGTTTCCGCGAATTACGTGAGTGGCGCCCATGTGGACGAGCGGTTAGCCATGCACGGAAAGGATCGCGAATGCATCCTGACCCTCACAATCGATCCGGATTGTAGTATCGAGACTCCGCTGTATCAAGAGCCCATGCCGACGTTCGTTCTTGCGGACCGACTCGAGTGGCGTTTCCCCGAATAGCTTAGGCTCCTACTCCCACTCGATCGTGGCGGGCGGCTTGCTGGTGATGTCGTAGACGATGCGGTTGACGTGCCGGACCTCGTTCACGATGCGGTTGGAGATCGTGGCGAGCAGTTCCAGCGGAATGCGCGCCCAATCGGCCGTCATGAAGTCGGTGGTCGTGACGGCGCGCAAAGCGATCGTGTAGTCGTAGGTGCGCTCGTCGCCCATGACCCCGACGCTGCGCATGCCGGTCAGCACCGCGAAGTACTGCCCGATCTGCCGGTCGATGCCGGCCTTCGCGATCTCGTCGCGGAAGACGTGGTCCGCCTCGCGCAGGATATCCAGCTTCTCGCGGGTGATGTCGCCGATGATGCGCACGGCGAGGCCGGGGCCGGGGAAGGGCTGGCGCCAGACGATGTGGGACGGGATGCCGAGCTCCTCGCCGAGGCGGCGGACCTCGTCCTTGAACAGCATGCGCAGGGGCTCGACGATCTGCTGGAACCCGATCTTCTCGGGCAGCCCGCCGACGTTGTGGTGGCTCTTGATCACGGCCGCGTCGCCGAGGCCGCTCTCGATCACGTCGGGGTAGATCGTGCCCTGGACGAAGACCTCGAGGGTGCCGAGCTTCTTCGACTCCTCCTCGAACACGCGGATGAACTCCTCGCCGATGATCTTTCGCTTGGCCTCCGGGTCGACGACGCCGGCCAGCCGCGCAAGGAACCGGTCCTCAGCGTCCACCCGGATCAGGTTCATGTCGAACTGCTTGCGGAAGACTTCCTCGACCTGGTCGCCCTCGTCCTTGCGGAGGAGGCCGTGGTCGACGAAGATGCAGACCAGCTGCTTGCCGACGGCCTTGTGGACCATCAGCGCGGCGACGGACGAATCGACGCCGCCGGACATCGCGCAAAGCACGCGCCGCGTCCCGACCTTCTCGCGGATCGAGGCGATCGCTTCCTGCGCATACGACCCCATGTTCCAGTCGCCCTTGAGGCCGCACGCCTCGTAGAGGAACGCGCGCAGCACCTTCGTGCCCTCGGGCGTGTGCATCACCTCGGGGTGGAACTGCACGGCGTAGAGTCCGCGCGACGGGTCCTCCATGGCGGCGATCGGGCAGTTCGCGGAGCCGGCGGTGGCGCGGAAGCCGGACGGCATGCGTCCGACGTGGAAGGTGTGGCTCATCCAGGCCTCGGTCGAAGCGCTCACGTCGCCGAACAGCTTGCCCGTGCGGTCGACGGTCAGTCCGACGCGTCCGTATTCGCGCTGCGGGGCGCGCGTCACCTCGCCGTCCATCATGTGGGCCATCAGCTGCATCCCGTAGCAGATGCCGAGGATCGGGATCCCCATCTCGAACACCGCCGGGTCGGCCTTCGGCGCGCCATCGTCGAGGACGGAGGCGGGGCCGCCGGTGAAAATGATGCCCTTGGGCTCATAGGAGCGGATGCGGTCCATCGAGGCGGAGTAGGGGACCACCTCGCAGTAGACGCCGGCCTCGCGGACGCGTCGCGCGATCAGCTGGTTGTACTGCCCGCCGAAGTCGAGGACGAGGACGGTCTCGTGCTTCGTGGCGATCGCGGCGCCCTGCTGGTCCGCCATGTCAGCGCACCTCCCGGTCGTTCTGCTGCTCCGCCCGTTCGAGGGAAGCGCGGACGAATTCGCGGAAGAGCGGGTGGGGGCGGTTGGGGCGCGACTTGAACTCGGGGTGGAACTGGACGCCGACGAACCAGGGGTGGTCCTGCAGTTCGACCATCTCGACCAGCCGGTCGTCCGGCGATGTGCCGACGATCTTCAGACCGAGGCCCTCGAGCTGCTCGCGGTACTTGTTGTTGTATTCCCAGCGGTGGCGGTGGCGCTCGGAGATCTCGAGCGTCCCGTAGGCGGCGGCCGAGAGCGTGCCGGGCTTCATGACGCACGGATAGGCGCCCAGGCGCATCGTGCCGCCCTTGTTCTCCACGCCGCGCTGCGAGTCCATCAGGTCGATCACGCAGTTGCAGGATTCGGGGGCGAATTCGGAGCTGTGCGCGTCGGCGAGGCCGGCGACGTGCCGCGAGAACTCGATCACGGCCATCTGCATGCCGAGGCAGATGCCGAAGTACGGAATCTTCCGTTCGCGGGCGTACTGAACGGCGAGGATCTTGCCCTCGATGCCGCGGGAGCCGAAGCCGCCGGGCACCAGGATGCCGTCGACGCCGTTGAGCAGCAGGTCGGGGGCGCGCGTCTCGAGGTCCTCGGAGTGGACCCACTCGATATCCACGATTGCGTCGTTGAAGATTCCGCCGTGCTTCAGGGACTCCACGACGCTGAGATAGGAATCATGCAGGGCGACGTACTTGCCGACGATCGCGATGCGCACGTGGCGGTCGGCCGCCTTCTGGCGGTCCACCATGGCCGACCAGTCCGCGAGGTCGGGCACCGGCAGCGGGCACTTGAGGTTCAACTTGCGTACCGCGGCGGTCGCGAGTCCCTCGGCCTCGAGCATCAGCGGAACCTGATACAGCGAACCGGAGTCGAGGTTCTCGATCACGCAGTCGCGGTCGATGTTGCAGAAGAGGCTGAGCTTCTCGCGCACGTCCTGGTCGAGCGGCACTTCGGTGCGGCAGACGAGGACGTCGGGCTGGATGCCGAGCGAGAGGAGCTTCTGGACGCTGTGCTGCGTCGGCTTGGTCTTGATCTCGCCGGTCTTGTGGATCAAAGGGATCAGCGTCACGTGGATATAGAGCGCGTTCTTCGGTCCGAGCTGGAGACCGGCCTGGCGGATCGCCTCGAAGAAGGGGAGGCTCTCGATGTCGCCGACGGTGCCGCCGATTTCGGTGATCACGACGTCGGGCTCGTCGTGCCGTGCGACACGGAAGAGGCAGTCCTTGATCTCGTTCGTCACGTGCGGGATCACCTGCACGGTCGCACCGAGGTAGCCGCCGCGGCGCTCGCGGTCGAGGATCGACCAGTACACGCGACCGGAGGTGATATTGGAGTCGCGGTTGAGGTTCTCGTCGGTGAAGCGCTCGTAGTGCCCGAGGTCGAGGTCGGTCTCGATGCCGTCGTCGGTGACGAACACCTCGCCGTGCTGGATCGGGTTCATCGTGCCGGGGTCGACGTTCAGGTACGGGTCGAACTTCTGGCAGGCGACCTTCAAGCCCCTCGCCTTGAGGAGTCTTCCGAGCGAAGCGGCCGTGATGCCCTTGCCGAGACCGGAGACGACGCCTCCCGTGACGAAGATGTACTTGGCGGACATGCTGGACCCTCCCCTTGAGACGGAGCGACGATTCTTATCCATAGATGATAGGGGAATGTGCCCTCCGGGGCAAGGGGCACGGTGCGCGATTCGACCGGAAGTGCAACGAGGGTTGCCGCGCGACCCTCGACGGGGATCCGCCCCGTGCGGTAGGATGGAGCGCGAAGGACCCCCGAGGACCCGGCCCGTCGGGCCGGGAGGCAGGAAGGAAGGCGACATGGACCGATTCGAGAACGTCACCGCCGTCAAGAAGGCCAATATCTAATTCGACGGCAAGGTCACGAGCCGTACGCTTCTCTTCGCCGATGGCACGAAGAAGACGCTGGGCGTGATCCTGCCCGGCCGGTACGAATTCGTCACCGCGGACCGGGAGGTCATGGAGGTGCTCGCGGGCCAGATCCGGGCGCTGCTTCCGGGAAGCGCCGGATGGAAGACCTTCGACGCCGGCCAGACCTTCGAGATTCCAGCGAACAGCCGCTTCACGGTCGAGTCGGACGTCGTTTCGGACTATTGCTGCTCCTATCTCGCGGAATCGATTCACCGACAGGGTGTTGACAACCCCGGCACGTAGGAATACGATGCAGATGTAACCGGTTACATCCATACCGTAGAGACTCCGTCGAAGGGAGGTGGAGACCGCCGTGACCAGCATCAAGGACGTCGCCAAGGCAGCCGGTCTTTCCACCGCGACCGTCTCGAGAATCATCAATGAGAACCCTCTCGTGACTCCGGAGACCCGCGACCGGGTCCTCAAGATCATGCGGGAGATGAACTACGTCCCCAACAGCATGGCCCGGGGCCTCTCCAACTCGACTTCCTACACGGTCGCGCTGCTCGTCGACATCGAGGACACCAAGTCCTTCAACAACCCCTTCTTCTACGAAGTGATGCATGGCATCGAAACGATCGTGTACAGCAAGGGATTCTGTCTCATCATCGCCAATCAGCAGACGACCTCCATGAAGAAGGACGACATGCTCGAATGGCTGATCCGCGGCAAGCGGACGCAGGGCGTGATCATTCCCTCCGCGATCGTGAACGCGCAGAACGTGAAAGAGCTCAAGAAGCTCGGGTTTCCCTTCGTGGTGATCGGCGAGCCCTACAGCACGAACGAGCTGATCGACTGGGTCGACATCAACAACCACCAGGGCGGAGGGCAGGCCGTCGAGCACCTCCTCGAGCATGGATACGAGCGGATCGCCTTCGTCAGCGGCAGCCAGAAGATGACCTTCAACCGCAACCGTCTCGCGGGTTACAAGGATGCGCTGCGAGCCCACGGCATCGAGGTCAGGTCCGAATTCGTCCGCGAAGGCAGCGGTTCGGTCGAGGACGGGACACGCCTGATGGAAGGCCTGCTCGCCCTTGCGGAACGTCCCGACGCGGTGATCTGCGGCGACAACGTCCTGAGCTTCGGCGCCATGAAGGCGATCCGCGCCGCCGGCCTCTCCATTCCCGACGACCTCGGCATCGTCGGGTTCGACAACTACCCGATCGCCGACCTCTTCGAACCCGCCCTCACGACGGTCGACATCGATGTCTTCGAACTCGGGAAGCAGGCCGCGAACATCCTGTTCCGCCTGATCGAGTACCCCGAGTCCAAGAAGCAGCAGAGCCTGATTTCAACGGACATCCAGGCGAGGGCATCGACGAAGCGCTCCGCTCGCCCGAACACCGATGCCTGACGAAAGGATGCAGAAGATGGAATGGCCGGGAATCCTTCACGATCCGACAAGGGAATACGCCCTTCCTTTATCACGGAATCGCCTCCTCCTCCGCTTGAAGACGGGGAATGGAATCGAGGGCCCTTTTTTTGCCCACCATTGTAACCGGTTTCAGAATACGGAATACGTCAGGATTCCCATGGCCCTCCAATGGGAGGAGGGCCAGTTCCGAACCTATTCCTGCATCGTCGAGACGGTCGAGCCGGTCCGCTACCAGCGCTACTTCTTCGAACAGGCGGTCGGCGAGGACACGGTCTTCTTCGGCGCCGAAGGTCCCTCCGCGACACCGCCGGCGCGCGCCTTCGAATATCTCTATACCAACGAACTGGACGTCTTCGAGATCCCCGATTGGGCGCGCGGCGTCGTCGCCTACCAGATCTTCCCCGAACGGTTCCAGAACGGGGACACCTCGAACGACCCGAAGGACGTGCAGGACTGGGGAGGGATCCCGACCCGCGAGAATTTCTTCGGCGGCGATCTGAAGGGAATCCTCGCGAAACTCGACTATCTCGTCGATCTCGATGTGGAGCTCCTGTATCTCAATCCGCTGTTCCGGGCTCCCTCCAACCACAAGTACGATACGGAGGACTATTACGCCATCGATCCGGCGTTCGGCTCGACGGAGGACCTGAAGGAACTGGTCTCGCAATGCCACGCCCGCGGCATCCGTGTCGTGCTGGACATGGTCTTCAACCACTGCGGATATCGGTTCGCCCCCTTCCAGGATCTCCTGGAGAAGGGCGCGGAGTCCAGATACGCCGATTGGTTCCTCGTCGACGGCTTCCCCGTCCGGACCGACCCGCCGAACTACGAGTGCGTCGGATACTACAAGTGGATGCCCAAGCTCCGGCTGAAGAACCGGGAGGTCCGGGACTATTTCCTGGATGTCGGACGTTTCTGGATCCGCGAAGCCGACATCGATGGCTGGCGCATCGACGTGGCGGACGAAGTCGACTTCACGTTCTTGCAGGAATTCCGTCGCGCGGTCAAGGAACTGAAGCCCGACGCCCTCCTGCTCGGCGAGACCTGGAAGGATGGACGCGACCTGCTGCGGGGAGACCAGATGGACAGCGTCATGGATTATCTGTTCCGCGATGCCCTCGTCGCATACTTTGCCGAGCGGTCCATCGATGCGAGGACCTTCGACCAGCGGACCCAGCGGATCCTGGCGAATTATCCCGACAACGCGCATCCGGTGCTCTACAACCTGATCGGAAGCCACGACACGGCGCGGTTTCTGACCGTCGCCGGAGGCGACCTCGACCGGCTGAAACTGGCGGTCGTCTTCCAGATGACCTTCCCGGGCATTCCCGCCATCTACTATGGCGACGAGCTCGGAATGAAGGGCGAGAACGACCCGGGGTGCCGCGGCCCGATGGACTGGCGGAACGGCGACCTGGACCTTCTCGCGTTCTACCGCAGGCTGACTGCGCTCCGGAAGTCGTCCCGCGCCCTCCGGCACGGGACCTACCAGGGATTTGCGCTGGACAAGGACGTGCATGGCCATGTACGTCGGTCCGGCCGCGAAACGGTCTATGTCCTCATCAATCCAAGTGAAGAGGAGAGGAATGTCCGGCTCCCGGTCTTCGACGGACGCCCGCTTCGCAGCCTGCTCGATGGGAAAAAGCATCGGGTCTTGCTGCAGGAGGGCATGGAGAAGGCCACGGAGACGGACCCCCGCACAATCGCGGGAAGAGTCGAGCTGGAGCTGCCGGCGCGCCATTTCGACATCTTCGAACAAGGAGGAGAACAGGAATGAATCGGAACATGCTCAAGCCCCTCGCCATCGTCCTCGTCCTGCTGCTGGTCGGCCTGACCGCGGCGTGCTCGACGGTGACGCCCACCGCCGCCCCGACCGCGACTCCGGTTCCGTCCGAACCCGTCACCATCCAGTTCTGGCACAACTACGACGCGGGTGCGGGCCAGATCGATGTGCTCAAGACGCTGATCGCGGAATTCGAGACCGCGAACCCCGACATCAAGGTCAACCAGGTCTACCTCGAGTGGTCCGCCCTCAAGAACAATGTGATCGCCGGTGCGACGACCGGGATGCTGCCCGACGTGCTGCGCGGCGACATCGGCTTCGTGCCCCAGTTCCAGAGCCTCAACGTCCTCTACGAGATGAGTTCCCTCTCCGACTATGCCACCGTCGCGGCCACCGTGATGGAGGCTCCGAACAGCTCCGCCAGGATGGGCGACAAGTTCTACGGCATCGCCGCCAATACCAACACCAAGATCCTCTTCTATAACAAGGCGATGTTCACGGCCGCCGGTCTCACCGTACCCAAGACCCAGGACGAGATGTGGACGGACGCGCTGAAGCTGACCGGAAGCGGCAAGATCGGCTTCGTGGAAGCCTGGACCGGCGTCTGGAACGTCGGCCAGTACATCTGGAGCAACGGGGGAGACGTCCTCGCTCCCGACAACAGCACCGCGACGGGCTACATCAACAGTCCGGTCGCCGTCGCCACGATCCAGAAGCTCGCTGACCTCTACAAGGCCGGCGCTCTGTCCGGTCCCTCGATGGATCCGGGCGCCGCGGGCGACACCGACGGCTGGAAGGCCGGAACCTACGCCATGGAGATCGACGGACCCTGGAGACCCAGCCTGCTCGCATCCTCCGGTATCGATCTCGGCGCCGTGCAGATGCCTGCCGGTTCCGCCGGATCGATCGGCGTCCTGGGCGGCGAAGACTTCATGATGTTCAAGACCTCCGATGCCAAGCATCAGGAAGCCGCCTGGAAGTTCATCAAGTTCATGGTCGACGAGAAGGCCCAGGTCGACATGGCCAAGGTAGGGCAGATGCCCGTCAACAAGGCTGCGATGACCAATGCAGACGCACTGGCCGCCATGCCCCTGCTGCCCGTCTTCGCGGAAGCCCTGAAGACCGCGAAGGCCCGCCCCGTCACCCCGAAGTGGGGCGACATGGAGAACATCATCGCGACGAAGGTCGCCGAGGCCATCACCGGCCAGAAGGCCGTCCAGAAGGCCCTTGACGAGGCAGCCACCGAAATCGACGCACTGATCGCCGCCAAGTAGTATCCTTGAGCCGGGAGGGGCCGTGCGCCCCTCCCGGACTCCCGGGTGCAGATCCACGGAGGGCACCATGCCAGGCAATCGTTCCCTCTCGACCCAGCGTCGCGGCGTGCGGCAGGACGTCGTCCGTCTCCTCACGCTGCTGCTGCCCGGGCTGATCCTCCTGGGAATGTTCACGTTCTACCCGATCCTCAAGATGTTCATCATGAGCTTCTTCAACTGGAGAATCGGTTACCAGCAGACGTCCGACTTCGTCGGCCTCCAGAACTACCTGGCCGTCTTCTCCGACCCGGTCGCCGGGATGGCCCTAGTCAACACGCTCTTCTACGCGGTCGTCACCGTACCGCTCCAGATGGCCCTTGGCCTTTTCGTCGCGGTTCTCATCCACCGGATCACCCGATTCAGCGTCACGTTCCGGCTGCTCTATTATCTACCCGTCATCACTTCGTGGGTCGTCGTGGCCCTGCTCTTCCGCTACATCTTCAACAACCAGGGGCTGCTCAACTATTTTCTGAAGGACGTCGCGCACCTCGCCGACGGCCCGGTGCGGTGGCTCAGCACGCGCTGGATGGCCCTCTCCGCCACCACGATCCTCGGCATCTGGAAGGGCATCGGCTGGAACATGGTCGTCTTCCTCGCGGCCCTGCAGGCGGTCCCCCTAGAGCAATACGAAGCCGCCTCCATCGACGGCCTCGGCGCATTCGGAAAATTCCGATACATCACGCTGCCGAACATCAAGGGCACGATCCTCTTCGCCCTCGTCATGCTGAGCATCGGCGCATTCAACACGTTCACCCCGATCATGGTCATCACCGGCGGCAATCCCGCGCACCAGACCGAAGTCGTGCTGACCTGGATGTACTACCAGACGTTCAGCGCGACGGGCAAGATGGGCTATGCCGCTTCGCTTTCCTTCATCGTCGCCGCCCTCGTCGCCGGCATCGCCATTCTCCTGTTCCGGTTCATCCGGCCGGAAGGGGAGGGGAAGTCATGAAGAGAGCAAGACTATCGAAGGCGCTCAGCTATGTGCTTCTCGCCCTCGGCGCCGTCGTCATGGTACTCCCGATGGTGTACATGTTCACGACCTCGCTTCGTTCCAACGACGCGACCTTCTCCTGGCCGCCTCGCATCTTCCCGACCGGTTCGGATCTGACCTTCGCGAACTACCGGTACGTCCTGTCGGAGCAGAACTTCGTGGGCTACCTTTCCAATACGCTGTTCGTCGCCGTCGTCACGACGCTCGCGACCGCGGTCGTCGCCTCCATGCTCGCCTACTGCATCGCCCGCTTGGAATTCCACGGTCGCAGGCTTCTCTACGGGACCATCATCACGACCATGCTCGTGCCGGGTCTCGCCATGCTCGTCCCGCAATTCGAACTGGCCGTCACGTTCAAACTGGTCGACGACCTCTGGGGCGTGATTTTCTTCTATTCGGCCTGGATGACTCCCTTCTCGACGTTCCTGATCAAGGGCTTCATCGATACGATCCCTCGAGAGCTCGACGAAGCCGTCCGCATCGACGGCGGATCGATCTATACGATCTTCTTCCGGGTGATCGTTCCGCTCGCGTCCCCCTCGATCGCCGCCGTCAGCATTTTCAATTTCCTGCTGCCCTTCGAGGAACTCGGGTGGTCGCAGACCATCCTGAAGACCGACGCCCTGCGCACGATGCCGGTCGCCATCACGATGTTCTTCCAGGCGCACAACCGAACCGATTGGGGCTTCGTGTTCGCCATGACCTGCTGCGCCATGGTGCCCGTCATCCTGCTCTACGTACTGCTTCAAAGGTATTTCATTACAGGTCTGACCTCGGGAGCGATCAAAGGGTGAAAATCACATAACGATAAAACATTATCGACAAACGATATCTTTCATGCTACGATGATTCCATCATCGAGAGGAGGTCGTCGTCATGAAGCTGACCAAAGGAATTCGATCCATCGCCGTCGCGATCATGGCCGTCCTGGCGCTCCTGCTGTTCGTCTGCCTGTTGGCAGGAGTCGTGCTGCAGCAGGATTCGTTGGCCGTCGCCCGGGCCAACCCAGGGCTGGCGCACATGCGTGTCCCCGTCCTCCTCCTGGGCCTCTGCCTGCTCGCCCTCTTCGCCGCCGCGCTCGTCCTGGCGGAATTCGCGCTCGGCCGCATCCTGCGAGACCGGATCTTCACCCGCGCGAGCGCGCAACTGATCCGGGCGATGAGCTGGCTTTTCTTCTGCGGGCTGCTGCCGCTCGTCGCGCTGTTCGTCTACACCGCGATGAACGTGAGCCAGTCGATCACGCAACTCTACGTGCTCTTCGGCGCCGTCGCCCTCGCCACCGCCGGCCTGGTCCTCCGTCTCCTCGCGAACCTCGTCGCAGAAGCCTCCCTGTACAAGCAGGAAGTCGACCTGACCGTCTGACGGCCGAAGGAGGGCAGCATGGAGACCCCGAAACAGCGGACCATCCTCGTCAACCTCGACGTCGTCATGGCGAAGCGGAAGATGTCCCTGACGGAGCTTTCCGAACGTGTCGGCATCACCCTCGCCAACCTCTCGAACCTCAAGACGGGCAAGGCACGGGCCATCCGCTTCACGACGCTCGCGGCCCTCTGCGCGGCGCTGGACTGCCAACCGGGCGACATTCTCGAATTCGCTTGACACTGACCCTACGTCATCTTCTATCCTGCAGGAAAGGGGGATGCGCATGAAGATCGGGCAGGTCAGCGAACTCACCGGACTCAGCGAGCGGACCATCCGGTTCTATGAATCGGAACTGCTGATCCGCCCCGCCACGCGGTCCATGAACAGCCGCCGGTACCGCGACTACAGCCAGGCCGACGTCGACGCGCTGTCGACCTTCGCCGTGCTGCGCCGCGCGTTCTTCTCGATCCAGGAGATCCGCGACATGATGGAGAAACCGGACCGGATCCCGGAAATCCTGGCGGCCTTCAAGGCGAAGTCGCGGGACGAGGCACGTGACAAGGCCCGAATCGTCGAGACGCTCGACCGGCTCGATGTCGCCCAGGTTCGGGACATCACCGCGCTGTCGACCGCCCTGCAACCCGATTCCTTCCGCTTCAACCTCCCTCCGCAGGACTCGAAGCCTCATTTCGGGCGCTTCGACGGTATCACGAAGGAGGAGCGCGAACAGGCCTTTCAAGAGTATCTCCAGCGCGGCGGGCTTTCTCGCGGCGCCTACCGGGCCAAGGTGTGGAAGGACCGTCTCACACGGCTCGTCGCGCGGAAAGGCTGGATCGCGATCGGCGCCCTTCTCGTCGCCCTGCTGGCAGTCTCGTTCGTCCTATCCTCGGTCTCCACGACGAATGCGGAATACCGGCGCCTTGAGGCGCAGCAGGCCTATGGAAAATGGCAGAACCTTCGCGAGATGTTCGAAAAAGTCGACGGGTACGATTTCCAAAGAGACGCTTCGATAAATGTCTGGATGCAGGCGTATGTCAACACGGTATGCTACGAGGTCGGTGAAAGTGGACTTCCCGACGGCACCAACGGGGTGCTGGGCTATCTTCTCCTCCCGGACTACGATTCGATCTTCCGGGAAGTCCTGACAGGTCCCGTATACTATCGGGAAGAAGCGGAGCGCATCCTGAAGGACCTGAACGGGGAGCTTCTGCTTGTGAGCCGGTCCGTCACCGCGGAAAACGACGAAGGCATGGAGAAGCTTCTCGACGCGAAGAGCGTGGATTCGAAGGAACTCCAGGCGAAGATCGGGGCCATCGCGACGAAATATGCGAAGATCCTCCAGGACTTCAATGCACATGACGGGATCGAAAGGTCATGAGGGGAAAGAAGACGAAGTCCTCGGCCCGGATCCGCCTGATTCTACTGGCCGGTTCCGTCGTGCTCCTCGCCGCGGTTCCCGTGCGGATCGCGGTTCCGCTGATTCACGACGCGGAACGCCGGAGCGCCTTCGCCTACGAGCGCAGTAGCCAGTACCGCGAAAGTGTCCCGATGGAGCGGATGGACATGCGGCTCGCTGGCCAATACATTCAACTCGGCTCCGACCTGATCCACTATGGTTTCGACCCGAACCTGACGCTGCCATTCACTCTGGACTACTTCGCATCGAACGAGGCGGGGGCGCAGCCGGTCTACACCCTGCCGGCGGGCACGAAGGTCCGGTATTCCCGAGTAGCGGGGTCGCCGCTGGACTTAGGGTACGGTATCTGCGGATTCCCGACGTACGACCGCGGATGGCGGTATGCCTTGCCGTTCCTGAAGGAGAACCAGACCACCGCTGACGAGCCGCTGTACTATTTCGTTCGGACTGCGGACCTCGAGCGAATCGCTGAGCGATTCTTCGCCCTCGACTCGGATCTCTTCAAGAGCCGCCCTTTGATGACGACGCGAGCGGCATATGCCCATTGGGCCGTCCGGTCGATCGACGAGGACTTCTATCGGACCGGGACGTTCCTTTCTCCGGACCTGGGCGACCGGATCCTGGACGAAGGGGATCTCGCGCTGGCGGTCGCTGGACTCGTGCTTCTCGGGGGCTGGGCCGTCCTGCGATTCAGGCGATCTCGATGGGACTCCTGAACGGCTTCCGGAGGTTCACCGCATCTGATACGATGGACTCATCCGAAGCCGCTGCAGAAGGGAATCCCATGATCAGCATTCCCCGCATCTTCCTCGTCTTCCCGTTCCTCCTGGCGCTCGCCGCGTATTTCCTTGCACGGCGGTCTCGCCGCATGCGCCGGCCGGCCTGGCATACGCCCGTCGACGGCCTGTTCCTCGCCTATGCCTCCTTCGTCGTCGCGCTCCTGTATTTCCCCCTGGTGGTCAATTACGACCAGCCCTGGGTTCCCCACTTCCGCATGAACCTCACTCCCTTCGTGACCACCTACCACTCGTATCTCGTGTCGGTCCGCTACGGGCTCCTCGATTGGATCGTGCCCCTCCTGTTCGGCAACCTCCTGATCTTCGTGCCGCTGGCCTTCTATCTGGCCTTCCGCTTCCCCGACAAGGCGAAGCGGAGCTTCCTGCAGGTCCTGGCGATCTCCGCGGGGGCCGAGGTGCTGCAGTTCCTCCTGGACTTCCTGACGCGGTCCGACCGCCGGGTGACCGACATCGACGACCTGATCCTCAATGCGCTCGGGGGAATCGGGGGCTGGCTGGTCGCCAGGGCGATCCTGCACCGTGTGCAGCGGCGCCGCCGGATCCGGAACGCGATCGGACGCCGGATCGAGAACTGACTTTTCACCCGTTCCGTACGCTTCAAGGACAGGCGGGGGTGATGCATTGACCGATGACGAGCTGATCGCCGACGTTGGACGCGGCAACCGGGATTCGCTGGACCAGCTCATCGAACGTCACTATCGGGACGTCTACCGGTTCGTCTGCCATCGGACGATGGACCCGGACGAAGCCCGCGACATCACCCAGGACGTGTTCGTGGAGGTCGTGGGACTCCTGCCCCGCTATCGGGAGGGCAACTTCAAGGGCTGTCTCTATACCGTCGCCCGGCACGCCTGTCTCGATTTCTTCCGCAAGCGCAAGCGGACGACGGGGCGGTGGGATCCGGTCGATGCGCTGGAGCTCCTGCCTGCCGGAGGTCCGGACCCCGAGGAGTCGTTGGAACGGAAGCGGGAAGGGGAAGAGGCGGTACGGCTCCTCGCGGGGCTGCCCGCCCGGCAGAGGGAGGTCCTGGTGCTGCGGTTCTACTACCAGCTCGAGCTGAAGGAGATCGGCGGTGCACTGGGGATTCCCCTGTCGAAGGTCAAGAGCCGGCTCTATTCCGGCCTGGACCGATTGAAGAAGGAGCTGATCCGGAATGAAGAAGGATAGGCCCGAGGACCGGGAGAATCGGCCGGAGATCCGCGAATGGGCGGAACGGCTGCGCAGGAACCGGACGCCCGAGCCGGAGCCGCAGGCGGTCCGAGCGACCCAGGACGCGGCGTGGGACGCCGTGCAGCCCGGACGGCCCCGCTGGAGTCCCCGCAGGAGGCTGGTCCTCGCCGTCGCGACCCTGCTGGTCGTCGCGATCGCCGCCGTGCCGCTGGGATTCGTCCTTTTCCGTTCGACGGGTCTCCAGGAGAAGCTGTCGATGAAGGTCAAGGTCGACCCGTCGATGCCGCTCTCGTCGATCGGGTCCGCTTCCTCGATCGATCCGCGCTATATCGCCTCGCTGCAGTCATTGGGCACGCAGGTCCTCGCCGGGTTGGCGCAGAAGAATCCAGGGAAGAACCAGCTTCTTTCCCCGGTCAGCCTCTCCATGGCCTTCAGCCTCTGCATGGCCGGCGCCGTCGGGGATACCCAGGAGGAGATGCGCCGGGCGCTTCAATACGGCGACCTCGCCATGCCCGCGATTCTCTCGCAGAACCGGCTCGCCTACGAATCCCTGTATCGCAGGGGTTCGGACCTGATCGAAGTGCTCATCGCGAATTCCGTCTGGTGCCTGGACGGATATCCGATCCAGGATCCGTATCTGGACACGGCGACGAAGGACTTCTATTCGTCGGTCCGGTCGGTCTCCTCGACGCTGGGCGTCGACCCCGTCGCCCTGATGAACCAGTGGGTCAAGAAACAGACGAACGGCATGATCCCGAAGGCCATCGAGCAATTGGACCCCAGGACGGTCCTGGTCCTCATCGACGCCGTGTATTTCCACGGGGATTGGGCCGAACCGTTCAACAAGCTGTTCACGAAAGCGACCGACTTCCATCGCAGCGACGGGACCGTCGTGACGCCGCAGACCATGTTCACCGGGGGGGATTTCCAGTACCGCGAGACGCCGGAGGCCGTATCGGTCGTCCTTCCTTACTTCGACGGGATGGCCATGGTCCTGACGCTGCCCCACCAGGGAGGCGCGTTCGACGCATCGCAGCAATCGCTGGTCCCGGGTCTCCTGGGGTGGAAGGACTGGGAAAGCGGGAGAATCTCGATCGCGCTCCCGAAATTCAACTATTCCGCGACGCTTCCGCTCGACGGCATCATGCAGTCGCTCGGCATGAAGAAGGCCTACTTGAAGGAAGAAGCGGATTTCTCCGCCATGAGTCCGGTCGCCCTCGAGACGCAGCTCCATATCGGGACGGCGTTCCAGAAGACCGCCATCGACCTGAACGAGAAGGGCACGGTGGCGAGCGCCGCGACGGTCATCGAGATGGATGCCGGCGGAGTCTTTGAACCCTTGATGACTCTCGATTTCAACCGACCCTTCTGGTACGCCATCGTGGACAAGCAGGGCGTGCCGCTGTTCATGGGCGTCGTAGAGGATCCGACGGCGACGGAGGGTGCGGCATGAAGCGCAGGCCCGGTCCCGTCCTGATTTCCGTTCTCGCGGTCCTCCTTGTCGCGGGGAGCGTCGGCCTGGGTCTCCTGATCCTGCATGCGATCGACGGCGCACGCCATCGTGTCCTTGCGTTCCCTCCGGCGATGTCCGATTCCGCCCGGACCGCTCTCGAAGCGATCGTCGCGCGGAAGGCGGAGACCGGCATGCTGTCGCATTATCATTCCGGGATTTCGGGTATCGCCGATATCCGGACAGGAACCGCCTATCCCTTCGCCGTGGAGTCGTACGACGATGCCTCCGGCCGCGCGAGGACCTTCACCGTCCATTCTTTCGAAGTACCGGCGGAGCCGCAGGGGTGGATCGTCCTCCTGCGCATGGCATCCTCGGACGAACCGGTCCTCTATGTTTCCATCGTGCAGCAGGCGAATGGGGATTGGGTCGAGCACTCCTACGGCGCCCTGGAGGTGCTGGATATGCTTCAGCAGTACGAAGCGGTCGAGCAAACCGAAACCTGCAGGTCGCCGCTGGTCGTCGAATTCTCGAATAACATCGACGTGCTGGTCTTCACCGATGCGCACGGCGACGAGGTATTTCCGACGGCTTTCGCGGCCCATGTCCTCCGGATCACCCGATACTCTTCTGCAAACCGGGTCGTTCCGCTGGCCACGTTTCTGGACGACGTAAAGGGCACGGCCAAAGCCGGTATCGGAGTGGAGAGCCTGGACGGCTGAATCCCGACGCTGCGCGGACTAGCGTACGCCCTGGACGGATGTGCGAAGGCGAATGTCCGCCCCGGGTGCACTCTTGTCCGCTTGACAGGGCAGGAGACCATGGGTACAATTCTTTCAAACCTCGATGCCCGTAGCACGACGAGCATGCCGAGAGGTGCACGCGGAAAGGAGGGAGCCCCATGGAACGGATCGAACGCAAGACCGCACGCGGCTCCTTCGCCGGCTCGCCCCTCGCCTCCGCACTCCCGGCCTCCTTGGAGAACATGAACCGGAGCCCGCTTTAGGCGGGCGATCGGCATTCCCTTCGTCCAAGAGGACCGCATCAAGCAACCCGGGAGGACCCCCCATGGAATTCGATATGGCTCATCTCGCGCGTCTGTCGCGCCTCGACCCGCATGACCCTGCCCTGAAGGACCTGTCCGAGGATCTGAAGAGCATCGTCGGCTTCGTCGGCACTCTCACTTCGGTACCCGACCGCACGTCCGAGGAAGTCGCCCTGGAGGCCGCGTCCGGCGCCGGACTGGGCCTGCTGCGGGAAGACGTCTCCCGCCCGTCCTTCGACCGCGCCTCGCTGCTGGCCGCCTCTCCCACGAACGAGGACGGCTGCTATGCCGTGCCGGTCGCGATCGAGAAGGGGGTGGCGAAATGAACCGTTCCGAAGGTCCCGAAGACCTCTGCCGGATCGACGCCCTCGCGCTCGCAGGCCTGCTGAAGCTCCGCGAGGTCTCGAGCGTCGAGGCGACGCGCGCCTTCCTCGACCGGATCGCCCGCTACGACGGGACGGTCGGCGCTTTCCTGCACGTCCGGACCGAGGACGCCCTGAAGGACGCCGAGTCGGCCCAGCGGACGCTCGATGCGGCGGCTTCGGGCGGACCCGAGGCACCGGCGTTCTGCGGCGTGCCCGTCGCCCTCAAGGACAACCTCAGTACGAAGGGAATCCCCACGACCTGCGCCTCGAAGATGCTGGAAGGCTATCTGCCGCCCTACGACGCGACCGCCGTCGAGAGGGTCAAGGCCTCCGGCGCCGTCGTGCTCGGCAAGCTCAACATGGACGAGTTCGCGATGGGCAGCTCGAATGAGAATTCCTCGGTCAAGCCCGTGCGCAACCCCTGGGATGCGACGCGCGTGCCCGGCGGGTCGAGCGGCGGTTCGGCCGCCGCCGCCGCCGCGGGCTTCGCCGCCTTCACGCTGGGCTCCGACACCGGCGGCTCGATCCGCCTGCCGGCGGCCTTCTGCGGCGTCGTCGGCCTCAAGCCGACCTACGGCAGCGTATCGCGCTACGGCCTCGTCGCCTTCGCCTCCTCGCTCGACCAGATCGGCCCGCTGACCCGCAGCGTCGCCGACGCCGAATCGGTCTTCGGCCTGCTCGCCGGCCGCGACCCGCACGACGCCACCAGCGTCGACCGCCCGGCGACCGCCTCCGCGACGCGCGGCGTGAAGGGCCTGCGCGTCGGCATCCCGAGGGAGTTCCTGACCGACGCCGTGCAGCCCGAGGTGCGGGACACCGTCCGCCGCGCCGCCGCCTGGCTGTCCGCCGAGGGCGCGACCTGCGTCGAATGCGCCCTGCCGGCCGTCGACTACTGGATCCCGGCCTACTATGTCGTGTCGTCCGCCGAGGCCAGCTCCAACCTCGCGCGGTTCGACGGCGTCCGCTACGGGCACCGCGCCGGGACGTACGACAGCATCGCCTCGATGTACAGCCGCTCTCGCTCCGAGGGGTTCGGCGCCGAGGTCAAGCGGCGCATCCTGCTCGGCACCTTCGTGCTGTCCGCCGGTTACCACGACGCCTACTACGGCAGCGCCCAGAAGGCCCGCGCCCACATCCGCGCCGGCTTCGAGGGCGTCTTCCGCGACCACGACGTGCTGCTCTCGCCCGTCGCGCCCCAGACGGCCTTCCGCCTCGGCGAGAAGTCGGGCGACCCGCTCCAGATGTACCTGCAGGACATCTGCACTGTCGGCGCCAGCCTCGCGGGGATCCCCGCGCTGTCCGTGCCCGCCGGCTTCGACGGGGAGGGACTGCCGATCGGCCTCCAGTTGACCGGCCCCGCGTTCTCCGAGAACGTCCTGTTCGCGGCCGCGGGCTGCATCGAGCGGTCGGCCGGCTGCCTGGGGCGCTTCCCCGACCTCGACCGCGCCGTGGCGAGCGCGAAGGGAGCGTGACGGGGATGAGCTACGAGATCGTCTGCGGACTCGAGATCCACGCGGAACTGTCCACCGCCACCAAGATCTGGTGCGGCTGCGAGAACGCCTTCGGCGGCGAGCCGAACACCCGCTGCTGCCCCGTGTGCACGGGACTGCCCGGGGCGCTGCCGGTGCTCAACCGCCGCGTCGTCGAGTTCGCCGTGAAGGCCGGGCTCGCGATGCACTGCGAGATCGCGCCGCGCAGCGTGATGGCCCGCAAGAACTACTTCTACCCCGACATGCCCAAGGCCTACCAGATCTCCCAGTTCGAGAAGCCGATGTGCATCGGCGGCTACGTCGACGTCGAGACGTCGCAGGGCCCGCGTCGCATCCGCATCACGCGCATCCACATCGAGGAGGACGCTGGAAAGCTCCTGCACGACGCCTACGGGACGGGAACCCTGGTGGACCTCAACCGCTGCGGCGTGCCGCTGATCGAGATCGTCGGCGAACCGGACCTGCGCAGCTCCGAAGAGACGAAGAACTACATGGAGGCCGTTCGCGAAATCCTCGAGGCGATCGCCGTGTCGGACGTGAAGATGCAGGAGGGGTCGATGCGCGCGGACGTCAACGTGTCGATCCGTCCCGTCGGCGAGACGGCGCTCGGGACGCGCACCGAGATGAAGAACCTGAACTCCTTCCGGGCGGTGCAGCGCGCCGTCGACGCGGAGGCGAAGCGCCAGGAGGCGCTGCTCGCGGCCGGGAAGAAGGTCGTGCAGGAGACGCGCCAGTGGGACGACAACCGCGGGGAGAGCCGCGGCATGCGGGGCAAGGAGGACGCCCAGGACTACCGGTACTTCCCGGAGCCCGATCTGCTGCCCATCCTGGTGACGCCCGAGGACGTGGCCCGGATCGCGGCGGAGCTGCCGGAACTGCCGGCGGCGCGGCGCGCGCGGTACGTCGGGACGCTCGGCATCGCCCCGGCGGACGCGGAACTCCTCACGCGCTCGCGGGCCGAGGCGGGCATGTTCGAGGACGTGCTCGCGCAGGGCGTGGGCGTGCGGGCGGCGGTGACCTGGATGGTCGTCGAGCTGTTCGGTCGCCTGAACACGACGGGTCGGTCGGCCGCGGACCTGCCGTTCGGCGGCGCGGATCTCGGCCGACTCGTGGCGCTGGTCGAGGCGGCCAAGGTGAATCCGGGGTCCGCGCGGCGGATCCTGGCGGAGCTGATGGAAAAAGGCGGGGAGCCCGGGCGGCTCGCGGAGTCGATGGGCCTGATGGCCGTGTCGGACGCGGGAGGGCTGTCGGTCGCGATCGCGACGGCGCTCGCGCAGAACGCGACGGCGCTCGCGGATTACCGGTCCGGCAGCGCGAAGGCGTTCGGCTTCCTGATGGGACAGGCGATGAAGGCGGCGGGAGGAAGAGCGGATCCGAAGCTCCTCTCCGCGGCGCTGAGAGAGGCCCTGGACGGGGCCGGGAACGGGGAGGCCTGAAATGGACGGCATCTGGATGATCGACGCGGCGAAGGAGTGCCGCCCGGAGTATGTCAAGGGCTCGTCCTACCTGCCGCCGCGCGGCGAGCGCGAGGGCCTGCGGACGGCCGAGGACGGCCAGGCGTCGGTGCAGGGATTCGTGCACCGCATCCGTCCCATGGGCGGCGTGGTCTTCGTCGTGGTGCGCACGGGTCGCGCGCTGATCCAGTGCGTGTGGGACGGCGAGCTGCCGGACGGCCTGTGCGAAGGCGCCTGCGTGGACGCGCGGGGCGTGGTCGTCGAGGACGCGCGCGCGCTGGACGGGTTCGAGCTGAAAGCGACGTCGATCGAGGTGCTGTCGCGGCCCGCCGCACCCTCGCCGGTGCCGCTGGGGCGCCGCCGTCTGGAAGCGTCGCTCGAGGTGCTGCTCGACGTGCGGCCGATCTCGCTGCGCCACCCGAAGGAGCGCGCGGTCTGGAAGACCGAGGAGGCCATGCTCGCCGCCTACCGGACCTACATGTCCGCCAACGGCTTCACCGAGATCAAGACGCCCAAGATCGTGTCCGCCGGCGTCGAAGGCGGCGCCAACGTCTTCAAGCTCGACTACTTCGGCCGCCCGGCCTGCCTCGCGCAGAGCCCGCAGTCGTACAAGCAGATGATGGTCGGCGTGTACGGGCGGGTCTACGAGACCGCGCCGGTCTACCGCGCGGAGAACCACAACACGACCCGCCACCTGAACGAGTATATCGGTCTCGATTTCGAGATGGGCTTCATCCGCGGCTTCGAGGACATCATGAAGATGGAGGCGGGCATGCTCCGCCACATGATGGCGACCGTCGCCGACGTCTGCCGGTACGAGATCGACCTGCTCGAGGCCGTCGTGCCCGAGGTCGGGAAGATCCCCGTGATCAAGTTCCGCGAAGCGAAGGAACTGCTGTCCGAGAAATACGGCATCAAGAACCGGGGCGCCGACCTCTCTCCGGAGGAGGAAGTCCACCTCGGCCAGTACATGAAGGAGACCTACGGGTCCGACTTCGTGTTCGTCACGCACTATCCGGCCGGCAAGCGCCCGTTCTACACGCGGGAGGACCCGGCCGACCCGGGCTTCACATGCAGTTTCGACCTGCTGTTCCGCGGCCTCGAGATCACGACGGGCGGCCAGCGCATCCACGACTACGACCGTCAGGTGGAGAAAATGCGGTCGCGAGGCCTCGACCCTGCGGATTTCGAATCCTACCTGATGATGCACAAGTACGGCATGCCCCCGCACGGCGGACTCGGAATCGGCCTGGAGCGCATCGCGGTGCAGCTGCTCGGCATGCACAACATCCGCCACGCGAGCCTGTTCCCGCGCGACACGGGACGTGTCGATCCATAATAATGCAAGAAAAGGCATAACGACTTTCAAAACGGGTTGAAATCGTCGGTCGCCAATGGTAAGATATCCCAATAATTGAAGGCGTGACCCCTCCGTTGTTGCACATGGATGTGCAGGACCTGGTCGGGTGGTCCGCCGGGGGGGACGATGGCGTTCCACGGGAGTCGGAACTCGAAAGAGGGAGGACGCCCGCAGGGACGCTTTTCTCGTATCGACGGCGTAGAATGAAGGAGTTCCCGGCGAAGGCCGGATCGAAAGGAGCGAAGGAAATGGGGAAGATCGGAAGGGAAGACGTGGTCCGGCTGGCGAAGGAGAACGACGTGAAGTTCATCCGCCTCCAGTTCACGGACCTGTTCGGGCAGATGAAGAACGTGGCGATCACGGTGGACCAGCTCGAGAAGGCGCTCTCGAACCAGTGCATGTTCGACGGGTCGTCGATCGAGGGCTTCGTGCGCATCGAGGAGTCCGACATGTATCTGCGCCCGGACCCGGCGACGTTCACGACCTTCCCCTGGCGCCCGTCCTCGGGCCGCGTCGCGCGGCTCGTGTGCGACGTGTACCACCCCGACGGGACGCCGTTCGAGGGCGACCCGCGCTTCGTGCTCAAACGCGTGCTGGCCGAGGCCGCGAAGATGGGCTACACCTTCAACGTCGGCCCCGAGTGCGAGTTCTTCCTGTTCCGCACCGACGACGAGGGCAAGCCGACGACCGAGACGCACGACAAGGCCGGTTACTTCGACCTCGGGCCGTCCGACGGCGGCGAGGACGCGCGCCGCGACATCTGCCTGACGCTCGAGGACATGGGCTTCGAGATCGAGGCGTCGCACCACGAAGTAGCGCAGGGCCAGCATGAGATCGACTTCCGCTACGACGACGCGCTGACGTCGGCCGACCGCATCATGACCTTCAAGATGGTCGTGAAGACCATCGCGAACCGGCACGGCCTGGCGGCGACCTTCATGCCCAAGCCGGTGTACGGCATCAACGGCAGCGGCATGCACACCAACATGTCCCTGTTCAAGGACGGGAAGAACGCCTTCGCCGATCCGTCCGACCGGCTCGGACTGTCGAATGAAGCCTACTCGTTCATCGCTGGTCTCATGGAGCACGTGCGCGGGATGGCCGCCGTGACCAACCCGCTCGTCAACTCCTACAAACGCCTGCTGCCCGGCTACGAGGCCCCGGTCTACATCGCCTGGGCGACCCGCAACCGCAGTCCGCTGATCCGCATCCCCGCGGCCCGGGGGCAGTCGACGCGCGTCGAGCTGCGCAGCCCGGACCCGTCCTGCAATCCCTACCTGGCGTTGGCGGCCATGCTGGCGGCGGGCCTCGACGGCATCCGCAAGGGCCTCGTACCGCCGGCGGCGGTCGAGCGCAACATCTTCGAGATGACCCCGGCCGAGCGCGAGGCGGAGGGGATCGGCAGCCTGCCGGGCAGCCTCGACGAAGCCCTCGTCTCCCTGCTCGGCGACCCGCTGGTCGTGTCGACGCTCGGCGAGGGGCTGGTCGAGAAGTACGTGCTGGCCAAGCGCGAGGAGTGGGACGAATACCGCACCCGCGTGCATCCGTGGGAGACCGACACCTACCTGGCCCGGTACTGACGTCCGCGAATGGACGCGGAATCCGTGATTCTCGTGTTCCGACGCGTGGAGACGCTGGAGAAGATCCGGCGCGCCCTCGCGTCCCGGGGGTACCCGATCCAGGGCGCCTTCTCCTCGGCCGGGCACGCGCTCCGGTTCGCGGGCGGCCGGGACGTCGACATCGCGATCGTGGGGTCCGACCTGCAGGACATGCCGGTCGAGGCCCTGTGCCGGGAACTGAGCGAGCGGATCGGGTGCGAGGTGATCCTGCTCCTTTCGGGGAGCGGCGAGGAGGCGAGCCTCGCGGACCGGCTGGGTTCGGGCGTGAACTGCCTCCCGCGGCCGGTGACGGTGGAGCTGCTCCTGTCTGCCGTGCAGACGGCCGCCCGGTTCCGCCAGCGGATCAGGGGGATGGACCGGGAGGTCCGGCGCTACAAGGACACGCTCGAACGGCGCGCCTGGGCCGAGAAGGCCAAGCACGTGCTGATGGAGGAACAGGGCATGACGGAGGACGCCGCGTGGCGGTACCTCCAGAAGACGAGCATGGACACCGGACGGCCCATGATCGAGCTCTCGAAGGAGATCCTCTCCCGGAACGGCGGAGAGGTGTAGGAGGAAGCACATGAAGGAAGAACCCGACCAGCAGAGACGGCGCGCCCCCGGGGCCCAGGGCCTGTACCGGCCCGAATTCGAGCACGATTCTTGCGGCACCGGCTTCATCGCCGACCGGCACGGGCGTCCCTCGCACCGCATCGTCGACATGGCCATCACGGCCCTCGAGCGCATGGAGCACCGCGGCGCCGCCGGCGCCGATGCGGCAACCGGCGACGGCGCCGGCATCCTGATGTCGATTCCGGACCGCTTCTTCCGCGAGACGCTCGCGGCGGCCGGGACGGAGCTTCCGCCCCTCGGCGGTTACGCCGTCGCCGCGCTGTTCCTGCCGCGCGACCCCGGGCTCGCGGACCTGGCGCTGAGCGCCATCCGCCTCTCCGTCTACGAGCACGGCATGGAGATCCTCCACCAGCGCGCGGTGCCCGTGAACATCTACGAGTGCGGCGCCGGCGCCCGCGCCTGCATGCCCGGATTCGCGCAGCTCTTCCTCGTGCCGCGCAACGAAGGCACGGTCGCTCCGACGGAGGCCGGCTGCTACGTGCTGCGGCGCGCGGCGGAGAAGGCGCTGTCCGAGATCGGCGAGTGCGACGCCTACTTCCCCTCGCTGTCGACCCGCACGGTCGTCTACAAGGGCATGCTGCACGCCAGCCAGCTGCGCCGCTTCTTCCCCGACCTCGTCGACCCGCGCGTCGAGGCCTCCCTGTGCCTGCTCCACTCGCGCTTCTCCACCAACACCTTCCCGAGCTGGGAGCGCGCGCAGCCGGCCCGCATGGTCGCCCACAACGGCGAGATCAACACGTTGCGCTGCGTCGAGAACAGCATCCGATCCCGCGAGGGCGACCTGCGCCTGCCGACCGCGGACGGGGACGTGGGGGCCGAGATCCTCGCGCCCCTGCTCCAGCCCATCGGCTCCGACTCCATGAAGTTCGACAACCTGCTCGAACTGCTCACGGTCGCCGGCCGCGACCTGCCGGCCGCGCTCATGATGATGGTCCCGGGCCCCTGGTCCGCGGACTCCTTCATGGACGAGATCCAGCGCACGTTCTACGAGTACGCCGCCTGCGTCATGCCCCCGTGGGACGGTCCCGCGGCGATGTGCTTCTCGGACGGCGTGAAGGCCGGCGCGACGCTCGACCGCAACGGCCTGCGCCCCGCGCGCTTCTCGGTCACGAAGGACGGCCTCGTCGTCCTCGCCTCCGAAGCCGGCGTGACCGACCTGCCCGCCTCCGAGATCGTCATGAAGGGCAAGCTCGGCCCCGGCCAGATGATCCTCGTCGATACCGTGACCGGCGAGATCCTGCTGGACGATGAGATCAAGACCCGCTGGTGCTCCGGCGACTACGGGAAGTGGCTCGAGGAGGGCCGACGAATCCTGCCAGCCGCCGATGCCGCGACGCTGACGACCCTGCTGCCCGCCGCCGGCGACGAAACGCACGCGTCCCCGCTGCTCTCCTACGGCGACGACCTGCACGTCGCTCAGCGCGCCTCCGGGTACACGTACGAGGACCTGACGTACACGATCGCCCCCATGGCCGAGGACGGCAACGACCCGATCGGCGCCATGGGCGTCGACATCCCGCTCGCCGTGCTGTCGGACAAGCCGCAGCCGCTGTTCCACTACTTCAAGCAGCAGTTCGCGCAGGTCACGAACCCGCCCATCGACGCGCTTCGCGAGGCCTGCGTCGTCGGCACCGAGATGTTCCTCGGGCCGTCGGGCGACCTCCTGTCGGATGGGCCGCAGAACTGCCGCAAGGTGCTCGTGCCCACGCCGATCCTCGATCCCGTCCAGTTCGAGACGCTGCGTACCGGGGCGGCCGGCCTCAAGGTCCGCGTCCTGCGGTCGCGCTATCCCGTCAACGAAGGCGGCAAGGGCATCCGGAAGGCCATGGACCTGCTGGTCGCCGAGGCCGTCGATGCCATCGGCAAGGGCGTCGAGCTGCTGGTCCTCAGCGACCGCGGCATTACCCGCCTGCTCGCCGCGATCCCCTCGCTGCTCGCCGTCTCCGGCCTGCACCAGGCGCTGGTCGCGCGCGGCCTGCGCAGCCGCGTCGGCCTGGTCCTCGACTCCTTCGAACCGCGCGAGGTGCACCACTTCGCCTGCCTGATCGGCTTCGGCTGCGACGCGGTCCACCCCTACGGCGCCTACTCCACCGTGCTCGGCCTGTGCGACGACGGATTCGTCCGCAAGTCGGCCACGCAGGCGATCGAGAACTTCCGCGGGGCCGTCGAGCACGGCGTCGTGAAGGTCATGTCCAAGATGGGCATCTCCTCGATCCAGGGCTACCAGGGCGCGCAGATCTTCGAGGCCGTCGGCCTGTCCGACGAAGTGACCCAGCGCTGGTTCGCCGGCACGGTGTCGCGCGTCGGCGGCGTCACGCTGGCCGACATCGCCGAGGATTGCGCCCGCCTGCACCAGCCCGCGTTCGCCGCGTCGGCGGACGAACCGCTGCCGACCGGCGGCCGCGCGCGCTACCGCCGCGACGGCGAACGCCACCTCTACAGCCCCCAGGCCATCCACCTGATCCAGCAGGCCGCCCGCACCAACGACGCCGCCCTGTTCTCGCAGTACCGCGAGGTGCTGGAGCAGGAGGGCCGCGCGACGCTGCGGTCGCTGCTCGACTTCACTCCGGGGACGCCCGTCCCGCTCGACGAGGTGGAGCCGGCCGAGGCGATCATGCGCCGTTTCAAGACCGGCGCCATGTCCTTCGGCTCGATCTCCCGCGAGGCCCACGAGTGCCTCGCCAAGGCGATGAACCGCATCGGCGGGCGCAGCAACAGCGGCGAGGGCGGCGAGGAGCCCGGCCGCCTCAACACCGAACGCAACAGCGCTATCAAGCAGGTCGCGTCGGGACGGTTCGGCGTGACGGGGTCGTACCTCGCCTCCGCCAAGGAGATCCAGATCAAGATCGCCCAGGGCGCAAAGCCCGGCGAAGGCGGCCAACTGCCTGCGAAGAAGGTCTATCCCTGGATCGCCCGCACGCGCCACTCCACGCCCGGCGTCGGCCTGATCTCGCCGCCCCCGCACCACGACATCTACAGCATCGAGGACCTCGCCCAGCTGATCTACGACCTGAAGCAGTCCAACCCGCGCGCCGACATCAACGTCAAGCTCGTGTCCGGCACGGGCGTCGGCACGATCGCGGCGGGCGTCGCCAAGGGCGGCGCGGATGTCATCCTGGTGAGCGGCTTCGACGGCGGCACCGGCGCCTCCCCGCGCACCTCGATCTACCACGCCGGCCTCCCCTGGGAGATCGGGCTCGCCGAAACCCACCAGACCCTCATGATGAACGGCCTGCGCGGGCGCGTGCGCCTCGAGGTCGACGGCAAGCTCATGACCGGCAAGGACATCGCCGTGGCGGCCCTGCTGGGCGCCGAGGAATTCGGCTTCGCGACGCTGCCGCTGGTCGTCCTGGGCTGCGTCATGATGCGCGTCTGCAACCTCGACACCTGCCCCGTCGGCATCGCGACGCAGAACCCCGAGCTCCGCGCGCTCTTCACGGGCGACCCTGACCACGTCGTCAATCTCTTCCGCCTGCTGTCCGAGGACCTGCGCCGCGAGATGGCCCGCATGGGCTTCCGCACCGTCGACGAGATGGTCGGCCGCTCGGACCGCCTGGTGCAGATCAAGTCGCAGGGCCGTGCGGGCCGCGTGGACCTGTCCGGCATGATCGCCTATCCCGGGCCGCGCCCGCCGAAGGAGCGCGCCGCGCGGGCCGGCGGCGACGAGTGGTCGCTGTTCATGGACGCCGTCGGCGCCATGGTCGAGAAGGACGGCATGCACATGAAGGCGCGCATCGTCAACACGCAGCGCACCGTCGGCACGCGCGTCGGCTCGTTCGTCAGCGAGCGGTACGTCGGATTGCCCGAAGGTACGCTGTCCTTCGAGTTCGAGGGCTGCGCGGGCCAGTCGTTCGGGGCGTTCGTCCCCGAGGGCATCGACCTGTTCCTGTCCGGCGAGGCCAACGACTACGTCGGCAAGGGCCTGTCCGGCGGACGGATCGTGGTGCGGCGCCCGGCGGACGCGGGCTGGAAGGACGAGCACAACGTGCTGGCCGGCAACGTGATCCTGTACGGCGCGACCGGCGGCGAACTGTACGTCGGAGGCCGCGTGGGCGAGCGCTTCTGCGTCCGCAACAGCGGCGCGAAGGCCGTCTGCGAGGGCGTCGGCGACCACGGGTGCGAATACATGACCGGCGGCGTCGCCGTGATCCTCGGTCCGGTGGGCAAGAACTTCGGCGCCGGTATGTCCGGCGGCGTGGCGTACCTGCTCGACGGCCAGGGCATGGAGGGCCGCATCAACCGGGAGATGGTCTCGCTGCTGCCGCTCGAGCCCGAGGACTTGCGCGAGCTCGAGGACCTGCTCGAGAAGCACGCCGTCCACACCGGGAGCCAACGCGCCCGAGCCCTTCTGATCGATTGGCCGGCTTCCGCGGCGCGCTTCCTCAAGGTGCTGCCGGACGACTACAGCGATATGCTCAAGGCGATGGACGTGGCGAAGAGGGAAGGCGAGAGCGGCGACCGGCTGCTCGACCGGGCCTTCGAGATCCGCATGGGCGGGAAGGGGGCCTGACCGAGATGGCGAAGCCGACTGGATTCATGGAGTTCGACCGTTCCGTCTGGCCCGCGCGCCGGCCCGCCGAGCGGCTCGGCGACTGGAAGGAGCTGCACGGGCCCGCTCCCGTGGACTTCCTGCGCGACCAGGCCGCGCGCTGCATGGACTGCGGCGTGCCGTTCTGCCACGGCGGCGTGACCGTCGCCAACGTGTCGTCGGGCTGTCCGAAGAAGAACTACATCCCCGAGTGGAACGACCTGCTCTACCGCGGCTTGACCCGCCAGGCCTGGCGGCGTCTCGAGGCGACGTCGCCGTTCCCGGAGTTCACCGGCCGGGTCTGCCCCGCGCCGTGCGAGGCCTCGTGCACCTGCGCGCTGAAGGGCGACGCGGTGACGATCCGCGAAATCGAGCTGTACCTCGCCGAGACCGCCTGGGAGCAGGGCTGGGTCATCCCGCGCCCGCCGAAGGTCCGCACCGGCGCCACCGTCGCGGTGGTCGGCAGCGGCCCCGCCGGCCTGTCCGCGGCCTTCCGGCTCAACCGCCAGGGCCACCAGGTCACCGTGTACGAGCGCAGCGACGCGCCGGGCGGCCTGCTCATGTACGGCATCCCGAACATGAAGCTCGACAAGTCCGTGCTGGCCCGCCGCATCCACTACCTCGAGGAGGAGGGCATCCGCTTCGTGACCGGGGCCGACGTCGGCCGGTCCGTCGAGGCGACCGAACTGCTGTATGGCCACGACAGCCTGGTCCTCGCCTGCGGCGCCTCCCGGCCGCGCGACCTGGGCGTCCCCGGGCGCGAACTGTCCGGCGTCCGCTATGCGGTCGACTTCCTGACCGAGGCGACGAAGCGCGTCCTCTCCGGGGAAGTCGGCAAGCCTCTCGCCGGACGGCGCGTGCTGGTCATCGGCGGCGGCGACACCGGCAACGATTGCGTGGGCACCGCGCTGCGCCAGGGCGCGGCCGATGTGGTACAATACGAACTGCTTCCCGAACCGCCGGAAAAGCGCCCTGCGACCGCACCCTGGCCCCGCTGGCCGGGTATCCGGAAGACCGACTACGGGCAGGAGGAGGCGATTCTCCTGCAGGGCGCCGACCCCCGGAAGTACTGCACGTCGACGCTTCGCTTCACGGGTTCGGAGGGCCGCCTGACCGGGGCGGACGCGGTCGAGGTCGAGTGGGCCCGCGAAGGCGGGCGCATGACCCCGAAGACGAAGGCAGGCTCGGAGCGCCACGAGGACTTCGACCTCGCGATTCTCGCGATGGGCTTCACCGGGGCCGAGGACTACCTCTTCGAGGCGTTGCGCGTCACGAAGGACGAAGGGTTCACGACCACGCACCCCGCGATCTTCCTCGCCGGCGACATGCGCCGCGGCCAGTCCCTGGTGGTCTGGGCGATGGCGGAGGGGGAGCAGGCGGCCGCCGAGGCGGACCGCTACTTGAGAGGAGCTTCGAAGACCTAGATGCCTGGAAGAGGCGGAATCAGGACCGGAATCGCCGTGGCCGCGGGAGGAACGATTCTCCGCGGCCTGCGGCTGATCAAGCGCGGTGCGACGACGCTGCCCGGCAAGGTCGCCCTCGGACTCGACCCGGACCTCCTGCGCTCGCTCTCGAAGGACGTCCCCGTGATCGCCGTCACCGGCACGAACGGCAAGACGACGACGACGCGCATGCTATGCGCGATCCTCCGCGGCCTGGGCTGGTCCGTCGTGACCAACCGCTCGGGCGCGAACCTCTCGACCGGCCTCGCCACGACCCTGCTCGAGAACCGCCGGCGCCTTCGCCGTCCGCGCACGGCCGCCGTGCTCGAGATCGACGAGGCGGCCTTCCGGCGCGTCGCCGCCGGGCTCTCGCCCCGGGTCGTCGTCGTCACCAACCTCTTCCGCGACCAGCTCGACCGCTACGGCGAACTCGCGACCACGATGCAGTTCCTCGCCGAAGGCCTCGACGCCTGCGACGCGCGTCTCGTGACCGACGCCGACGACTCGCTGTGCGTCTCGCTCGGCCGTGGCCGGGAGGAGCGCACGCTCTACTACGGCTTCGATCCCGCGGCGATGCTCCCGCCCGACGCCGTCCGCGGCACCGAAGCGACGCACTGCCTGTTCTGCGGCGCGCACTACGTCTACGCCGGGCGCACGTACGGCCACCTCGGCGACTTCGCGTGCCCGGGCTGCGGCTACCGCCGCCCCGCCTCCTCCGTGAGCTGCCGGGAGATCCTCGAGGAGGACGCCCACGGCTCGCGCGCCGTCTTCGTCCGGGGCGACGAGGCCGTCGAGGCCGACGTGCCCGTGCCCGGCCGCTACAACCTCTACAACGCCCTCGCCGCGGCCGCCGCGGCCGTCGCGTTCGGGGAGTCCTTCGCGGCGTCCGTCGCGCAGCTGCCGACGACCGACGTCGGCTTCGGCCGCATGGAGCTGATCCAGGCCGGCGACCGCCGGATCCGCCTGATCCTCGTCAAGAACCCGGCCGGCTTCGACCAGGCCGTGGAGTTCCTCGCCCGCGCGACCGACGCCGGTGCTGCGCTGTTCGTCCTCAACGACGGTATCGCCGACGGGACCGATGTGTCCTGGATCTGGGACGCTGACCTCGAGCGGCTGGCCGACCAGGGCCGGGTGCCGCCGATCGTCGGCGCGTCCGGACAGCGCGTCCACGACATGGCCCTGCGACTCGTCTACGCGGGCGTCCCCTCCGACCGGCTGCGCACGTCGGGCGACGCCTACGGGCTGATGAGGGAATGCCTCGCGGCCTGCCCGCCAGGCTCCTGCCTCTACGTACTGCCGACCTATACCGCGATGCTCGCCCTGCGCGCCCGGCTGGCCTCCGATTACGGCCTCGCCGGGTTCTGGGAATAGGGGGAGCGACATGACGAAGACCGTGAAGCGGGTCCGGATCGCCCACCTCTATCCCGAACTGCTGAACCTCTACGGGGACCGCGGCAACCTGCTGGCGCTCGTCCGACGGCTCGCGCTGCGCGGGTTCGAGGCGGAGGTGCGGCGGATCGGAGTCGGCGACGCCTTCCGGCCCGACGAGCACGACCTCGTGTTCCTCGGCGGTGGACAGGACTACGAGCAGGCGATCCTGATGGCCGACCTCCTCGCGCACAAGGCCGCCGCGATCCGGGAAGCCGTCGAGGACGACCGGGCGTTTCTCTGCATCTGCGGCGGCTACCAGCTGATGGGCCGCTACTACCGGACGGCCGAGGGCCGGCAACTCGACTTCGTCGGCGCGCTCGACCTGTGGACCGTCGGCGGAGAGAAGCGGCTGATCGGCAACACGGCCTACCGGAGCGACCTGCTGGAGCAGGCGGGCAAGGACCCCTGGATCGTCGGCTTCGAGAACCATTCGGGGCGGACCTTCCTCGGGGCGGGCGTGAAGCCCCTCGCGACGGTCGTCCGCGGCCACGGCAACAACGGCGACGACGGTACCGAGGGCGCCGCCTACCGCAACGTGTTCGGCACGTATTCGCACGGCAGCGTGCTGCCCAAGAACCCCGGCTTCGCCGACCTCGTCCTGGAGCGGGCGCTGGCCCGACGGTACGGGGAGGACGGACCGCTCGCGCCGCTCGACGACGCATACGAGAGGCTGGCCCAGACGGCCGCCCTCCGGGCCCTTTCGGTGGATAGGAGCAGAAGGAATGGCTGATTCGAGGACTCTCCGCTTCTCCAAGATGCACGGCGCCGGCAACGACTATGTCTACGTGGACGGCATCGCGGCCCCCGCGCCCGAGGACGCGCCGTCGCTGGCGGTGCGCGTGTCCGACCGGCACAAGGGCGTCGGATCCGACGGACTCGTGTACGTGCTGCCCTCCGCCCAGGCGGACGTGCGCATGCGCATGTGGAACGCCGACGGCTCCGAGGCCGAGATGTGCGGCAACGCCGTGCGCTGCGTCGGGAAGATCGCCTACGAGCGCGGCTACGTGAAGCGGGACCGGCTGGTCGTCGAGACGATGTCGGGCCTGAAGCGCCTGACGCTCCAGGTCGAGGGCGGCAAGGTCCTGTCGGCGAAGGTCGACATGGGACGCCCCGTCTTCGAACCGGCGCTCGTTCCCGTCGTCGATGATACGGCCGGCAAGGACTTCCTGCGCCGCACCGTCGTGGTGGAGGGGCGCGCGTTCGAGATCTCCTGCGTGTCGATGGGGAACCCGCACGCCATCACCTTCGTCGACGACGTCTCCGCGTTCCCGGTCGAGCGGTGGGGGCCGCTGCTGGAGAACCACGCACTCTTCCCGAACCGCTGCAATGTAGAATTCGTGCAGCCGGTCGACGCCGCCCGCGTGAAGGCGCGCGTCTGGGAGCGCGGCAGCGGCGAGACGCAGGCCTGCGGCACCGGGGCTTGTGCGATCGGAGTGCTCTGCGCTACTCTGGACAGGACCGGAAGGCACGTCTCCGTGGAACTTCCCGGCGGCACCCTCGGGATCGACTGGGAGCCGGACGGGAAGGTATACTTGACGGGACCCGTCGAGCACGTCTTCGACGGAACGCTGGACCTCTAGGGTCCGGAACGCGCCACAGGCGGGAAAGGGAACCAGTCAGGATGGATTCCGGCACGAAAGGCTCCGATGCGGTCCTCGTCCTCTCGAACGGCACCGAATTCCACGGGAGGTCTTTCGGCGCGAAGGGCACGGCCGTCGGCGAGGTCGTTTTCAACACGGGCATCGTCGGCTACCAGCGGGTCCTGACCGACCCCTCCTACTGCGGCCAGATCGTCACGATGAGCTATCCGCTGATCGGCAACGTCGGCGTCAATCCCTTCGAGCACGAATCCGCGAAGCCCTGGCCCCTGGCCTATATCGCGCGCGAATTCACCGACCCGAGCCACTACCAGAGCGAATCCGCGCTCGAACCCTATCTGGCCTCCCACGGCGTCGTCGGGATCCAGGGGATCGACACGCGCGCTCTGGTCCGGATCCTGCGCGAGAACGGCACGATGAACGGCGCCGTCTCCTCCGACCCGGACTTCTCGCCCTCCGCCTGGATGGACCGCATCCGTGCCTTCCGCGCCGTCGACCCCGTCCTCGAGGTCACCTGCCGCGAGACGCGCATCCACCCGCCGGTCGGAGAGCGGCGCTTCCACGTCGCCCTGCTGGACTACGGCTGCAAGGACGGCATCGTCCGCGGATTGTGCGAACGGGGCTGCGAGGTCGTGCAGCTGCCGGCCGGCACGAGCGCCGAGGACGTTCTGGCGCTCTCACCCGACGGCATCATGCTGTCGAACGGGCCCGGCGACCCCAAGGACAACGTCTTCCAGATCGCACAGCTCCAGCGCCTGATCGGCGTCGTCCCGATGTTCGGGATCTGCCTCGGGCACCAGCTGATGGCCCTCGCGACGGGCGCCGACACCGCGAAGCTCAAGTTCGGGCACCGCGGAGGCAACCACCCCGTAAAGGACCTGGCGCACGACCGCGTCTACATCACGACGCAGAACCACGGATACGCCGTGCTCCCGGAGACAGTGGACCCGAAGGTCGCCGAGGTCAGCCACGTCAGCATGAACGACGACTCGGTCGAGGGCCTGCGCTACTTCGGCATCCCGGCCTTCTCGGTGCAGTTCCACCCCGAGGCCGCCCCCGGACCGCTCGACACCGCCTACCTCTTCGATGAATTCCTCGCGATGATCCCGCGCGATACCGCGCGCTAGAAAGGAGCCCTAGGATGGCCTGGGCGAACCCCTCGTTCCTCGAGATCCCCGAATCCTACCTCTTCGGCACGATCGGCCGGAAGATCCAGGAGGAGCGCGAGCGCGTTCCCGGAAAGTACATCATCCGCATGGGCATCGGCGACGTGACGCTGCCACTGCCTCCCGTCGTCCTCGCCGCGATGCACCGGGCGGTCGACGAGATGGGCGACGCGAAGACCTTCCAGGGGTATCCCCCGGCCGCCGGCTTCGACTTCCTGCGCGAGGCGATCGTGGCGCACGACTACCGCGCGCGCGGCTGCGACATCTCGGTCGACGAGGTCTTCGTCAGCGACGGCGCGAAGAGCGACGTCGCCAATTTCACCGACCTCTACGGCGACGCCAACGTGATCGCGATCTCGGACCCCGTGTACCCGGTCTATCTCGACAGCGTGCGCATCGCCGGCTTCGGCCCGCTGCAGGTGAAGTTCATGGAATGCACTGAAACGAGCGGCTTCCTGCCGGCCCTGCCGACAGGACATGTCGACATCCTTTACCTCTGCTCGCCGAACAACCCGACCGGCACGGCTATGACCCGTGACCAGCTCGCGCAGTGGGTGGGCTACGCACGTGCCAACGGCGCCCTGATTCTCTACGACTCGGCCTACGAGGCCTACGTCTCGACGCCCGGCATCCCCCGCAGCATCTACGAGATCCCCGGCGCGCGCGAGTGCGCGGTCGAGTTCCGCTCGTTCTCCAAGACGGCCGGCTTCACCGGCGTGCGCTGCTCCTACACGGTCGTGCCGAAGGGCCTGACCGCCCGCACCAAGTTCGGTCACGACGTCGACCTGCACAAGCTCTGGGCGCGCCGCCAGGCGACCAAGTTCAACGGGGTGCCCTACATCATCCAGCGCGCCGCCGAGGCGGTCTACACGCCCGAGGGCCAGGCCGCCGTGAAAGCGAACATCGCCGTCTACATGCGCAACGCCGGACGCATCCGCGCCCTGTTCGAGTCGCGGGGCCAGAAGGCTTTCGGCGGCGTCGACGCGCCCTATGTCTGGGTCAAGGTGCCGGACAAGTACGACAGTTGGAGCTTCTTCGACCACATGCTCCGCGAGTACGGCGTGGCCGGTACGCCGGGCAGCGGATTCGGACCCTGCGGGGAGGGCTACATCCGGTTCACCGGATTCGGCAGTCTCGCGGACGTCGAACGGCTGGAAGGACTGATGAAGGCATGAAGAACGGATTCGTCCGGGTCGCCGCATGCGTCCCCGTCACCCGTCCCTGCGAGTGCGACGGAAATGCGCGGAGGATCGCGACGGCCGCCCAGGAGGCCGCTGACGCACGCGTCGACGTCGCCGTCTTCCCCGAGCTCTGCGTGACCGGCTGCACGGCCGCGGACTTCTATCTCCACACCGGACTGCAGGGCCAGGCCGAGAAGGCGCTGGCCGACCTCGCGAAGTCCACCGCGGGTCTCGCCCCGCTGCTCGCGGTCGGCATGCCCGTCGTCGTCGACGGCCGGCTGTTCAACTGCTCCGTCCTGCTACAGAAGGGAAGGGTCCTCGGCGTGGTGCCCAAGACCCACCTGCCCGGCTACGCCGAATTCTACGAGCCTCGCTGGTTCGAACCGGCCTTCCGCGCGCACGCCGGCTCCGTCCGGCTCGCCGGTCAGGAGGCGCCTTTCGGGACCGACCTTCTGTTCGAGGATGCGGCGAAAGGACTTCTCGTGGGCGTCGAGATCTGTGAAGACCTCTGGGTCCCGATTCCGCCGAGCACGCGGCAGGCGCTCGCCGGCGCACACCTGTCGATCAACCTCTCCGCCAGCAACGAACTCGTGGGGAAGGCCTCCTACCGCCGCTCGCTCGTGAAGGCGCACTCCGCCGCCTGCATCCTGGGCTACGTCTACGCGTCGGCCGGTCCGGGCGAATCCACCACCGATGTCGTCTACTCCGGGCACGCCCTGATCGCCGAGAACGGCGTGCTGCTCGAGGAGAGTCCCCTGTTCCGCCCGGACGGCGGCATGACCGTCGCCGACGTCGACGTGGTCCGCATCGAACGCGAGCGGCTGCGCAACAAGAGCTTCTTCGACGCCGCGGACTGTCTGCCCGGCGCCGTCCGGACCTCGTTCCGCCGCGTGGCGTTCGTCGCCGACGGCGGTCCATCCGCGCCGCTCGATCTGCTGCGCGCCGTGGACCCCTCGCCGTTCGTCCCTGCTTCCGAAATCGAAGCCTGCGCCCGCAGCCGCGAAATCGTCGCGATCCAGGCCGCAGGCCTCGCGCAGCGCCTGTCCGCCGCGAAGGCGCAGAAGGCCGTCGTCGCCGTCTCGGGCGGCCTCGACTCGGCGCTCGCCCTGCTGATCGGCGCGCTCGCCCTCGACCGGCTCGGTCGTCCGCGCTCCGCCCTGGTCGCCCTCACGATGCCGGGCCCCGGCACCACGGTCCGCACGCGCGGCAACTCCGAGGCCCTGTCGCTCGCCCTCGGCGCCGACTTCCGCGAGATCCCGATCGCGGACGCGATCGCCGTCCACCTGCGCGACATCGGCCAGTCCGACGGCGTGCACGACACGACCTACGAGAACGCCCAGGCGCGCGAGCGCTGCCAGATCGCCATGGACGTCGCGAACCGCGAGTACGGACTCATGGTCGGCACCGGCGACCTGTCGGAACTAGCGATCGGATTCACGACCTACGGCGGCGACCACATGTCGATGTACGCCGTCAATACGGGAGTCCCCAAGACCCTCGTCCGCAGCCTCGTCCGCACCCTCGCGGAGGACATGCCCGGCTGCCGCGACGTGCTCCTCGACGTCCTGGCGACCCCGGTGTCGCCGGAACTGCTGCCACCCGACGAGGACGGCGGCATCTCCCAGCGCACCGAGGAGATCGTCGGCCCCTATGAACTGCACGACTTCTTCCTGTACCACTTCGTCCGCTTCGGCGAGACGCCGCGTCGCGTGCTGTTCCTCGCGGAGAAGGCCTTCGCAGGCCGATACGCGAAGAAGGAACTGCGCCGCGTGCTGGCCGTCTTCCTGCAGCGATTCTTCCAGAGCCAGTTCAAGCGGTCCTGCATCCCGGACGGCCCGAAAGTCGGCTCCGTCGCCCTCTCGCCGCGCGGCGACCTGCGCATGCCGAGCGATGCCTCACCCGAGGCCTTCCTGAAGGACCTGGAGGACGCGCCTTGAACCCTTGTCCCGCCCCGACCGCGGCCGAGCGCAGCGGACTCCGCGACGAGTGCGGCGTCTTCGCCGCGTACGACCCCACCGGCGTGCGCACCGACCTGGCCCGGCTCGTGTACCTGGGGCTCTTCGCCCTGCAGCACCGCGGACAGGAGAGTGCCGGCATCGCTGTCCGCCAGGACGAGGGACTGTTCGTCCACAAGAAGACCGGACTCGTCGTCGAGGCCTTCGACGAACAGACGCTTCGCATCCTCCGCGGCTCCGCGGCGATCGGGCATGTCCGCTACGCGACGTCTGGCGGCAGCGGCACCGTCAACGCCCAGCCGCTGCTCATGAAGACGCTGGGCGGGCCGATGGCCCTCGCCCACAACGGCAACCTCGTCGACGCCGAGGTCGTCCGCGCGCAGCTCGAATCCGAAGGCGCGATGTTCCGCACGCTCGTCGACTCCGAGACGCTGCTGTACCTGATCGCCCGGCGCCGCCTGCTCGGCGACGACCTGACGCCCGCGGTGCGGGAGCTGATGGGCCGCGTCCACGGCGCCTATTCCGTCGTGCTGCTCACGACCGAAGCCGTGGCCGCCTTCCGCGACCCGCTCGGCATCCGCCCGCTCTGCATGGGCCGGCTCGGCGACGTCGTGCTGTTCGCTTCCGAGAGCTGCGCGATCGAGGCCTGCGGCGGCACGTTCCTGCGCGACCTCGCGCCCGGCGAGATCGTCGTCCTGACGAAGGACGGGATCTCCTGCGACCGTGCCCCCGTCGAACCGCCCCTCGCCCTCTCCGCCGGGCCCGCTTCCGGGATTCCCGCCGCCCTCGCCCCCGGCGCCGGCGCTCTGTGCTCGTTCGAATTCGTCTACTTCGCCCGCCCCGACAGCGTCATCGACGGAGCCAGCGTCGAGAGGTCCCGCCACCTCGCGGGCCGTCGTCTCGCCGTAGAGCACCCCTGCGTGGCCGACCTCGTGATCGGCGCGCCGGACTCCGGCCTGACCGCGGCTCTCGGCTTCGCTGAGGCGTCCGGAATCCCCTATGGGAGCGGCCTGCTGAAGAACCGCTACGTGGGCCGCACCTTCATCCAGCCCTCGCAGCACCAGCGCGAGAATTCGGTCAACCTCAAGTTCAGCGTCCTGCGCAGCGCCGTGAAGGGCCTGCGCGTCGTGCTCGTCGACGATTCGATCGTGAGGGGCACCACCATGCAGCGCGTGATCCGCAAGCTGCGCGACGCCGGCGCGACGGAAGTGCACATGCGCATCGCCTCGCCTCCGGTCCGCCACCCCTGCTACTATGGCATCGATACGCCCGACACCGACGAGCTGATCGCCAACCATCCGGACGGGGTCGAAGGCGTGCGCGTCTCCATCGGCGCCGACACCCTGGGATATCTCTCCCAGGACGGCCTCGTCGCGTCGACGGCCGATCTCAGGACGGGGCTCTGCACCTCCTGCTTCGACGGGAGCTATCCTGCCGGCCGCGTCGAACCGCCGTCCGGTGCCCGGGGCGCCTGCTGCGGCGCCCTGCCGGGATGAGCGCGGACGCAGGCGCCGCACCCACGTCGGCACGACCGGCCGTCCCGCGCCTTGCAATCGACGCGCGCTGCGACGCGCGCCACGAACTCTCCGTCGACGGCATCCCCGTGACCGTCGTGCAGCGCCGGCTCCTGCCGCTCCCGGGGTACGAGGTCCTGGAGCTCGAAATCCTCGCGCCGTCCGAAGTCCGGTTCGCCTTCGACGTGACCGTTCCCCCGGAGGCCCGGAACGCCTGCATGACCCTGGGCGACGATTCCCTGCTCGAATGGTTCGACGAGTCGGTCCCCGACGCCGTCGCCGCGATCCTGCCCGAGCGGCTGCCGGGTTGCTCCTGCGAGGCCTGCGCCCCGACGCGGGAACGCCGCTACAGTCCTCTGGCGCCCGGACGTGTCCAGGCGCTCGTGTTCCGCTGGCATCCCGGAGACGTCCTGCGGATGCACCTTCTGGTTCCCTAGGAGGTTCTTCGCGGCCGCGGAGATCGTCAGGACCGATCGGGAGAGATTGCCCGCGCTGCGCCTGATCGGTGCCCGCGATGCGGACGCCGACCGCATCGCGGGAGATGCCTGCGTCGGCGCCATGCGTTTCCAGAGCGGTGTCTTCGAGTACTGGATCGGCATGCTCTGCCTCGCTGGGACGGATTGCCCGGACGGATACGCTTCCGCGGACCTGCCGGAATGCGACCTCTTCACGGGCTGGCTGCACGGAAGAGAAGAGAAGGGCGAACTCTACGGCGAGGAACCCCAAGAGCGGTTCGTCGCAAGAGCCGCCGAAGGACTGGCTCCCGTCGCCTTGACGCCGTGGGGCGCTAGTTCATCTTCGTGAAGTTCCCGCTGCCGTCGCCCGGGTCGGCGTAGACGTCGCCCGTTCCGTTGACGACCGCGAAGGAGTGGATATATTCCTCGCCTTCCGGGGTGCACTTCGGATACACGAGATAGACCCGGACCGAGGGGTCCTTCTCCTGGTTGACGTATATGGCGAGCGTGCCGTCTCCGTTGTCGACCATGCTGTCCTCCATGTAGAACACGAGCTCCGAGACGTTGGTGCCCGTGACCTGGGAGACGATGCGCAGGGCTTCGTCCGAGCTGTTCGCGACGGTGGCCTCCGCGTCCGTCGGCTGTGCCGAATTCGGCGCGGTCGTCGGCGTGGGGTCGTCCGCGGGCGGGGCGTCGGGGGAGAGGGCCGCGTAGAGGATGAAGGTAACGACCGCGAGGACGAGGACGCCGAGAACGATCAGGACGGGATGCATCTTCTTCTTTGCAGGGGTGGCGGGAATCGTAGAAGCGGCCGGCGTCTCGGCGGGGACCTGGGTCCGGACTTCGGACGGTCCGGCTGTCGCAGGCGTCGGGAGCGGAGACCCGCAGTGTCCGCAGACCGAGTCGGTTTCGGGGTTCGATGCGCCGCAATTCGGACAGAACGCCATGACGACCTCCTGGTTTCGTGAAGGAACCCTGACGGCGCCTTCCTTGGGACCTCTGCATCCCCTGCGGGTCGCACTCCGTACAGAATACCATTCCTGGGCGATGCCGCCTACGGGAAGGGCTCTCCATCGATTGGACCGAGACGGGTCGCGCGGCTGTGCCATCGAGGTTGACATCGCGTCTAAGATTTGATACAAATATATAGCACGCAACACAATGTGCATCCGAACGTCGTTCGACACGAACCGCTCGGGGAATTGAGGAACCGATGGCCCACGAATCGCTCCGGCTCTCCAACCAGGTCTGCTTCCCGCTCTATGCGAGCGCCCGGCATATCATGAAGCTGTACAAGCCGTTCCTCGACCCCCTCGACCTGACGTACACCCAGTACCTCGCCATGATGGTGCTCTGGGAGGACGGCGCGACGACGGTCTCCGGTCTCGGCGACCGGCTATACCTCGACTCCGGCACGCTGACGCCGATGCTCAAGCGCCTCGAGGCGAGCGGCTACGTCAAGCGGACCCGCAGCGCCTGGGACGAGCGGGTCGTCATCGTCGAACCCAGCGAGAAGGGGCTCGCCCTCGAATCGGAGGCTCTCGCGATCCCGGCCAGGATGAGGGCCTGCCTGGAGCTGACCGACGAGGACCTGAAGGAACTGCGCCGATTGCTGGGAAACTTCCTGGGGGACCCGAAGAACGGCAGTGCGAAGCCCCCCGAAGAAGGGAAGACGACATGAAGGTCTCGAAATACAAACTGCTCCTGATCGCGGGAGCGGTCTGGGCCGCTGCCGGCATTTCCGTCGTGTCGATCGGCCTGCAGGCGCTGTTCAGGAGCTACGTCGCCCTCGACGTGCCCCTGGCGGCCTCCGTCTTCGCTGTGTTCTACTTCCTGGTCTTCTCGCGGCTCGTCTCGAAGCACGACCGCCACATCGAAGGGCTCATGCAACCGCGCCTGCCGTTCTACCGGTTCTTCGACGTCCCGAGCTATGCGATCATGGCGGTCATGATGACGGGCGGCATCCTGCTCCGGACGACCGGAACGGTGAAGGACGGGTTCGTCGGTCCCTTCTACACGGGTCTCGGACTGGCGTTGTTCCTGTGCGGTCTGCGCTTCCTCGCGCTGTATCCGAAGAAGGCCGCGGTCGAGCGGGCCTGACGAGGCGTCAGGCGGCGGGCGACGGAGTCGGTCCGACCGTCGGCGTTGGCACCGAGGTGACGACCAGCGGCGTGACCGGGGCGATCCCTCCGTCGATGCCGCGCTCGACGATCTTGACGAGCAGAAATGCGACCTGGTTGACCCGGGTCTTGAGGCGAGTCGCGTCGAGCACCGCGGAGAGCGTGTCGGAGCTGTCGGCGGCCGTTCCCCGGATCATCCCGCCGGTCGACGCGAAGGCGGGGTTCTTGCTCTCGACGAGCGCGTCGATGCTCTCCCCGAAGAATTCGAAGGACTCGAAGAAGACGCACGGAACTCCCATCGCGTCGAACGGCGAATAGTCCGAGCGGTGCGTGGAGACCTCGCGAAGGATCACGGGAGATCCGGTGCCGAGCAGATCGTATTCGAACCCGGCCTGGTTGGTCCGCAGGTCGATGCTGTAATTGAGGGCGACGTCGGTCGCCTCGTAGAGCTTCTTGCGCATCGCGTACTTCTCGTTCGCGACCAGCGAGTTCCACCCTGCGCTGGCATACAGCTTGTCTCCGGCGTAGATCGACTCGGCGCAGTAGACTGCGTCGATCGCGGAGACCTCGGTCTGGTTCATCGCGGCGAGCGCCGTGGAGGCGCCGAGCTGGTTGTCGTCACCCGCTCCGAGAAACGCGATCTCGACGTCGTATCCGGTCGCATCGGCCTTCAGGATCCTCGCGGCCTGCATCAGGGCGGCGACGCCGGACGAGTTGTCCTGGATCCCGTCGAACCCGGGGGCAGCGGCTTCGTCGGCCGTCCCGAGCTTCGTGTCGTAATGTGCGCAGAGGAAGACCGTCCTGCGGACGGAGGAGGCGCCCGAGGTCGGGTCCGTGGACGTGAATCCGGTTCCGCGGATCTTCACGAAGATGTTGCGGGACGTCGGCACGGCTCCTCCGCGCGTGGCGGTCTTGCCGGACTCGTCGAAGTCCTGCGTCGTCGGGGAAAATCCGAGCGACTTGAGTTCGGCGACGATTGCGTCGGCTGCCTTGCCTTCCTCGGCGGAAAAGGCCTTCCGGAAGGGAACGTCCGAGGCGAACTTCTGGGCGAAGTCCGCGCCGAAGGTGCCATAATCGGTGTAGACGCCGGTGGTCGTCGTGGACTGGCAGGCGACGGCGGCGGTCAGCGTCAGGACCACGGCAAGAGCCGCCGCGATCCGGCGGGTCCATCGACGCATCCGGGAAATGGCCATTCGAGTGCTCCTTCTTCCGCTTTGCGCGCGGAGGGGGTCGTGGGTCAAGTGATATAATAACACGGAGGGGAGGACCTCTTCCATGCTGATCGGCCTGCGCGCGAAGAATTTCGGGATTCTCGGCGACGTCACCGTCGGCGCTGTGGACGACGTCCTCGTCGATCGCGGTCCGGAGGCCGGACTGACGCCGGTCACGGCGTTGATCGGCCGCAACAGCACGGGCAAGAGCACCGTCCTCGACGCTCTCTCCTTCCTGGCCGACTGCCTTCGCGACGGCGTCTCCTCGGCGTCTTCAGCCGGCCGCCGCGGCGGTTTCACCGAACTGCGGACGTTCGGCGCCTGCGGTCCCATGGAACTCGAAGTCGCGCTCGATGCGCCGGACCGCTCCTGCGTCCTCGACTACACGCTCCGCCTGGCCTGTGACGGGCACGGCCGCCCGGCGGTGGAATCCGAGCTTGTCCGGAGACTCGTCACCGACGGCGAGGGGAAGCGCTCCTTCCAGGATGTCCTGCGCCTCGAGAACGGCCAGGGCCGGATCATGGTCTCCGGGTCGTCCGCTCCGGACGCCTCCGCGCTGCTCCCGGCCGGCGTGGCCGACCTCCGCAAACCAGGGCTCTCCGCCTACGGCACGCTGACCGGACAACCCCAGCTCCGCGCCCTGCTCGGGACGATGACCCGCTGGTACTTCTACCGCTTCGACGCCGAGGCGGCCCGCACGGCGCATGCCGGCGGCGGGCACCGCCACGTCAGTCCCACGGGTGACAACCTCGCGAACGTGGTGCAGTATCTCGAAGAGGAAAGCCCGCATGAACTGCAGGTCCTGCTGCAGCGGATCTCCGCCCGGATGCCCGGACTCGGGCTCGTGACGACGTCGCGGTCTCCGGACGGCAAGGTCCTGCTCCGATTCAACGGAACGGACGGCGCGCATCCGGTGTACCTCGACCGACTGTCCGACGGGACCCTGAAACTGTTCACCTATCTGCTGCTGATGGAGGACCCGACGCCGAGGCCGCTGGTCTGCCTCGAGGAGCCGGAATCCGGACTCTACCACGACATGGTCGAGCCCCTCGCGGCCGAGTTCCGGCGCCACGCGACCGGAACCCGGGACGGAGAAGAGGGCGCGCAGGTCCTCTTCACGACGCATCACCCGTACCTGCTCGATTCGCTGCGCCCGGAGGAGGTCTGGCTTCTGGAGCGCGGTCCGGACGGGCTCGCTTCGGCCCGCCGCGCGGGTGACGACCCGGTCGTCGCTGGCATGACCGCGCAGGGCATCGGTCTTGCCGCGCTCTGGTACGGCAGCTATCTGGACAGGGACTAGCGCATGCACCTCGAAGTCCTGGTCGAGGACCGATCCGGGGGGACCGTCGTGGCGGCGCTCCTGGATCGTCTTCTGCCGCCCGGCCGCCACTCGTTCGCGATCCGGCCCCACCGCGGCAAGGGGGAATTCCCCAGGAACCCGGACGGGCGTCCGGACCGGATGGCCGCGGGACTGCTCGACCTGTTGCCCGCGAAACTCCGCGCGTATGCCGCCGTGCTCGACCCCGCCGACAACCTCGTCGTCGTCCTGATGGACTCCGACGAGGAGGACCCGGCCGTCCTGCGCGACGCCCTTTCTGCCCTGTGCGCGCGCTGCGCCCCCGGGATGCCCCTCGTCGTCGCCCTGTCCGTCGAGGAGGTCGAGGCCTGGCTGCTGGGAGACCCCGAAGCGCTGCTCGCCGCCTATCCCGACGCGGACCGCGCAGGGCTCGCCGCCTACCTGCAGGACAGCGTCTGCGGCACGTGGGAATGGATGGCCCGGGTGCTGCTCCGGGACGAAGCCCGCACCTTGATCCGGGAGGGCTACCCGCAGGTCGGCATCCGGAAGCATGAATGGTCCGACGCGATCTCGCCGCACCTCGTGCCCTCCCGCAACCGTTCTCCGAGTTTCGTCCGCTTCGCGACGGATCTGCTCCGGGCCATCGGAGACGCGCCATGACGCAGGCCGCCCCGACTTCGGCCTACGTCCACGTGCCCTTCTGCCAGCAGCGCTGCGCCTACTGCGACTTCAACACCTACGCAGGCCTGCTGCACCTCGCCGGCCCCTATTTCGACGCCGTCCGCGCGGAGATCGCCGCCGAGCGCGCCCGCGCCGGACAGGCGGGCGACATGCCCGCACTCGAGACGGTCTATTTCGGAGGAGGGACGCCGTCGCTCGTGCCCGAGGCGCAACTCGCCTCGACGATGCGGGCGCTGTCCGACGCCTTCGGATTCGCGCCGGGCCTCGAGGCGACGCTCGAAGTCAATCCCGGAACCCTGCGCCCGGGCGCCGCGGAGTCCTGGCGGGCCTGCGGCTTCAACCGGGCCAGCGTCGGAGTCCAGGCGCTCCGGGACCCGCTGCTCGCCGCGCTCGACCGGATCCACACCGCCGCGGAAGCGGAGGAGGCGTTCGCGACACTGCGGAGCGCCGGCTTCGAGAACCTCTCCGCCGATCTCATGCTGGGTCTGCCGGGCCAGACGGAGGCGGACGTCGTCGACGCCGTCGACCGGGTGGTCTCCTGCGGCGCAGGGCACGTCTCCTTCTATTCGCTGACGGTCGAGCCCGGCACGCCGTTCGCCCTGCGCTATCCGGACGGCCGGGGCCTGCCCGGCGACGATGAGGAACGGCGGCTCTACGATGCGGCGCTCGGCGAGCTGGCCCGGAACGGGCTGTCCCAGTACGAGATCAGCAGCGCGGCCAGGCCGGGGCTCCGATGCCGGCACAATGTCGTGTATTGGGAGGCCCGTCCCTACTATGGATTCGGCGCAGGCGCCTTCGCGTATGCGGCGGGCGTGCGCCGCGGCAACGTCGTGGGCGTTCCGGCCTACATCGAGGCGATCGGCGCCGAAGGCGCGGCCGAGGACAGCCGGGAGACCGTCGACCGGGCAGGGGAGATGGCCGAGGTCATGATCCTCGGGCTCCGCATGAACGACGGTGTCTCCCGCGCGGAATTCCAGCGGCGGTTCGGCGGGACGCTCGACGCCGCCTTCGGCGCCGCGGTCCGCCCGCTCGTCGCCCAGGGCCTCCTCGAGGACGAGGACGACCGCATCCGGCCGACCCGGAAGGGCATCGACTTCTCGAACGTCGTCTCCCGCGCCTTCCTGTAGACCCAAGGCTCTTCGGCGTCCAGACGGCCTCGCACGAGGTTCGCATTCCGCGCTGTGGTACACTGGAGAATAGCCGGAGAGGCCCTCGGCGCAAGGTGCGCGGGGCCGCCGGAAGGGGGCGCATGGGACTTCGGATCCTCCACGGCGGCATCGGCAGCGGACGAACCCGGAAGTGCCTCGAGGAGATCGAGGCGCTCGGCCGCGCATATCCGCAGCGGCGCGCGATGCTGATCGTCCCGGATCCCCTGAAGCTCGACACCGAGGCCTTCCTGATGGGCGCGACCGGGCGGAACGGTCTGATGATGGCCGAGGTCCTGAGCTTCCCGCGACTCGCGCAGCGGGCGCTGGGAGAAACGGGGGGACTCGCGGTCCGCTACGCGGATGCGTCGGGGCGCAGCATGGCGGTGCACCGCGTCCTGAAAGCGCGGCGTGGCGAACTGTCCGTCTTCGGTCCGATGGCCGACCGCCCCGGATTCGTCCCGCAGATCGAGGCCGTCCTGTCGGAGTTCCGGCGGTACGGCGTCCGACCCGAAGACCTCGAGCGGACGCCAGGGGCCGGCGCGGAGGACCTTTCCCCGGTCTCCTTCCGCAACAAGGCGAACGACTTCGCGAAGATCCTTCGGGATTATGAATGCGCGCTCGAGCGCCTCGGCCTCCTCGACCCGGGCGGCGACCTCGATCGTCTCGCGGAGATCCTCGGCCGCGTCTCGGCGGGGGAGAGCTGGCCCTACGACCGCCTCTCCTGGCTCCGGTCGACTTCGGTCTGGATCGACGGATTCGGCGAGCGGCGCGACTTCACGCCGCAGGAGACGCGCGTGATCGAGGCGCTGACGGACGTGTGCGAGGAAGTCACGGTGACCCTGTGCACGGACCTGGTACCCGCGGACGCAGCGGCGGCCGAGGACGGGCCCGACGCGCTCGCGATCGGTCGCAGGACGGCGTATCGGCTGAATCGCAGGCTCGCGGCGCGACTGGTCCCCGGAGGGATCCTCCCGCTGGCGGTTCCGGGGCGTGGAAGGCACCCGGAGCTGCTCCACCTCGGGCACTCCCTGGAAAGGGGCCTGACGGTGCCGTATGAAGGGCCCGCCGACGCGGTCGTCGCCTACCGTGCGCTCGACGTGTACGAAGAGACGGCCTGGGTGGCGGGGGAGATCCGCCGGCTCGTCTTCCAGGAGGGGCTGCGGTTCAAGGACGTCGCCGTCGCGGCCTGCTCCTTCGAGGCCTATGCACCGCTCCTCGAGTCCGCCTTCGACACCTACGGGATCTTCTCCTTCCTCGACCGGGAGGTGCGCCTGTCGGGCTCCGCGCTTCCGCGCTTCGTCCTGACCTTCCTCGGGATCGCCGACGCGTCCTGGACGCTCGAATCCGTGATGGCCTGCCTGCGGACGGGGCTCGCGGATATCTCTCCCGACGAGGCCGACCGGTTGGAGAACTTCTTCCTCAAGCGCGGCATCCGCGGCAGATCGAGGATCTTCGACGACCGGCGCTATGCCGACCGGTTCGATGCGGACCCGACGGCCGCCGCCGAGGATGAACCCGGAGACGGGCCCGCTTCGACCGCCACCGAGGACGGCGCGACGGTCCTCCGGATCCGCGACCGGTCGTTGTCCCCCCTCCGCGACGCCCTCGACGCCGTCCGTGCCGCGAAGACCTGCGGCGCACGCTGCGCGGCGCTCGCGACCTTCCTCGACGGCTACGGGATGCACGACCGCGTCTACCGTCTGGCGAGGGACCTGCGCGGGAAGGGCGCCTCGGACGGCGCGATGCGGCTCGTCAAGTCCTGGAACGCCCTCTGCTCGGTCCTGATCCAGATGGTGGACGTGGCGGGAGAGGAGGAGATCCCGCTCGAGGACTTCATCCCGCTCCTCGCCGCCGGCATCGACGCCTGCCGCGCAGGCACGATCCCCGCTTCGCCCGACGCCGTGCTCGCCGGACCTCCGGACCGGGTGATCGCCCGCCGCCCGGCCGTCCTGTTCGTTATTGGCGCGACGTCCGACGCGCTTCCCCAGAAGGGCGTATCGGAAGGACTGCTGTCGGCCGCCGACCGGGACCGGCTGGTGCACGAGGGGGGACTGGACCTGCCGAGCGGCGTCGCCGACAAGCCGTTCGAGGACGCGTTCCGGGAATACTCGCTGCTGTCCCTGCCGACCGAGCGCCTCTACGTGGGCTTCGCCGAGACCGACAGGAAGGGCGCGAACGTCGACCCCTCCACGACCTGGACCCGCGTCGTCTCCCTGCTGCCGGGCTGCCGACGGGTGACCGTCGGGCCGATGCGCCGGGCGGAGCCGGACGACCCGCGCCGGCTCGCCGTGAAGCGTTCCGCGACATCGTCTCCCGTCGACGCGGCGGAGGGGTCCCTCGCCGGACCCGCACCGACCCGCGACGTCCGGCTCCCGCCCGGACTGGTCGCCGGCGCCTTCGGCTCGGTGCGCGGGATGAGCGTGTCCCAGCTCGAGACGTACGCCGCCTGCCCCTACGCCTACTTCTGCAAGTACGTCCTGCGGCTCGCTCCCCGGGAGGTCTGGAAGCCGGAAGCCGCGAACACCGGCAGTCTGGCGCACGGCGTCGTCGAACAGGCGATGGGGGAGCTCGCACGGTCGATTGATGCCGCGATTCGGGACGGCAGGAATCCGGACGACGAGATCCAGGCCTTCGTCGACTCCGATCTCGAGCGGAAGGTCGACGGGCTGATCCGCTCGACGGCTCTCCGCGACCGCCTCGGCCTGTTTCTCGACGAGGGGATCCGGACGTCCGCGGGGCGCAAGGTCCGCGGCGTGGCGTCCGCCTCCCTGCGCGCGGCGGCCCGCCAGCTGCTGGGGCAGCTGCTGCGGCCTGCCCTGCAGGAATGGGCGTTCGGACCCGAGGATTCCAACCCACTGGTCGTCGAACTGGCGGACGGGTCCCGCGTGCATTTCCGCGGCCGCGTCGACCGCGTCGACGCGAGGTCGGAAGGAGACCGCGAGTACTACCGGATCGTGGACTACAAGACCGGTGACAAGAAGGTGGACTACCAGGCCCTTTACGCCGGGCTGGCCTTCCAGCTGCCCGCGTACCTGGCGGCCTACCGCAACGGAGTTCCGTCGCGGGTGCCCGTGGATGCCGCCTACTTCCACCTGGGCGTCCCCCTGGACCGGGCCGAATGCGCGGCGCAGGCGCCCGCCCTGGCCTCGCTGCACGACCGGGAATCGGGCTACTACAAGCTGCGCGCGCTCGACCTGGCGCCGGACGCCCTCGAACTCGCCGTCTCCCATTCCCGCGCCCTCCTGCGCGAGACCTGCGGCGACCTCTTCGGGGGGAGGTTCGACGTGCGTCCTCTGAAGGCCGGGTCGGGTTCGCCGTGCGAATGGTGCGATTACCGCTCCGTCTGCCGGAAGTCGGGTCCGACCGATTGTCCGTCGGCGAAGCCGCTTCCGTCCGCCTCGGCGGCGGGGACGACGAAGAAGAGGGATCGCTACGTCTCCGCGCTCGCGAAGGACCGGGACGGGAGGTCGGGAACGTGACGGCGAACGGGAGCTTCCGGCCGACACCGCAGCAGGAGGTCCTGCTGCAGGCGGGCGTCTGCGATCTGCTCGTCTCGGCCGCGGCCGGATCGGGAAAGACGCAGGTGATGACCGATCGGATCGTGAAGCGGATCGCCGAAGGCGCGCTGGATATCCGCCAGGTGCTGGTGATGACCTTCACGGACGCGGCCGCCGCGAACATGCGGCGCAAGATCGTCGAGAAGCTCCGGAGCGCAGCGGACGGGGCCTCGAAGGAGGACGCGCGGCGACTGCGCCGTCAGGCGGGTCTGCTGCCGCACGCCTCGATCTCCACGATCCACGGGTTCTGTCTCGAAGTCCTGAGAAGCGCCTCCTATCAGGCGGTCGACGGGAGCGGGAAGCCGCTCCTCGAACCCGGCTTCCGGGTGGCCGACGCGGCCGAGTCCGAGATCCTTCGGCTCGAGGCGCTGGACCGCGTGTTCGAGCGACGCTATCTCGACGCCGAGCCGACCCCCGGGTCGTCCGCGCCCGACGGAGCGGCGGAATTCCTCGACCTCGTCGACGCCTACGGGAACCACCGCGGGGACGAGCAGGTCCGCTCGCTGGCGCTGACCCTCCACACGTTCCTCCGCAGCATGCCCGACTACCGCGGGTGGGTCGAGGAGCGGCTGGCGCACCTCAGGAGGGACGTCGCCCGCTTCGGTGCGTCGGAGGCCGCCCGGCTGCTTCTCATCGGGCTGAAGGACCTCCTCGACCGCGCGGACGAGGTCCTTCCCTCCCTGCTGGATTCGCTCGATGAGGATTGGACCTTCGTCGCGGACGCCGAGAAGGACAGGGCATGGAAGGAGACCTTCCGGTCCACGCTGCGGGAGCTCCAGGATCTCCACGGACTTCTCTCCGGCGAGGGACCGGCGGCGGGGACGGACCTTTCCGACCTCTGGGATGCGGTGACCGCTGCGGGACGCCGGATTCCGATCGACGGCCTGCCCCGGACCCCGAAGAACCCTTCTCCCGAGCGCATCGCCTTCGTCTCGGCCTTCCGGAACCGCCTCTCCGAACCGGTGCACGCCCTCACGGGCCGCTTCGGAGGCGACGCGTACCGAAGGGAATTCACCGCGCCGACGCGCTACCTGTTCCACGACACGGCCGAAGCGATCGGGAGCGGGATCGCCCCGATGGTGCCGTTGTGCGAGGCCCTCTTCCGGATCGTCCTGGAACTCGACGCGCTGTACGACGACTTGAAGCGGAAGGCTTCGGTGATCGACTTCAGCGACATCGAGCACCTCGCCCTCGCCGCACTTGAGCGGGAGGGGGCCGAAGGCGCCTTCCGCACCCGGTTCCAGGAGATCTACGTCGACGAATACCAGGACACGAGCGGCATCCAGGAGGCGATCGTCGAACGGCTCGAGCGCGGCAACCGCTTCCTCGTCGGCGACGTGAAGCAGAGCATCTACCGATTCCGTCACGCTCGTCCGGAGATCTTCCAGGACAAGGCCGACCGATATGCCAGGGACGTCCCTCCCGGACGGGAAGCCGAGGCGGGCACGAACGGCGTGCTGCGGGAACTGAACCGCAACTTCCGCAGCGTCCCGGCGGTCCTCGACGCCGCGAACCTCGTCTTCGAGCGGATCATGAGCCGGGAGGCCGGCGAAGTCGTGTACGACGCGACGCAGGCCCTCGTGCCCGACCGGAAGGACCCGCCGACGGGGCGCCTGCCCGTCGAGCTGGTGATCGTCGATGCGCGGGAAGCCGAAACCGCCCCGCTTTCCGTTCAGGTCGGCGCACCGCTCCCCGGAGACGAAGGGGAATCGGTCGAGGCGAAGGAGGACGCCCCCGCCCTTCCGGCGGGCGACCCCGACCCCGAGGCGCTGGATCCGCAGGAAGCGGGCCAGCAGGAACTGGAGGCGCTCTGGATCGCCGGTCGGATCCGCTCGCTGGCCGAGGCCGCCCGAGCGGAGGGGCGGGACAAGGTCTACGAAGGCATCGCGGTTCTCTCGCGGACGCGGTCGGTCCTGTCGGTGGTGAGCCAGGCCCTCAAGGACCTGGGGATCCCCGTCGAGGAGGACCCGGCCGGTGAATTCCTCGCGAGTCCGGAACTGCGCACGATGGAAGCCCTCGTCCACCTCCTCGACAACCCTCGGCAGGATATCCCGCTCGCCGCGACGATGCAGTCGATGCTGTACCCGGAGCCCTTCTCCGAAGAGGAGCTGCTGCGCGTCCGCCTGCACCTCCGCAAGCGGGGCGACAGGGACGCCTTCTTCCACGAAGCGGCCGTCGCCTTCACCGAGTCCGGCACGCCCGAGGACCTGCGCGTCCGGGTCGTCCGATTCCTCGACTGGGTCCGCGATCTCCGCGAACGGGCCGTGCACACCGGACTCGATGCGCTGGTCGGGCACGTCTACCTCTCGACCGGGTACCTGGAACGCGTCTCCCGCCTGCCGGACGGCACGGAGAGCGTCGCGGACCTCCGCATGTTCCACGAATGGGCCGGTTCCTTCGAATCGACGCGGATGCGCGGCCTTTATGGTTTCGCGCGCTACATCGAACGCATGCGCGAGAGGGGCGGCGGAGACGCCGCGCGAGGGGCGCGTCCGGGCGGAGCGGACGCCGTTCGCCTCGCGACCTTCCACGGGAGCAAGGGTCTTGAGTTCCCCGTGGTCTTCCTCGCGGGTCTCGCCCATGCCTTCCGCCTGACCGAGAAGCAGGACCGCGCAATCGTATCGGAAGCCCTCGGCATCGGGCCCGACGTCGTGGACCTCGCGGCCCGGACGGTCTATCCCTCGCACCTCAAGCTCGCCGTGTGGGAGCATTCCCGCCGCGCGATGCTCGCGGAGGAGATGCGGCTTCTCTATGTCGCGATGACCCGCGCCATGGACCGACTGTTCCTCGTCGCGAGCATGAAATCGAAGCCGGATGCTCCGGACGCCCGACTGGCGCGGATCGTCGAGGAGGCCGCGGCCCGTCCGGGCGAACCGGTACCGCCCTATCGCGTCCTTTCGGCGAGGAGCCACCTCGAGTGGCTGCTGAATGCCTTCGCGTCCGAATTCCCCCGGGAGGCGTCCGCTCTGATCGGGATCGACGCGCCGGACGTCCCCGACGGCACGGCGCGCATCGGATCCGTCGTTCCGGGGACCTGGACCGCCCGCCGGATCTTCCCCTCGGACGTGATGGCCGGCTCGGCGACCGCACCGCCCACGTCGACGGAACCCGCCGCGGCGCCTGCCCCCTCCGGTCAGCCCTTGCTCCGGCCGATGCCGGCGACCTATCGGTTCGACGGCTCCGCGAGAGCGCCGGCCAAGATCTCGGTCAGCGAACTGAAGCGCCGTATGGCGCCCGAGCCCGAAGCCGGCTCCGAGGAGTCGGACGGAGAGGGCGCGGCGAAGCCGTCGACGCCGACGTACGACGAACCCGCGGACGAGGACGGACGCCGTCTGCGCGTCCGGTTCGGCGCGCTGAAGAGCGTCGACCTCGAGATGAAGGACCTTCCTCTGACCGCTCCGCCGTCGCTTCGGGACGGCCCGACCGCTTCCCGTGCGCTGCCGCCCAACGAAATCGGAACGGCGGTCCACTCGGTGCTCCGCTACCTCGACCTCGCTTCGGCCGCCGCCGACCCCACGCCGGACGGGATCGTCCGGCAGATCGGGCGCATGGCGGAACACCGCATGCTGTCCGTCGACGAGGCGGCCGCGGCGCGCGGTTTCGCCGGGCCGCTCGCCGCCTTCGCCGCGAGCGGTCTCGCCCGGAGGATCCTGGCGGCCGGTCCGCAGGTCTTACGCGAGATCCCCTTCACCCTGTCCGTCCCCTTCCCGCCGCTCTACGCGGACGTTCCCGACGCCGGGACCTTCGCCCCGGAGGACCGCATGATGGTTCAGGGCATCATCGACCTCTGGTTCGTGGAGAACGGATACGGCGTCCTGGTCGACTACAAGACGGACCGCATCGACGGCGACGACGAGTCCGTCCAGGAGACGCTGCGCCGCCGCTATGCCTCGCAGATGGACTACTACGCGCAGGCCGTGGAGTCCTCGACCGGCGTCCGCGTCGCCGAGCGCGTCCTGTGGCTGGTACGGCAGGGGAGGGCGTTCCGGATATGACGAAGGAGAAGATGTCCCAAGACGGCGCGATTCCGCTCGCAAAACCGCCCGTCGTCCGCAACGCACTGGCGCTGTCGCACGAGTACGTGCGGAAGGTCGTCGGGTCGGGCGACCTCGTCGTGGACGCGACCGCCGGCAACGGACACGACACCGCCTTCCTGGCCGAACTGGCCGGACCGGACGGACTCGTGCTCGCCTTCGACGTGCAGGAGGACGCGATCCGCCGCACCAGGGACCGGCTCGAGACGTTGTGTCTGCTGGACCGCTGCCGGCTGTTCGCCGAAGGGCACGAGCTCTTCGGCGAGCGACTGGACGGGATCGCGCCCGGACGTCCGCTCGCCGCGGTCATGTTCAACCTCGGCTATCTGCCGGGAGCGGACCACGCGCTCGGCACGAAGGCGCCCACGACGATCGCGGCGCTGCAGCAGGCGATGGCCCGGCTCCGTCCGGGCGGCCTGGCGACGGTCGCGCTCTATTACGGCGGGGACAGCGGGTTCGAGGAGCGGGACGCGGTGCTCCGGTTCGTGGAGAGCATCGACGTCCACGCCTTCGCCGTGCAGAAGACGGAGATGGTCAACAGCCGCAGCTGCCCGCCGATCTTCCTCTGCATCGAGAAGCTGTCTCCCGGGAAGGTCCGGCCACCCGCTTAGCGCGGCGCTTCGGACGGCGTCGGCGGGTTCCCTTGATAGGCCTTCTTCAGCAACCGGTCGCGGAACACGCACCAGAGCGTCACGGTGACCAGGATCACGGCGCCGCCGGCCATCGCGGAGCCCGACGGAACCTCGCGGCGGAACAGGTACACGAGCACGGGGTTCAGCAGCGGTTCGATGATGGGCACGAGGATGATCTCGAGCGGCGTCAGGTGGCGGACCGCCTTCGTGTAGAGCAGGTAGGCCAGGCCGATCTGCAGGACACCGAGGAAGAGCAGGGGCGGCACGTCGGACCAGGCAGGCAGCCGCTGCACGAGGAAGGGCAGGGAGACCAGGAACACGAGGAGATTCCCCGCGAGGACGGCCGAAACGGGGGAGGTCTTCTTCATGCGGCTCATGAAGAGCGCCTGGAAGCCGAACGTGACACCCGACACGACGGCGAGCACGTCGCCGAGGGCGGCCTGCGGATCCGACGAAAACGAGAAGCCGTCCGCGAAGAAGAGGGCCATCCCTCCCATCACGACCGCGACGACGGCGAGGTCCGCCTTCAGGACGCGCTGGCGGTAGAGGACCCACCCGAACAGGACGACCCAGACGGGCGCCGTGTACTGCAGGAGCACGGCGTTGGCGGCCGTCGTGAGGCGGGTCGCGACGACGAACAGGAGCATGGTGGAGGCGTTGGCCAGGGCCGACGACCAGAAGCCGAAGCCTCCTCGGAAATCGGGGCGGCCCCGCAGGACGGCGAACAGGAAGACGGAGGCGACCAGGCTTCGTCCGCCGGCCGTGGCGACGGGGGAGAGGGAGACCGACTTGATCAGGAGGCCGCCCGTGCTCCAGAGGACGGCGCAGCCGACGAGTGCGAGCAACGGCAGGAACCGCGCGCCGCGGCGCGATTCCCCGGAAGGCCCGCCAGAGGCGGCACGTTCCTCCATCTCTACGTTACGATTCGAACCGGACATCGTTGGTATAATACGATAAATCCTTGGAAGGAGGAAGACCGGTGTCGAATTTCCATGATTTCACACTCGATGACCTGAACGGGACCCCTGCCTCGCTCTCCGCATACCGCGGCAAGATCGTCCTGGCCGCGATGCGATGAGCGATCGCCGCGAACCTGTAGGCCATCGGATGCGTATCGACGCGCTGTGGCACCCGGAACGCTTCCAGGGCGGCTGGAAGCGGAGGCGGTACTTCGAGGGCTGGTACTTCAAGCTGATCGACCGGGACCGGGACGCCGCGATGGCCCTGATCCCCGGCATATCGCTGGGGGAGACGCCCGAGGACCGCCACGCCTTCATCCAGCTGATCGACGACCGGACGGGCACGGTCGGGTACTTCCGGTTCCCGTTCGAATCCTTCCACGCCGACCCGGCCCGGTTCCACGTCGAGATCGGTCCCAACCGGTTCGACGCGCACGGGCTTTCCGTGAACCTCGACGACGGCAAGCTGGCCGTCAAGGGCACGCTGCGCTTCGACGGGGTGGTGCCGTTCCCGCGTTCGTTCTGGAGCCCGGGCGTCATGGGGCCCTTCTCCTTCGTCCCCGGGATGGAGTGCTACCATGGCATCGTCAACATCCGCCACAGGATACACGGCGAGATCTCGGTCGGGGACACGGTGCACAGATTCGACGGCGGCGAGGGCTATATCGAGAAGGACTGGGGCCGTTCGTTCCCCGAGTCGTGGGTCTGGCTGCAGGCCAACCACTTTCCGGATTCCGACGCGAGCTTCCTGTTCTCGATCGCCGACATCCCCTGGTTACGCGGCGCCTTCACCGGATTTCTCTGCTTCCTCCTCTTCCGCGGCCGCCTCTACCGGTTCGCGACCTACGACCGGTCCCGCATCGTCCGCATCGAACGCGACGACACGGTCGTCCGCGCCGAACTGCGCGGACACGGGTTCGTCCTTTCCTTCTCCGCCGACCGCGGCGCCGCAGGCGTCCTGCGCGCTCCGAAGAACGGGACGATGGAACGCGAGATCGAGGAGAGCCTCTCCGCGGAGGTCGCGGTGAAGCTCACGGATCGGAAGGGAAGGGTGGTCTTCGAGGATGCGAGCCGTCGGGGCGGCATGGAGATCAGCGGCGACGTCGACCGGATCCTCGATCGCGTGCGGCGGTCCTGAAACCCTGCCTCCTCCCGTTCCTCAGCCGACGCCCTGTTCGTACATGGCCTTCGCGACCTTCTCGAAGCCGGCGATGTTCGCCCCCATGAAGAGGTTGTCGGGATGACCGTACTCCGCGGCGGCGCGGCTCGAGATCGAGTGGATGTGGATCATGATGTCCTTCAGCTTCGCGTCGACCTCGTCGAAGGTCCAGCTGAGACGCATGCTGTTCTGGCTCATCTCCAGCGCGGACGTCGCGACGCCGCCGGCGTTCGCGGCCTTCGCGGGGCCGTAGGTCACCTGGTTCCTCAGGAAGACCTCGATCGCCTCGGGCGTGGAGGGCATGTTCGCGCCCTCGCCCACGGCGAAGCAACCGTTCTTCACGAGAAGTTCCGCGGAAGCTTCGTCGATTTCGTTCTGCGTCGCGGACGGTAGGGCGATATCGCAGGGAATCGACCAGATGCCGGAGCAGCCTGGAACGTAGGTGGCGTTCGGACGGACGGCGAGGTACTCCTTGATGCGGCCGCGACGGACCTCCTTGATCTCCTGGACCGTCTTGAGGTCGATGCCGTCCGGATCGTGGACGTAGCCGTCGGAGTCGCTGAGGGCGACGACCCGGCCGCCGAGATGCTGGACCTTCTGGGTCGCGTAGATCGCCACGTTGCCAGAGCCGGAGACGACGACCGTCTTGCCGCGGAAGGACTTGTGGCGGACCTTCATCGCCTCCTCTATGAAGTAGCACAGTCCGTATCCGGTCGCCTCGGTGCGGGCGAGCGAGCCGCCCCATCCGATCGCCTTGCCGGTCAGGACGCCGGTGGATTCATTGCGGATGCGGCGGTACTGGCCGTACAGATACCCGATTTCGCGGCCGCCCACGCCGATATCGCCGGCCGGGACGTCCGTGTCGGGCCCGATGTGGCGCTGGAGCTCGGTCATGAAGGCCTGGCAGAAGCGCATCACTTCACCGTCCGACTTCCCCTTGGGATCGAAGTCGGAACCTCCCTTGGCGCCGCCGATCGGCAGGCCGGTCAGGGAGTTCTTGAGAATCTGCTCGAAGCCGAGGAACTTGATGATGCCGACGTTGACCGACGGGTGCAGTCGCAGACCGCCCTTGAAGGGACCGATCGCGCTGTTGAACTGGACGCGGAATCCGCGGTTGACCTGGACGCGGCCCTGGTCGTCGACCCAGGCGACGCGGAAGAGGATCTGCCGCTCGGGCTCGACGATGCGGTCGAAGACGCCCGCTTTCAGCCACTCCGGGTGCCGTTCGGCGACGGGTTCGAGCGACTCGAGGACCTCCTGGACCGCCTGGTGGAATTCGGGTTCGTTCGGATTGCGTTTCTCGACCTGTTCCAGAACCGGCGCAAGCAACTTCATGGTCCATCCCCCTTTGGGCGGATGCAGGAATCACCCTGCGAATCGATAGAATGGTTCGATTATATTCTTCGCCGTTCGATGCCTGCAACCGTCAGTCTTCGCGAGAAACCCGGCTCTGCCGTACTCCCGGGACTCCCTCCGACTCCTTTGATTCGCTTCGCGATTGGGGTATCATGGGGCGAAGACGGAGCGTCCGGACGGTCGCTGCCCAGGAGGTGCGGGATGGCAGACAGAACGATGTACGAGCTGGTCCGGGAGCGGACGCCGCAATATGCCGAGCGGACCGCCGTCGACTTCCTCGGGCATCGGATCCGTTTCCCGCGCATGCTAGACGAGATCGACCGCGCTGCCGACGGACTCACGCGCGCCGGCGTCGGGCCCGACGACGTCGTGACGCTCTGCCTGCCCAACACGCCGCACGCCGTCGTCGCCTTCTACGCCGCCAACCGCATCGGCTGCGTCGCGAATATGGTGCACCCGCTGTCTCCGCCCGAGGAGCTGTCCCGGTCCATGGTGGGCGCGCACAGCCGCGTGCTCGTGATTCTGGACGCCTTTCTGCCGAAGCATCGCGAGCGTCTCGCGAAGGACGGCGTCCGACTCGTGGTCGCCTGCAGCCTGCCCGACTACCTTCCGGCGGTGAAGGCCGCGCTCTTTTCCGCCACATCCGGCCGGAAGATCCCGAAAGTCGTCGAGGGTGCCGGCCTGCTGCGTTGGCGCTCGCTGTTCCGGAAGGGTCCCGTCGCTCCGTACGGACCCCGGACCCTCCCCGACGGACCGGCCGTCTACCTCCACAGCGGCGGCACGACCGGCTCCCCGAAGACGGTGGTCCTGTCCTCGATGAACTTCAACCTGTTGGCGCTCGAAGGGCCGGCGATCATCGGCGTCGAGGACACCGCCGGCCAATCGATGGTCAGCATCCTCCCGTTCTTCCACGGGTTCGGCCTCTGCATGGGCATGCATGCGATGATCGTCAACGGCATCACGGCGATCCTCGTTCCGAAGTACAGCGCCGAGGAACTCGCGCACGTCGTCCGGAAGACCCGGCCGACCCTGATGGCCGGCGTCCCGACCCTGTTCGACGGGATGGCCTCGAACCCGAAGCTGCGAAAGGTGGACCTCTCGTCCCTGCAGGCTGTCTTCTGCGGCGGCGACTCGCTCCCGGTCGACCTGAAGCGCCGGTTCGACGCTTTCCTGAAGGCGCACGGCGCCACCTGTACGTTGCGCGAGGGCTACGGATTGACCGAGACCGTCACCGTCTGCTGCGTGAACCCGGTCGTCGGCGACCGCGAGGGAACCGTGGGCCTGCCGCTGCACGGCATGCGGATGTGCGTCGTCGAACCGGGCACCGAGCGGATCCTGCCTTTCGGCCAGAACGGCGAGATCTGCGTCCACTCGCCCACCACGATGCTGGGCTATCTCGACGACCCGCAGGCGACGGACGAGGCGCTCCACGTCCATGCCGACGGAAGGACCTGGGTCCACACGGGCGATTTCGGGTCGATGGACGAGGACGGGTACGTCCGCTTCGTCCAGCGCCTCAAGCGGATCATCAAGGTGTCCGGTGTCCCGGTCTTCCCCTCGCAGGTCGAGGACACGGTCATGGAGATGCCCGAGATCGCCTCCGCCTGCGCGGTCGGCGTCCCGGACCCGCACCGGATGCAGACCGTCCAACTCCACGTCGTTCCCAACGCGGGCGTATCGGCCGACGAGGCCCTTCGGGAGCGGATTCTGGCCCATTGCCGCGAGAACCTGCTCGTCTACGCCGTACCGACCTCGGTCCTGTTCCGCGACAGGATGCCCTTGACGCTGGTCGGCAAGATCGACGCGAAGGCGCTGGAGCGGGAGTCCGTCCAGGAGGTACGGCCATGAAGCCCGTGCTCGTGCCGGATCTCCGTCCACTCCGCCGCACGGCGGTCCTGGCGGTCCTCTCGCTGCTTGTCGCCGTCGCGCTCGTCACGAGCGGGTGCGGACTGCTGCCGAGCCTCGGGTTCCCGACGCAGGCGCCGACCCGGTCCGAATCGCCCACGCCCTGGAACTTCGACGAAAAGGACCTCCGAGCCGAACTGCTGGCCGGCATCCAGGCCGAGAAGGAGAAGATCGACCTCGCATCGCTCCGGATCCCCAGCACGTTCCAGGACAAGGTCTATTCCGTCTTCGACCGCCTGATCTCGACCGAACCCTCGGCCTATCTCTGCCGCGGGACGCTCGAATACGACCTTTCGAGCGTCGACGACGGCAAGACATGGACGATCGTGGACGTCAAGCCCGGCTACCAGCCGGCTTCCGTCCTCGCGGCCGCCGATGCCTGGATCTCCGGGATGGACCTCTCTTCGAAGACGCCGTTCGAGCGGATCCGGCTCCTCCACGACCGGATCGTCCTTTCGACCGCATACGACGAGGCCGCCGCGGCAGCGGGCACCTCCGACGACCCCGCCTTCTCGGCCGCAGGCGTATTCAACAGCGGGAAGGCCGTCTGTCAGGGCTACGCCGAGGCCTATTCCGTCCTGCTGAACCGGGCGGGCGTGCCGGCCGTCTACACGAGCGGCACGTCGAAGGGCGTGGCGCATGCGTGGGTCGTCCTGCAGCTCAACGGAAAGTGGTACCACGTCGACCCGACCTACGACGACCCGGTCCCGAACACGCCGGGGCAGACCAACTACACGTACTTCCTGATGACCGACGCGCAGATCGCGGCGGACCACCAGCGGGACGGGTCCGAGCCCGCCTGCACGGACGATTCCTATACCTGGATGCATCGCATGGAGGATGTCGTCACGCTGCCGGACGGAAAGTACGCCTTCTCCGACGGGACCGACGACGGGAACGTGAAGACCTGCGGACAAGGCGGCGCCGCGCTCTCGGACGTGCCATTCCAGCTCTACGGGAAACGCCATGCCGGCACCCGCGGCTACTACCTGTGCGTATCGAAGGAAGGCGACCTGTTCCTGTCGAACTACAGCGACGGGGCCGCGATCTACCGCATGAAGTCCGGCGAATCCGTGCTGTCGCTCTTCCAGCCGGAAAGCGAGAACGGCATCTATCCTGCGAAGAACCTCTACATCGACGGGAATCTGCTCCGATACAATCTCATGGACGACCAGGGGAACGTCACGGGTTCGTATTCGGTACCGGTTTCCTGATCGGGAAGGATTTCTCGAGCAGCAGCAGAACGGCGAGCGCCAGGACACCGCCCACCGCCGCGGTGACGGCCTGCGGCCAGCTGAAGTTGTTCAGCATCGCGCTGCGCGTCGGTTCCTTCATCGCGAACAGGCGTTCGTAGATCAGGATGCCGCCCCATAGCCACGCGGTCTTCAGGGCCGCGCCGACCAGGATGCCGAACGAGCGGACGATCAGCTTCGGGCGGAATTTCAGGGGTTCCGCCATGTGGTCCGCGACCGCGAAAGTCAGCACCAGGATGAGATTCGCGACCGAAATCGCGGCCAGGAAGACCGGCTCGGTCTGCACGCCGATCGCATAGGCGCCGAGCGGGGAGAGCACCGCGATGGCGATGCCGGACCAGAGGCCGGCGTACGCCGTCGCGACGAGCAGGCAGAGGTTCACGAGAGGTCCGACGAAGAAGGTCTGATCGGTCCCGAGTCCGAGCCCGAAGGCCAGGTCGCGACCGAAGACCTGGAAGATCAGGGCGAGGGAGAGCAGAAGCGCCGTACGGGTCAGGATGCGGGTGGTGCGCGGAATCGGCATGTCGGATCCTCCTTCAGGAGTTCTTTTCTTTGGCATAGGCGACGGTCACGGACACGCCGGGGATGCGTCCGAGACGGCCGGACAGGGCGCTGATGCGCTCCTGGGGCCCGGATACGACGACGCAGATGATCGAGAGGCCCTTTTCGCGGTACGGGATCCCCATGCGGCCGATCGCGAGGGACGCGTGCTCGTGGAGGGCGTCGTTCACGGCCGGAGCGGACGCGAGCTCCTCGACGATCACGGTGACGACGGCGATGCGGTCCATGCAGGAGTCCTCCCAGGGGCCGGTCGGATTCGGCACCCGGAACCGGCGGTCGTGCCGGGCTCAATCTATCACAAGCGGGTAGCCACGGCAAGCCGGCGCCGCGCGGCGCCCCGCCTACATGCAGCGTTCGGCGAGGCGGGCGAGCTTGCTGCGTTCGACCTGTCGGAGCGTGACGTGTCCGGTGATGTCGCATTCCTTCATCTTGTCGATGACGTAGACGAGACCGTTCGAACGAGAGTCGACCATGAGGTTGTCGATCTGGTTGTCGGAAGGATCGCCGATGAAGACGAACTTGGAATTCGAACCGGCGCGCGTGAGCATGAGCTTGGCGAGGTGGGGCGTGATCTCCTGCGCCTCGTCGACGATCACGAAGGCGTCGGACAGCGTGCGCCCGCGCATGTATGTGAACGTCTTGGTCTCGATCGTTCCGGAATCGCGCAGGTCCTCGATGAACGAATCGACCTGGAACGCATCCGTCTCCTTGCGGGTGCGGGCGCGAGTCTTGACCGGGGATTCCGTCCGCATCAGCATGTCGATCGCATCGTAGAAGCTGCCCATCCAGGGCCGGAGCTTCTCTTCTTCCGAGCCCGGGAGATAGCCGATGTCGCTGCCCGCCGCGACGGTGGGACGGATCAGGACGATCCGCCGGTATTCCTTCTGCTCGAGCACCTTCTCGAGGGCGACGGCGGTCGCCAGGATCGTCTTGCCCGACCCGGCGCCGCCGGTCAGCGTGACGAACTGGACGCCCGGGTCCATCAGCAGTTCGAAGGCCATCTTCTGTTCCATGTTGATCGGGCGGAGGCCCCACGCCTCGTGGTTGCCATACCGCAACGGAACGAGCGTCTTGCCGTTGAAGCGGGCGAGGACGGAGTGGGACGGGTTGTCCTTCGAGACCGCGTGCACGAACTCGTTGGGCAGGAACTCGCGCTTCTTCGGCGGCGGAAGGCCGTTCTCGCCGAAGACCCCGTCGATCTCCTCGTCCGTGAACGTCAGTTCCTGGTACCCCTTGTAGAGGTTCTCCGCCGGCGTCCGGTCGGTCTCGTAGTCCTCCGCGACGATGCCGAGCGCTTCGGCCTTGATGCGCATGCAGATATCCTTCGAGACGAGGATCGTGGCGTGTTCGGGATGCTCGCGCATGACCCGCAGGGCGGTCGCGAGGATCCGGTTGTCGTTCTTGTTGAGGTCGAGGAAGAGGTCGGTGCGGTCCATCTCGTCGCCGTGGTGGACGATCCGGAGCACGATGCCGTCGCCGAGGAAGACGCCCTTGGCGAAGCCGGTCCGGAGGTCGGCGCGGCCGAGGAGGGTCGAGAGGGCGCGCGCCGCTCCGCGGGCCTGGTAACCGGTCAGACCCTCGCGCGTCTTGAGCTGGTCGAGTTCCTCGAGGACGATGATGGGAAGATAGAGGTCGTTGTCCTTGAAGTTGGAGAGGCAATCCGGGTCGTGGAGCATCACGTTGGTGTCGATGATGTAGTTCTTGCGTCGACCGCCCCGCGTGCGGACGACTCCGTTCGAATCCACTGCGACCATCGCGAACCCTCCTTCTGACCTGGATGGAAGGACCGTCCCTGCAACAAGTGTAGCACTCTTTGCCGTGCGCGAGAGGGCGCCGGAAAAGAGTCGCGGAGACCGTGAAAAGGTCGCGGGAAGGCGCTTTACAGATGGGAGGACAACACATATAATGGTCAAGCGGCGCAACGCCGCACGAGGGGCAGTGGCTCAGCTGGGAGAGCACCGCGTTCGCAACGCGGGGGTCGAGGGTTCGAATCCCTTCTGCTCCACCACTCGAAAGGGACCCCCGCGACCGGAAGGTGCGGGGGTCCTTTTGCGTGTCGGGAGATCCGGAAGGGAACCGCTCAGTTTTCTCGACCGGTGAGATCGCGTCGCGCCGCGTTCCAGAGGAAGACCTTGACGAGTACCGCGATCACGGCCAGCGAGATTGCGCCGAGAAGAACCCCGTTCAGGACGTCATGATAGGCTACCGTCATCGCGTCGGCCAAGTCCTCGCCGCCCATCGTCGGCAAGGGGGTCGGCACGCCTGTGAGAGAAGGGTCCGGCGACACGGCGCCCGTGGTCGAAGGCGAGGCATCCGGCGAAATCGAGGGACTCGTGGCGGGAAGGGTCTGGACGACGAGGGCGGGCGCCTCCTCTTCGGCTCCCGAGATACCGATCGCGATGACGTGGACCGTATGGTTCGCACCGGAAACGAGGCCGCCGAGTTCGATTCCGCGCACCTTCGCGGGCAACTGGACCGTCTCCCCGGTCGAGCCGTCCGGCAGCGACCAACGGACGATGAACCCCCTGACATTCTCCACGTAGAGGTCCTCGGAGCGCCAGGTCAGGGCGAACGAAGTCTGCGTGACGTCGGACGCCTTCAGGGTCGGCGTGGTCGTGCGCCAGATGCGGGTGGTCATCGTGACGACGTGCGGGTCGAGCGTTCCGGCGGAATCGCCGTCCGCCTGCCCGACGCCGTTCGAACCGAAGGCCCACACGACCCCGACGCTGCTTCGGGCGAGGATGTGGCGGCCGCCCGTCGAGATCTCGCTGACGCCGGCGAGGCTGAGGGACGTCGGATAGGAAACGGTGCCCTTCAGGGTCATCCCGAGTCTGCCGCCGTCCGCGAGTCCCCATCCGTAGAGCGCGCCCCCGCTCAGAATGGCGACGACGTGGTCGGGGCCGCATTCGACGGCCAGGACGCCGGACAGGGAGGACCCGCCGGCCGTGTAGAGTACGGGGGCGGCGACACCGTCGGTCGCGCCGCCCGTGTCACGTCCCAGGACGCCGGACGCGTTGCTTCCGAAGGAATAGAGCAGTCCGGCCCGGGATACGGCCATGGCGAAGCCCTTGCCTGCGGAGATCGAGGAGATGCCGGAGAGCGGGGCGGTCCCTCCTCCGCTCTTCATCAGAACGGGCTCGGCTTGGGCGGGGGTCGTTGAATTGCAGACGTAGACCGTGCCGTCGCTCTTCAGCAGGAAGACCTGCGTCGCCCCGACCGAGACCGCGACGAGATTCGTCAGGGAAAGGCCGCTGGACTTGAGGAGGATCGGCGTCGGCCGGAGTCCCTTGCCCCAGACGCGGGCGGTGCCGTCCTTCAACAGCGCCGCGCTGCTGGAGCCGCCGGCGGAAATCGAGAGCACGCCGGTCAAGGTGCTTCCGGTCTGCAGGCGGACCTGGGTCGGCGACAGGATCTTCGCCGCGGAGGAATTGGTCGACAGCGCGTTGGTCGGGTTGGCGCCGAAGGTCCACACGGTCCCGTCGCTCATGAGGACTACGGAGTGCGTGTCGCCGGCCGCGCCGGCGATGGCCCTGCGTCCCGCGGTCACCGCGTAGGCCATGATCGGCGAGAAGCGGCGCGTGGTCGTGCCGTCGCCGAGCTGGCCATAGGTATTGTCGCCGAAGGCCCAGACGTTGCCGGAAGCATCGATCGCCAGGGAATGGAGGGACCCGGCCGCGATCATGGGTTGCGCGGCGGCGGCCTCCACGCCGACGAAGGGGAGAAGACCGGTCAGGCTGAGAACGGAAAAGGCGACCGCCAGCGATAAGGCGACGGACCGCCTCCATTTCGACGGTCGAGAGGGGGTGCGTCCGCTTCGTGGGCCTTTCAGCATGGGCGTCCTCCTGGAGATGTCCGCGCCTGGTTGCACGGAGGTCCGGTCGTCAGGGCTTCAGGCCATCGACCTTGCGCAGGGCGAGATAAAGGGCGGGCAGCAGCAGACCGGCCGCGAAGGCGGAGGCGACCGCGATCATCGCGGGGGTCAGCGAGGACGGGGGCAGAATCACGTCGTCGCCATAGAACGAGTCGACGTCCCAGGGACCCTCGAGGGGAACGGGAACTCCGAATTCATCCGCGTTCCAGCCTGGACCGGCAGGCGGGACGACGGTACCGCCCGCACCCGGCGTGACGTCGGGCGCGTCGGTCGGCGCGGCATCGGGCGTCGAGGTCGCTTCGGGCGCCGCGGCCGTGGGGGGATCGGTCGGCGCGGCATCGGGCGTGACGGTCGGCTGGACGTCGTCGGGCTCCCCCGTCGGGAAGGCCTGCTCGAAGGTCATCCCGTCCGGCACGAACTTGTCGACCAGCCCCGTGTCGGAGGAGTTCCCCGCCGCGTCGTAGGCGAAGAGACGGATGATCTGGGGATCGGCGGTGTCGATCCCGGTCATGGTCCCCTGGAGTTCCGGGCCGACGTCCACGCTGCTCTCGTCGCCGTTCGGATCGATGTACTTGAGCTCGTATCCCGCCACCGAGAGGTTGTCGCAGGCCGCGGGCCAGGAATAGGTGATCGTGTTCTTCGTCTTCGAGACGAGATGAAGGGCGGCGCCGGTATTCCAGGCAGGGGAGATGCGGTCGACGAGAATCGAGGCGGCGGGGTAGGGGTGGTCGGAGGCGGTCCCGTCTCCCAATTGTCCGGATCCGTTGCGGCCCATGCCGCCGAGCTGTCCCTTGACGCCGAGGATCAGGGTATGCGACCCGCTGGTCGCGATCGCTTCGAACGGAAGGAAGACGGAGCCGGTCCACCCGTTGGAAGTGGCCACGAGGGGAGTGGGAACGGTGCAGGCCTGGATGGTGGGGCCCAGTCCGAGGGCGCCGTCGATGTTGGAACCGAAGACGAGGATGCGGGACTTCCGGGCTCCGGTGCGGTCGAGCAGGGGCTGCACGACCAGGGAGACGCCGGCTCCGGCCGCGATCAGGGATACCTGGTCGTTCCCGGGGATCTCGTCGCCCGTGAGGTCCACGCGGACCGGACGGGTGGCGATCGCGGCGGAATCGGGCATCCTGCCCTGACCCAGCTGGCCCGCGGAGTCCGAACCCCAGGCCCAGACGTTCCGGAGAACCGTGCCGTCGGCCTGCTTCGTCTCCACGACCGCGAGGGCGTGGTCCGCCCCGGCCGCGATCGCGACGACATCCTCGAGACCGATGACGTTCGCGGGCTGCCCGCGGGTGACCGTGCCGCCGTCCCCGAGCTGGCCCGAACGGTTGTCGCCGAAGGCCATCACGTTGCCGTTGCGGGTGACGTACATGGAGAAATACTGACCGGCCGCGATCGCGATCGCGCCGCTCTGCACGATGCAGACGGGCGTGAGCACGCGGGTGCCGAGCGTCGTGCCGTCGACGTCCTTGATCGATTCCGAATCGAAGTTCCCGACCTCGAATTCGGTGTTGCGGCCCCATGCGTAGACGGCGCCGTCGGCGGTCAGCGCGAGCGAGTGGTGCGCGCCCGCGGCGACGGCGACGACCGGAGGCAGCCCCTCGACCTTGACGGGAACCGAGGAATTCTTGGTATCTCCGGTTCCGAGCTGACCGTAGAGGTTGCGGCCCCAGGCGTAGACGCTGCCGTCGGACGTCACGGCCAGGCTGTGCCAGTATCCGGCCGCGATCGCGACGACGTCGGTCGGATAGTCGAGCTCGGTCGGAATGCTGCGACCCACGTTGGTGCCGTCTCCGAGCTCTCCGTAGGTGTTGTCGCCGAACGTGAGCAAGCGGCCGTCGTAGTTCAGCACGAGACTGTGCTGGAGACCCGTGGCGATGGCGGCGGTCGTCGAGGAGGAAACGGCCTGCGACGGGTCGGTCGTACCGTCGGCCAGGACGGGAGAGAACGGAAGGAAGACCAGGGCCAGGGAGAGCGCGAGCAGCGGCAGGACCGCCCAGAGGCGCCGGGACTTCGAGATCGTCATGAGCATCGGTCGGAACCTCCGGTTGACTCTCGGATCGGGCATGCGGACGAAGGATACCCGGACAATATACCACCCGTGGGAGCCTACTTTCAAATGAGTTCGAACCCCGGAGTTGACAAGGCGGCGGAGTGCCGAATATAATCCACACAAATCGAATACGATCCTTGGACCGGAACGAGTACTCTGTAATCCGATGACCCAGCGAGCCGGCGGTTGGTGGAAGGCCCGGCGCATCAGGGACAGGCGAATGGATCCGCGAGGAGCGAGGGGGAAATCCCGAGGGCCGCAGGGCCGCACGGACTGTATCCCGAGCCGCATTCCCGGCGTTAGGTGGGAAGGGCATCAAGACCTTCGAAGGAAGGAAGCGTGCCTGGAGAAGATGGACCCTGACGGGTCCAAGATGGGTGGCACCGCGAAGCCATATCGCCCCATTGTTGTGGGCGATATGGCTTTTTTGCATTCCGCGGCGGCCCACGGCCGCAGTGCCCCGACCGGAGAGACCGGCGGCGGCGGAAAGGAGCATGACCATGGCCAGCAAGAAGGACGTCATCCGAGTGGACCTGCCCGACAGCGAGATCCCGAAGCAGTGGTACAACATCGTCGCCGACATGCCGAACAAGCCCGCGCCTTACTTCCACCCCGGCACGAAGCAGCCCATCGGTCCCGCCGACATGCAGGCCATCTTCCCGATGGAACTGATCATGCAGGAGATGTCCGCGGACCGCTACATCGACATCCCGGACGAAGTCCGCGACCTCTACCGCCAGTACCGCCCGACGCCCCTGTTCCGCGCCCGCGGCCTCGAGAAGGCCCTCGGCACGCCGGCCCGCATCTACTACAAATACGAGGGCGGCAACGCGACCGGCAGCCACAAGCTCAACACCGCCCTCGCGCAGGCCTACTACAACAAGCAGGCCGGCCTGAAGCGCATCGCGACCGAGACGGGCGCCGGCCAGTGGGGCTCGGCCATGAGCATGGCCACGAACCACTTCGGCCTGGACTGCACCGTCTACATGGTCAAGGTCAGCTACGAGCAGAAGCCCTACCGCCGTTCGCTCATGGAGACCTTCGGAGCGACGGTCCACGCCAGTCCGTCCCCGCTGACGCACGCCGGCCAGGCCGTCCTCGACGAGCATCCGCACTCCACCGGCAGTCTCGGCATCGCGATCTCCGAGGCCGTCGAGGACGCCGCGACGCATGGCGACACCAACTACTGCCTCGGCAGCGTGCTCAACCACGTGTGCCTGCACCAGACCGTGATCGGCCAGGAAGCCAAGAAGCAGCTCGCCAGCATCGACGAATACCCGGACGTCGTCTTCGCCTGCGTCGGCGGAGGCAGCAACTTCTCCGGCATGAGCTTCCCTTTCCTCCAGGACAAGTTCAAGGGCGGCAAGGTCCGCTGCGTCGCCGTCGAGCCCGAAGCCTGCCCCACCCTGACCCGGGGCACGTACGCCTTCGACTACAGCGACGTCGCGCATCTTGCTCCGATCTCGAAGATGTACACCCTCGGCGCCGACTTCGTGCCGGCCGGCATCCACGCGGGCGGTCTCCGCTACCACGGCGACTCCCCGCTCGTCAGCCAGCTCTTCCACGAAGGCATCATCGAGGCGCAGGCCTACGAGCAGATCCCCGTGTTCGACGCGGCGGTCCAGTTCGCCCGCACCGAAGGCATCGTGCCGGCGCCCGAGTCGTCCCATGCGATCCGCGCCGCGATCGACGAGGCGCTGCGCTGCAAGGAAAGCGGCGAGTCGAAGGTCATCCTCTTCAACCTCTCCGGCAACGGGTACTTCGACATGACGGCCTACGACATGTACTTCCACCACACGATGAAGGACAGCAAGGTTTCGGACGCCTCCATCGCGCAGGGCCTGAAGGGCCTGCCGGTCTTCGGCTGACCCGGAGACTCCCCGCGCCGGGAGCCGCCCTTCATGGACGGAGCCCGGCGTCAGGGGTATAACAGGCGTATGGAAACCATCGAAGCCCGCCTGATCCCGGACGATGTCCTCGCCGTGCTCTCGACGCTCGAGGCGTCCGGACGCGAAGCCTACCTCGTCGGCGGGTGCGTCCGCGACCTCGTCGGCGGCCGCGCCCCCAAGGACTACGACGTCGCCACTTCGTCGCTTGCGGACGAGGTGGCGTCGCTCTTCGCCCGGACGGTCCCGACCGGCCTGAAACACGGCACGGTGACCGTGCTCACGGATTCCCGCGCGGTGGAGGTCACCACGTTCCGCAGCGAAGCGGGCTACCACGACCACCGCAGACCCTCCGAAGTGACCTTCCACGGCGACCTCGCGCTCGATCTCGCGCGCAGGGACTTCACCTGCAACGCGATGGCCTGGTCCCCCGGGGCGGGCCTGGTGGACCTCTTCGGCGGGATTCCCGACATGGAGGCGCGGATCCTCAGGACCGTCGGGGACCCGTCCGACCGATTCCACGAAGATGCCCTGCGCATGCTCCGTGCCGTCCGGTTCAGCTGCGCGCTCGGATATGCGCCCGTCGCGTCCCTCACGGCTGCCTGCGGGCGCCACGCGGACCTCCTGTCCCATGTCAGCGTCGAACGCATCGCCGCGGAATGCACGAAGATCTTCGATTCTCCGTGTCCGGCCCGTCTCCGCGACTTCGACGGCTGCCGGATCCTCGAGGCGGCCTTCGAACGGGTCCTGCCCTCCGGCGGCTCGGAAGCCGGTTTCGCCTTCGGCGCCTACCTCGCCGGGTCCCTCGCTTCCTTCGGGCCATCCGCCGAAGCCGGTTATGCGCTGCTCCTGCTGCATGGCGCGCGCAACGGGGGACTCCCTTGCGACGACCTGCCCGCCGCCCGCCACCGTCTCATGTCGGGCCATCGCCTTTCCTCGAGGACCGCTTCCGGAGCGGCTGCGCTCGCCTTCGTCGCGACCGCGCTCTCCGCGCTTCCATCGGCTCCGCAGGCCCCGGCTCCGCCCGCCGTCCGGCGCGTCGCGGCCTCCCTCTCCCGCATTTCCGGGATGTATGGACCCGAAGCCCGGCGGTGTCTCGCCGAGGGGGCGAGGCTGCTCGCGGCGGTGGACCCTCTGGCCGATGGAGCGGTCGTCGCGGCGGCGGCCAGGGTCGCGGAGGAGTCGGATCCCGTGACGCCGGACGAACTCGTCGTCACCGGAGCCGACCTCGTGGCGGGGGGCCACCCGGCCGGTCCGTCTCTCGGACGGTTGCGGCTGCGGCTTCTCGACGCCGTGCTCGATGACCCGTCGCGGAACGACCGCGAGGCTTTGTCGGTGCTGCTGGAAGGTATGGTATAATCGGTTCAGTTTTTCGGGGAAACACGGACGCATGCTTGCGATCGCGTGTCACCCAGAAGGAGTTTCGATGGCTAGGACCGCACGAATCGCTACCACGGTGACCGCACGATACAGCCCCGCGTCCGGCGCGAAAGATGGATTCTGGCTGGATGGACGCCTGTCCGGCCGAAGAGAGTCCCGGATGGCCGACATCACGCTCGACCGGGAGGACCGCGGCGCCTTCTTCGCCGTCTTCGCCCGCCCCGCCGCCAGCGGCGACGCCGAGGCCGACAACGCCTCCGTCAGGCGTGCGCTCGACCGGATGTCGAACGACGTGAAGAACACCACGCGCAACATCGACACCGAGATCAACGAGCTCGCCGACTGCGCCGTCGAAGTGTGCGGGCGCATCTCGATCTCCCAGGAAGGCGTCCGCCAGCCGTATTTCGCCGGCGTGATCGTGAAGGACAACGAGGTCGCCGCCGTGACGATGGGCCGCGGCTGCGCCTACCTGTACCGCGGCGACGCGCTGTATCCGCTGACCGGCGACGACTTCGTCCTCGAACCCGTCGACGCGCTCGGCAACGTGGTGCACAATCTCGAGGCCTACTGCGCCGGGACCGCCGGCACGGTCCGCTATTCCAACATCGCCCCGCTCCTCCCGGACGACTGTCTGATCGTGTGCAACCGCGAGGTCATGGAGACGCTCGGGCAGAAGGAAGTGCTCCGTCTCCTCTATGAAGCCGAGGACCAGTGCGATGCGGCAGGGCTCATGGTCACGTCCGCGTCCGCGAAGTCTCCGGGCCTCCCGGTCCAGTTCCTGATCGGCTTCGCAGAAACCGTCAACAACGGCGAACGCGGTTCCCGCGCCGTCCCGTTCCGCGCCGAGAAGGGATCCGTGGGCGCGGCCGCCGCCATGTCGGCCGCCGCGGCCGGTCCCTTCGCCGCCTTCCGCGGCAAGGCGTCCGAACCGGTGGAGGAGATCGAGGACGAAGGGGAAGAGCCCGACGAGGCGGCCTTCCACTCCGAGCCGGTCGCAGCCTCGGCCGCCGTCTCCTCGAAGCGCACGGCGCCCCCGCCGCCCCGCCCCGACCACATCCGCCGCGAGCAGCCCAGCCGCCGCGGTCCGGGCCTCGACCCGCGCAAGATCGCCCTCGCCCTCCTGATGGTCGCCATCGCGGCCGGCAGCATCTTCGCGATCTACAAGATCCTGACCGGCAACGGGCCCGCCGTCACGCCGACGACCGCGCCGACGGCCACGGCGGCTCCGACACTCGAGACGACTCCCGGACAGGAAACGCCCACGCCGACCGCCGGCGAACTCTCCACGCCGACGCCCGCTCCAGGTTCGCCGACCGCCGCGCCCAAACTGTATACGGTCCAGAGCGGCGACAGCCTCTATCGGATCTGCATGAACAACTACGGCACGGCTTCGGATACGCTCTACCAGAAGATCATGGCCGCCAACATCGCCACGTACCCGAGTTTCACGAGCGCCGACAAGATCCAGCCCGGCTGGGTCCTGACCCTGCCGTAGCCAGCCTCCCTATCGCGACGCCCCCCTCGCGTTCCTCCGGGAACAGAACAGGAGACGTTCCTCCATGCACAAGCGACTCTTCATTCCGGGTCCCGTCGAAGTCCGCCCCGACGTCCTCGCGAGGATGTCCACTCCGATGATCGGACACCGCTCCAAGTCCGCTTCCGCCCTCCAGGCCGGCATCGCGGACAAGATGCGGACCCTGATGTATACGAAGAACGAGATCCTCCTTTCGACTTCGTCGGGCAGCGGACTCATGGAGGGCGCGATCCGCTCCTGCACCCGAAGGCGCGCCGCCGTGTTCTCGATCGGCGCCTTCGGCGACCGATGGTACAAGATGGCGACGTCGAACAACGTGCCGGCGGACCTGTTCTCCGTCGAACCGGGCCGGGCGACCCTGCCGGAGCAGGTCGAGGCCGCGCTCGCCACGGGCGCCTACGACCTCGTGACCGTGACCCACAACGAAACCGCGACCGGTGTGATGAATCCCGTCGACGGCATCGCCGAGGTCCTGCGCCGCCACCCCGGCGTCGTCTGGTGCGTCGACGCCGTGAGCTCCCTCGGCGGGGCGAAGATCGAAGTCGATCGTCTCGGCATCGACGTCTGCATCACGTCCTCCCAGAAGTGCCTCGGGCTGCCGCCCGGCCTCGCCGTCTGCTCGGTCTCCGAGAAGGCGATCCGCGCCGCGGAGCAGGTCCCCTTCCGGGGCCTGTACTTCGACCTCGTCGAGTTGTACCGGTTCGTGCGGGAGAAGGAGAGCCAATACCCCGCGACGCCCTCCCTCTCCCACATGTTCGCGCTCGACTACCAGCTCGACCGCATCCTCGCCGAAGGCCCGGAGAACCGGTTCGCGCGTCACCAGGCGATGGCCGGCCGCGTGCGGGACTGGGCGGATTCGAATTTCGCGCTCTACTCCGACCCGGCGCATCTGTCCGATACGGTGACCTGCATCTCCAACACGCGGAACCTCGACGTCTCCGCGCTCAACAAGCGCCTCGGGGATGTCGGCTACACGATCTCGAACGGCTACGGCGCTCTGAAGGACAAGACCTTCCGCATCGCCCACATGGCGGACGCCACGCTCGACGACGTGAACGGGCTCCTGACCGCCATCGACGCCCTGCTGGCCTGACTGCGGACCGCTCCGCCGTCGGGATGCGTCGGAGTCGCGCGGGCCCATCCGAGAGGAGGACCTTTCCATGAGAATCCTGATCACCGAGAAGATCGCCGAGGACTCCGTCCAGTACCTGAAGGACCAGGGGTTCGACGTCGACGAGCGTCTCGGGCTTTCCCAGTCGCAGATCGAGGAGATCGTCGCGCCGTACGATGGTCTGATCGTCCGCAGCGTCACGCAGGTGAACCGCAGCCTGCTTTCACACGCTAAATCAATGAAGGTCGTCGGCCGCGCCGGCAACGGCATCGACAACATCGACGTCGACGCCTGCACCGACCTCGGCATCATCGCAGTGAACACACCCGAAGCCAACATCATGGCCGCCGCGGAACTCGCCGTGGGCCTCGCCTTCTGCACCTTCCGCAACATCTGCTTCGCCGACCAGTCCGCGCGCAAGAACGAGTTCCGTCGCGGGAAGATGATCGGCAACGAGCTGGAAGGGAAGACCGCCGGCATCATCGGACTCGGGCGGATCGGCTCGATCGTGGCCCGGAAACTCTCCGGCATCGGCATGCGCGTGATCGCCTACGATCCCTACATCACCGACGAGCGCTTCGCGCGCGCCGGCGTCGAAAAGATCGACGGGTTCGAGGACTTCCTCGCGCAGGCCGACCTGATTACCTTCCACACGCCCAAGACCAAGGAGACCGTGAATATGATCGATGCGCCGCAGCTGGCGAAGTGCCGGAAGGACGTCCGCATCGTGAACGCCGCGCGCGGCGGGCTGGTCAACGAGAAGGCGCTGTACGACGCGCTCGTCTCCGGGCAGGTCGCAGCCGCCGGCATCGACGTCTTCGACAAGGAGCCGAGCTACGACCGCAAGCCCGGCGAGCAGAACTTCGAACACCCCCTCCTGACCCTGCCCAACGTCGTCGTCACGCCGCACCTGGGCGCCTCGACGCACGAGGCCAACCGCAACGTCGGGACGGCGGTCACCGAGCTGGTCGCCAAGGCCCTCAAGGGCGAGCTGGTCGCCGCCATCAACATGCCGGCCGTCGGCGGCCGTCTCAGCGAGATGCGTCCCTATATCCAGCTCGCCGAGCGTCTCGGCTCGATCTACTTCCAGGCCGAGAAGACGCGCGTCAACCGGCTCGAGATCGTCTACAGCGGCGATCTCGCCGGCGCCGAGACCGACCTGCTGACGCTGTCGGTCCTCAAGGGCTTCCTCACGCCGATCGCCCAGGAGCGCGTCAACTTCGTCAACGTGTCCCGAAACGTCGCGCAGATGGGCGTCGAGGTGGTCGAAAGCCGCACCACGCTGCTCGAGAAGTACACCAACCTGATTACCGTCCGCTTCACGAACGACACCCGCACGCTGTCCGTCTCCGGCACCGTCTTCGGCAAGGATTCGATGCGCATCACGGACTTCTTCGGCTATCCGATGGACTTCGAGCCCACGCGCAATGTCATCGCGGTCCAGAACGAGGACAAGCCGGGCGTCATCGGCCGCATCGGCACGCTGCTCGGCCAGAACGAGATCAACATCGCGACACTCAACTGGGGCCGCAAGGGCACGCGGGCGAACGCCGTGGTCGGGCTGGACGGCGACGTGACGGACGACGTGATCGCGAAGATCGCCAGGCTCGAAGGTGTACTTCGCGTTTCGCTGCTGCACTTCTAGAACCTACGAGCGAGGAACGCGCGACGTCCTTCGCCACGCAGAAAGAGCGGGATCCGTCGAAGGGTCCCGCTCTTTTTCCTGTCCGGAGCCGCGCCGCGAGGGCGTCAGCCCAGCAGGGCCGTGTCGACGTGGATCACGTAGACGGTGCCGTCGGTGCTGGTGAAGGCCTTCGAGCCCAGCGCCTGGAGACCGGCCTCGTCGATCGCGCTGAACTGGGAGCGCTCGAGCCCGCCCACGACGATGTATTCGACCTTGTATTTCTTGAGGAGCACTTTGGCGACGGCCGCGTCGGTATCGTTGTAGATCGCGTCGACGTCCGCGTGGTGCGGCACCACGACGTCGGAGTAGCCGTTCGGCGTCGCCTTGCTCGTGCGCCACAGCCACTCGTGCGTCTGCCAGCCGATGATCGTGGGCAGGCCGGTGTAGGCCGAGACCACGCAGAAATCGGTGTAGCTGTCGCCGTAGGCCTCGAGGATCGCGGGCTGTCCCTTCACGTTCTCGTTGAACCAGGAGATCGCCTCGAGGTAGGGCGTGAACTTGCCGGCCGCCGGCTTGCTGCCGGTGTTGAGGCTGTTGTCCTTCTCCACCGTGACGCCGTCCAGTCCCTTGTAGTACTTGATGCCGAAGGACTCCAGCGAATAGTAGCCGGTGCCGGTGGACGTGCGGAATTCGTTGCCCAGCCACTGCTCGCTCGAAACGATCGTGTAGGAGAACGGGATGACGAGCGCGAGGACGAAGACGACCGGGGCGATCGACCAGCGGTTGTCGAGCTTGTTGCGGGACCGCTTCACGGGGAATCGGGCGATCGCGTAACCCACTACGAGCGAGAACAGGACGAACGCCTGGTAGGTGAACTTGAACATGGTGTTCGCCCGCTTGTAGTCGCCGCTGTAGATGTCGACGACGTAGATGATCTCGGGCGCGAGGACGAGACCGACGGCACAGACGAACAGTCCGCACACGAACAGGTCGGTGGCGTTGAACCCGTTGAGGAAGCGGGCGAAGGGCGTGCGAGAGGCCGCGGCGTCGGGGTCGACGCCGGCCTTGTCCTTCGCGCGCCGGCGCAGGCAGTAGACCACGAAGACCAGTCCGAGCGCGAAGTGGCCGCCCCACAGGATCAGAAGCTGGAAGAGGGGCGTGTGGTTGATCGCAAGGGCGAGAGACTTGGAGATCGGCTCGAACGTCAGGTTGAAGGGGAGGGCGACGAGGTGGGCGACCAGGAAGAGGGCCGACATCTGGGCGCCGGTGATCGTCAGGGCGTCGCCGACCATCATCGTGAGCAGCGTGTTGACGGCGAGGACCACGACGAAGCAGAGGACGGCGAGGACCGGGTTGGAGACGAAGATGAAGGGGATGAGCAGGAGGAGTCCCTGGAGCGCGAAGACCGGCAGGGATTCCAGCGTGAAGGTGGCGCCGTATCCCCGCGTGTTGACGAAGAGCAGGGCCATGCAGGCCACGACGAAGTAGATCGCGAAGTCCCAGAAGTTGGTCATCATGAAGATGCCGAGCAGCGCCGCGGGAATCAGGAACAGCGGGTTCTTCAGCGTGTCGCCGAGCAGGGCCCGGGACGCGCGCGATTCTCTCCTGAACCAGTCCTTGTCGGGGCTCTTCTCCGGCGCCTGCAGCTGGACTTCCGAGAAGCGCCGGGCCGCCTCGCGGGCGGCCGGCTGGGAGACCAGCATGACGAGGAGCCCGAGGAACAGGAGCACGAACATGAGGTCGATCACGTGGGCGTGGAGGTCCGCGACCAGGAAGGAATAGAACGGGAACTCGTGGATCGTCATGTCGTGGAGGGCGTTGCCGGCCGCGTCCGTCGAGGGGTTGTAGCCGATGTAGCGGGTCGAGTTGGCGAACCAGAAGTTGGCCTGCCCAAAGCTTCCGACGCGGACGCCCAGGGTCGACAGCCACTTGAGGATCGCGCCGCCGGGGAGGTCGTACGCATAGAAGAAGGCGTGGGAGTTGCCGCCGACCGTCGTGAGCAGCGCCGCGACGAGTCCGCCGAACGCCGGAGCGGACTTCGGGATCGTGGGGATCTTCTCGCGGGCCTTGGCGAGCGCGGTGCGGACGACCGCGTAGGCCAGCGCCAGCGTGAAGGCGAAGGTGCCCGCGAGGGCGAGGTTGTAGGAGACGCTCGTGGGGATGCCGGTGAACTTCGTCACCAGCGTGTACACGTACTGGCCGTAGTAGTAGTAGTTGATATTGCTTCCGGCGAGCCACATGTCCTTGGCGGGCAGCCAGTCGGTCCTCATCATGCTGTTCATGAAGCCGAAATCCATGAACTTCTCGAGACCCTCGATCACCGGCTTCAGACCGCGGGCATAGGTCCAGACCAGCAGCCCGGCGCCGAACAGGAATTCCTGGAAGGCGATCGCCCGGACGCGGTCCCGGGTCGAGAAGGCCTCCAGGAACTTCGCATACCCCTTCTTCGGCACATAGAGGAGCAGGGCGGCCGCGCAGGCGAGCCCGATCAGGCTGGCCTGGCGGAAGGGGAGGACGTGGATCATGCTCAGGATCCACATCGCGAGGGAGAGGACCGCCAGCGAGAGGGGCTTCGCGAAGGTCCAGCCCGAATCGACGGTGCCCTTGAACAGCCGCGAGGAGAGCGGGAGGAAGACGATGCCCAGGATCGAGAGGCCGAGCCACCAGATCAGGTAGGCGGGGGCGTCCGCGCCGAGGAAATGGAAGGAAGCGGCGGCGGGGACGAGGGGGAGCAGGAGCCAGAGGAATCGTGCCAAGTCAGGTCACCTCGCTTTTGTGGAGTCCAGGGGCCGGGCTGGCCCCTTCGATGCGTCGCCTGGGATCGGAACGGACCCGCGCGGCCACCGCGAGGCCTGCGCGTACGGAGCGGTCGATCGAGTGCTCTTCGGGAAGGGTGCGGGCGATTCCGGCCAGGAACAGCCCGGGATAACCGGCCTCCGGAGCGAAGGCGGCCTGCCGGTCGAACAGGGAGCGCGGAGGGCAGGCGTAGCGCGTGCGCGTCAGGCGCCAGTCCTTGACGTCCGAACGCAGGAGTTCCGGGTGCATCTCCGTCAGGCCGCGGAAGAAAAGGCGGAAGACCTCGCCGTCGGACTGCGTCCAGAGGGGGTCGGCCGTGTCGATGTCGCGGGAGAGGTAGAGGATGTGGCCGCCGTAGCGACGCAGACCCACGAGGTTCGAGTGCTCGGTGACGAGGCGGAAAGGAGCGGCGGCGGGGACGAAGGTCCGGTGGTAGGAGGACAGGGACTGCTTGAGCCGGAGCGCGAGGCACAGGTGTCCCTGGTAGCGGATTGAACGGAGCCGCTCGAGGTACGATTCGTCCAGTCCCGCGCCGACGGTCATCTCGGCGAAGCGACGGCCGGAGACCGTCGCGACCACGGTGTCCGTCTCGAGGCCGTAGGACGTGCAGTCCTCGAGGATGCAGTCGAGCCGGAAACCGACGGGCTGGGGGCGGATATCGGTCACGGTGCACCCGCAGCGGACCTCTCCCCCCAGCGACTCGATCTCCTTCAGGAGCGCGCGGACGAGGATCGAGAATCCGCCGGCCGGGTAGCCGGCCGAACGGTCCCGACGGGAGCCGGAGTCGACTCCGGGGGGGCAGGACGCGAGCCATTCCCCCGGGATCTCGACGGGTTCCGAAGCGGAGCGAGGAGCGACCATCGCCCGGAGCGCCTCGGAGCAGAGGAAGGGCGGGCGGCGGCGGCTGACGGACCGGAAGGCGGCGAGCAGACGGCTGGTCCAGGCGAGCGGCCGGATCGAGAGTAGGTCGCCTGCCCGGTCGATGCGGTGGTGCGAGCCATCCAGATACAGCGACGCGTTGGGGCGGAACCATTCGATCTGCGCGTCGAGGCCCAGGTCCATGAAGAGCTTCAGCAGGTCCCGGTCCGAGACGTCGATCACGTACGGAATCCGTTCGAGGTCCTCCCAGCCGATCCGGAAGGTCGACAGCATGCCGCCCGGATGCAACTCGCTCTCGAGGACCGTGACGTCGTAGCCGGACCGGGCGAGCGAGCAGGCGGCGACCAGACCGGTCACACCGGCCCCGACGACGCATGCCTTCCTTCTGCCCTGGACCGGTCCGTCCATCGATTCTCCTCGTGCAGTCGGGACCCGACGATTCAGCGGATCCTGCGGGACTCCAAGTAATAGCGCTTCTCGGAAGCCTCGCCCATCGAGAAGGCCTTGCGGGGAAGGACGCCCTCGTCGGCGATACAGGGGAAGAGGGAGGACTTCGGGAGGGCGGGGAGAAGCATGCCGCAGCCTTCCGATCCGGACAGCCGGAGGACGACGTCCTCCCCGTGGATGTAGTCCACGCGGCAAGGGAAGGCGGACGCGTATGCGTCGACCAGGTCCTGGGCGGTCGCGACCGCGAGGGAACGACGGGGCCGCTCGAAGCGGAGGACGGACCCGAGGCCTCGGGAGACCAGAGGCAGCGGATGCGTCGCGGGGTCGCAGCCCCGGGCGAAGAGGACCGCCTGTTCCGCGGATGCGAAATCGCGGGAACGCGCGCCGAGAGCCGCGTATTCCTCGAGGGCGAAGTCCCGGACGGACGGAAGCGTCGCTCCGAAGAGGATCCGGTGGATCGGCTCGAATTCCAGGCCGGGGTCGTTCAGGTCGAGCGCTTCGGCGAGGGCGTAGCGCGCGGGGTGCGACGACGTGTCGGAGCCTGCGGGCAGCGCGTCGCGCACCTCCTGCCAGTGCGTCTTCGCAGCGGCGAGGGAGTGGTTGCCGTCGCCGACGGCGAAGAGCAGGCCGTCCCGCTTGAGGCTCGGAAGGCGGGAAAAGGCGACGAGGGCGTCGCGGAGATCCTTCGAAGCGGCGTCGATCCGGAAGCCGCGCACGTGGCCGCCGCCCATCGAAAGGTCGAAATCGTAGAGCCGATCAAGAGAGTCCGATTCCGCGAGGGCGACGAGGGGCGCGAAGACGCTCCGGGCCGGGTCGTCGAAGAGCAGCTGGACGTGGGGGACCTCGAGGGGGGCATCGCGGCGAATCGCGACGCGCGGCGGAATCCGGGAGACGACGGTGCCTTCGGTCGCGCGGACGAGGCCGCGGAACCCGGGCGAGAAGTCGTAGCGGTCGAGGTCGACGGCCAGCACGAGGCCCCACCGGGACGGGTGGAACGCGGTGCGGCGTTCGACGAGGACGAGACAGCGGCCCGCGCTGCGGAGAATGCCGGAATCCAGATAATCCTGCATCGTGCGGGAGATCTCTCCGATCCGGGCCGAAAGTCCGGCTTCGGAGGTCCCGTCCAGTAGCGTTTCGGGGAGGACCATCCGGAGCGTCGAAGGCGCCTTCCCGACGAAGCCGTCGAGCTCACGCCAATAGGACGGTTCCGACGTGAACTGGTCGCAGGCGACCACCGCCCAGCGTGGAAGGTCCGAGCCCGCCTGGGGCAGGAGGATCTCGGGGACCAGGATTCCGAGTCCATCGACGTTCCCGCAGGGGTCGAGCGAGGTCCGGGCCTGCGGTTCGGAGGTCAGCGGCATCGGGTCATCCTCCCGTAAGACGGACCGGTCCGCCCGGCGAGCCGGAAGCGGACCTGGAAGGCTTTGAATCGAACGCTCCCATAATACCACAGGAAACCCGCACGGGTGAAGGATTCCGTTGCCCGTGCAGGGGGAGATGCCGTATAATCCCAAGGAACCGGACCCCCCACGGAAAAGGAGACCTGACATGCAGAAACTGGGACTGAACCGCATCCGCGAGGAGTATCTTTCGTTCTTCGAGACGAAGGGGCACCTCCGTCTTCCGAGTTTCCCGCTCGTGCCGAGGAACGACCCCTCGATCCTGCTGGTCAACGCGGGGATGACCCCGCTGAAATCGTATTTCACGGGCGCCGAGGTCCCTCCCTCCACGCGCATCGCGACCTGCCAGAAATGCATCCGTACGCCCGACATCGAGCGCGTCGGGAAGACCGCCCGCCACGGCACCTATTTCGAGATGCTCGGCAACTTCTCCTTCGGCGACTACTTCAAGCGCGAGGCGATCCCCTGGGCCTGGGAATTCTGCACGAAGACGATGGGCCTGCCCACCGAGCGCCTGCACGTGACCGTCTACCTCGACGACGACGAGGCGCACGACATCTGGGCGAAGGACGTCGGCGTGGCCCTCGACCACATCTCCCGCCTCGGCAAGGCCGACAACTTCTGGGAGCACGGCACCGGTCCCTGCGGCCCCTGCTCGGAGATCTACTTCGACCGCGGCGCCGAGAAGGGCTGCGGAAAGGACGACTGCGCTCCGGGATGCGACTGCGACCGCTTCGTCGAGTTCTGGAACCTCGTCTTCACGCAGTTCAACAAGGAAGAGGACGGCTCCTACACGCCGCTCGCCAAGAAGAACATCGACACCGGCATGGGCCTCGAACGCCTGGCCTGCATCCTCCAGGGCGTGGACAACCTCTTCGAGGTCGACACGATCCGGGCGATCCTCGACGCCGTCTGCGCTCGCACCGCGACCCGGTACGGCGCGGACCCGAAGACCGACGTCGCGATCCGCGTGATCACGGACCACATCCGCAGCACCTCGATGATGATCTCCGACGGCATCATCCCGTCGAACGAGGGCCGCGGCTACGTCCTGCGCCGGCTCCTGCGCCGCGCGGCCCGCTTCGGCCGCATGCTCGGCGTCGAAGGGACGTTCCTCCACGGAATCGCGTCGGTCGTCGTCGCGGAATCGTCCCAGGCGTACCCGGAGCTCTCGTTGAAGAAGGACTACATCCAGCGCGTGATCCGGATCGAGGAGGAACGCTTCGCGGAGACCGTCCAGCAGGGGCTCTCGATCCTGTCCCAGGAGATGGAGGAGACCCGGGCCCGGGGCGGCCGGCGACTCGAAGGCGCCGACGTCTTCCGTCTGCACGACACCTATGGGTTCCCGCTCGACCTGACGCGCGAGATTGCCGCGGAGAACGGATTCGACGTCGACGAAGAAGGCTTCCGCCGAGAGATGGACGCCCAGAAGCGCAAGGCCCGCGAAGCGCTGAAGGAGAAGGGCGGGTCCGCCTGGGCGGGCGATGCGCTGCCCCAGGGCCTCGCGCCCGGATTCCGAACGGCGTTCCGCGGCTACGAGAAACTATCGCTCGAGGCGACCACGATCTTCCTCGTGAAACCCGGCGAGGGGGGCGAGATCCCGAGCGTAGTCGAGATCGCCTCCGCAGGAGACCGCGTCGTGGCCGTCTTCGACGAGACTCCGTTCTACGCCGAATCCGGCGGTCAGGTCGGGGACACCGGCACGGTATCGGGTCCCGGCTTCTCGGCTCGCGTCGACGACACGCGGAAGACGGCGGACGGCAAGTTCCTGCACACGTTGACCGTCCTGGAGGGCTCGATCGGAATGGGCGACCGCGCGACGCTGTCCGTCGACGTGGAGCGCCGCCGCGCGATCGCGTCCAACCACACGTCCACGCATCTGCTCCACAAGGTCCTGCGCGAGGTCCTCGGGAACCACGTGGCCCAGTCGGGTTCGCTCGTGACGCCGGACCGTCTCCGCTTCGACTTCAGCCATTTCCAGCCGATGACCCCCGCCGAGAAGGAGGAGGTCGAGCGTCGCGTCAACCGCGCGATCCTCGCCGGCTATCCCGTGACGACCGAGGAGATGACTCTCGAGGATGCCCGTCGCACCGACGCCATGGCCCTGTTCGACGAAAAGTACGGCGATACCGTGCGCGTCGTCCGCGCCGGCGACTTCAGCCGGGAGCTCTGCGGCGGCACGCACCTCTCGCGCACTTCGGACGCCTGCCTGTTCAGGATCCTCTCCGAAACCGGCGTCGCCGCCGGCATCCGCCGCCTCGAGGCGACGACGGGCACGTCCGCCATGGAGGCCGACGAAGCCGACCGCCACCTGATCCGGGACGTCGCGGCCGCTCTGAAGAGCACGCCGGCCGACCTGCTTCGGCGTGCGCAGCAGACCCAGGAGGAAGCGCGCGCGATGGAGCGCCGCATCGAGGAACTGACCGCCAAGCTCGCGGCGAGCCACGCGGGGGCCCTCTCCGAACTGGCGAAGGACGTCGGGGGGCTGAAACTGCTCGTCACGCGGGTCGAGGCGCACGACACCGACGCGCTGCGCGTCGCGGCGGACGGGCTGCGCCAGTTCCTCGGATCCTGCGTGGTCGTGCTGGCCGCCGTGACCGACGGGAAGGTCTCGTTCGTGGCGATGGCCACCCCCGAGGCGGTGGGGAAGGGCGCCCACGCCGGCAACATCCTGCGCGAAGCCGCGAAGGCAGCGGGCGGCGGCGGCGGCGGACGTCCCGACATGGCCCAGGCCGGCGGAAGAGATCCTTCGCTGCTCGGTCTCGCCCTCGAGACCGCGGAGAAGACGGCGCGCGCCCAGCTCGGAGCCTGAGGCTTCCGGCGGAGCGACCGGGGAGGAGACGGACATGGACGACTGCATCTTCTGCCGCATCGTGAGGGGAGAGATCCCTTCGCCGCGCGTCTACGAGGACGACGACCTGATCGCGATCCACGACATCCACCCGGCCGCTCCGGTGCATGTCCTGATCGTCCCGAAGCGCCACTTCCGCGACCTCATGGACCTCGGGTCCGATCCGGAAGGACCCGCCGTGGCGGCCGCGGTCGCGCGCGCCCTGCCGCTCGTGGCGAAGGCCGCCGGGCTCTCGGGCCGAGGCTTCCGTCTCCTGTCGAACTGCGGCGCCGAGGCGGGGCAGACGGTGATGCACCTGCACTACCACCTTCTCGGCGGGCGCCCCCTCGGGGAGAAGCTGCTCTAGGTTACGACTTTCACTCCCCACGCATTTTCGATTGACTTTGAATGAACCGCGTTCATATAATGCGAACATGGTTCATTCATAATGCGCAACAAGGAGGAACGTAACATGTCGCAGATTTCGACGATCGCCGTCCCGCAGGCGGCGGCCGGGTCGCCGGGAATCCCGGGAAGAAGGCCCCGCCTCGGCTGGATCCTCACCCTCTATCTGCTCGGCATCTTCATGGGCGCGATCGACACGGGCATCGTGACCCCCGCCCGCACCCTCATCCAGTCGGCCCTCAACGTCGACGGCCAGACCGGCATCTGGCTGATCACCATCTACACCCTCGCCTATGCCGCGATCATCCCGATCTCCGGCAAGCTCGCGGACCGCTATGGCCGGAAGGTCGTCTACCTGGTCAGCATCGCGCTCTTCGGCGCCGGCTCCCTGATCTGCGCCATGTCCGCAAGCACCGGCCTGTTCGGCGTCATCCTGGCGGGCCGCGTGGTCCAGGCCCTCGGTGGCGGCGGCATCATTCCCGTCGCGACCGCGGAATTCGGCACGACGTTCCCAGAGAAGCGCAGGGGCCTCGCGCTCGGCCTCGTGGGCGGCGTCTACGGCATCGCCAACATCGTCGGCTCCTCGGCCGGCAGCGCCATCCTCGACCTCTTCGGCAAGAGCCGCTGGGACATCCTCTTCCTCGTCAACGTCCCGATATCCTTGGCCGTCCTGGCCTTCGGACTCTTCTTCCTCCCCAACAACCGAGGCGAGAAGTCCGCCCCGATCGACTGGGCCGGCATCCCCGTGCTCGCCCTGATGATCCTCTCCCTGCTCTACGGTCTCCGCAACATCGATTTCTTCAAGTTCGGCACGTCGATCGTCTCGGACAAGGTCTATCCGTTCCTGCTCGCGTTCGTGCTGCTGCTCCCCGTCCTCCTGCTCATCGAGCGCCGCGCGAAGGACCCGGTCCTCACGCTCGGCTTCTTCACCCAGCGCGAGACGCTGGTCACATTGGTGCTTTCGTTCCTCGTCGGCGTCATGATGATGGGCATGGTCTTCGTGCCCCAGCTTTCCGAGAACGCGCTCCACATCGCTTCCGGCAGCGGCGGCTACTTCGTCGCCGTGCTCGGTCTGTTCGCCGGCCTGTCCGGTCCCCTGAGCGGCACGCTGATCGACCGCTTCGGCGCGAAGCGGGTCATCGGCATCGGGTTCCTCGTGACCTTCCTCGGTTCGCTGTACCTGATCTTCTACACCCTGTCCTTCCCGAGTCTCGTCGCCGTGCTCGTCGCCCTCGCTCTGGTCGGCCTCGGCCTCGGCTTCACGATGGGCACGCCGCTGAACTACATGATGCTCGGCTCCGCGCCCAAGGAACGCTCCAATTCCGCTCTCGCGACCCTCTCGCTGGTGCGGTCCATCGGCACCGCGATCGCCCCGGCGATCATGGTCGGATTCCTGGCGAACGCCGGCCTGTCCGCTTCCACGGCGCTGACCGACCGCATGCCGCCGGTGCAGTTGCCGACGCTTGTCAACTACGTCAGACTGCAGACCCAGTACGCCGAGCTCGAGAAGGATCCGGTCATGGCGGCCCGCATGGCGGATTCCTCGCTGCCCGACCTGTCCGCCTACCTCACGGCACCGGCCGACTCCGGCGGCATGACCGGCGGCGCGCTCCCCGCGGACCTGAAGGAAAAGCTCCAGAACGCGGACGTGACCAACATCGTCGACGTCATGAAGGAGATCGCGGGCCGCATGTACGACCAGAACACGCCCGCCGTGGTCGTGAAGATCCAGAGCGGCCTCTCCATGGGCATCGCCGGCATCGACGGCGCCCTGGCGGACATGAAGACGCAGGCCGCCAAGATGGGCGACGGGATCGCGGGACTCGACACCGCGCTCGCGGGAATGAAGTCGGCCCTGGACGGATTCGACGCGGCGCTCGGTTCCCCGGCGCTGCCTCCTGCGCAGCGCGCCGCGATCGAAGCCCAGCGCGGCGGAGTCCAGGCCTCCTATGACAAGGCGACGACCGACCGAGCCGGTCTCGTGGCTGGAAAGTCCGGCATCGAATCGGCGATCGTCAAGCTCGCCGACGTCCAGTCGACGATGCAGGCCCTGGTCGCGGAGCTGCCGGGAGCCTTCGCGGACGCACGCACGGCCTACCTTGCCTCGATCGAGGGGAAGCGCGTCGAATTCGAGAAGATTTTCCAGGATTCCCTCGACGTCGGCTTCCGGAACATGTATCTGCTCGTCGCGGCCGCGACGGTACTTGCATTCCTCGTCCTACTCTTCTATCGTTCGAAGAAGAAGGCGCCCGCTGGGGCCTGATACGGAGGACGAAGACCATGCCCAGAGCCATCGAGCACGCGAAGGCGGACATCCTCGGCACGGCGCGCCGGCTCATGGCCGAACAGGGTTACGCCCACCTGAACATGAGGACGGTGGCTTCGGCTTGCGGCATCGCCACCGGAACCCTTTACAACTATTACCCTTCCAAGGACGACATCGTGTACGCCGTCATGCTGGAGGACTGGGAGATCCTGCTCGCGGAACTGGACGCCCGGTCCTCTTCCGCAACCGACGGGTCGGACCCGATGGCGGCGCTCCGGCGCATCTTCGAGGCGCTTCGCGTCTACGTCGCAGCGTACCGGGAGGTCTGGATGGCGATGGCCGCGATTCCAGAGGCCTCCAAACCCGATGTGGTCCGTAGCTACGAGCCGACCGTCTTCGTGCGCCAGCTGGGTTCCCGGGTCGGCGACGCGATGCCCCGCTGCGGGGAAGAGCCGCTCGAGCCGGTGATGCTGCAGGACCTGATCGTCCGGCTCTTCACGATGTACGCGATGCAGGGGGATTTCGACTTCGACCGCATCGAACCCGCGCTGAGAAGGCTGACGTGCTGATTCTCCGGGGGAGCCGGTAGCCCGTTCGTGCCCGGTTCATGTATAATACTGTAACTGCAAAGGAGACCCGCATGCCTTCGATGAAAGCCCCCAAGGGAACCCGCGACATCCTGCCACCGGAGACTTCGGCCTGGCAGCGAGTCGAGAAGGCGTTCTCCTCCGTCGCCGCCCGCTTCGGATACGCCGAGATCCGGCTCCCCACCTTCGAGCACACCGAACTCTTCCAGCGCGGCGTCGGCGACACGACCGACATCGTCCAGAAGGAGATGTACACGTTCCTGGACAAGGGCGGGCGGAGCCTGTCCCTGAGGCCGGAAGGGACCGCGGGCGTGGTCCGCGCGTACGTCGAGAACGGGATGCCGTCCCTGCCGACTCCCGTCAAGCTCTTCTACCTGATCACGGCCTTCCGGTACGAGAACGTCCAGAAGGGCCGCTACCGCGAGTTCCACCAGTTCGGAGCCGAGGCGTTCGGCGCCGCGGGACCCGCGATCGACGCCGAGATGATCGGCCTGCTCTCCGTCTTCTTCGAGGAGATGGGCCTGAAGCGCACGGGACTGCGGATCAACAGCATAGGCTGCCCCGTCTGCCGCGCATCCTACAACGACCTTCTTCGCGATTCCCTCCGCCCGCATCTCGCGGAGATTTGCGGCCTGTGCAACGACCGGTTCGAGCGCAACCCCCTGCGGATCCTCGACTGCAAGGAACCGAAGTGCCGCCCCTTCATCGAGGGCGCCCCCGCCCAGCTCGACCACCTCTGCCCGGACTGCGCCGCCCACTTCGAGGGCATGAAGGGCGAACTGGACCGGCTCGGAATCGCCTACGCGGTCGACCGCGGCATCGTCCGCGGCCTCGATTACTACACGCGCACAGTCTTCGAGTTCGTCTCGGAGAACGTCGGGACCCAGGGCACGATCTGCGGAGGCGGCCGCTACGACGGACTCGTCGAGGCCTGCGGAGGCCCTGCGACGCCCGGGATCGGATTCGCGCTCGGCGTCGAGAGGCTGCTCATGGAACTCGCCGCCCAGGGTGTCGTGAACCCGCCGCTCGAGCCCCCGACCCTCTTCGTGGCGGCCGTGGACGATACGTCCGGACAAGAGGCGCGGAGGATCTGCCACCAGTTGCGCCGCGCCGGAGTTCCGGCGGAGGCGGATTGGAACGGGCGGAGCCTCAAGGCGCAGATGAAGGCCGCGAACCGGCTGGGCGCGCGCTACGCGGTCGTGATCGGCAGCGACGAGACCACGACCGGCCGCGCGAAACTCAAGAACATGAAGGACGGGACGGAGCGCGACGTCGCGCTGGACCGGCTGGCCGAGGAAATCCGGTGACGGGTCCCGGGAGGGGTCTGCCGGAACGGGGAAGGGGATCGCATCGATGGCGGAGAGCATGAAGGGCTGGAACAGGACGTGCCGTTGCGCCGAACTCGGCGGGGCGGACGTCGGACGCGCGGTCACGCTGATGGGCTGGTGCCACAAGCAGCGGGACCTGGGAGGTCTCGTGTTCGTGACGCTGCGGGACCGCAGCGGCGAGATCCAGCTCGTGGCCGACGAATCCTCCCCGACTGCGGCCCGCGAGGCCTTCACACGCGTCCGCGGCGAATACGTCGTCGCCGTGCAGGGCGTCGTCTCCCTCCGCAAGTCGCCGAATCCGGCGATGCCGACCGGTTCGATCGAGGTCCGCGTCGAATCCGTCCGGATCCTCAGTGAATCCGAGACACCGCCGTTCTACATCGAAGAGGACGTCCAGGCCAACGAGCCGCTGCGCCTGAAGTACCGATATCTCGACCTGCGCCGTCCCGACATGCAGCGCACGCTCGCCTTCCGGCACCGGATCGCCAAGCTCGCCCGCGACTATTTCGACGCGAAGGGCTTCCTCGAGGTCGAGACGCCGATGCTCACCAAGAGCACTCCGGAAGGCGCCCGCGACTACCTCGTCCCCAGCCGGGTGCACAACGGGACCTTCTATGCGCTGCCGCAGTCCCCGCAGCTCTTCAAGCAACTGCTGATGCTGGCCGGCTACGACCGCTATATGCAGATCGCCCGCTGCTTCCGCGACGAGGACCTGCGTGCCGACCGCCAGCCGGAGTTCACCCAGATCGACCTGGAGATGGCGTTCGTCGACGTCGACGACGTGATCGAGGTCAACGAAGGCTTCCTCGCGCTCGCCTTCCGCGAGCTGATGGGCGTGGAGATCCCCCTGCCGGTCCAGCGGATGACCTATGCCGAGGCGATGCGGCGCTACGGTTCCGACAAGCCCGACCTCCGGTTCGGGATGGAGCTCGTCGACGTGTCCGACCTGGTCCGCGGGAGCGGTTTCCGCGTCTTCGCCGATGCGGTGGCCTCCGGCGGCAGCGTGCGCCTGGTCCGCGCCGAGGGCGCGTCCGGGATGGGCCGCAAGGAGATCGACGCGCTGGGCGAGTTCGTGAAGACCTACCGCGCAAAGGGACTCGCCTGGATCGCCGTCGACGACGAGATCCGCGGGTCGGTCCTGAAGGTCCTGACGCGGGAGGAGATCGACGCGATCGTGGCCCGCGCCGGGGCGAAGAAGGGCGACGTGATCTTCCTCGTCGCCGACAAGGACAAGGTCGTCTTCGACGCGCTCGGCCAGCTCCGCTGCGAGCTCGCCCGCCGCCTCGGTCGGATCCGACCCGGCGACTGGAAGCTGCTCTGGGTGACCGAATTCCCGCTGCTCGAATTCGACGAGGAGGCGGGCCGGTTCGTCGCGATGCACCACCCCTTCACGTCCCCGATGGACGAGGACCTGGAGAAGATGGCGTCCGACCCGGGCTCCGTTCGCGCCAAGGCCTACGACATCATCCTCAACGGCACGGAGCTGGGCGGCGGAAGCATCCGCATCCACGACCAGACCCTTCAGAAGCGCATGTTCGCCCTGCTCGGCTTCACCGAGGAGCAGGCGCAGCATCGCTTCGGGTTCCTGCTCGACGCCTTCCGCTACGGCGTGCCTCCGCACGGCGGCCTCGCCTACGGGCTCGACCGGCTCGTGATGCTGCTCGCCGGACGGGACAGCATCCGCGACGTGATCGCCTTCCCGAAGGTCCAGACCGCGGCCTGCCTGATGACCGACGCCCCCTCGGACGTCGATCCCAAACAGCTCGAGGAGCTCGGCATCCGCCTGGCGGACGGGAACGCGACATGACGGCACCGCAGGACCCGGAAGAAATGACGGAGAACAAGGGCGGAAAGCACACCGTTCTTCGCGAGGTCCTCGACTGGCTGCGCCACATCTTGATCGCCGTTCTGATCGGCCTCCTGCTCGTCGTCTTCGTCGTGCAGCGCAACGAAGTGATCGGCAGCTCGATGGAACCGACCCTCCACACGGGCGACCAGCTGATCGTCGAGAAGGTCAGCAAACTGGTCGGCGCGATCCACTACGGCGACATCGTCACGATCGACGCGCAGGGGCTTCCCGGGCACGTCGGCGAGAAGAACATCATCAAGCGCGTGATCGGCCTCGGCGGCGACAGGATCGAGGTCAAGGAAGGCAAGGTCTTCCGCAACGGCGTAGCCCTCGTGGAGCCCTATATCCACGGGCTCGCGACGCTCGAAGGGGATCCCGCCTACTCGACGGTCACGCTGGCCGAGAACGAGATCTACGTGCTGGGGGACAACCGCGAAGTGAGCCTCGACAGCCGGCGCTTCGGACCCGTGACGCGCGACCGCGTGATCGGGCACGTGCTCCTCCGTTTCTATCCGCTGAACGAATTCGGTACGCCATGAACAACTCGTCGGACAGACAGCGGAGCATCCGCAACTTCTGCATCATCGCCCACATCGACCACGGGAAATCCACGCTGGCCGACCGGATGATCGAGCACACGGGCGTCCTCACGCAACGGGAGATGCAGAGCCAGGTGCTCGACGACATGGACATCGAGCGCGAGCGGGGCATCACCATCAAGGCCCAGGCCGTGCGGATGGTCCACCATTCCTCCGACGGGAAGGAATACATCCTCAACCTGATCGACACTCCCGGCCACGTGGACTTCAACTACGAGGTCTCGCGGAGCCTCGCGGCCTGCGAGGGCGCCGTGCTCGTCGTGGACGCCGCGCAGGGGATCGAGGCCCAGACCCTGGCGAACGTGTACCTCGCGATCGAGGCGAACCTCGAGATTCTCCCGGTGATCAACAAGATCGACCTCCCCTCCGCGCAGCCGGACCTGGTCAAGCAGGAGATCGAGGACGTGATCGGCCTCGACGCCTCCTACGCGCCGCTCGTGTCCGCGAAGAACGACATCAACATCGAGGAGGTTCTCGAACAGGTCGTCCTGCACGTCCCGCCCCCCTCGGGCGACGAGGATGCACCGTTGAAGGCGCTGATCTTCGACTCCAAGTACGACACCTATCGCGGGGTGATCGTGCACGTGCGCGTCTTCGACGGCGCCGTCCGGCCCGGCGACCGCATCCTGATGATGTACACGGGCAAGGACTTCGTGGTGACGGAGGTCGGCACGTTCCGGCCCGGCGAACTGCTCCCGACGGAGATCCTGCAGTCCGGCGACGTCGGCTACATCGTGGCCAGCATCAAGAACGTGCGCGATACGCACGTCGGCGATACCGTGACCCTCCTGGAACGCCCCGCGGAGACGCCGCTCCACGGCTACAAGAAGGTGCAGCAGATGGTCTTCTGCGGCATCTATCCGGCCGACGGCGCGAAGTACCCCGACCTGCGCGACGCGCTCGAGAAGCTGCAGCTCAACGACGCCGCTTTCTCGTTCGAGCCCGAGACCTCCGTCGCGCTGGGCTTCGGCTTCCGCTGCGGCTTCCTCGGGCTGCTGCACCTCGAGGTGATCCAGGAGAGGCTCGAGCGAGAATTCCTGCTCGACCTCGTGACGACGGCCCCGAGCGTCGTGTACCGCATCTTCGGGACGGACGGCGCGATGACCCTCATCTACAACCCGACCAACCTGCCGCCCGTGACCGAGATCTCCTTCATGGAGGAGCCCGTCGTGCAGGCGAACATCATGACCCCCACGGAATACGTCGGCAACATCATGGAACTCTGCCAGGACCGGCGCGGCACGTTCCGGACGATGGACTACATCGACCCGAAGCGCGTCAACATGCACTACGACATGCCCCTCAACGAGATCATCTACGATTTCTTCGACGCCCTGAAGTCACGCACCCGCGGCTACGCCTCGCTCGACTACGAACTGTCCGGCTATGCCCGCTCCGACCTCGTGAAACTCGACATCATGCTCAACAACGAGGTCGTCGATGCGCTGTCCTTCATCGTCCACAAGGACAAGGCCTACGCGCGCGGACGCCGGATGGCCGAGAAGCTCAAGGAGAACATCCCCAAGCACCAGTTCGAGATTCCGATCCAGGCCTGCATCGGCGGCAAGATCATCGCCCGCGAGACCGTGCAGGCGTTCCGCAAGGACGTGCTCGCCAAATGCTACGGTGGCGACATCACGCGCAAGAAGAAGCTTCTCGAGAAGCAGAAGGAAGGGAAGAAGAGGATGCGGCAGGTCGGTAGCGTCGAAGTACCGCAGGACGCGTTCATGAGCGTGCTGAAGCTCGACGAGTAGCACGTCGCGGAGGCGCGATTCCTTGCATCGGGCTCCCGTACCGGTATAATGGCATTGACGCGGGCGTGGCGGAATTGGCAGACGCGACGGATTTAGGTTCCGTTACAGCGATGTGTGGGGGTTCGAGTCCCTTCGTCCGCACCACCATACCTTCAGGAGGCATTGGGATGAAGAAGATCTGCGAAGTCCTCGCCGCGACCCCCTTGTTCGAGTCGATCGACCACGAGGTGTTCGGGGAGCACTGCGGGAAGACCCGCCTCCGCATCGTCTGGAAGGGAGAGATGCTCGCCGTCGAGGGCGACGAGTGCACCGGCATCGGGATCGTGCAGGAAGGCCAGCTCGCGATGCAGAAGTACACGAGCGGCGGCGACTGCGCGACGCTCGGACTGATGGGGCCGGGCGAGATGTTCGGCGAGTCCCTTCTCTTCGGGCACACCAAGGTCTATCCCGTCACGATCGAGGCCGTCACCAATTCGCGCGTCCTGATCCTGCCGAAGGAGACGGTGCTCGAGCTGCTGGACGCGAATCCGAAGATCATGAAGAACTTCCTCGCGATCATGTCCGACCGCGTCTGCATGCTGAACCGCCGCATCACTCTGCTCTCCCAGAAGACCCTCCGCCAGAAGATCGCCTACTACCTGCTCGAGCTCTGGGCCGAACAGAAGATCCGCGACCGCGGCGAGACCGTGCCGCCCTGCGTCCAGCCGTTCGCCGACCCCGCGGAGATCGCCCGCCTGAAGGAGCCCCTGCGCCCCGGACACCGCGTCCTCGCGACGCCGGCCGTCGAGCTCCCGGTCTCCAAGGAGGTCGTCGCCCGCCTCCTTTCGATGCCCCGGCCGTCCCTCTCGCGGGAACTGATCAGCATGGAGAACGACGGACTGATCAAGGTCAGCGGCCGCGTGATCTGGCTGGTCGACGTCCCATCGCTGGAGCGCGGGATCCTCGAGGGATTCAAGGTCTCCGCCGACGACGACTGAACCGGAGACGGCCGCCCCAGGGGCGGCCGATTTCGTGCAGATTCCCTTGCGAAGGGGTATTCCCCCTTCTAATGTTTATTGGTATGATTCCTTCATATTGCGGGGTCCGAAGCAAGCGAGGAAGAGAATGCAATCCCTGAAAAGAAGGATTCTCGAGGAAGGCCGCGTCGCAGGAGACGGAATCCTCAAGGTGGACGGCTTCCTCAACCACCGGATCGACCCCGTCCTCATGGAGGAGATCGGGGCCGAATTCGGAAGGCGGTTCGCGAACGAGCGGATCACCGTCGTCCTCACCGTCGAGACCTCCGGCATCGCCCCCGCCCTCTTCACGGCCCGGCAGTTCCGCGTCCCGGTCGTCTTCGCCAAGAAGGCGGGCGCCCGAAACCTCGACGACTCCTGCTACCAGGCCTCCGTGCACTCCTTCACGCGCGACAAGGACTACATCATCCAGGTCTCGCGCCGCTATCTCGGGCCGGACGACCAGGTCCTGCTCCTGGACGACTTCCTCGCGAACGGACAGGCCCTGATCGGCCTGTCCGACATCGTGACGCAGTCGGGAGCGTCCCTCGTCGGCGCGGGGATCGTCATCGAGAAGGGCTTCCAGGAGGGAGGCCGTCTCGTCCGAAACATGGGCATACGGGTGGAATCCCTTGCCGTGATCCGAACGATGTCGAAAGGCCAGATCGAATTCGATCCATGAAAAAGGGGGAAGAAAGCATGTCAATCCGCAAGCCAGCCGTCCTCGTCCTCGCGCTCGTCCTCGTCCTCGCCACGCTCTTCGCCACGGGTTGCACGACCGGAACCACCACGAAGGTGAAGGTCGGCGTCCTCTACATTTCGACCGTCGACGACGGCGGGTGGTCCCAGGCGCACAAGCGCGGCATCGACGCCGCCGTGGCCGAGATCGGCGCTTCCAAGGTCGACCTGATGGAACTCCAGAACATTCCCGACACCGATACCGCGAAGACGAACGCCGCGATCGACCAGATGGTCGCCGCCGGCTGCAAGATCATCTTCGCGACCAGCTTCGGCTACATGGACGCCGTCGCCGCCAAGGCCACCCAGTATCCGGACGTCAAGTTCGAGCACTGCTCCGGCTACAAGACCGCCGCCAACCTCGACAACTACTTCGGCCAGATCGAGCAGCCCCGCTATCTGTCCGGCATCGTGGCCGGCATGAAGTCGACGACCGGCAAGATCGGCTTCGTCGCCGCCATGCCGCTGCCCGAAGTCATCCGCGGCATCAACGCCTTCACGCTCGGCGTGCTGTCCGTGAATCCGACCGCGAAGGTCTACGTCAAGTGGACCAACACCTGGTACGGCCCCGACGTCGAGAAGGAAGCCGCCGTCTCCCTGCTGAACGAAGGCTGCGACGTCCTCGCCCAGCACCAGGATTCCCCCGCCGCCCTGAAGGCCGCCGAGGAAGCCGGCATGTTCGGCATCGGCTACGACAACCCGATGGGCACCCAGGCCCCCAAGGCCTACCTGACCGCTCCCGTCTGGAACTGGGGCGCATACTACGCCTACAAGATCAAGGCCGTCATGAACGGTACCTGGAAGGTCGAACAGTACTGGGGAGGATTGAAGGAGGGCATCGTCGCCCTCGACACGCTGTCCTCCCTCGTCGCGGACGGCACGCAGGCCAAGGTCGACGCCGTGACGACCGACCTCAAGGCCCAGGGCAACGACTATATCTTCAAGGGCCCTCTCAAGGACCAGACCGGCACCGTGAAGGTCGAAGCCGGCAAGACGATGACCCGTGACGAGCAGATGGCGATGAGCTGGTTCGTCGAGGGCGTCGTGGGCGAGATCCCCGCATCCTGACCCCCGGCCTCGTGAACGGGCCCTGCGGCGTGCAGGGCCCATGACGCATACCGATGGAGGCGGCACCGTCCCGAGGGACGGTGCCGCGCCCGGTAGGACAAGGAGTTCGCCCGCATGCCGTACCTCCACCCGGAACAGGATACGACCGAGCGCAGGAGGATCGATCCCGCCATCGAGATGGAGGGGATCTCCAAGACGTTCGGCAGCGTGCGGGCCAACCACGACATCCGCTTCTCTGTGCGCCACGGGGAGATCCACGCCCTCCTCGGCGAGAACGGCTCCGGGAAGAGCACCCTGATGAACATCCTGTCCGGCATCTACATGCCCGACCAGGGCACGATCCGACTCCGGGGCCGCGAAGTCGTCTTCCGCTCCCCGAAGGACTCCATCGCGCTCGGCATCGGCATGGTCCACCAGCATTTCAAGCTGGTCGAGCCGATGACCGCCTGCGACAACATCTCGATGGGAACGGGTGAAGGGCTACTCCAGGCCCGCGGCAAGGCCGTCTCCCGCATCCGGGAATATTCCGACCGCTTCGGAATGCCGATCGACCCCGACCAGAAGGTCTCGGACATGGCCGTCGGTGAAAAGCAGTCGGTCGAGATCATGAAAGTGCTCTATCGGGGCGCCGACATCCTGGTCCTCGACGAGCCGACCGCCGTGCTGACGCCGCAGGAGATCGAGCACCTGTTCGCGATTCTTCGCCGCATGCGGGAAGAGGGCGCGTCGATCGTCTTCATCAGCCACAAGCTCAACGAGGTCATGGACCTGTGCGACCGCGTGACGGTCCTCCGGAAAGGGGAGACCGTCGGCACCGTCGACGTCCGCGACACGACGCCGCGACACCTGATCGAGATGATGGTCGGCCGCACCGTCGACCTCGCGATCGAGCGGCCTCCCGTCGGCGACGACGGAATCTGCCTGGACGTGCACGGTCTCATCGTCCGCGACGTCATGGGCGTGAAGAAGCTGGACGACGTGACCTTCCGCCTGTCCCACGGAGAAATCCTCGGCGTCGCCGGCCTCGCCGGCAGCGGCCAGAAGGAGTTGTGCGAGAGCATCGCCGGCCTCCTGCGGCCCCAGTCGGGCAGGATCCTCTTCCATGACCACGACATCATCGGCCGGTCGCCGCGCGAGATCATCCGGATGGGCGTCAGCATGAGCTTCATCCCGGAAGACCGCCTCGGCATGGGCCTCGTCGCCTCGATGGACATCGCCGACAACATCATGCTCAAGGACTACGCCCTGTACGGCGGCTTCCTGCTCGACCGCCCGAGCGCCCGCCGCAAAGCACAGTCGATCGTCGAGCGCCTCGACATCAGCACGCCCGGCATCTTCCACCCGGTCCGCAAGCTGTCCGGCGGCAACATCCAGAAGGTCATCCTCGGCCGCGAGATCGACCTCTCGCCGAAGCTCCTGGTCACGGCCTACGCCGTGCGCGGGCTGGACATCAACTCGTCCTACACGATCTACCACCTGCTCAACGAGCAGAAGAGGAAGGGCGTCGCGATCCTGTACGTCGGCGAGGACCTCGACGTGCTCCTGGAGCTCTGCGACCGCATCCTGGTCCTCTGCGGCGGCCGGGTGACCGGGATCGTCGACGCCCGGACCGCGACCAAGGAGGACCTCGGGCTGATGATGACCGGACTCGCGGCGCACGGGGAGGCGACGGCATGATCCGGATCGTCCGCAAGGAGGACATGACCGGCGTCCGGGCGGCGCTCGTCCGTTTCGCCTCGATTGTCGCGGCGCTCGTCGTCTCCATGCTGATCGTCTGGATCCTCGGCTACGATCCGCTCCGCACGTTCGGCGCGATCCTCCAGGGGTCCTTCGGATCGAAGTTCGGCATCCTCAACACGGTCGTGATCGCCGTGCCGCTGCTGCTGGCCGCTCTCGCGGTCTCGGTGGCCTTCAGCATGAAGTTCTGGAACATCGGCGCGGAGGGACAGATCGTCATGGGGGCTTTCGGTGCCGCCGCGGTCTCCATGAACCTTCCGGTCGGCACGCCCCCCGTCGTCGCGATCCTCCTGTCGCTCCTGGCGGGCATGGTCGGCGGCGCCGTCTGGGCGCTGATCCCAGGCCTCTTCCGCGCATATCTCGGCACCAACGAGACCCTGTTCACTCTGATGATGAACTATATCGCGATCCAGTGGGTCGTGTTCCTGCGCAATTTCCTCTGGAAGGACCCCGCCGCGCACGGATTCCCGATCATCGCCACGATTCCCGCGAACGCCTTCCTGCCGAAGGTCTTCGGCATCCACGCCGGGTGGATCCTGGCGCTCGCGCTGGCCGCGGCCGCCTATTTCTTCCTTCGGTCGACCAAGCTCGGCTACGAGATCCGCGTGGTCGGCGAGAGCGAGAGGACGGCCCGCTATGCAGGCATGGACGTGCGGCGCGTTCTGGTCCTCGGCGTGCTGATCTCCGGCGCGGCCGCGGGCCTCGCGGGCGCCGTCCAGCTCACCGGCGTCACCCACACGCTGTCGGAATCGATCGGCGGCGGCGTCGGCTTCACCGCCATCATCATCGCCTGGCTCTCGAACCTCAACGCTCCGGCGATCGTCGCAACCTCCTTCCTCTTCGCGGCCCTCAAGCAGGGCGCGATGTCGATGGAACTGCTCGTCGGGTCGCCTTCCTCTCTGTCCGACGTCGTCATGGGCCTCGTCCTGATGGCGGCCCTCGCGTCGGAGTTCTTCCTCCGCTACCGTCTGGTGCGCGAGCAAGGCGCGAAAGGCCGCGGACCGCTCGCTCCACCGGAAGCCGGAACCGACCGGAAGGAGGGGAGCTGAGATGGACCCGACCGGCTTCGCCATGATGATCGCCCTGTTCCTGGCCTCCGCGATCCGGATCAGCATCCCGCTGCTGATCGGAACCCTCGGCGAGACCCTGACCGAACGCAGCGGCCACCTGAACCTCGGCGTCGAGGGGATGATGCTGCTCGGCGCCTCCACGGGCTTCTTCGTCGCCGTCCGGACGCAGAACGTCCTGCTGGCGATGCTGGCGGCCATGGGCGGAGCCGGCGCGGGCGCACTGCTCTACGCCCTCATGACCGTGACCTTCCGCGCCAACCAGGTCGTCACAGGACTCGCCCTGACGATCTTCGGCGCCGGCGTGGCGAACACGCTCGGAAAATCCGTCACCAACCAGAGCACCCCGCGCAACATCCAGGACCTCTTCGCCTTGCAGCCCCTCCACCCCGACCTCTCGGGCGTGCAGGGAATCCCCGTGGTCGGCCCGGTCCTGCAGTTCATCGACACGGCGTTCCTCCAGCACAACCTGTACGTCTACGGCGCCCTCGTCGGCTCCGCGCTGCTCGCCTTCTACCTCTACCGCACGCACAGCGGACTCCACCTGCGCGCGGTCGGCGAGAACCCCGCAGCGGCCGACGCCTCGGGCATCCGCGTCGTCGCCATGCGCTACGGGGCGATCGTGGGCGGCGGCATGCTCTGCGGGCTCGCCGGACTCTACATGCCGCTGGTCCACATCACGACCTGGGTCGAGAACATCACGGGCGGCAGGGGCTGGATCGTCGTGGCCCTCGTGATCTTCGTGCGCTGGGATCCGCTCAAGGCCATCCTCGGCGCCTTCCTCTTCGGGGCCCTCGAGATCGTCGGCTTCCGTCTCCAGGCGATTCCGGCGCTGTCCGGCTCGATCTTCTTCTCGCAGTACGTGATCGACATGTATCCGTACGCGATGACGATCCTCGTGCTGATTCTCGCGAACGTGCGCAGGAAGAAGGGTTGGCAGGGCCCCGGCGCACTCGGCGTTCCCTATTTCCGGGAGGAACGCTGACGGTGCAGGGACGTGCGGGAAAAGGTATAATCCAGTTCTAGGGAGGACTCTTCCATGCTGACCGCCTTCGTTGCCCTTCCGGGGGCAGCGGTGTTCTGGACCGAGGCCGGCAAGTTCGTGACCGACCTCTTCGACAGTCTAGCCAGCGGCATCCTGTTCTTCGGGGGGCCGCTCGATATCGTGCGCGCCGTCGCCGACATCCTCGTCACGACCTTCGTCGTGTACTTCATCCTTCGCCTGATGCGGGATTCGAGGGCCTGGCAGCTCGTGAAGGGCATCGTGCTGATCCTGCTTTTCGCGCAGTTCTGCGTGATGCTCGGACTGTCCACGGTGGGCTTCATCCTCGGCAACACACTGTCCGTCCTCGCAATCGCCTTCGTCGTCCTCTTCCAGCCCGAGCTCCGACGCGCCCTCGAGACCGTCGGCCGGCGGTCGCTCTCGTTCCTCGCCGGAGCGCTGGTCGACGAAAGCCCTCAATCCGGACATTCAATCCACAACACGATCGAGGCGATCGTCCGGGCCTGCGACCGGATGTCCGAGTCGCGCACGGGCGCCCTGATCGTGATCGAGCGCGAGACGCGCATGAGCGAACTCGCCGAGCAGGAGAATTCCGTCATCCTCGACGCGGCGGTCTCTTCGTCCATGCTCCAGCAGATCTTCTACAAGGGCTCGCCCCTCCACGACGGTGCCGTCCTGATCCGCAGCGGCAGGATCTTCGCGGCCCGCTGCCATATTCCGCTGTCGGACAACCTCCACCTCCGCCGCGACTTCGGGACGCGCCACCGCGCCGCCGTCGGCGCCAGCGAGATGGGCGACGCGATCGCCGTCGTCGTGTCCGAGGAGCGCGGAACGATTTCGGTCAGCTTCGAAGGACGTCTCTATGCGATGGAGAATTCCGATTCCCTGAGGATCCTCCTCCACAAGCTCCTCGGCTCGAAGCAGCTCGGCGTGATCTCCAGCCTGCTCCGCGGCCGCAGCTTGTCCCACGAGGCCGAGACGGCCGCACTCCACGCCGAGGCGGCCGGCATCTCGAGCGAGGCCGCGGAGGCGGCGGATGCGGACCAGCGTTCGCACGCGCCCAGGCCGCCGGCCCGCAAGTCCTACCGGCTGCATATCCCGAAGGGCCGCCAGCTCCTCATGCTCGCCGCATCGCTCGTCCTTTCCTGCGTCCTCTGGTTCTATGTGCAGGTGACGACCAATCCCGTCGAAACGAAGATCTTCTCGCCGTCCATCCAGCAGACGGATACCTCGGGCCTCGTCGCGAACGGACTGATCGTGCTCTCGGCCACCGACACGGTGAGCGTGACCGTGACAGCGCGCCGCGCCACGCTGGCCTCGCTGCCTGCGGAGTCGGTGCTGGCCTCCGTCGACCTGGCCTCGGCCACGACGGAAGGCACCTATACCCTGGGCGTCCGGATCGACGTGAAGACGAAGGGGTATTACAAGGTCAGCGACGTCGCCCCTCCAGTGGCGACGATCAAGGTCGGTCCGCCGGTCGCGGCCCCCGCCGCCTGACGTGGCGAAGACGCCTTCGGTCCGGCTGTCCGTCAAGGTACCCGACCTTGTATTCCCATTGTCCGCCTTAGACTCGGACGGCATTCCCGACGAACGACTGCGCGACGCCCTGGCCCGTCGCCTCTCCCTTCCGCCTTCGAGCCTGGTCGACCCGCAGGCGCTTCGCCTCTCCGTCGACGCCCGGAAGAAGCCCGACATCCGACTGGTCTGCACGGCGAACTGCACGCTGGCCGGTACGCAGGCCGACCAGGCCCGGCTGTCCCGCATCCCGGGCGTTTCCGTCGAAGCGGTCCCGGAAGGAGGCTCGTCGTCCGATTCAGCGATTCTACGCCCGACCCCCGCCGAACCTCCCGGACGATACCGCAGCGGGCCGTCCCCGGTCGTCGTGGGCGCCGGTCCCGCCGGCCTCTTCGCTGCGCTGCTGCTGGCTCGCGCGGGGCTGGCCCCGATCATCGTGGAACGGGGACCCTCGATCCGCGAGCGGTCGCGCCGCGTGTCGGCCCAGTGGGAATGCGGCACGGTCGAGGAGGACTGCAACGTGCAGTTCGGAGAGGGAGGCGCCGGCGCGTTCTCGGATGGCAAGCTCACGACGCGCATCCATGACGCCCGGTGCTCCGCCGTTCTCGCCGAATTCGCCGCGGCCGGCGCTCCGAGGGAGATCCTCTACCGGGCCAAGCCGCACATCGGGACCGACCGCCTCGGTACCGTCGTCGAGAACCTGCGCGGCGCGGTCGAAGACGCCGGCGGCACCTTCCGCTTCCATACGCGCTTCGAATCCCCCGTCTTCCGCGATGGCCGGCTGACCGGCGCCGTGCTCCGCGACGTCCGCACGGGAACGACCGACGCGCTCGCGACCGACGAGATCGTGCTCGCGCCCGGCCACAGCGCCCGCGATACGTTCGAGCGCCTCCATGCCGCGGGCGTCGGGATGGAGGCCAAGCCGTTCTCGATCGGCGCCCGCATCGAGCATCCCCAGCGGCTCGTCGACGCGTGGCAGTTCGGCGCGGCGGCGGGCCACCCCGTGCTCGGCCACGCCGAATACCAGTTCAGCGGTTCCGTCGGCGACCGGACGGCCTACACGTTCTGCATGTGTCCCGGAGGGACGGTCGTCGCGTCGGCCTCGGAACCCCGCACGATCGTGGTCAACGGGATGAGCCGCTTCGCGCGGGACGGGGCGAACGCCAACAGCGCTCTCGTCGTGTCGGTTTCGCCGCAGGACTACGAGGGGGATGGCCCGCTGTCCGGCATCCGCTTCCAGAGGACGTGGGAGTCCGCCGCCTTTCAGGCGGGGGAGGGGAGCGCCCCGGTCCAGCGGGTGGGAGACCTTCTGGGGTCGCCCGTTTCCGGGCCCCTCGTCGAACCCTCCTATACCGGTCCCGTCCGGGAGGCCGACCTTCGCGCCTGCCTGCCGCCCTTCGCCGTCGAAGGCATGCGGCGGGCCATCGGGGACTTCGACCGTAAGATGCCGGGATTCGCCATGCCGGGGGCCCTGCTGACCGGCGTCGAGACGCGCACGTCCTCCCCGCTTCGGATCCTCAGGGACGAGGCGTGCCGGTCCGTCACCCACCCGGGCCTCTACCCCTGCGGAGAGGGAGCCGGGTACGCGGGCGGAATCATGAGCGCCGCCGTCGACGGCCTTCGCGTCGCCGAAGCCCTGCTGGCTTCCCGGAAGCGCCCGATTCCGGAATCGTCTGGTATAATCGTGGAAGGGTTCCGGAAGGTACCCGCAGGAGGTTGAATCCTTGCCCAGATTGTTTGGTACCGATGGAGTCCGCGGCATCGCGAACCTCGAACTCACGCCCGAACTCGCCTTCCTTTTGGGGCGGGCCGGCGCTTCCGTCCTGGCCGGCGAGACCAGCCACCGTCCCCGCTTCCTGATCGCCGAGGATACGCGCATCTCCTGCTCCATGCTCGAATCCGCGCTGGTCGCGGGGCTGTGCTCGGCAGGAGCCGACGTGGCTCTCTGCGGCGTCCTTCCGACGCCCGGACTCGCGTATCTGACCCGCGAACTCGGGTTCGACGCCGGGGCGATGATCTCGGCGTCCCACAATTCGTTCGAGTTCAACGGCATCAAGTTCTTCCAGGGGGACGGCTTCAAGCTGCCGGACCTCGTCGAGGACCGCATCGAGGCGCACGTCAACGACACCGTGGAAGAGACCGAGCGCCCGGTCGGGCACGCGCTCGGCCGACGACTCGAGCTTCCGGACGCCGCAGGACGGTACGAAGCGCATCTCCGCTCGGCGCTGTCGCCATCGCTGACCGGCCTCACGTTGGTCGTCGACTGCGCCAACGGAGCGACCAGCCGGATCGCCCCCGCCCTGTTCCGCTCGCTCGGCGCGACGGTCGTCGCGATCGGCGACGCCCCCGACGGAATCAACATCAACGAGCGCTGCGGTTCGACGCACCTCGCGGGACTCGCGGCGAAGGTCGTCGAGTGCCGCGCGGACCTCGGGATCGCCTTCGATGGCGACGGCGACCGGATGCTGGCCGTGGACGAGGCGGGCGCCACGGTCGACGGAGACCAGATCCTCGCGATCCTCTCCCTGGAGATGAAGCGTCGGGGAACGCTGGCGGAGGACACGCTCGTCGGCACCGTGATGTCCAACCTCGGACTCGATCGGTTCGCCGAACGGGAAGGCATCCGGCTCCTGAAGACCGACGTCGGTGACCGCTATGTCCTCGAACGCATGCAGTCCGGCGGATTCCGGATCGGCGGAGAGCAGTCGGGCCACGTGATCCTGCTCGACCACGCGACGACCGGGGATGGGATCCTGTCCGCGCTCCATGTCCTGTCCGTCCTGCAGTCGTCCGGCCAGCCGCTGTCCGCGGCTGCCTCCGTCATGCGCGTGCTTCCCCAGGTCATCCGCAACGCCAAGGTGCCGAACGCCCAGAAGCACCTTGTTCTGGAGGATCCGGACCTCGTCCGGATCTGCAGCGAATCCGAACGGAAGCTGGACGGCCAGGGCCGGCTGCTCGTCCGCCCTTCCGGCACCGAGCCGAAGATCCGCGTCATGCTCGAAGGGGACGACCGCGAGCTGATCTCCGATCTCGCGGACATGCTCGTCCGCGAGATCGAACGGCGGTTCGGCACGATCTCCGAAGCCGCGGAAAGGCAGGAATGACCGCATGTGCGGAATCGTAGGATACATCGGCTCCCGACCCGCCCTCCCGATCCTCATGGGAGGGCTCCACCGTCTCGAATACCGCGGGTACGATTCCGCCGGCGTCGCGTTCTTCCAGGAGGGACGGATCGACGTCGTCAAGCGCAAGGGACGGCTGTCCAATCTCGAAGGCGCCCTACGCGGACAGTTCGGCGACGACCTGTCGAGCGGCGGCATCCGGCTCGGCATCGCGCACACGCGCTGGGCGACCCACGGCGCCCCGAGCGACGAAAACTCCCACCCGCACCTTTCCGCGAGCGGGCGCATCGCGGTCGTCCACAACGGCATCATCGAGAACTATCTCGAAATCAAGCGCTCGTTGACCACCCTCGGATACCGTTTCGTATCGGAGACCGACACCGAGGTCGTCGCTCACCTGATCGAGCACCACTTCACCACGGACGCCTGCCGCGACCTCCTGTCCGCCGTCCTCCGGACCCTCGGCGAAATCGAGGGGTCCTATGCGCTCGGCGTGCTCTGCGCAGACGACCCGGACTCGTTCATCGCCGCCCGCAAGGACAGCCCGCTCGTGGTCGGTCTCGGCGATCACGGCAACTTCATCGCCTCCGACATCCCCGCGATCCTCGAGCACACCCGAGAGGTCCTGATTCTCGAGGACAAGGAGGTCGCGGTGTTGCGCGCCGACGGCGTCCGAGTCATGGACACCCTGGGGCGGCCCGTGGACCGCAGGCCGATGCACGTCGACTGGGACATCGAATCCGCCGAGAAGGGCGGATACGAGCACTTCATGATGAAGGAGATCCACGAGGAGCCCCGGGCCGTCCGCGACACCGTCGCTCCGCGCATTCACGGCGGAGGAATCCGTCTCGACGACATTTCACTCACCGCCGAGGACGTCGCCAGGATCCAGCGGATCCAGATCATCGCCTGCGGGACGGCCAACCACGCCGGGCACGTCGCGCGCCACGCGATCGAGTCCCTGTGCCGCATCCCCGTCGACGTCGACGTCGCCTCCGAGTTCCGCTACCGCGACCCGATCGTCGACGGCCGCACGCTGGCCATCGTGATCAGCCAGTCCGGCGAGACGCTCGACACCATGGCCGCGATGCGGGAGGCCAAGCGCCGCGGCGCGCGCACGTTCGCGATCGTCAACGTCGTCGGCAGCTCGATCGCCCGCGAGGCGGACGACGTGCTCTACACGATGGCGGGACCCGAGATCGCCGTGGCCTCGACCAAAGCCTACAACACGCAGCTCGCCGCGGTGTACCTGCTGACTTTCCGCCTCGCCGTGCTGCTCGGCCGGATGACCGAAGCCGAATGCGCCATCTGGACCGGGAAGCTGCTGGCGCTGCCGGAATCGCTCGAACGGATCCTGTCGGACCGCGAAGTCCTCCAACGCTTCGCGTACGAGCACTTCAACGCACGCAGCGTCTTCTTCATAGGCCGCGGCCTCGACTTCGCCCTGTCGATGGAGGGCTCCCTCAAGCTCAAGGAGATCTCCTACATCCACAGCGAAGCCTACGCGGGCGGCGAACTGAAGCACGGCACGATCGCCCTGATCGAGGAGGGGACGCTGGTCGTCTGCCCTCTCACGCAGACAAGCCTGCTCGACAAGATGATCGGCAACATCCGGGAAGTCAAGGCACGCGGCGCCGTCGTCCTCGGCATCGCCTGCGATTCTGCGCCCAAGGTCGATGATGTCTGCGACACCGTGTTCCGCATCCCCGACGTCGACCCGCTGCTCGCGCCGCTGCTCGCGGTCACGCCCATGCAGCTCTTCGCCTACTACGTGGCCGTCAACAAGGGCTGCGACGTCGACAAGCCGAGGAACCTGGCCAAGAGCGTGACGGTGGAATAGGAGAACGGATGAAGAAGCAGGGGCCCTTCGAAAGCGCGTCCCATGGCCGCTCGCCGGTCCGGAAACCGGAACTCTCCCGACGCAGGAAGGTGCGACGACCGTCGCCGGTCGTCGTCGCTGTCGTCGTCGTCGCGGTCCTGCTCGCGGCGCTGGCTTCCTTGACCTGGTTCGGCCCCCCCTCCGTCCGCACGTCGGTCGTCGCGGCCTTCCGTTCCGTCTTCGCGCACGCCGAAGCGACACCCGCTCCGACGTCCACGCCCGAACCGACCCGCTCGCCCACGACGTCGCCCACGACGTCGCCCGCGCCGACGCTCTCTCCGTCGCTCTCTCCGTCGCCGTCTCCCACGCCCATGCCCGTTTCGACGCCGGTCCCGACGATCACGCCGAGACCGACGACCGCCGCCTTCACGAAGCTGCCCGCAGTCAACACGGCGAAGATCCTCTACAGGCCCGACCTGTCGAAATACGTCGGACAACCGAAGTCCTCGACCTCGCTCGACGGCATCACGGTCTTCGTCGACGCGGGGCACGGAGGCTACACGACCTCCATCACGGACGTCGGAGCCACGTATGCGGGCGTGAAGGAAGCCAGCGTCAACTGGCAGGTCGCCCAGAAGGTCAAGGCGGACCTGGAGGCCTGGGGTGCGCATGTCATCATGACCCGAACCGCCGACGACCAGTTCCGCTCCCTGCACTACCGCGTCGCACGGGTCGCCCAGGAGGTCTTCCGCATCCACAAACAGCTGGTCGGTGGTTCGGACCTCACGGAGCTCGAGCGTCTCGAAGCGCTCTTCACGCCGAGCCTCCTGCTCAACACCGACAGCTACTCCGGCAACGGCCGCAGCGTCTACAAGGGCCTCGGCGCACGCCCGGACCTCCGGACGATCCTCGACATCGAGAACCAGCACAAGGACATCGTCTTCGTCGCCCTGCACTGCAATTCGCTGCCCACCTCCACGAAGGTGCACGGCCTTTCGGTCTACTGGGCGAGCCGCAACGCGATCTTCAACGACGAGCTCGCGCTGTCCAAGAATTCTTCGGTCACCGACAAGTACCCGCTCAATCCCTCCTACCAGTTCTATGACGATACGGCACGCCGGAAATTCGCGATCGAACTCCGCGACAGGATTCTGGCCCTCTGCCCCGATCTGGCGGTCCCGGACGCCCGCGACGGCCAGATCCCCGAAGGAAACTACGCCGTCCTGCGGGAAGAGAACGTCGTGTCCGCGCTGGTGGAAATGGGCTATCTCACGAACGCCGCCGACTCCGCCCTGCTGACTTCCGACGAATACCAGACGAAGATCGCCCAGGGCGTCGCGGACGGCATCTATGCCTATTATTGCAGCTGACGTCGAAGGAGGAACCCCATGGACATCTCCACGCTCTTCGAGAAACTCGTCCCGCTGATTCCCTATCTCATTCCGCTGGTTCTGCTCCAGTACGGACTGCTGGTCTGGGCCCTGGTCGCCCTCTTCAAGCCGAAGGCGCCACCCCGCCTCCTCAACCGTTGGGTCTGGTTCGCGATCGTCCTGCTCGTCAACATGATCGGTCCTATCCTCTTTCTCGTGATCGGCCGCAACCAGGACGAGGAGGAATGATGTGGATGCGCTAGAGATCCAGGGCCTCGTCAAACGGTACGGCGCCGTCCGGGCGGTCGACGGGCTCGATCTGACGGTCCCGGTCGGCACCGTGTTCGGATTCCTCGGCCCCAACGGGGCGGGGAAGACGACGACGCTGCGCTTGGTCGCCGGCCTGTCGGCACCGACCTCGGGGACGATCCGCCTCTTCGACCGCGAAGTCGCCTTCGGGAGCCACGCGGGCCGCGAACGGATCGGCTATCTGCCCGACGTGCCCGACTGCTACGCCTACCTCAAGCCCGTCGAGTTCCTGCGCCTCTGCGCGGATCTCTGCGGCGTGGACCGCGCGACTCAGCGCACCCGCATCCCCGAACTCCTGGAGCTCGTCGGGCTCGAGAAGGAGAAGCGACGCATCGGCGGCTTCTCGCGCGGGATGAAGCAGCGCCTCGGCATCGCGCAGGCGCTCGTCAACGCGCCCGACCTCGTGATGCTCGACGAGCCCGCCTCCGCGCTCGACCCGGCTGGGCGGAAGGACGTGATGGACGTCATCGGCCGATTGTCCGAACGTACGACCGTCTTCTTCTCCACGCACATTCTGGCCGACGTCGAACGGGTCTGCAATCGCGTCGCCATCCTCGTCAAGGGCCGGTGCCAGGTCGAGGACTCGATCGACGGCCTGCGCCGGCGCTATGCGATCGACGCGCAGCGGATCCGCCTCGCCTCCGCCACGGAGGACGCACGACGGCGCGATTCCGCGCTCCTTTCGGACCGGATCCTGCCCCAGGCCTGGTGCGCGGGGATCCAGGCGAGCCCGGAGGGCGACCTGCTCGTTTCCTACCACGACCTAGCGGCCGCCCGTCGCGGCATCCTCGCCGCCGCCGTCGAGCTGGACCTGCCGGTCGAACGCTTCGAACCGGCGGAACCCGACCTCGAGGCGATCTTCATGAAGGTGGTCGGACCATGAGGAGATTCCGGATTCTCTTCCGCAAGGAAATGACCGAGAACCTGCGCCGCCGGCGGCTGCTCGTTCTGGGGATCGTGTTCCTGTCCTTCGCGATCCTCAGCCCCATGAGCGCGAAGTACATGCCGGACCTCGTCCAGTGGATCATGAGCACGACGGAGGGGGGAGGGCTCCAGCTGACCATGCCGCCACCCGTTCCTTCGGATTCCTACGTCCAGTTCCTCAAGAACCTGACCCAGATGGGCGTCCTGCTGTACATGCTGCTCTTCATGGGCGCCGTCACCGAGGAGAAGAGGAAGGGAAGCGTCGTCCTCATGCTGACCAAGGGCGTGCCGCGCTCCACGTTCCTGCTCGCGAAGTTCGCCTCCTCGGCCGCGACCGTCCTCGGGGCCTACGTCGTCTCCTGCGTCGTCTTCCTGTTCTATCAGTGGCTGACGTTCCAGGAGACGCCCGGAGGTGACGGACTGCTGGTCCTGGCTTCCTTCGGAGCCTATCTCGTCCTCATGGCCGGCGTGACGCTGTTGGCCGGAACGGTCGCGCAGAGCACCGCGATGGCGGCGGTCGGGGCCCTGGGAGGATATTTCCTGCTGTCGATGCTGTCCCTGCTGCCGGTCGTCAAGGACTACACGCCGTCGGCGCTCGTCGACCAGGGGCTGCTGCTCCTCGTGGGCAAGTCGATGGCATCCGAGCTCCTGTGGCCGCTGGTCGCGACCCTCGGACTGAGCGCGGCGCTCGTCGCGCTGGCCGTGGCCCTGTTCCGGAAACAGGAACTCTAGCGCATACCCGCGGAATCGCATGCCCGCGGCCCTTCGCCGTCAGTCGATCTTCGGGTCCTCTTCGGCGCCGAAGGGCTCGAGGTGGACGATGACCTCCGCATTCTTGCCGAAGGTCTCCTGGATGTGCTTCTCGATGTGGTGGATCAGCTCGTGGGACTCCTGCACGGTCATGTCGGGAGCCGTCACGATATGCATGTCGAGGAAGATCGAATCGCCGGATCCGCGGCTTCGGATCTCGTGGATGTCCTTCACGGAGTTGAAAGCCAGGACGACTTCACGGACCTTCTCCGTGTCGACGGCCGCCTTGTCCACGAGGATGTTGCTCGCGGAGCGGAGGATGCCGACAGCGGCCCAGAGGATGAAGCCGGCGACGACCAGGGAGACGACCGGGTCGATCCAGGCGGGCAGACTCAGGAATCGGATGCCGAGAAGGGAAATGAGGACGCCGATGGAGACGAAGATATCGCTGCGCGTGTGCATGGAGTCGGAGATGAGGATGTAGCTGCCCAGGCGACGGCCGGCGCGCAGTTCGTAGGTGCTCACGAAGACGTTCACCGCGAGCGTGCCGAAGAGCGAGAGGAGGCTGACGAGCGTCACCTCGGGCGCCACGGGGTTCGAGAACCGGGAGAAGGCGTCCAGAATGACCTTGACGCCGATCACGGTCAGCATGACGGCGATGAAGATGCCGGTCAGCGTCTCGAACTTGTTGTGGCCGTACGGGTGCTCCGCGTCGACGGGGCGGGAGGCGAAGTAGAGGCCGATCAGCCCGACGATGTTCGACGAGCCGTCCGTGAGGGAGTGGTAGCCGTCGGCCGTCAGGCTGGCGCTGCGGATCGACGCGCCGACGACGATCTTCACGGCGGCGACGCCGAAATTGAGGAATAGGATGAGCCAGAGGATGTTCCGGATGCTCTTGTAGTTCGCTTTTTCCATGGGGCGAGGATCCTCCTCGTGCTGGATTCGTTCCGGGTAGCAAAAACCGCGGGACGATCGTTCCTTCGTCCCGCGGTCGACTTGTCCGCTGCCTGTGAGGCCCGGCCGACCGGAGAACCCGTCGGCCTGTTCCTTTACTTGATACCCGAATCCGGGCGTCCTTGTCAAGTTTCCCGGCATTGCGCGACCTCCCGGTTCCGTTGTAAGATGGTGCGTACATCCGCCCACGGAAACTCTCCAAGGAGGAAACATGGCCACGAAAGCCGTCATGACCCTGCAGAACGGCGACATCATCGAGATCGAACTCGACGCGACCGCCGCCCCGATCACCGTCGCCAATTTCGTCGCCCTCGCGAACAAGGGATTCTACGACGGGCTGGTCTTCCACCGCGTGATCCCCGGATTCATGATCCAGGGCGGCTGCCCGCAGGGCACCGGCACGGGCGGTCCCGGCTACCAGATCAAGGGCGAGTTCTCGAGCAACGGCGTGAAGAACCCGATCCGCCACACCCGCGGCGTCATCTCGATGGCCCGCTCGTCGAGCCTCGATTCCGCCGGCTCCCAGTTCTTCCTGATGCACAAGGACTCTCCGCACCTGGACGGACAGTACGCCGCGTTCGGGCATATCGTGTCCGGCCTCGAGGCCGTCGACCGCATCGCGTCCGTCCGCCGGGGCATGAACGACCGCCCGGTCGAGGAGCAGAAGATCGCCACGGTCCGGATCGTCGAGACGGCGTGACCTGCCCGGGTTGCTTTGCCCTGGCTCCGGCCCCATAATGGAATCGTGACGGGGGAATCCCGCCGCCGCACGTTGACAACCGAATATGGGGGCGTAATGGTTTCGACGGGATGGTTGAAGCCGGAGAAGCGGGTAGAGGATCCTCGTCGGCCTCTTTAAAAAACGAGGACTTTTCAACTGCCAACACTTTACCTGTAGCGGCTTAAATGTCCGCCGTCGGCCCGGGAGATCTTCCTTTCGGGGAACCGGCGTCATTTGAAGACCTTCTGCGTCGGCAGGTCAAACGCAGGCACGGGTAGGTGAAAGCTTTGACACCGATCGGCATCATGAAGCTACCGGAACTGCAGAACCTGTCCTTCGGGTGATGCAGAAGGGGAATACTCAATACAAGGACTGCACCCGGAGATGCTCTTGCGGAAACGATTTCGGACAGGGGTTCGACTCCCCTCGTCTCCACCAAAACAAAACCACAATTTTGATAAAAATCAGAATTGTGGTTTTGTTTTTGTACGGATTGTTGAAGCAAGGGAGGTGTGTCAGATGAAGAAAGACAGTTCAACCGAATCCTGGGGTAGAATTGAAATGGCTGATGAATGGATTCAAAATGCACAAACAAATCCTCACAGAATGCATTTCATTATGCCATTCACATTTAATCAGCTTGGCGATGTTTCGGGCAAAACCGTACTGGATTTGGGTTGCGGCGAAGGCGGTTATTCAAGGGAATTGGCACGTAGAGGTGCAATAGTTTCAGCTGTTGATTGTTCTGAAAAAGCAATAGAGTATTGCGTATCAAAGGCGGAGGCGGAACAACTAAAAATCACATATTATGTACGAAACAGCAGCGAGTTACTCAATGTTGCCAACAGCACCTTTGATATTGTTCTTTCTTCCATGATGCTGATGGATTGCGAGGACTTTGAAGGGACAGCAAGGGAAATAACACGGGTGTTGAAACCGTCAGGAAAATTGTTTGCCAGCGTGTGTCATCCTTGCTTTCATCGTAGCGGAGGTATCGGAAGACAAGATAAAGGAATCGATAAAAAAGTTGTCGTATCGGATTATTACCATCCGACCGAATGGGAGGCTCCGCTATCATCTGGCAATGTAGATGTCATTTGGAGACACCGGGGGTGCGGACAAAATCCTGGACTGGAAGAACCCAGGAGGTAGTCCATGTACTCCCATGAGATGAGAAGAAGGGCCGTCGAGCTGTATCTCGAGCTTGGGAAGCGTCCAGCCGCCGTCGTCCA
>CAILLO010000048.1 GCA_903835065.1 uncultured Eubacteriales bacterium
CAAGCCGCTGGCAGGATTGCGACTCCAATCCATGCAGGACTGCTGCCGTAACCTACACTGAATCAGTGTGTTAGGTGGATCCAACCGTAGCTTGACGCCGTAGCTGGTGATAGACGGTCGCCACCTGACCAAGAAGGTCTGCCGCAACGGGCGGCCTCACGGACTTCCTCCCGTCGACGACCCGGAGGGGTGCGCGCCGCGGTACCGGCGGCGCCATCGACGTGGCCCCGCCGAGACGCTGCAGGGCCTCCCGGAAGCCGACGCCCCAGTACCGCCGCGCGAATTCGACGACGTCGCCCCCGAGGACCTTCCCGCCCGCCGAGCAGGCCCCGAGGCAGCACCAGGACTGCTTGGCGGGCGAGATGGAGAGCGACGGCCGCCGGTCCTCGTGGAAGGGACAGAGTCCGAGATACGCCTCGCCGTGCCGTTTCAGGGCGATCCCGCACGACTCGATGAAGCCGGCGAGGTCGTGCCGGGCCTTCACGTCCGCGATCGCTTCAGCGGGGATCATCGGCGGCGGCCTCCTTCGAAAATCGTGTCAAGAGGAAAGTGCGGTTCTCGTGTGGCACCGTAGGATACGTCTAATGTAACCTCTGTCAAGCCATGCCAGAACCGACCCCTACACTCGCTTGCGAGATGGCTCCGCCCCCCAGCGCTCCTTCGTCCCGTGAGCCGATCGGCGGCCGGATTCGCCGCTTCCGGCTCGCCAAGGGCCTGACGCAGACCGAGCTCGGACGCCGCATCGACCTTTCCAAGCGGATGGTCGCCTACTACGAGATCCAAGGCGGCGTCCCTTCCACGACGCTCCTGATCCGGCTCGCCGAGGCGCTCGGCGTCTCCCTCGCCGCTCTGGCCGGGAAGAAGGAATCCGCCGATGCGGGCCTCCCCGCCCCCGAGAGCGTTCGCCTGTGGCGGCGCTTCAAGCGCCTCGCCGAGCTTCCCCCTCATGACCGCAAGGCGATCCTCAAGATGATCGACGCCATGGCCGACTCCGCTCGCCGCAAGGCCAGCTGAGCCTGGGAGCAAGATTCCCGCGGCGCCTGACGGGACCCACCTAAACCGCTCCCGCAGAAAGCTCCCACGGGCTACGATTCATCCAGTGAATTACAAGTCGTACTCGGTCAGCCGGCGTGACAAGGAGCCGCTTCTCGCCTTCTTGCTCGAAGGCCTTCAAGGCTCCGGTTGCCGGATCATCAAGGCGACCAAGCCCGATGAAGCGCCGTTCCGGATCTCCTTCGAGACCCCTTCCGCGGAGCGGATCGGGATCGTCTGCTACGCCTTCCTCGCGAATCGGCGTCTGACGAAGAACCGCCCCGCCGACGAGCACCGCTTCCAGGTGAAGTACGGGGCCAAGGACGGCGGTCTGCTGCGGCCCTGGCAGGATCCGTTCGGGCTGTACACGACGCTCTTCATGGGCATCAATCCCGACGGCGGATTCTTCGTCGGCGCCGACCCGGCCATGCACAGCCCGTCGAAGCTCTTCATCAGCGTCGAGTTCAAGCACGCCGACGTCGAGACGGTCCTCGCCGACGGGTGGCACGCCTGGGAGCGCGAGAAGAAGCAGTCGCCCTACTCGGACCCGGTCGAGGTCCTCGTCGGCGGTACGAGGCCGCGACTCCTCGACTACATCCGTTTCGAGCGGATGGCCCAGGGTCTCGACCAGGGCCACCGGCAGCTTCTGGCCGAGAAGGTCGCCGCCGGCGAGGCGTTCACGCCCACGCTCGCGGCGACGGCCCTTCCCGCGCCCAAGCCCGAAGCCATGCACGAGCTGGCGCGAGAGTTCGAGATGGGCGAGAGCGAAGTCCTGGACCTCATCGCCTCGGCCCGGCGCCTGAAGATGGCGGTCCGCGGCTGGGTGGCCGAGGAGAAGCTGGTCGGCGTGCTGAAGGACCTGCCCGGCGTCAGCGGCTGCCAGCGCCTCGACGAGGAAGGCGG
>CAILLO010000049.1 GCA_903835065.1 uncultured Eubacteriales bacterium
AGCCCGTCTTCACGTTGCGGTACTTGGTGCGGACGAAGGCGGCTCCCTTGCCTGGCTTGACGTGCTGGAACTCGATCACCTGGAACACGTTGCCGTCCATCTCGAAGGTGAGACCGTTCCGGAAATCCCCTGCGCTGATCATCTTTCTACCTCCTGTGCCGGTCCTGTCCGGAATCCGGTTGAAATCCTAGAATAGTGTAATCGAGAACGTCCTTTGAAGCAACTCAGTGCTCTAGAAGCTTCTAGAGGCTTCTAGAGCAGCTTCTAGAGCACGTTCAACGCGACCGATGCCCGGTCGCCGGGCATCGTGGGAGCGTTGAGAACGTCGCGATGCGCGGCCGATGGTCTACGGCCGCCGTCCGGCGCGCGCCTCCACGGCGGAAAGCCATGCATTCCTCATGTCCACGGCGTCGAGCGCCTGGGTGTCGTGCGATTCGCAGATCACGACCGGCGAAAGGTCCAGCTCTGCGCAGACCTCCGCGAAAGGCTCGAAATCCGGTCCGAACCGCCGGTCGGCCATCGTCCAGTGCTGCTTCTCTCCGCCCGCCGTGTATTCGATGCGGCTGAAGTGCACGTGCATCCGGGAGAGGCGGTCCCGACCGATTCCGTCCTCGATGCGGAGGCAGGCGGAGCGGAAGTCCTCCACGGCGGCCATGCCGCCCTGGAGGCGCGCGTTGAGGTGTCCGAAGTCGACGCAGGGCAGCAGGCGTTCGTCGATCCCACACAAGGCGATCACCTCGTCGAGACTGCCGAGCTGGTTGTTCTTGCCCATCACTTCGGGGCACAGCGCGATCCGGTCGAGATATCCCTTGGAATCCGCTTCGCGGATCGCATCCTTCAGGACGCCCTTGGCGCGGTCGAGCGCCCGCTCGCGGCCCACGGCATCCTTCGCGCTGCCCGGGTGCAGGATCACGCGTCCCGCGTCCAGCCAGACGGCCGCCTCGAGGCTCTCGAGGATATAGCCGATGCTGTTCCTCGCCTTTTCGGGTTCCTCCGAGGCGAGATTGATGAAATATGGCGCATGAACGCTCATCGCGATGTCGTGGGCCTTCGCCTCCGCGCCGATCCGTCGGGCGGTGTCCTCCTGGATCGAGACGCCGCGGCCGCACTGGTACTCGTAGGCGTCGAGCCCGAGACACCGCAGGTAGGCGGGCATCTCGAAGGAGTGCTGGGCGCCGGAATCGTAGAAGCTCTTCGGGTTTCCCGCGGGTCCGAATCGTGCCATGTCAACCTCCCGACCGTTCGGTCGATGTTCCCGACTTCCAGAGCCGGAGCTGTTCCGCATCGAGGATCCGTCGGACCACCACCCGCTCCAGCATTCGCTTCAGGACGACCTGCACGGGTTCGCGACCGGGGATCGGATGCGTCAGGATGGCCAGAACGCCCGAACGCCTCGCACAGGCCATGTCGGTGAATAGCTGGTCGCCGAGGAAGGCGGTCTCCGCCGGGCGCGCGCCCAATCGTTCGAGCGCCGTCGCGACGCCCCGCGGGGAGGGCTTTCCCGCGTTCGCGAGAAACGGCAGGCCGAGTTTCCCGCAGAAACTTTGCATGCGTCTCTGTCCTGCATTCGAGACGATGTAGCAGCGGATGCCGGCGTCCGACAGGGACCGGAGCCACTCCGAGACGCCTTCGGGAGGCGAGTCGGACCCATGCGGAGCCAGCGTGCCGTCGACGTCGAGCAGGAGGAAGGATCTTCCGAGCGCCTGCATGCGTTCCGCTCCGAGTTCCCGGTATCCGCCGACCACGAGGTCGGGACGGGTCCTCCCGACAGTTCGGGGGCCCTCGGAGCGGAAACGGGAGTCGGACTCGGGAGCCTTCGGATGCTGCATGCAATCAGTATCCATGACCCTTTCGGACAAGTCAACCGAGGGCCGTTCGATTGAAATGCGCCTTCCCGTGCCTTATAATCGCCTCATTCCAGATATCGCCCGTGCGGGCTCTCCCAGGGAAAGGAACCGGAATGAAGGTTTGCAAGTTCGGCGGCACGTCCCTCGCGAACGCGGAGCAGATCCGCAAGGTCTGCGACATCGTCCTCTCCGATCCGGACCGGCGTCTCGTCGTCGTCTCCGCCCCCGGCAAGAGGAACAAGGAGGACGCGAAGGTCACCGACCTCCTGATCGCCCTCGCCGAGACCGCCCTCCGCGACGAGAGCACCGACGCCGCACTGGATGCCGTCGTCAACCGCTTCCATGCGATCGCCGTCGATCTCGGCGTGCACGAGACGGTCGCCACGATCGCCGCCGACCTGTCCGCCCGGCTCGAACTCGACCGCAGGGACAAGGGACGCTTCATGGACGCCCTCAAGGCCGCCGGCGAGGACAATGCCGCTCGTCTCGTCGCCGCCTACTTCCAGAGCATCGGACAGGAAGCCTGGTACGTCGACCCGAAGGACGCCGGCATGCTGCTGACCGACGAGTTCGGCAACGCGCAGGTCCTGCCCGAATCCTACGATCGGCTCGCCGCCCTGTCCTCCCGGACCGGCATCCTCGTCTTCCCGGGATTCTTCGGCTATACCCGCAAGGGAGAGGTCGCGACGTTCCCGCGAGGCGGTTCCGACATCACGGGTTCGATCCTCGCGGCCGCCGTCATGGCCGAGGTCTACGAGAACTGGACCGACGTCGATTCCGTCTATGCCGTGAACCCTCAGCTGGTGAACAACCCCCACCCCGTCTCCGAGATCACGTACCGCGAGATGCGCGAACTCGCCTACGCCGGCTTCAGCGTCCTACACGAAGAGGCACTGGCGCCCGCCTTCCTTCGCTCGATCCCCGTCAACATCCGCAACACGAACAACCCGACCGCCAAGGGCACCATGATCGTGCGCACGCGCGGCAACTTCGACGGGACCGTCACCGGAATCGCCGGCGCCAAGGGCTTCACCACCCTCAACATGAGCAAGTACCTGATGAACCGGGAAGTCGGCTTCGTCCTCAAGGTCCTGACGATCCTGGCCAGCGAGGGCGTGCCGTTCGAGCACATGCCGTCCGGCATCGATTCCCTGTCGATCATCGTGCGCTCCCAGGTGATGAATCCCGAACGGGAACAGACGATCCTGCGCCGTCTGCGCGAGGAGCTCGGCATCGAGGACGCCTCCGTCACCCACGGACTCGCGATCGTCATGCTGGTCGGCGAAGCGATGGCCCACACCGTCGGCGTGACCGCTCGCGCCGCCTCGTCGCTCGCGAAGGCCGGCGTCAACCTGGAGGTGATCAACCAGGGCGCCTCCGAGATCAGCGTCATGTTCGGCATCCGTGAAGAATACTGCAACTACGCGGTCAAGGAGCTCTACAAGGAGTTCTTCCTGAAGTAGGTCCGCCTCATTTCGGCCGGGCCGGGTCCCGGACCGCAGAAGCGTCGAAGAACCGGCTCAGGTCCGTGTGCACCAGCGAATACCCGTTCAGCAGGACCCGGTCGAGGAACACGGAGTCCTTCCCGATCGACAGGTAGGGCGTCGCGCCGATTCCGCAGAAGATGCGGAAACCCGCCGCCTTCAGGACGGGCATCCTCGCGTCGTTGTTCTTGATCCAGCTGCCGTTCGGATAGACCAGGATGTTCGTGGGGCCGGTCAGCGATTCGACCTGGGCGGTCCATTTCGCGGTATCCGCGGTGATCCGCGCGAGGCTCGCCTGGGAGATGTCGATGCCGCCATACGTCGAGGACGCGAAGGACCAGCCGTGGTCGGTCAGGACCTTGATCATCTGAAGCACCTGCTGCCGGTTCGCCTCGATCTGGTCGGCGGACAGCGAAATCGGTGCCTCCCCGTTGCTCTGCAGGGCCGCGTTCCGGTCATCGACCTGGTCTGCGTCCGTGACGGCGCCGAAGACGCACTCGTATCCGGTCAGGGAGATCGTCCCGCGCGCGCCGTTGAAGGAGAAATCGGGGTGTTCGACGAGGAAGGCCTCGAGCAGGCCGATCGCCTCCCCCTCGCCATCGGTCTTCATGCCCGTCGGGGAGGGATACGTCGAGACGACATGCCCGTCGGCGTCGAGCGAGAGGGAGACCGAATTGCCGGTCATGTGGCGAGCGGCGTAGTAGTTCAGGCCTTCGATGTTGAACACGAGCGGCTTCTTTCCCTTGGGGATCTGCAGGGTCCGATGCGTGGCGACGACCTGACCGTCCTTCGTCTGGAAATCGAAGAGCGAGGGCAGGTCCACGAGGACGTAGCCGCGGTCGTAGAGTTGCTGGAGGATCCGCTTGAATTCATAGGTCGTCAGCATCGCGTCGCCCGCGACCTTGGCGTAGGCGTCGCCGTCGAAGGCGGACGCGGTGTCGGCGATCAGCGGACGCACGGCGATGCATTCGATGTTGCCCGTCCAGGCTTCCAGCTCGGTCGTGGTCTGGGCCTGGCATTGCGCCAGCAACGAGGCGACGTCGGCGTCTCCCGGGTAGATCCTTCCGAGGACCTGGAGCCGGTCGAGGGCGGTATAGTAGCGCGCGCCGGCCATCATGGTCCGCACGTCCGCGAAGACCACGTCGCGCATGGTGGTCCTGCAGGCGTCGAGGCGCGCCTGGGCGGTCTCCCGGAGGAATCCGGTGCTGGAGTCGACCAGACCGAGATAGGCGGTCGCCGCGTCGATCCACTCCTTGCCCTGGAACGCCTGGTCGGCCGCGAGGAAGGTCGGTTGGGCGGCGGTCAGGGCGGGGATCTCGTCGAGAAGGCTCTGGATCGCGGAATGGGAGCCCTGCACGTCGACCAGCAGGGTCAGGACCCGACCGGTCTCCTCGATATCGCCGGTCCCCGCAAGATAGGCCTCGCAGGACGCGCGAGCCATGCGGGCGAGAATCATGCCCGAGACCTCCTGCATGCCGTCGAGCAACGACCGGGAGGCCGCATCGAGGGACTTCTCGCCCGACAGGTCGTCGTAGATCGACCGGATCCTCCCCGTCAGGTCGGATTCCATGCGGGACATGGCCGCCTGGTATTCCGCCGTGTAGGTGAAGTAGCCGGGTTCGTGGAGGGCCCTCTGCTGGACGTCCCGATAGGTCTGGAGCGCTGCATCGTACTCGGAGGCGGTCATCTCGGCCTGGAAGCGGTCGTAGGCGGTCAGGGCGCGGTTGCGCGCCGTGAACCAGAGGGAGCCGGCGGCGATGCCGACGACGACCGCCAGGATCGCGACGGTCGAGAAGAACCGGCGGTAGAAGCGGCGGCGGCGGCCGGCGCGACGGTCGAAGCCGTCCCAGCCGCGGCCCTGGATGCGGAGCGTCCTGGGCGTCATGTCAGTTCGTCTCCCCGAGTTCGAGCTGGCGCTGAGGCAGGCTTTCGGCCTTGAGATAGCTGCCGACGGCGGGCAGCGTGCGCGTCCGGTAGTACTTCGGGTCCTGGAGCCCGGACTCCGACAGCCGGACGATCGAGACGAGCCGGCTGCCCTTCTTCGACAGGAGGATCTGGACGCCCTGGTTGTCCCGCGCCGCCTTCATCGGCACGGCCGAGGACGGGAACACGAGGACCTTCCGGATGCTGCTCGTCGCGACGAAGTCGTCCTCGGACGGCAGGAAGAACATCGCCACGAGCGGCGACCCGTCGGAGTAGGCGTTCTTCAGCTTCCGGCGGTTGGTCTTGGTCTCATAGGACTTCAGATCGGCGCGCGCGACCTTTCCGTTCTCGAACGCGAACAGCAGCGCGCCCGCGTAGTCGTCCGTCGCCAGGAAGTGGACGACCTTCTCCCCTTCCTCGAGTTCGAGCCGGTTCGACAGGAACTCGCCGAGGTCCGAGGGCTTGTGGTCCGGCAGTTCGTAGACCTTCATCTTGAAGCAGTTGCTGCGGTCGGTGAAGAACAGGACGTCCGCCTTGTTGTGCGTGTCCTGGGCGAGGACGATCCGGTCGTCCTCCTTGGTCTTCAGTTCGCCGTTCGCGCGCAGGGAGGTCATCGGGATCTTCTTCAGGTAGCCGTGGGCCGTCAGGAACAGCCTGAGGTTGAAATCGTCGATGAAGTGGTGGTCCTCGACGACTTCGACGTTCTCGGCGGCGATCAGCCGCGTGCGGCGGGGCTTTCCGTACTTCTTCGCGGCGGCGTCGAGGTCGGCGACGATCCGGTTGTCCACCTTCATGGGATTCCCCAGGACGCTCCGGAGCTCGTCGATCTCCCCCTGGAGCGTGCGCAGGTCGCCCGTGCGCGCCAGAATGTATTCACGGTTGAGGTTTCGCAGCCGGATCTCGGCGACGTATTCCGCCTGGAACTCGTCGATGCCGAAGCCGGTCATCAGATTCGGGACGACGTCGGATTCCTTCTCCGACTCGCGGACGATCTTCACGGCGCGGTCGATGTCGAGCAGGATCTTCTCGAGGCCTTCGAGCAGGTGCCGCTTCTCCTCCTTGCGCTCCAGCTCGAAGCGCGTCTCGCGACGGACGCAGTTCCGCCGCCAGGAGACCCACTCCGCGAGGATCGACTTCACGCCCATCACGCGTGGCGTCCCGTTCACGAGGACGTTGAAATTGCAGGAGAAATAGGTCTGCAGACTCGTGTAGCGGAAGAGCTTGAGCATCAGGGCGTCGGGGTCGGCGGAGCGTCGGTACTCGATCGTGAGCCGCAGGCCGTCCAGGTCGGTCTCGTCGCGGACGTCGGCGATCTCCTTGACCTTTCCCGACCGGATCAGTTCGGCGATCTCGTCCATCACGGCCTCGACGGTCGTCGTGTACGGGATCTCGACGATCTCGACCATCGCGAGCTTCCGGTCGACTTCGTATCGCGCGCGCAGCTTCACGGCGCCGCGACCGGTCGCGAACACCTCGGCCATCGCGGCTTCGTCGAGCAGGATCTCGGCGCCGGTCTCGAAGTCGGGCGCGGGGATCAGGGAGCGGACATCGACGGCGGGGTCGCGGATATAGGCCGCGGTGGCGCGGCAGACCTCGGCGAGGTTGAACGAGCAGATATTGCTGGCCATCCCGACGGCGATGCCCTGGTTGGCGTTGACGAGGATCGTCGGGAAGGTCGCGGGCAGCAGGGCCGGCTCCTTGATCGACCCGTCGTAGTTGTCGACGAAGTCGACCGCATCCCGGTCGAGTCCGCGGAAGATCTCCTCGCAGATCCGGTCGAGCTTGACCTCGGTGTAGCGCGAGGCGGCGTACGCCATGTCGCGCGAATACTGCTTGCCGAAATTGCCCTTGGAGTCGATGAAGGCGTGCAGCAGCGCCCCGTTGCCGCGCGTCAGGCGGACCAGGGTCTCGTAGATCGCCTGGTCGCCGTGCGGGTTGAGTTTCATCGTCTGGCCGACGACGTTCGCCGACTTGGTGCGCGAGCCCGTCAGCAGCCCCATCTTGTACATCGTGTACAGTAGCTTCCTGTGCGAAGGCTTGAAGCCGTCGATCTCGGGAATCGCGCGGGACACGATCACGCTCATCGCGTAGGGCATGAAGTTCTGCTCGAGGACGTCCGTGATCGGACGGTCGTCGACCGGTACCTGGGTCTCCTGGGCCGGCGCGCGCGGCGTCTCTTCGGGCGGTTTCCTGGCTGCCATCGTTCCTCTCCTCAGCCGACGTCGAGCATGTCGAGGTATCGGTGCCCGTTGGTCTCGATGTGGAGCTTGCGACCGGCCAGGTTTTCGCCGAGCAGCAGCTCGAAGACCTCCGCCGTCCGCTTCGCGTCCTCGGGACAGACGCGCACGAGCCGCCTCGTCACGGGGTTCATCGTCGTGCGCCACATCATCTCGGGCTCGTTCTCGCCGAGCCCCTTCGAGCGCTGGATCGAGCACTTGTCGGCGCCGAGCCGCGCGAGCAGGTCGGACTTCTCCTTCTCGGAGTAAGCGAAGTGAGTCTGCTCCTCCTTGCGGTTGCGGTAGGTGACCTCGAACAGGGGAGATTCCGCGATATGGACCTTGCCCGATTCGATCAGGGTCGGCACCAGCCGGTAGAGCATCGCGAGAATCATCGTGCGGATGTGGAAGCCGTCGACGTCGGCGTCGGTGCAGACGATCACCTTGGAGAAGCGGAGCGAGGCCATGTCGAAGGCGGAGAGGTCCCGGTTGTGCTTCGTCTGGATCTCGACGCCGCATCCGAGGACCTTGACGAGGTCGGTGATGATCTCGCTGCGGAAGATGCTCTCGTAGTCGGCTTTCAGACAGTTCAGGATCTTGCCGCGGACCGGCATGATCGCCTGGAACTCGGCGTCGCGTCCGAGTTTGCACGAGCCGAGCGCGGAGTCGCCCTCGACGATGTAAAGCTCCCGCTTCGCGACGTCCCTCGTGCGGCAGTCGACGTACTTCTTCACACGGTTCGCGATGTCGATGCTGCCCATCAGCTTCTTGCGCAGGTTGAGCCGCTGCTTTTCCGCCGATTCTCGGGACCGTTTGTTCGCGAGCACCTGCTCCGCGATCCGATCGGCGTCGGCGCGGTTCTCGATGAACCACACCTCGAGCTTCTGGCGGATCGTCTCGGTCATGAATTCCTGGATGTAGCGGTTGTTGATCGCCTTCTTGGTCTGGTTCTCGTAGCTCGTCGACGTCGAGAAGGAGCTGGAGACGAGCAGCAGGCTGTCCTGGACGTCCGGGAAGGTGATCTTCGATTCGTCGGCCTTGTATTTTCCACGCGTCTTGACGAGGCGTTCGATTTCCGAAACGAAGGCGCTGCGGACAGCCTTGTCGGGCGATCCGCCGTACTCGAGCCAGCTCGAGTTGTGGTAGTACTCGAGCACGTTGACCTCGTTGTGGAAGCAGAACGCGACGGACAGCTTGACCTTGTACTCCGGCTTGTCGTCGCGGTCCCGGCCGCGGCCGGCCGCTTCGAACAGGACGGGCTGCGACAGGGCGTTGTCGCCGGCGAGTTCCTTGACGTACCCCTCGATTCCGTCTGGGTACAGGAAGACCTCGGTCGTGCCGGCCGTCTCGTCGGAGAACGTGAATTCGACGCCGGGGTTCACGATCGCCTGGCGCTTCAGCGTGTCGAGGAAATAGGAATCCGGGATCTCGGTCTCGGTGAAGACCTCGCGGTCGGGCTTCCACTTCTGAAAGGAACCGGTCGCGTTGAAGCGCGTGGGCGTCTTCTTCAGCCCACCGACGTTCTCGCCCTTCTCGAAATGGAGCTCGTACTTGAACCCGTCGCGCTGCACGGCGACGTCGAACCAGGCCGAGGCGTACTGCGTCGCGCAGGCGCCCAGCCCGTTCAATCCCAAACTGTATTCGTAGCTCTCGCCGGAGAGATTGTCGTATTTGCCGCCCGCATAGAGTTCGCAGTAGACGAGTTCCCAGTTGAAGCGCGCCTCCTTCTCGTTGTAGTCGAGCGGAATGCCGCGGCCATCGTCCCGGACGGAGTAGGAGCCGTCCTTGTATCGGCGGACCTCGATCTTCCTGCCGTACCCTTCGCGGGACTCGTCGATCGAATTGGAGAGGATCTCGAAGAAGGAATGCTGGCACCCTTCGAGCCCGTCGGAACCGAAGATCACGGAAGGACGCAGCCGGACGCGGTCCGCGCCCTTCAGGGAGGAGATGCTGTCGTTCCCGTAGACCTTCGCCTTCGCCATCCCGTCCTCCGCTCCATATCTTGGGGTCCGTCTTCGCTGACCCGGTTCGATTATACACCATGTAGAAATGCGGACGGCATGGGAAAGCCGCCCTTTCGAGCGGCTCCATCTGGTGAGCCCAGAGGGAATCGAACCCCCGACCCACGGCTTAGAAGGCCGTTGCTCTATCCGCTGAGCTATGAGCCCGTTGGAGCGGGTGATGGGAATCGAACCCACGCAATCAGCTTGGAAGGCTGAGGTTCTACCATTGAACTACACCCGCGCGCCATTACGGTTGTGGATTCTACCGCATCGACGGAGGTTTGTCCACCGCGGACTGCGGACGGTCTTCCGCATGTGCCCGGGACCACCTGGGAACTCCCGCTTTCCGGCGTCTTTCCGTTTGACATACGCGGGGGGCTTCTCTATAATCGCGTTGTGCCTTGCGCGCGGCTTCATACGGTGGAATTAGTTCAGTGGTTAGAGCGCCAGATTGTGGATCTGGATGTCGCGGGTTCAAATCCCGTATTCCACCCCAGAACCCCCTCCGCGGGGCCCGAAAGGGCCCTGCCCCGATGGGATGTAGCCAAGGGGTAAGGCACGGGACTTTGACTCCCGCACTCGCAGGTTCGAATCCTGCCGTCCCAGCCACAGGAGCCATTAGCTCAGTCGGTAGAGCACTTGACTTTTAATCAAGGGGTCCGGAGTTCGAGCCTCCGATGGCTCACCAGCTTCGAGAGGCCGGTACCCGGAAGGGGCCGGTCTCTTTGTTCGGGAATCGGCCCTTCACTGGTTCGGACACGACCAAAGGAGCGCAGCATGGACCTTCCGCTCGACCTGCTCCAGGACCCCGACACCGAAATCCGGCTCGTCGCCTTCGACGAATCCCACCTGCCCGCACTCGCCCCCCTTTTCCTCGACCTACCGACGCTGCGGCTGTATCTTCCCACGCTCGCCCGTCCGCTCAACGAAGCGCAGCTGCGCGGCATGCTCGGCGACTGGCACGACGCGACGACGCAGTTCGTCTTCACGATCTTCTTCAAGAACGGGATCGCCGGCATCTGCAACCTCGAAGCCGTCGACTGGACCAACCGAAGCGCCGAGGCCGGCGTCGCGCTCCTTCCGGGAGACAACCGGGGCCACGGGATCGCCCGGGCCTCGATGAAGCTGCTGATCGGCTTCTGCTTCCGCGAGATGGGTCTCCACCGCCTGCAGGCGCGCATCCAGGAAGGGAACGACCGCTCGATCCACCTCTTCGAGAGCCTCGGCTTCGTCCAGGAGGGCATGCTGCGCGAGGCGGTCTTCCGCTCGGGCCATTGGAAGGGCCTTCGGATGTACTCTCTCCTCGACCGGGACTTCGCAGCGCTCTGACCCGTCGCCCACGGCCCCCTTCGTTGTCGGAGGCGGGCCGTTATGCTATATTCACGATGTTTGCAGATTCCCGCACCCGCCCACCAAAGGAGGAACCCCATGACCAAGCTCATCGGAAACGCGATCTTCGGCCAGTCCGGCGGCCCCACTTCCGTGATCAACGCCAGCGCGGCCGGCGTGATCCAGGAAGCCCTGAAGCAGAAGGGCACGATCGGGAAGGTCTACGGCGCCGCCCACGGCATCAAGGGCATCCTCGCCGAGCAGTTCTACGACATGTCCAAGGAGGACCCGGCCGAACTCGACCTCCTGAAGACGACCCCCTCTTCCGCGCTCGGCTCCTGCCGCTACAAGCTCAAGAAGGCCGAAGACGACGAGACCGACTACAAGCGCCTTCTCGAGGTCTTCCGCAAGTACGACATCCGGTACTTCTTCTACAATGGCGGCAACGACTCGATGGACACGTGCAACAAGATCTCCAAGTACATGCAGAAGTCGGGCTACGAGTGCCGCGTGATGGGCGTCCCCAAGACGATCGACAACGACCTCTGGGGCACCGACCACTGCCCCGGCTTCGCTTCCGCCGCGAAGTACATCGCGACCTCCACCATGGAGGTCTATCTCGACGCCCGCGTCTATGACACGGGTATGGTCACGATCCTCGAGGTCATGGGCCGCAACGCCGGCTGGCTGACCGCGGCGACCGCGATCGCCGCATTCAAGGGCCTCGGCCCCGACCTGATCTACCTGCCCGAAGTCGACTTCGACCTCGACACCTTCCTCGTCGACGTCAAGAAGATCTACGACCGCGAGAAGAAGTGCATCATCGCCGTCTCCGAGGGCATCAGGACCAAGGAAGGCAAGTACATTCCCGAACTCGGCGGCGACCTGGCCAAGGACGCCTTCGGCCACGCCCAGATGGGCGGCACCGCCTCCATCCTCGCCGGCATCGTGAAGGAGAAGCTCGGCTGCAAGATCCGGGCGATCGAATTCTCGCTTCTGCAGCGCTGCGCCGCGCATTGCGCCTCGAAGACCGACGTCGAGGAGTCCTACATGGCCGGCCGCACGGCCGTGGAAGTCGCCGTCGCCGGCGGCACCGACCAGATGGTCGCCTTCCGCCGCGCCCCCGGCGCCGACTACGCCTGCGAGATCCACCTGATTCCGCTCGACGACGTCGCGAACACCGAAAAGAAGATTCCGAAGGAATGGATCAACGCCGAAGGGAACTTCGTGACGCAGGCCTACGTCGACTACGTCCTGCCCCTGATCCAGGGCGAGTCCTCTCCCCCGATGGTCGATGGCGTGCCGCGCTTCGCGAAGCTGAAGAAGGTCCTGGCGACGAAGTAGCCGGCTTCTTTGTCCCGACCGGGTCCGAAAGAGGGTTCCGTCAGACGACGGGGCCCTCTTCCCTTTCCGAGAGCACGGGAACGGGCTCGGGACGTCGCTTCCCGGCGTCGGGCGCACCCCGCAGGCGGTACCAGCGGACGGCGAATGCGCCGGCGGCGGCGAATCGAAGCAGCGACGAAAGGCCCATGGTCATCGACATGGCCCAGCGGTTCGAACCGAGCGACTCGTACATCCAGACGCCGAAGAGCGGGGCGAGGATGTTCGTGACCAGGGTCAGGCTGGAGAAGATCGCGATCCGCAGCGTCTTGTCCTCCTCCCCGACCACCTCGAGCAGGCATTGGAAGATCGCGAGCTGGAAGGCGGGGAAGGTCAGGCCGATCAGCGTGGTCATCGCGAAGAGCGCCGGAAGCGCGATTCCGGCCGGCAGATACGTCGAGAAGAGGTAGACGAAGGGCGTGGTCGCGACGCCGAGGATGCCGATCACGAGAGTCAGCCGGATTCCGTGGCGATCGATGAAGCGGCTCCAGTATCCGGTCGTGGCCATGTTCAGCAGGGACGACAGGACCGCGATCCAGCTTATCCAGGCTTCGTCGGCGCCGAGATAGCGGACCTGCGTCAGGAAGAAGAGGGGCCAGGCCATCTGCCAGGAGAAGTACAGCAGCAGGGAGAGGGCGGCGAAGCCCGTGAACAGGCGGGAACGGACGAGCGACCGCACCGCGGACCCGAAGCGGTGGAGGCGCGCCGCAACCGGAGTCTGGGAATCCCCACCGCGCACCCTGCGGATCAGCTGGATCTGGAGGAAGGAGGCGAGGAACGCGATCGTGAAGAAGAGCTGGTAGAGGTGGATCCGGTCGCCGTCGGTCCGGGGCAGGTAGGCGAGCAGCAGCCCCGTGACGAGGACGATGACGGCGCCGCTCAGGAAGGTCAGGCGGGTCCGGCGGGCATAGTAGGAGTTCCGGAGATCCGGGGCGACGACGTCGGAGAAGTAGGCCTGCCAGCTCGTCGTGTAGAGCGAGAGCGGCGCGTTCGACAACGCGAAGAGGACCACCATCGCCCACACGCGGGACGCCCCGAGGAAGGGCGTGAGGCCGACGGCGAGATAGCAGGCCGCGAGCAAGAGGATCGAAATCTCGACCATCCGTCGCTTGTTGTGCATCCGGTCGGTCGCGAGCGCTCCGGGAATCAGGACCGCGAGTCCGAAGAGCGGCGGGAGCGAACTCATGAGGCCGATCTGGAAGTCCGAAGCCCCCAAACGGGTCGCGAACATGCTGGCGAAGGCGGTCGCGAGATTCGCGACGACGGCCGCCGCGAGACCTTCCCTGGCCAGCAGCGACCGGTTTTCCGGATGGTCCATCATCTGCCCTTCATGCGGCGTTTCAGCACCTGTTCTCCTGCGACGGAATACCCGAAGAATCCGAGGCAGCGGCCGAGCGTCCAGTATTCCCCATGGCAGTAGCCGACGAGTCCGGCCCTCTCCAGGGAGAGGCGGCCGTCATCGCCGAGCAGGTCGGCGCGGTGGGTGACGCCGGTCACCTCCGCCAGGAAGAGATCGTGCGACCCGAGTTCCTGGACGCTCTTCACGCGGCACTCGAGCGTCAGGGGGCTCTCGGCGACCGTGGGCGCAAGGGCGAGCGTGTCCGAGGAGACCTCAGTCAGCCCGCATTCGACGAACTTGTCGACCGTTTCTCCCGATTTGACGCCGCACAGGTCGGCGACGCGGGCCAGGCGGGTGTCGACGAGATTGACGGTGAATTCGCCGGACTCCGTGATCAGCCGGTGGGAGTACCGGCTCTTCCGGACCGAAATGGAGACCATCGGCGGATCCGAGCACACGGTGCCGGCCCAGGCGATCGTGATCAGGTTGGCGCGCGAGGTCTCCGGCGTCGTGCCGCGACAGCCGACGAGCACGACCGGTACGGGCGATAGCAGCGCGGCCGGCTTCATGCGAAGCCGCCCGTCCTGCCGGGGCGAATCCAAGTCGTGGGCTGTTCCTGTATCCATGGTTCCTCCGGATCAGCGGACTCCGAACATCTCGTGTTCCAGGAGCCATTCCTTCACGTCGAGCCCTCCGCTGAACCCGACGAGCTTGTTGTCCTTGCCGATCACGCGGTGGCAGGGAACGACGATCGCCAGCGGATTGGCCGAGCAGGCGGAGCCCACGGCGCGGGTGAGACGGCGGGCCGTCTCGGCGTCCTGGTCCGACATCCGGAGGGCGACCTGCTCATAGGTCAGCGTCGTGCCGAAGGGGATCCGCGAGAGCGTGCCCCACACCTTCTGCTGGAAGAGACTGCCGTTCGGGCGCGTCGCGATCTCGAAGGCGGTCCTCTCCCCCGCGATGTATTCCTCGATCTGCCTTGCGGCGCGCTGGACTTCGGCGGGCAGCTTCACTTTCCCCAGGGACTTCTTCGATTCCACGGAGAACAGCATGCCGTTACGGTCGCAAAGCCCCTGAAGGAACGCGGCGGAAAGGAGGGCGCCCTGTTCGACGGGCTGGTCCAGCCGCAGGAATCCGACCGCGTCGACGGCGTTCCGGTCCCCGCTGACATGGACATAGCCGCGGGCGAAGGGGACGAAGGCGATGCCGTACCCGTCGAATTCCTCCCGCAGCATCGAAAGCAGCGCGACATCGCGGAAGCCGTCGTCGATCGGAGAGGCGCCACGAAGCACACCTTCCCGAGTCCACCCAGGGAGATCCGCCTTTCGGTCCTCCTGGAGGGGAACCCGCATCTCGACGCGGTGAAGGCCGAAATGATAGAAGGCGGTCTTCAGGATCCGGTCGAGGACTTCGAGCAACTGGGGCTCGTCGAGCGACACGAGAAGCAGGAGTTCGGCGGAGGAGCGGACCGGGTCGATGCGCTGGAGGCCGGCGATTCCCGAGAAGGCTCCGTCGGTCGGGGATTCGACGGACAGGAACCAGGATCGGCCGCCGCGCTCGTCCTCGGCCCTGGCGCGGATCCACTCGACGATCGACGATTCGCGCTGCTGAAGGTCCTCCGCGCCGGCCGAGATCGTTCGGTCTCCGGGTCGGCGGACCAGCACCTCGAGCGTGGAGGCGTCGGAAATCCGGAGAGGTCTGGCATCGGGTCTTCGATAGGCAACCATTCGCTTCTCACCGTCTCTTTCCATCAAGGGGCAAGGCCTGGAGTCGCCGAGGAGGTTTCCGACAGAGCCTTCCGCGCGGCGGCATCCATGTCGGCCGAGACGGTCTGGATCGATTCCAGACCCTGGAGCAGCTTCAGCGCGTGCGCATCAAGCGAGGCCGCGACGGCGGCGGACCAGCCGGGCACCCCGATGCGGCCTTCGACGAAGGACTTCGGCAGAAGGCTGCGCAGCGAAGTGAAATACAAGGAAGCGGTTCCCTGCCCGATCGCATCGGTCCACACGGAGGATTCCAGTTGCAGCGGAATCCTGCCGGAGTCGAAGCCGAAGCGCGATTCAAGCCGGAGCGCGTCGGCATCGGTCGCTAGGAAGCCCGTGAAGCGGACGGCGTCCGGGAGGTCCGTCGACTTGGGGTTCACGGCGAAGCAGCGGAGGGAGAGCGGCAGTCTTCTCTCGTCGAGGTACGGGATCGGCGCAATTCCGGTCGTCAAGCCGGCGACGCCGGTCCAATAGGAGACGCGGGAGCTGTCGTCGATCCAGAAGGCGATTTTCCCGAGAATGCGCGGATCCGAAGTCGAATAGTATTTCGTCAACTGGTCCTTCGTGAGCAGGTCCAGGGTCCACTGTCCTTTCACGACCGCGCGCAGGGCCGTTACGGAGTCCGTGAAGGCCTGCGACCCGAAGTCGAACGACCCGTTGACGAATCCGCTCCAGCCCGCGGAGACGTCCCGCGTGGAGGGCAGCAGCGAGAGGAGAGGGAGGGCGTCGTAGAGCGCGTATTGGTGCGTGGTCGGCTTCGTGAGCGCCGGGAAGAGGGCGACCAGGTTCCGGAGGGAGAGACCGGCATCGAGGGTGGACGCATCGATGCCGGCATCAGCTATCAGCGTCGCATTGTAGAACAGGACCGGCGTGGAGGCGGAGTACGGCAGGCCCTGGATCTTCCCGTCGACGATGCAGGATTGAAAGGCGACCGGGAGGACCTTTCCCTCCTGCAGGAGGGATTCGACCGAGGCCCAGCCATCGAGAGACGTGGTGTAGCCGGCTCGCGAGAGTGCCGGAAGCTCATCGGTCAGATAGATGTCGGGCAGCGTGCCCGACGCGCCCATTCCCAGAAGCGCGGTCCTCAACGCGTCCCCCGTCGGGAGATCGACGAGCGTGGCGTTCAGCCCCTCCGTGAATTTGGCGAGGTCGTCGAGTGAGATCCTGGCGCCGACCGAACCGGGTTCGTCGGTCTTGACCAGTCGCCCGTCGGTCATGCCGTTGTAGAGCTCGGACACGGCCGTCAGCATCTCGGACGAACCGGAAGGAATCCCGACGCTGAGGGACGCGGGGCCGACCTTCGGAGTCGGCGTCGTCGACGCGCCACCCGGCAACGTGATCTGGGGGTTCTCGTCGAAGATTGCGGGGAATCCGGTCGCGCTCTGCGACGCGCAGGCGGACAGGAGGGCCAGGGCGAGTGCCAGGGCGGTCAGGGCGGACACGCCGCGACGGCCTCCGCGGCGCGACGCCGCACAGGCCTTGTCAGAGGCCCCGCCTCCCCTAGCGGAGATCACGGCTCATGAGCCAGTATTCCTTGTAGAGCTTGGCTCCGATGCTCTGGATGTTGGCCAGCGAAGGGTCGTTCTCCTCCCCCACGGTGGAGCAGTCGCCCCAGACATAGCCTTTCTTCAGGCCGCAGAGGAAGACGTCGAGGAGAATCGCGGACATCACGCCCTTGTGCTTGTATTCGGGGACCACGAACTGGGCGAAGCCGCGCACCCCGTCGATTTTCCTCTTGTAATAGAGGAACTTGAGCGCGCCAATCGGACCCATGCGGCCGTTCAGGTGCCGAAGGACATCCCCGTAGTCCGGCAGGATCAGGTCGAACCCGATCGGACGGCCGTCGGAAGTCCGGCGCGCGATCATGATCAGACCCGGGTCGGCGACCTTCCGCAGGGACTCCGCCTGCTTGCGCAGTTCATCGATGCTCGGCGGGGTGAGGTCCTCCCAGGACTCGAGGATCGCTTCCTCGAGGACATGCCCGATATCGTTCAGGTCGCGCTCCAGGTGGTCCAGGTCGATCGGGTCCACGCGGAACCCGTACCGCTCCTTCGCATAGGCGACCACGCGGCTGTAGCGCTCCAGCGGGATGTTCTTGATGTCGGCACGGAAGCCGAACAATCGGTGGATCTCCGTGTAGCCCAGCTTCTGGAAGAAGCCCGTATACCACTCAGGATTCCAGGAACAGAGATAAGGTGCCGGATAATCACGGCCCTTCTCCAGGAAGCCCTTGAATTCGTCGCCGCCGTTCGGGGACACCGGTCCCGTCGCCTTTTCGCAGCCCTTTTCCTTCAACCAGGAGGCGACGCGGTCCATCAGGGACTTCGCGGCTTCCTCCTCCCCCGGAAGGCATTCGAACAGGGAGAACCACCCGTTGCGGACGTTGCGGATCCGGTTCGACTTCTCGTCGACTCCGGCCACGACCCGCGCCACGACGCGGCCACCCCGTTCAGCGAGCAGGACCGTGAAGGGTCCGTTGCCGAGGAAACCGTTGGTCTCGGGCGACAGATAGGCCGCCACGTCCCCGCGGAGCATCGGGATCCAGCCCGGTTCGCCCTTGTAGACCTGGAAGGCGAGATCGATGAAGCGCTCGCGGTTCTGCTTCGTGACGACCTCGAGGATGCGGATTTCCGGCATGTCAGGAGCCCTCCCGCTGCATTGTTCGAAGATTCCCATACATTATAGCAATTCGAAGAGTCGTTGGGAGACGCAAAAGGAAGCCCCCGGGGGTTCCGGAGGCTTCCTGGAGCCGCTGGTGGGAATCGGACCCACGACCTATTCATTACGAGTGAATCGCTCTACCCCTGAGCCACAGCGGCGTCTTGCCTATCAGAATATATCGGCTGGCGGCGGGACTGTCAAGACGCGGCGGAAACGATGTGGCGCGCGGACTCGAGCGCCTCGGCGCGGATCCGCTCCTCGTCGAGCGTCGTCAGCTCCCCCTTCCGGAGGAGCATGCGCCCGTCGACCAGGAGGCTTTCCACGCAGGAAGAGTCGGCACTGTAGACGAATGCGGACATGGGGTCGCCGAGCGGTGTCATCGAGGCCCGGTCTACGTTCAGGACGACCAGGTCGGCCTGCTTGCCGACCTCGAGGATTCCGACGCCGGGGAACCCGCACCCGACCGCCCCATTGACCGTCGCCATCCGGAGCGCAGTTGCGGCGTCCATGATCGCGGGCTCTCCCGTGGATCCCTTGGCGAGGAACGACGAAAGGCGGATCTCGTGGAACAGGTCGAGGTTGTTGTTGCTCGCCGCGCCGTCCGTGCCGAGCGCGATGCGGATGCCGGCCCGCTGCATGGCGTGGACGTCGGCGATGCCGCTGCCCAGCTTGAGGTTGCTGGAAGGGTTGTGGACGATCGTGACGTCGTTGCGCGCGAGGATCTCGCGGTCCGCGGGCATCAGGTGCACGCAGTGGGCGGCCAGCGTCGGCGTGCGGAAGAAGCCGGCGGCCTCGAGAAAGGCAGGCGGAGTCAAGCCGTGCCGAGCGACGCATTCCTCGACTTCGCGGCTGGTCTCGGAGACGTGGACCTGGACAGGCAGGCCGAGGTCCTCGGCGATCGCGGCCATCCCTTGGTAGATCCCGTCCGGATAGAGATAGACGGAATGCATCAGCAGGGAGATCGCCACGCGACCGTCCCCTTCGGTCCGCGCGAGCGCAAGGAACCGCTCGAGGTCCTCGGGAGCCGGAACCAGCGCCCCGGTCGCGTCGCGGCGCTTGCCGTCGATCGCGAGGTCGAGTCGCGCGCCCGCTTCGACGAAGGACTCGAGGACCGTTTCCTGGAAGAAGTACATATCGGCCGCCGTGCCCGTGCCCGATCGGAACATCTCGCAGAGCGCGAGCCGGGTTCCGGCACGCACGTCCTGGGCGCGAAGGCGCGTCTCACGCGGGAAGACGACGCTGAAGAGCCAGTCGTGCAGCGAAAGGTCGTCGGCGCTGTTCCGCATGAGGGTCATCGCGGCGTGTCCGTGCGCGTTCGCGAGCGCGGGCGCGAGGATCCGGCCGGAGCCGGAATAGGTCTCGTGCTCGACGCCCGCCAGGGACAGGAGTGCGGCGGGGCGCGAAGGGCCGATATGGACGATCATCCCATCGCGGACCGCTACGTACGCGTCGGTCATCGTGAAGGCACCGCCGCTCAGGTCCGGGCTGATGACGGTGATTCGGTCGAACAGGACGTTGGTTCGTCCGATCATGGGCGGTTCCCTTTCTCGGAGGCGATCTCCCAGGTCGTGGCGTACCGCTCCTGGGCATCGGTCAGCCGGTCGACCGAGGCGCCGCGTGATGCGAGGAACAGGGAGGCGACCCGTTCGTCGAATTCCTTAGGGACGTCGTGGACCCGGACCGCGAGCGACCGGCCGTTCTGCGCGATATACCGCGCGGAAAGCGCCTGCAGGCCGAAGCTCATGTCCATGATCTCGATCGGGTGGCCGTCGCCGGCTGCGAGGTTGACGAGCCGGCCCTCCCCGAGGAGGTGCAGCGACCTGCCGTTCCGGAGGCGGTAGGAGCGGATGTTGGCGCGGGGTTCATCGACGGAACGCGCCAACGAGGCGAGTGCCGGGATGTCGATCTCGACGTCGAAGTGGCCGGCGTTGCACAGGACCGCGCCGTCCTTCATGACTTCGAGATGTTCGCGGACGATGATGTCGCGGCAGCCCGTGACCGTGATGAAGAGGTCGCCCTGACGCGCCGCTTCCCGCATCGGCAGGACGCGGCAGCCGTCCAGGAGGGCCTCGGCGGCCCGGACGGCATCGATCTCGCAGACGACGACATCGGCGCCCAGGCCCTTGGCCCGAGCCGCGACGCCCTTTCCGCACATCCCGTACCCGGCGACGACGACGGTCTTCCCGGCGATCAGCAGGTTGGTCGTGGCGAGGATCGCGGTCCAGGCCGACTGTCCCGTCCCGTAGCGGTTGTCGAAGAGATGCTTGCATCGCGCGTTGTTGACGGCGACAACTGGATAGAGGAGCCGGCCTTCCCGCTCCAAAATGCGGAGGCGGTTGACGCCGGTCGTGGTCTCCTCGCATCCGCCCAGCAGGTCGGCGGCGTCGGCGCGGCGCTTCCCGTGGAGCAGGTAGGCGAAGTCCCCGCCGTCGTCGATGACGACGTGGGGCCGGAAGGCCAGCGCCGCGCAAAGGTGGTCCTCGTATTCGGCCGGCGTCGCGCCGTGCCAGCAGTATACGTCCATGCCGGTCGCGGCGAGCGCTGCCGCGACGTCGTCCTGAGTGGACAGGGGGTTGCACCCGGTCAGCGCGACGTGGGCTCCCCCGATGCGGAGCGTCTCGGCCAGGCAGGCGGTCTTGGCTTCCACGTGCACGCTGACGGCGACGCGCAAGCCATCGAACGGACGCTCCCGCGCGAATTCCTCGCGCAGGGCGGCGAGAATCGGCATGTTGGCGGCCGCCCAGTCGATCTTCCTTCTCCCCTGGCCGGCCAGCGACGGATCCCGGACGATCGAGCCCATGTCAGGCGTCCCCCATGCGGGACAGGACGGCTCCGAGCAGCCGGATCAGGCCATCGGCGGCTTCGCGTCCGACCTGGAGGACTTCCTCGTGGTTCAGGGGGGATTTCGAGATGCCGGCGGCGAGATTCGTGATGCAGGAGACGGCGAGGACCCGGGTGCCTCCATGGGAGGCGACGACCGCCTCGGGCACGGTGCTCATGCCGGCTGCGGAGGCTCCGAGCGAACGGAGCATGCGGATCTCGGCCGGCGTCTCGAACTGGGGCCCCCTGCAGAAGGCGTACACGCCGCGGACGAAATGCAGTCCGATCTCCTTCGCGCACCGGTCGGCCAGGTCGACGAGCGCGGGGTCGTACACGTGGGTCTGGTCGCAGAAGCGAGGTCCGAATTCGTCGAGATTGGGACCGCGCAGCGGGGATTCGCCGAAGAGACCGATGTGGTCCTCGATCAGCATCAGGCAGCCGGGCTTCATGGCTGGATCCATGCCGCCGGCGGCATTGGTCAGGATCAGGGTGCGCACGCCCAGGGTCTGGAGGACGCGGACCGGAAACACGACGTCGTGGATGTCGTGGCCTTCGTAATGGTGGAAGCGCCCCTGCAGGACGGCGACGGAGCGGCCGTGGAGCGTGCCGAAGACGAACCGCCCCTGGTGGCCGACGACAGTGACCTTCGGGAAACCGGGGATCTCCTCGTAGGGGACGACGGTCGGCTGCTCCACGGCGTCCGCGAGGGGACCGAGTCCGGATCCCAGCACGATCGCGACGTCGGGCACCGTCCGGACCCTCTCGCGGATTGCGGCCGAGGCGTTGCGGATGCGTTCCCGATAGGCGGCGATATCGAAATCCATGTGACTTCCCTCCTCGTCCGGGGTGCGCGGGCGTCAGGTGGCGGAGGCACCGTGGCAGTTCTTGTACTTCTTCCCGCTTCCGCACGGACAGGGGTCGTTCCGGCCGACCTTGGGCGCGGCGACGGCCGGCGTCGAGGCGGGCTTCTTCTCGGCCGGCCTCTGGGCGGATCCGTGAGCGGCAGGCCCCGAGGCAGGAGGAGTGGAAGGTTGCGGTCCGCCGGACACGAATCCCGAATCGCCGTGCGACTCCTGCAGGTTCCGCGGCGCCACGTTCTGGCGGTGGAGCGGCTGCTCCACGGTGAAGCGACCCTTCATCATCATGCGGATGGAGTCTTCCTGGATCGCAAGGTTCATCGCCTCGAACATCTCGAAGCCCTCGCGCCTGTACTCGATCACGGGGTTCAGCTGGGCGTAGCCGCGCATGCCGATGCCGGATCGGAGCTCGTCCATCGCGTCGATGTTGTCCATCCACTTCTCGTCGACGGTGCGGAGCAGCACGATGCGTTCTGCCTCGCGCAGGATCTCGGGGCCGCCGACTTCGGGTTCGCGTTCCATGTAGCGTTCGCCGGCGGCGTCGACGAGGATCGACTTCGCCCGGGAGGCATCCAGTGTCGCCAGCGCATCCTTCATGTGCTGGATCGCGGGAATCTCGCCGAAGACGTCCCGGATCCGCGCATCGAAGCCGGCCCAGTCCCATCGTTCCGGGATGTCGACGTCGTTGCAGAAGCTCGCGGCGACGCGCTCGGCGACCGAAATCACCATGCGGAGGTACGTGTCGTGCAGATCCTGTCCGTCGAGCACCTTGAGGCGCTGGCCGTAGATCACCTCGCGCTGCTTGTTCATCACATCGTCGTACTCGAGGACGTGCTTGCGGATATTGAAGTTGCGGCCCTCGACGCGCTTCTGGGCGGTCTCGATCGCATTCGAGAGCATCGGGTGCTCGATCGGCATGTCCTCCTCGACCCCGAGCATATTGAACATCGTCAGCATGCGGTCGCCGCCGAAGAGCCGCATCAGGTCGTCCTCGAGGGACATGAAGAAGCGGCTTCGCCCGGGGTCGCCCTGGCGGCCGGAACGGCCGCGGAGCTGGTTGTCGATGCGCCGCGATTCATGGCGCTCGGTGCCCATGATGTAGAGGCCGCCGGCGTCGACCACCTTGACGTGCTCGGCGTCGGTCTGCGTGTGGAAGCGTGCGTAGAGCTCGTTGAAGCGGTGGCGCGCGTCGAGGACCAAGGGTTCGGTGGTCTCGTTGTGGGCGGTCGAGGCGTCGATCAGGGCCTCGTCGATGCCCTGCTTGCGCATTTCCTGCTTCGCCAGGAACTCCGGATTGCCGCCGAGGAGGATGTCGGTGCCTCGGCCGGCCATGTTGGTCGCGATCGTCACCTGTCCGAACCGACCGGCCTGCGCGACCACTTCGGCTTCCCGGTCGTGTTGCTTCGCGTTGAGGACGTTGTGCGGGATTCCGTTGCGCTTCATCATCGCCGACAGGAACTCCGAGCGTTCGACCGAGACCGTGCCGATCAGGATCGGCTGGCCGGTCGCGTGGGCCTCGGTCACCTCGTCGAGCAGGGCCTTGTACTTGCCCTGGAGCGACTTGAAGACGGCGTCGGGCTCGTCGATGCGGATCATGTCCCGATGCGTCGGGACCGTGATGACGTCGAGACTGTAGATCGCCCGGAACTCCTCCTCTTCCGTGAGGGCCGTGCCGGTCATGCCCGACAGCTTGCCGTACATGCGGAAGTAGTTCTGGAACGTGATCGTCGCGAGCGTCTTGCTCTCGCGCTCGACCTTGACGCCTTCCTTCGCCTCGATGGCCTGGTGGAGCCCGTCGCTGTAACGTCGACCGAACATCAGGCGACCGGTGAAGTCGTCGACGATGATCACCTCGCCGTCCTTGACGACGTACTGCTGGTCGAGCTTCATGAGGCCATGGGCGCGCAGGGCGTTGCTCAGGTGGTGCTGGAGCGTGTAGTTGTCGGCGTCCGAGAGGTTCTCCACGCCGAAATGCTTCTCCGCCTTGCGCACGCCCTCCGCGGTCAGGACGGCGGTGTTCGCCTTCTCGTCGACGATGTAGTCCGCCTCGGATTCGGTCTCCTCGTAGTCCTGCTTGTCGTCGAGCTCGGTCACGACGCGCGCCTTGAGGCGCTTCGCGAAGAGGTCGGCCTTCTCGTACAGGTCGGTCGACTTCTCCCCCATCCCGGAGATGATCAGCGGCGTCCTCGCCTCGTCGACCAGGATGCTGTCGACCTCGTCGACGATCGCGAACGACAGCGTGCGCTGCACGCGGTCCTCGCTGCGGATCACCATGTTGTCGCGCAGGTAGTCGAATCCGAATTCGTTGTTGGTCCCGTAGGTCACGTCGGACGCATACGATTCGCGTCGCTGCGCGTTGTCCAGACCGTGGACGATCAGACCGACGGACAGCCCGAGGTAGCGGTAGATCTTGCCCATCCATTCGCTGTCGCGGCGGGCCAGGTAGTCGTTGACGGTGACGACGTGCACGCCCTTTCCGGAAAGCGCGTTGAGGTAGACCGCCAGCGTCGCGACGAGTGTCTTGCCTTCGCCGGTCTTCATCTCCGCGATCCGCCCCTGGTGGAGGACGATGCCGCCGATCAGCTGGACGCGGTAGTGCTTCATGCCGAGGACGCGGAAGGCGGCTTCCCTCACCGTGGCGAACGCCTCGGGAAGCAGGTCGTCGATCGTTTCGCCGTCGGCCAGTCGCTGGCGGAAGCGTTCCGTCGACGACACGAGTCCGGCTTCGGGCATGGCCGCATAGGCCTCCGAATACGACTCGATGAGGTCGACGAGCGGAAGGATCCGCTTGATCTCGCGGTCGCTGTGGGTTCCGAATATCTTCGTCAACAGGCCCATCGTGGCTCCCTTCGGTTCAATCGGCGCGCTTGGTTCCGGAATCGATCCGGGAAAGGACCGTCTTGTACCCGTCGGCGCCATACTCCAGGGCACGGTTCACTCGGCTGATGGTGGCGGTGCTCACGCCCGTCGCCTCGCAGATCTCGGAATAGGTGCCTCCCCTGCGGAGGAGGATCGCGACGGTCAGCCGCTGGGCGAGCGATTTGATCTCCGCGACGGTGCAGAGGTCCTCGAAGAACGAATAGCACTCATCCTGGTCCTTCAAGGCGAGAATCGCCTCGAAGAGACGGTCGGTGTGCGCGTCCCTCAGTTTCTCGTTCATGGAGCCACCTCCCTTACGGCGAGACGGAATCCTTCGGCGTGAATTCGAAGGTCTTCCCCCAGATGAACTGCTGGAGTTCCGGAATCGCCTTGTTGAAGTCGACGACGAAGCACCAGGTCGGGGTCGTGACGACGGTGCGCGTCGTGGCGGAGGGGATCGTGAACCCCTGGATCGCGCTCGCGGAGGTATCACTGGACATCTGGGTCGCGGCGAACTGCGCGAGGCCCAGGGCGTCGGAAAGCCGCAGGTTGGTCTCGACCATGCCGAAGACGCTGTTCATCACGTTCACCTTGGTTACGAGGTCCGCCGCGAAGAACTTGGCCATCAGTCCGCGGATCACGATCTTCTGGCGCTCGACGCGGCCCATGTCCATCGGATACGTCTTCCCGTCGACGACGAGGTCGATATGGCGGATCCGCGCGTAGCAGATCGTCTGCCGGGCGTCGAGATGCTGCAGTCCGGCGGCGACGACCAGGGGCGACGCCGGAGTATCGGGCATGATCACCTCGTTCGTCTCCTTGATGCTCGCGTTCATGTCCGCGATCTCGTTCTGGCTTACGTTGATTTCGAGTCCGCCGGCGGTCGAAATCACGGCTTCGGCGCTCTTGAAGTCGACCAGGACGTATTTCTGGATATCGAGGTCGAACGTCTTGTTGAGGGTGTTGATGCAGAGGCCGGGACCGCCATATGCATAGGCGGCGTTGATCTTGCCCTTGGCGACCTTCCCGTCGACCTCGATCGTGACGTAGGAGTCCCGGAGGACCGAAAGGAGCTTGATGGTCTTGAGCTTCCGGTTGACCGAGATGATCATCATCGTGTCGCTGTTGCCCTTGAGCAGTTCCGTATTGCGGCGGTCGACGCCGATCAGCAGGATGTTCTCGACATCCGGGTCCTTCTGCGCGACCGGTTCGATCGCGGTCCGAAGGTCGCGTTCGAATCCGGCCTTGTCGATCAGTGTGGGTTCCGCGGTCGGCCCACCCGTGGCCCCGTTCGACATCGATCCGGAGGGGGACGGAGTCGCCGTTCCGACCTGGGTGGCGCCGCCCGTCATCTTCAAGAAGCCGGCCACGAAGTATCCGCCGACCGAGACGACGCCCAGGAGGAGGACGACGAGCAGCACCCGGACGACGGACGCGAAGGGGCGCCTTCTCGACCGGGACTTCATCTGGAACGGCATGACGCCATCGAACGACCGGGAAGACGAGCGGTTCTGGGGATGTCTGGTGGTCTTCAATTCCTTGGATTCCTTTCTGGTTGGAGTCGCCTCGGCGTTGCAGCGGTCAGGGTCAGGTGGTTATGGGCGTGGGATCTTCGGTCGCCGTCGGTCCGGAAGTGGGGGACGCGGTGTCGGGAGTCGGTGTCCCGGTGGATTCTGTCGGCGGTGCCGGAGTATCCGAAGGAGACGGCTCGGGCGTCGGGGACGGCGGGGTCGCCGGCCCGGTGCTCCAGATGAAGCGATGCAGTGCGTCGACCTGGGCAGGCAGGTTCATCACGAGGTTGTACGTGGCGGGGTCCTCCGTATAGAGGCCGCTCTGCGGGACCTTGTATTCCTGGATCGCGGTCGGATTGGCGACGAGCGTGCCCAGCGCGACCGACAGCATCTGGGCGTCGGTCATGTTCGTGTTGATCGCGCCGAGGGCGGCCTGGAGCGTGTCGTTCTTCTGCGACGCGGAGGCCTTCCAGAACGCGGCGAGGAGCTGCTTCATCACGTACCGTTGACGGGCCGTGCGCTGGTGGTCGCTGTCGAGCTTGCGGATTCGGCCGTACGCGACGGCCTGCCGTCCGTCGAGCAGCTGGAGGCCCGGGACGGTGACCCAGGGGGACTGCGTCGACACCTTTCGGAAGAGGCTGTTCGCCTCGTCGATATCCCGGTTCAGATAGGGAATCTCGGCGGCCTTGACATCGATCGTGACGCCGCCCGCCATCTGGATCACCTTCTCCGCGCTCCAGAAATCGATCATGACGAAGTCCTGGATGTCGAGGTCGAAGGTCTCGTTGATCGTATTGATGAAGAGGCCGATGCCGCCGAACACGTAGGGAGAATTGAGCTTGTTGGGCAGCGTGCGGCCGGCGATCGCGACCTGCGTGTCGCGCATCAGCGAGGTCAGCTTGATCGCGTTGTGATCGGAGTCGATCGTGACGATCATCATCGTGTCGGTGCGGCAGGCCAGGGTCGAGGCCGACCGTGCGTCGACGCCGTAGACCAGGATATTGGTCACGTTCGGGTCCTTCTGGGCCACCTTGTTGATCTGGATCGAAGGCACGACGTAGACGGCGCAACGGCCGTATCCCCAGATTCTCGGCTGCCCCGCGGGCGCCGAGGAGACGCCCGGCGCCGAGGGGTCGGCCGTCGGCTCGACCGGGTCGGTCGGATCCTCGGGGGGAAGCGTGATCTCGTCGAGCGAACCGGGCGGGACGGTCACCTTGTCGACGATATCCACATCGGTGTGCCCCGCGTTGCCGAGAAGGTCGAAGACATAGTACGCCGCAGCGCTTCCTGCGACGACGACGAGAGAGACGATCGAGATCACGACCGCCCGCAGCCCTTTCCGCAGATGCTTTCCTGGACTCTTCTGGCTTTTCATTCTATCGAATGATAACCCAAGCGTGAATCGACCGCAACCGGGTCGAGCCGCTCCTGGTATCGGACGACCGTGAGGTCCACCCCCCGGAGAACCGCGTCTTTCCCGGCGTCCCGGAGAAGTCCGGCGGACAGCCCGTCGTCGGTATTGACCGGAACGACGAGGAGAAGCCGGCGTGCGGCGACCGATCCCGGCCGCATGTCGATCGCATCGGCTCCCCAGGGGGCCGGCGTGCCGTCGAAACCGGCCAGTGCTTCGATCCAGCCTGCGAGTTCCTCCCGCGCTCCGACCTCGTCCTTCCATCCGTAGGGCGAAAGATCCATGCTGTGGATCGCCGTCGCCGTCCCGTTCCGGTAGCTGGCGATCACCGGGTAGCCGAGCGGAAGGTTGCCGCCGAACCGGACGCGGACCGCCCGCCCCCGTTCGAGGTTGCCGAGTTCCCAGACGTTCGACGTCTCCCGGGCGTCCCGCGTACCGTCTCCGTCATTCCAAAGGGCGAAGGCCTGCGTTCGACGCTGCCGGATCGCGCCGAACGGAGTCCGCAGCGAATAGGAAACGGTGACGCGCATCCAGCCGTCCGAAAGCCCGGATTCGCAGGAAACGGACCACCGGCGTGCGCCCTTCCCTGCGAACAGGCGGTCGACCGTTGCGGCGGGTGCGCCGGCGGTCGGTAGGCAGGCTTCGAAGAGAGTCGGCAGGAGCGTCGCTCCCGACCCGGAAACCACGACGTCCTCGAGGAGGGTCGTCCCGAAGGGCCAGTCCTCGATGCCGGCGGCTTCGCAAAGGCTCTGTTCCAGCCGGTCGGCCCCGACGAGATCGGCCGCAACGGAACCGAGCGAGAGGACGCGACCGGTCCTTTCCATCGCCGAATCGACCCTCAATCCGGCGATGACCGACAGCACCCCGTACAGGAGGAGGACGGACACCAGGACGAACCCGGAAACCGCGATGGCCGACTCGATGGCGATGCTCCCCGCACGAGACCTAGGGAGCGACATCGCCGTACCTCGCGACCGCGGAGATCCCGTCGCCGCGGTAGACCGTCGAAGCCAGGACCGACGTGCAGAAGCCGGCGAGCGGCGCACGCCCGGGGGTCGCGTCCGGAACGCCGCCGAACAGCGCGAGGTCGTCCTCGATCGTGGAGGCGATCCGGTCGAGCTTGACGGAATCCGGCGTCATGGCCAGGAACAGGACCAGGTAGTCGCCGTAGGCCGCCTTCACGGAGGCCAGCTCCGGCATGGACCGTCCGAGCGCGGCCGGCAGCAGCGGCGTGCTCGCTCCCTCGACCAGCCGCTTCGTATCGGCTTGGGCGGAACCGTAGGCCCAGGCGACCTGGATCGCCGCGGCAAGGAACTCCTGGGGAACGTCGAGCGAACCGGAGGTCGCAACCGAAAGCAGAGCCGACAGGGCCGCCCCGAAGGCGCGCGCCCGGGACCGGGCCTCCTCGTCGACCGTCTGCGAAAGGAGCTGGAGCGCCAATCGGAGGGCCAGGATCCTGCGCTCGACCGCGGTCCGGTTCGCCTCGTCCGCCTCGTGACCGACGATCAGGAATTCGACTTCGTACGTCCGCACGGTCGCGATCGTCGAGAGGTTCCGGCCGCGAAGGTCGCGATAAGGCGTCGTCGCGCCGGACTCGACGGACTCCGTGACGCGCGATCGGAACATGGACGCCGCGTACGCGTCGAGGGTCACCGTATCGACCAGTTTCTCCACGGAATCCGGCAGGGATTCGAGCGTCCTGTCGAGAAAGCCGCCGAGCGCATCCGGGTCGAGCGGAGACGGCAGTCCGGGCGACGTCGGGTCGCCGGCCGCGTCGCGGTTCAGCGACTCGAGGGCCACCAGGCTGTCGCGGAGGTCGCGCGACGCGTCCCCCATGCCGTAGTCTGCGTCATCCGGAGAGCGAACGGAAGTCTCCGCCGGGCTGTCCCCGTTCTCCAGGGCATGGAGCAGGGCCGTCTGCCACTCCGAGGAAGCGCCGTCCCCTTCCCCGCCGGTATCGAAGAGGGGGTCGAACGACACGACGCCTTCCTGGCGAGCGAGGCCCGACCAGCTCCCGATGCCGCGCGACAGAAGCAGCGCCGGCACCCGTTCGAGCACGAAGCGTCGGATTCCCGCCTGCAGGATTCCCGGGTCCGCCAGGGAACCGTCCGGCCGGAGCGCGAGCGCGCAGTCCTTCGCATTCCCCGGGAGTCCCGACCGGAAGATCCCTTCCGCCCGCGCCTTCCAGGCAACGTCGTCCGAGTCGAACGCGAAGAGACCGTACCTCTGAAGCAGGACGCCGCTGTAGGCGGAGACCGCACCGTCGGCGGAGGACGTGACGGCCCGGAGCAGGCCGCTTTCGGCCGCCCGCATGCGCGCCCCCTGGAGGAAGATGGAGAAGACGACCAGGCAGGCTCCGACCACGACCGCGAGCACGAGGCTCGCGGAGCCGGTCCTCCCCCATGTGCGAAGTCGTCCGGTCCGAGCGGCGGGCTTCCGCACGGGGCTCAGGCTCCTTCCCGCTGTCCGCCGAGAATCGAAAGCGCGTCGCCGAGTCCCGGCACCCACTCGGACAGGATCGCCGCGGAGTCGCCCAGTGCGAGTCCTGCGCGGATCCATCCGTCGGGACGCGTCGCAGGGGTCTCGCAAGTGGATGCGACCGCCTCCGCCGCCGAAGCGTCGGCCACGGCGTAGAGCCGCGGAGCGGTCAGCAGGAGCGCGAACAGGAGCCAGAACACCAGGGGAATCGCGATCGCCGTTTCGAGGGCCGTCATGCCTGCCGCCTTTCCCGCCCCGGTGGGGGCGCTGCCTCCATCATGAGGCGGACGGCGCACGAAGGGGCGTCGCGGAATCCGGCAGGAGACGGCAAATGTCCGCAGGGCCCGACGGAAGGGTCCGTTGGGTCCGGAAAAGGGGGCGTCAGGCGGGGTCGCGCGACCGCAACGGAAAGAGTTCCGCGGCCAGCATACCGGTCAGGACAAGAAGACATCCGGCCGCCTTCACGAACGTCAGGATTTCCGTGGTCCCGTCGGGGCCCGGGATGAACAGCGCGAAGAGCAGGCCGAACACCGGTTCGAAGGTGTAGATCAGGACCGCGCGAGCCGGTGTGGTGTGGAACTGGTAGACCGTCTGGACGGTGAAGGCGAGGAAGGTTCCGACATGCCGGTGAAGAGGACGGCGAACCAGGGAACCGAGACCGCGGCCCCCGCCGCGAAGGGATGGCCCGTGGCCGCATAGGCGAGTCCCGCGAGGACCGCGACCGTCAGGAACTGCACGAACGAGAGGGCATAGGGGTCCTCCCCTTCGACGACCCGGTCGAGCGCCGCGACCTGGACCGTCCAGGCGAGCGTGCCGATCAGCGTCAGGCCGTCTCCGACCCGAAGGGCACCGAATCCGCGCATGGAGAGCAGTCCGGACAGGAGGGCGATGCCGGCGAGCGCCAGCAGGGCGCCGGCGAAGATGCCGCGGCCGGGGCGCCTGCGGCCGAGGACCGCCTCCAGCAGCGGCACCGTGATGACGATCAGTCCCGTGAGGAAGGCCGAATTGGAGGCCGATGTGGTCTGCAGGCCCCAGACCTGGAAGAGGATGCCGAGGAACAGGAAGATGCCTAGAAAGATGCCCTTCCGCGCCGTAGACGGCCGGAGGCGGGCGATGCGCGGGGCGAAGAACGCTCCGCAGAGGAGCGCCGCGACGAGAAATCGGAAGAAGACGAACCCCACCGGCGGGATCGACGCCGCGGCGTTCTTCATGACGATGAAGGTCGAGCCCCAGACGAGGGTCGCGGCGAACAGGAGTCCTTCCGCACGGCGTCTCGGACCCGCCACCGCGACCGACGCGGGCTTCAACGCGGCAGCACCTTCGAGAGGAATTCCCGCGTGCGGGCTTCCCGAGGCGCGCCGAACAGGTCCGCCGGCGTGCCTTCCTCGGCGATCCGGCCCTCGTCCATGAACAGCACGCGGCTGCCGACTTCGCGGGCGAAGCCCATCTCATGCGTCACGACCAGCATGGTCATGCCGTCCTGGGCGAGCTCCTTCATGACGGCGAGCACCTCGCCCACCATTTCCGGGTCGAGCGCGGACGTCGGTTCGTCGAACAGCATGATCTCGGGGTCCATGGCGAGGGCACGGGCGATTGCGACGCGCTGCTTCTGGCCGCCCGACAGCTTCGCGGGATAGACAAGCGCCTTGTCCGACAGGCCGACGCGCTTCAGGAGCGCGAGCGCCTTGTCCTCGGCGGCGGCCGGGTCGAGTTTCTTGAGCTGCACGGGGGCGAGCGTGAGGTTCTGGAGGACCGTGAGATGCGGGAACAGGTTGAAGAGCTGGAAGACCATGCCCATCTTCTGCCGCACGCGGTCGATGTCGCAGCCCGGCGCGGTGATCTCCTCGCCGTCGACGAGGATGCGGCCGGACGTCGGCTCGTCCAGCCGGTTGATGCAGCGCAGGAACGTGCTCTTTCCGGAGCCGGAGGGGCCGATGACGACGACCTTCTCCCCTACCCCGACATGCTGGTCGATGCCCTTCAGGACCTCGAGGTCGCCGAACTTCTTGACGAGCTTCTCAACGGTGATCACTGCGTCTCAACCTCGTTTCCACCCGCTTCAGCAGGGACGTGAGGAACATGACGATGACCAGGTAGATCGCGGCGACGACGATCAGCGGCAGGAAGGCGTCGTAGGTCCGCGAGCGGATCATGTCGCCCGCCTTGGTCAGGTCCTGCACGGCGATGTAGCCCGCGATGGCGGTCTCCTTGAGGAGCGTGATGAACTCGTTGCCCATCGCCGGGAGGATGTTCTTCGTCGCCTGCGGGATCACGATGGTCCGCATGGTCAGCCCGTATCCGAGACCGAGCGAGCGCCCCGCCTCCATCTGTCCGCGATCGACCCCGAGGATGCCGCCGCGGATGATCTCGGCCATGTAGGCGCCGCTGTTGATGCCGAAGGCGATCACCGCGACGAGGATCTTCGGGACGTCGACGCTCGCGAAGACGACGAAGTAGATGATGAGCAGCTGCACGACCGAAGGGGTGCCGCGGATGACGGTCAGGTAGAGGTCCGCGAGGAATCCCAGGGGCCCGACCTTGCCGCCGTTGTACTGCGTCACCTTGACGAGGGCGAGGCCGAGCCCGAGCACCAGTCCCAGCAGCGTCGCGAAGAGGGTGATCTCGAGCGTGCTTCCGAGACCCCGGACGAGCCAGAGCCAGCGGTCGTCGGTGATGAAGTCCGACTTGAAATGCATCGCGAGATCGTTGAAGAACGCCGTCATGCCGAACCCTCCTTTCGGTCCATCCTGCACCCCGAGGGACGGACGACGGCCCCGGCGGGAAGCCGCAGGCCGTCGTCGCGTCGCGGGGCGGGTCGCGCGGGGCGGATCAGCCGAGCAGCGTGTCCTGGTATTTCTTGACCAGGGCGTCGAGCGAACCGTCGGCCTTCATCTTCGCGATGACCTTGTTGATCGTCGCGAGCAGCGCGGTGTTGCCCTTCTTCACGGCGATGGCGTACTGTTCGGTGTCCAGGGGCTGGGCGAGGATCTGGAGGTCCGTGTACTGTGCGGCGTAGATCTGCGCCGGGAAGGAATCGATGATGACGGCGTCGACCTTGCCCTGCTCGAGCTCGAGGACGGCGTCCGCGAACTTGGTCGGGCGGTCGACGGTCGCGCCGCTGACGGCGGTCGCGAGCGTGTCGCCGGTCGTGCCCTGCTGGACGGCGATCTTCTTGTTCTTGAGGTCGTCCGCCGTCGCGATGGACGAGCCCTTCTTGACCATCACGACCTGCGATGCGTCGAAGTAGGGGTCGGAGAAGTCGACGCTCAGCTTGCGCTCGTCGTTGACCGTCATGCCGGCGGCGGCGAAGTCGATCTTCCCGCCTTCCACGGCGGCGAGCAGGCTGTCGAAGGGCATGTCCTCGATGGAGAGGGTCTTGCCGGCCTCCGTCGCGATGGCGTTCGCGAGGTCGACGTCGATGCCCTTCATCGTGCTGCCGTCCATGTACTCGAACGGCGCGAAGCCGGATTCGGTGCCCATGACGAGCTTGGTGGAGCTGGTGGAACAGCCGGCGAAGGAGAAGACCAGGGCGGCGACGAGAATCGTCGCGACGAGGATGCGGGTAGTCTTCATGGGATTCCCTCCTTGGAAAGCATGGATTCATTCAGAACCGACTGCATATTTATACATCAATGATGGATAGAACGCAATCGATTCCTAGGCCGGGCGGAGCTCCGCGCCGGTGTCCTTCGCGAGGCGGCCGACCACGGAAGCCATGGCCGCGGAGACCTCCTCCTCCTTGAGCGTCCGGTCGGGCGCGCGGAACACCAGGCCGAAGGCGACGGACTTGAGGCCGGCCATCACCTGGGGTCCCTGGTAGACGTCGAAGAGCTCGACGGACTCGAGCAGGTCTCCCGCACCATCGCGGACGACCGCCTCGAGCGTGCCGACCGGCACGTCGACGGAAACGAGCAGGGCGATGTCGCGGGAGACCGCGGGGAAGCGGGGCAGCGCGCGGGCGGTGCGTCGCGCCGTGGAGGCGTCGACCAGCGCGTCCATGCGGACCGACATCAGGACCGTGGACGCGGGCACCTCGTATTCGACCGCGACGTCGGGGTGGACGGTGCCGAGCCAGCCCGCCGCCTTCCCGTCGACCAGAACGGTCGCGCTGCGACCGGGGTGGAGCGAGGGATGGTCCGTCAGGACCTCGAACGCCAGCGTGCGGATCCCGAGGTGCCGTGCGGTCTCCTCGAGCGCGCCCTTCATCTCAAGGAAGGTCGTCGCCGTCGCATTGTCCCTGCCGGCCTCGTAGGCGGCCGCGGAGAGCATCGGAATCTCGTCGGGAAGCACGGCGCCGGCCTTCGGACGGTAGATCCGCGAGACTTCGAAGATGCGCAGCTGCGGAGCCGAACGGTTGGCGTTGAGGGCGACGACCGTCAGGAGGCTGTCCGCCAGGGTCGTGCGCATGACGCCGTAGTCTTCGCCGAGGGGGTTGAGGATGCGGACGCAGTCGCGGTCGGGGTGCCCCTCGGGAATGCGCAGCCGGTCGAACATGCGCGGACTGGAGAACGAATACGTGCAGGTCTCGTAGAAGCCCGCGGCGACCATCGCGTCCTTGACGGCCTCGACGGCCTGCTGGGCATAGGTGCGGCCGCCGACCGTGGCGGATTCGCCGGAGCGGAGCGACGCCGGGATGAGGTTGTACCCGTGGAAGCGGGCGATCTCTTCGGACACGTCGGCTTCTGACTCGAGGTCGGCGCGCCAGGTCGGCGGTAGGACGACGCGCGCACCGGCATCCGCTGCAGGGGCGATCGTGCATCCCAGGGAGACGAGGATCTCCTCCATCTCGGACTCGGGGATCTCCGTGCCGAGGAAGGCGTTGATGCGGGCGGGGCGGAAGCGGACGCGCAGGGGTGCGGGCACGGTCGGGAACTCGTCGATCATGCCCTTGCAGACGGAGCCGCAGCCGAGCGCCTCGATCAGCTCCGCGGCACGGTCGAGCGCACGGGGCGCGTTGTACGCGTCGAGGCCCTTCTCGAAGCGAGAGGAGGATTCGGTCCGGAAGCCGAGGGCCTTGGCCGTCAACCGCGTCCGGATGCCGTGGAAGACGGCGGATTCGAGCAGGATCGTCGTGGTGCCGGGCTCGATTTCGGAGTGCTCCCCGCCCATGACGCCGGCCAGGGCGACCGGGCCGGCCGGATCGGCGATGACGAGCATGGAGGAGTCGAGGACGTGGGAGGCGCCGTCCAGCGTTTTCATGGGCTCTCCCTCGGCGGCGCGGCGGACGATGATGCGTGCGTCGCGGATCCGGTCGAGGTCGAAGGCGTGCATGGGCTGCCCCAGCTCGAGCATCACGTAGTTGGTGATGTCGACGATGTTGGAGATCGGGTGGATGCCGGCGTCGCGCAGGCGGCGGCGCATCCATTCGGGCGACGGTCCGACGCGGACGTCGCGGACGACGCGGGCGCAGTAGCGCATGCAGAGTTCGGGCGCTTCGATGCGGACCGAGGCGAGCGAAGCGGTGGTCGCGGGGTCCTTCTCGAGCACGACCGGGCGGCGGGCCGTGAACGGCTGCCGCAGCGTCGCGGCGGCCTCGCGGGCCAATCCCTCGATGCTGAGGCAGTCCGGCCGGTTCGACGTGATTTCGAAGTCGACCGTCGTCTCCCCGAGGCCGAGCAGCGCCTTGAAATCGGCGCCCACCGGCGTCTCCGCCGGAAGCAGCCAGATGCCGTGCTCGTCGGCGTCGGGGAAGTCCTGGCGCGCGAACCCGAGTTCCTGGAACGAGCACATCATGCCTTCGGAGGCGACTCCGCGGAGCTTTCCGGCGCGGATCCCCTTCCCGTCCGCGAGCGTCGCACCGTCCAGCGCGACGGGCACGATCGAGCCGACCGAGACGTTGGTCGCGCCCGTGACAATCTGCAGCACGCCGTGCAGGCCCGCATCGACCCGACAGACCGACAGGCGGTCCGCGTCCGGGTGCTTTTCGACCGACAGGACCCGTCCCGTCGCGATGCCCGAGACGCCTTCGCCGGAAACGGCAAGCGCCTCGACCTTGGATCCGCTCAGGGTCATCGCCTCGGCGAACGCATGCGCATCCGACGGAACGCTCGTGAAATCCTTCAACCAACCGATGGGAGCCTTCATGGCCGATCCTCCTCCGCCGTCCGGCGTGAATGCGTTCCGTCCTACTTGAACTGGGACAGGAAGCGCACGTCGTTCTCGTACATGGCGCGCAGGTCCTCGATGCCGAACCGGGCCATCGCGGTCCGCTCGACACCGATGCCGAACGCGAACCCGCTGTAGACCTCCGGGTCGATGCCGCACCCGACCAGCACCTTCGGGTGGACCATCCCGGCGCCGAGCATCTCGACCCAGCCCTCGCCCTTGCAGGTCCGGCAGCCCTTGCCGCCGCAGACCCAGCAGCTGACGTCGACCTCGGCGCTCGGCTCGGTGAACGGGAAGTGGTGCGGGCGCAGCCGGATCTTCGTCTCCTCGCCGAACAGCCGGCGGGCGTAGAGCTGCAGGGAGCCGACGAGGTCTCCCATCGTGATCCCCTTGTCCACGGCGAGGCCCTCGATCTGGTGGAACACGGCGGAATGCGTCGCATCGATCGTGTCCGAGCGGTATACGCGTCCGGGGCAGACGATGCGGATCGGCGGACGGGTGCTCTCCATGACGCGCACCTGGACGGGCGAGGTCTGCGTGCGGAGCAGCACGGAGTCGGAGATGTAGAACGTGTCCTGGGTGTCGCGCGCGGGGTGGCCCGCCGGCGTGTTCAGCATCTCGAAGTTGTAGTGGTCCAGTTCGACTTCGGGGCCTTCCGCGATCGAGTACCCGAGTCCGAGGAAGACGTCGCAGATCTCGTCGGCCGCCTTCGACAGCGGATGCCGCGCGCCCATCGGGCGGCGGATGCCCGGCAGCGTGATGTCGATCTTCTCCTCGGAGAGCCGGAGCGTCCGTTCCTGGGCGGCGACGACGGCCACCCGTTCCGCGAGCGCCGCCTCGATCGCCTCGCGCGTCTCGTTGGCGGCCTGTCCGGCGGCCGGGCGCTCCTCGGCGGGCAGCTGGCCCATCAGGCGGAGGACCGACGTCAGTTCGCCCTTCTTGCCCAGGTAGCGCACGCGCAGGTTCTCGAGTTCCTGCGACGAACCGGCGGCTCGCGCCTCGCGGTCGAACTGTCCGCGAATCCTCTCGAGCGACGTTCTCAGGTCATCCATTCCGCACCTCCATAGCAAAAGCCTTCCATCCCTGCTCGGGACGAAAGGCCCTTCAAGAACCCATCGCGGTACCACCCGGATTCCGCCCCTTTCGGAAGCGGCACTCGATCGGCCTGTAACGGGGCCACCCGTCGCCTCCTACGCAGCCGTCCCGCAATCGGGACTCCTTCAGGGCGCCGTTCCGGAGCGAACTTCGGCGGTCTGCATCCCGGGCGGCTTCCAGCCTCTGGCCGTCCCTCTCTGGCGGATGCGGTGAACGCGTACTCTCTCCTTCGACACGTTGTATGCGTCATCGTAGCACCCGCATCCGCCCGTGTAAAGGGCGCGGCATTGCATCGCACGGGGCTCGGCGGCCCTCAGTCGCGCTCGGCGGGGACGTCGATCTGGAGCGTGACGGGCCCGTCGTTCACGAGCTCGACTTCCATATGGGCCGCGAACCGGCCGTTCGCGACCGTCAGGCCGCTCTCCGCGAGACGTCCGACGAGCCGCTCGTAGAGCGCCCGCGCCGTCTCCGGAAGCGCGGCGCGTTCGAAGCCGGGCCGATTGCCCTTGCGGACGTCGCCATAGAGTGTGAACTGGGAGACGACGAGCAGGCCGCCCCGGACGTCCTCGACCGAGCGGTTCATCTTCCCCGCCTCGTCGTGGAAGATCCGGAGCCGCAGGAGCTTTCCGGCCATCGCCTCGACCTCTTCGGGTCCGTCGCCCTTCGACACGGCGACAAGGACCAGCAGGCCCGGCCCGATCTCCCCGACGGTGCCGCCGTCCACGCGGACCGCGGCGCGGGTCACCCGCTGGACGACGGCCCGCACGGAATCAGGCCTCCGAGGAACGGACCAGCTCGTCGATCGACTTCGCGGCGATCTTGCCGGCGCCCATCGCCAGGATCACCGTGGCGGCGCCCGTGACGGCGTCGCCGCCGGCGTAGACGCGCGGCTTGCTGGTCGCGCCGGTGCTCTCGTCGACGATGATGCCGCCCCAGCGCTGGGTCGAAAGTCCCGGCGTGGTCTGGCGGATCAGGGGGTTCGGGGACTGGCCGATCGCGATCACGACGGTCTCGAAGGCCAGGTCGTGTTCGGAGCCGGGAATCGCGTGCGTGGAGCGGCGGCCCTTCGCGTCGACCTCGCCGAGCTCCATGTCGACGACGGTCATGCCGCGGACCCAGCCCTTGCCATCGTCGAGGATCGCGGTCGGGTTGGTCAGCGTGACCAGCCGGATGCCCTCCTCCTTCGCGTGGTGGACTTCCTCGAGCCGGGCGGGCATCTCCTCCTCGGAGCGGCGGTAGACGATCGAGACCTCCTCGGCGCCGAGCCGCTTCGCGGAGCGCGCCGCGTCCATCGCGACGTTTCCGCCGCCGACCACGGCGACGCGCTTGCCGATCCGCACGGGCGTGTCGCATTCGGGCCACTTGTATGCCTTCATGAGGTTGATGCGGGTGAGGAACTCGTTCGCGGTATAGACGCTGTTCAGGTTCTCGCCGGGGACGTTCATGAACGAAGGCAGGCCGGCGCCCGTGCCGACGAAGACGGCGCTGTATCCTTCCTCGTCGAGCAGTTCGTCGATCGTCTCGGCGCGGCCGACCACCCGGTTCGTGAGGATCTCGACGCCGAGCTTGCGCAGGTCGTCGATCTCCTTCTGGACGATCGCCTTCGGAAGACGGAACTCGGGGATGCCGTACATCAGGACGCCGCCGGCGACATGGAACGCTTCGTAGACGGTGACGGCGTACCCCATCGCCGCGAGATCCCCGGCGCAGGTCAGGCCTGCCGGTCCGGAACCGACCACGGCGACCTTCTTCCCGTTCGGGGACGGGCGGAGGGGGGCTTCGCAGACCTTCTCCATGTGGCGGTCGGCGGCGAACCGCTCGAGACGGCCGATGCCGACGGACTGGCCCTTGATCGCCCGGACGCAGCGCTCCTCGCACTGGGTTTCCTGCGGGCAGACGCGGCCGCAGACGGCCGGCAGGGTGTTCGTGCTCTTAAGCACGTCGTAGGCGGCCTCGAAGTCGCCCTGTCCGATCTTCGCGATGAAGCCGGGGATGTCGACCTGGACCGGACAGCCGGCGACGCAGGGCTTGTTCTTGCATTGCAGGCAGCGGGCGGATTCCTTTCGGGCGAGCTCCTCGGTGTACCCGAGGGAGACCTCGGCGAAGTTCTTGTTGCGCTGGTTCGGGTCCTGTTCCGGAATCGGGTATTTCTTCAGACTCATGTCAGCCATTGGAGAGTCCTCCCATGCGGCACTGGTGCATCTCGTCCGATTGCTTCTCTTCGTCGCGGTACATGGAGGAACGGCGGATCGCCTCGTCGAAGTCGACTTCGTGCCCGTCGAAATCGGGGCCATCGACGCATGCGAACTTCGTCTTGCCGCCGACGGTGACGCGGCAGCCGCCGCACATGCCCGTTCCGTCGATCATGACGGGATTGAGGCTGACGATCGTCCGGATTCCGAGGGGCTTGGTCATCTGGCTCACGAACTTCATCATCACGAGGGGGCCGATCGCGATCACGACGTCGTATTCGTTGCCTTCCGCGAGAAGCGCCTTGAGCTGGTCGGTCACGAAGCCCTTGACGCCGTTGGAGCCGTCGTCGGTCGTGATGATCGTCCGGTCGCTGGCCGCGCGCACTTCGTCCTCGAGGATCACCAGGTCCTTGTTGCGGAAGCCGCAGATCATGTGGACTTCGGCGCCCAGATCGTGCAGGGCCTTGGCCTGGGGCCAGGCGATCGCCGTGCCGAGGCCGCCGCCGATCACGCAGGCCTTCCTGATTCCTTCCGTGTGGGAGGGGATGCCGAGGGGGCCGACGAAGTCGAGGATCGAATCCCCTTCCTCCAGCTGCCCGAGCGCACGGGTCGTGCGTCCGACCTCCTGGAACACGATCGTGATCGTGCCGGCCGCCCGGTCGAATCCGGCGATCGTCAGCGGGATCCGTTCGCCCTCGTCGTGGACGCGCAGGATGATGAACTGGCCGGGTCTGGCCTTCTTCGCGATGGCGGGCGCTTCGACCGTCATCAGCTTGACCTGGGGGTTGAGGGTCTTCTTCTGGACGATACGGTACATGGGAACCTCCGTCGGACGCCGCTTCCACGGTCGCAACAGGCATACAAGAGGATTCTAGGGGGAGGGGGAGGATTCGTCAAATGGAAATCCGGGCGCCTCGCGGTGTCCGGATTGTGCACAACGGCGGAAACCGGATGGAAACACCCGGTCGAGTTACAGGAGGATTTTCAGCGGAGCAGCTTTCTCCAGTCGAGGTCGCCCCGGTCGATCGCGAGGACGAGGATCTCGGCGGTCGCGAGGTTGGTCGCGTACGGGATGCTGTTGATGTCGCAGGCGCGGGTCAGCGGGTTCGGGAAATCGTACTCGTCGAGCATCGGGTCGCGCAGGTAGATCACCGCGTCGATCTCGTTGAACATCGCGCGCGAGGCCAGCGGCTCGAGGCCGGCGGAATTGTCGGCGGACAGCCCCAGAACCTCGAGGTTCGAGGCGCTCTTCACCAAGCGGGCGGTGTTGGAGACCGAGACGAGCTCGTGCTTCTCCAGGATCCGCATGAACGCGATGCAGAAATTCACGAGCAGTTCGTTCTTCCGGTGGTCTGCAAGCAATACGATCTTCAAGGAATCCCTCCTTCCCGTTCGTCGTTTCCATGATAACGGCTGGAAGGTTCCAATACAAGAGCGAAGGCCGTTCCGGGCGAAGGAGGCGCGGACGTCACCCGAGCCCGAAATAGGCGGTCAGGAGGTCCCGCGCGATGCCGGCGGTGTTCGAGCCCCAGACGCCCTTCTCCACGATCTGGGCGATGGCGACCTGCGGGTTGTCCGCCGGGGCATAGCAGATGAAGAGGGCGTTCGAGGACGACTTGTCCTCGAGTCCGGTCTCGGCGGTGCCGGTCTTGCAGGCGACCGCGATCGGGAATCCCTTGAACGCGGCGCGTCCCGTGCCCTGGCGATCCGTCACGACCGCCTTCATCGCCGTGCGGATCGCCGCGAGGTTGGCGTCCGAAACGTCGATCTTGGTCTTGGCCAGCGTCTCGGGGACCAGGATCGAGCCGTCGGAGCGGACGATCTCCTTGATGACGTGCGGCGTCACGAGATAACCGCCGTTGGCGAGCGCCGCCGTGTATCGGCAGAGCTGGAGGATCGTGAAGCTGTTGTCGAACTGGCCGATCGCGGTCTGCGCGGTGTCGGCGGGGAACCAGACCTGGTCTTCGGGATTCATGCGGAGTCTCTTCTTCATCTCCTTGCTCGCCCGTATGCCTCGGACCTCGCCAGGAAGGTCGACGCCCGTGTATTCGCCGAGACCGAAGCGTGCGCCCCAGGCATCGATCTGGTCGATGCCGGTCCAGGATCCGATCAGCTGGAAGAAGATGTTGCAGGAGGTCGCCATGCCGCGGGTGAGCACGAGGTCGCCGTGCCCGTGGAGTGGGTATTCGAGGCAATGGAAGGTCCAGCCGCCGATGTCGACCGTGCCGGGGTCGTGGACGACCGTCGTCGGAGTGATCGTGCCGGACTCGAGCGCGGCGATCGCGGTGATCGGCTTGAAGGTCGATCCGGGCGCGTAGTTCTCCATGATCGCCCGGTTCAGCATCGGCTTGTCCTTGGTGTCCGCAAGATAGGCGGCCACGCGCTTGGCGGCGGCCGGGTCGGACCCGGCGTTCGCGAAATCGTTCGGGTCGTAGTAGGGGTAGCTGGCCATTGCGAGGATCTCGCCGGTCCTGACGTCCATCATGACGACGGCGCCGGAATCGGCATCGTTCTTGCTCTTGCTGTCCTGCTTCTGCTTGATGTACTCGATGTTCTTCACGAGCGAATCGATCGCGACCTTCTGGAGGCGCATGTCGAGCGTCAGCCGGACATCATAACCCGAGACGGAGGCTCTCCCGGCCGCTTCCGAGAAGAAGATCCCGGCTGCGCCGGCGGATGTCCAGACATTGTATGGCTCGACGCCGTCCACGCCGTGGAGATACCGCTCCGCATAGGCCTCGATGCCGGTCTGGCCGACGATCTCGTTCGGAGAGTAGCCGACGGCGGAGAGTTCGTCGTACTGCTTGGCGGAGATCGCGCCGACGTATCCGATCACGTGGCTCGCGTACTTCGCGTCCGGGAGGTAGACGCGGCGTGACTCCGTCGAGGAGAGGACTCCGCGGAACCGGAAATTCTGCTCCTCGAGGAAGTGCACCGTCGTCGACTGCACGTCGGTCGAGACCTGGATCGGCGTGCCCGTCCGGAAGGCCCAGGAATTCTTGAAGATCACGTAGCGGAGCCGCATGATCCGGTAGGCGTCGGCGTCGTTGTACTTCGCGTCGATCTGGAAGAGCGTCTCTCGGAGATATCGGTAGAAGACGTAGGGGTCGGTCTTGACGTAGGTCTTGTCGTAGTAGGAGACGACCGTTCCGGTCGGGGCGGCCTTGAGGCCGAACAGCGACTTGTCGGTCTGCCAGACCGCGGTATCCGCATCCGTGCCGACGAATTTCGCGGGTCCGACGGTGAAATGGTCGGCGAGGCCGTCGTCGTAGGTCTCGCCCCGCGCTTCGAGCATCTGGGCGAGGTCGAGCAGCATCGCGTTCAGGGAGGCGCTGTCGAGGCCGGCGTAGGCGACGGACAGGTCGAGGATCGTCGAGCTCACGGCGAGCGGCTGTCCGGTGCGATCGTAGATGTCGCCGCGGGTGGCCTTCACGACCCGCTGCTGCGAGACGCCCGTCGTGCTGCCGATTTCGACGCCGGCCGTCGGCGTCAGCTGTAGGGAGGCGGTCGTCGCGAAGATCAGGACGCCGCACAGCACGAAGAGCAGCGCCAGGAGGCCGTATCGGTCGCGAAGCAGCCTCCGCGCCCTCGCGAAGAAGGAGGAGCCCTCCCCGCCCGTCTCGCGTCCTTCGGGTCTGCGAACGACCTTCCGTTCCGCGTTCCGTCTCCGGCTCGTCATCTCCACGCCTCCGCGGCGGCTTCCTGGGCCGTGACCCGGTTGGTCCTCCGCTTTCTGGGTCCGGCGTAGCGCATCAGGAGGAACAGCGGGACCGCGGAGCCCACGTCCAGGGCCATCTGCAGGGGGAAGACGCGGAAGAGGAATGCGCGCGCCCATTCCTCGGGCGTGAAGGAAACCGCTCCTTCAAAGAGGATTCCGCCTCCCTCGACGAGCAGCGCCGTGACCGCGGCCACGATCAGGACCTGGAGAAGGGCGGCGAAGAACCCCTTCCGGAAGAGGCGCTGGAAGAGCAGGCCGGAAAGGAGTCCTGCATAGAGACCGACGAGCATCCCGACGCCGACCGTTCCGCCGGCGAACGCGTCCCGGAAGAATCCGGTCGCGAGACCGACCACGGCACCTTCCACGGGCCCGTACAGGAATCCGGCCAGGATCGCGAGCACGAGCAGGAAATCGGGTTTCGCGAGATCGCCTGCGGTCCGGTCCGGGATCGTGACCTGGAGGATTCCGAGGACGAGGACCGCGCCGATGTAGAACAGGACCGCACGGGTCGTCTGGCTTGCCTTCATGTCGGCTTCGCCTTCAGGACGAAGACGTACGCAAGGGTATCGAAATCGACGTAGGGCTTCAGGGTCGCGGTGCGGCCGGTCCCGTTCTTGCCCTCGTCGATCGACACGATCGTGCCGATCGGGATTCCGGCCGGATACAGCCCGCCGTCTCCCGAGGTCAGCAGCGAATCGCCGACCTCCAGCGTCGCATCGGCCGGAATCCGATCGACGAGGCACAACCCCTGTTCGCGCAGCAGGAGGTCGCCACGGACGCGGGCGCCGTATTCGCCAGGCCGGTCGATCCTGGCGTCGACGACGCTGCCCTGGTGGAGCAGGGGCAGGATCTTCGAGCTCACGAGATCGGACGAGTACACGCGGCCGACGAGGCGCATCGAGGAGTCGACGACCGGATACGAAGTCGTGTCCGTCACGGAGATGCCGTCCCTCTCGCCGGCATCGACACGGAAGAGGTCGAACCAGGGACCGGCCGAGCGCGTCATCACCTGGCTGCCCACGATCGTGTAGTCGGAGAACGTCTCCTTGATCTGGAAGGCGGCCTTCAGCTCGTCCCAGCGCCTGCCGTTCTCCTCGAGGCGCTGCACGTCGTTCTGGAGGGACGCGATCTGCAGCTTCAGCTGCTCGTTCTCCCGCCGCACGGCTTCGGCGTCGAAGATCGACTTCGCGAGCCCGGAGACCGAATCCCACGAAGTGCGGAAGACCTTCTGAACGGGCTGGAACGCGGCCGAGACCGGCGTCGTCAGTTCATAGAGCGGGCTGCCGGGGAGCGAGGAGAACAGCACCGTCGTGACCAGCACCAGCGTCACCAGCACGAGAAGGAGAACCTTGTTCGAGAAGAAGCCCCGCATCGTCCCTCCGGACCCTGGAGCCGCGACCTGCGGATCCGTCGGGCATCATCATAACCGATATCACCGAATCGTTCAAACGAGCCCACGCCGCTTCAGGGAGACGCTTCCGCAGGCCGCGACGACGATGTGGTCGACCAGCCGGATGCCCAGCGTCTCGCCCGCCTCGCGAAGCCGCTCGGTCGCGCGGAGGTCGTCCTCGCTGGGTTCCGGGTCGCCGCTGGGGTGGTTGTGCGCGAGGATGACCGCGGAAGCGCCGCTCCTCACCGCATCGCGGAACAGGTCCCTGGGCTGGACGACCGTTCCGGCGATTCCCCCGCCCGCGAAGCGCAGGGTCCGGATCAGCCCTCCGCGCACGTCGAGCAGGACGACCCACAACTCCTCGCGTTCGAGGAACCGCATCTCGTCGAGAAGGCCTTCCGTGAGGCTCTCCGGATCCCGGATCCGTTCCCCGGAGCGGGCCTGGGCGCCTCTTGTGGCGCGTCTGCCGAGTTCGACCGCCGCCTTCAGGGTCACGGCCTTCACGCGGCCGATGCCCGGTACCCGCTGGAGTTCCTCGACCGAGGCGTCCAGCAGGAAGGACGGACCTCTCCCTTCCCCGCCCATCAGGAGCCGCTGGGCGAGCGCGACCGAATTCTCGGTGCGGGAGCCGCTCCGGATCAGGACGGCGGCGAGCTCGGCGTCGGTCAGCGCCGCCGCTCCCAACGAGGCGAGTTTCTCATAGGGACGGTCGTTCTCCGGAAGCTGTCGTGTCGTGACGTGCCGTTCCATCCCCGGTTCCCTTTCGCCGGTCATCCATGCCGCCGGCCGGCGTCGGGGAGGGAGGCGAGACGAGACCAGGGAGCCCCGTGAGGTCCTCGATCTTCAGGAGCATCTCGAAGAGCCGGCGGAGCGGAAGGCCCATGACGTTGTAGTAGCAGCCCTCGATCCGTTCGACGAGCAGGGCGCCGTGGCCCTGGATTCCGTAGGCGCCCGCCTTGTCCATCGGCTCCCCCGTGGAGACGTACCAGTCGACGAGGTCGTCCGACAGGTCCGCGAAGACGACGCCGGTCGTCTCGGCATGGCGCAGCAGGCATTCCGCGCGGCCCTCCCGGACGTACGCGAGGGACAGTCCGGTCACGACCTCGTGGCGTCGTCCCGACAGCGTGCGGAGCATCCTGCGGGCATCGTCCGGATCCCTCGGCTTTCCCAGGATCCTGCCGTCGAGCTCCACGACGGTATCGGCCGACAGGACGAGGCAGTCCGCAAGGTCGCCGTGCGCGCGCTCCCTCGTCCACGCTTCCCGCTTGCCGTCCGCGATCCGCAGGGCCATGGCGGCGGGCGACTCGATCCGGCCCGGTGCCGCATCCTCGTCGAATCCGGTCGCGGCCCACTGGAAGCCGCTCTCGCCGAGAAGGCGCGACAGCAGCTCCCGCCGCCGCGGGGATCCGGAAGCGAGGACGAAGGGCGGTCGTTCCAAGGTCAGTACTCCGCCGAACCCGTCGTGCGGGGGAAGGACTGGACGTCGCGGATGTTGGAGACGCCCGTGAGATACATCAGGACCCGCTCGAAGCCGAGGCCGAATCCTGCGTGGCGGGTGCCGCCGAAGCGGCGGATGTCGAGGTACCAGTCGTAGGTCGACTTGTCGAGCCCGAGCTCGTCCATCCGGCGCTCGAGGAAATCGACGCGCTCCTCGCGCTGGCTCCCGCCGATGATCTCGCCGATGCCGGGCACCAGGCAGTCCATCGCGGCGACCGTCTTCCCGTCGTCGTTGACGCGCATGTAGAAAGCCTTGATCGCCTTCGGGTAGTCGGTCACGAAGACCGGGCGGCGGAAGACCTCCTCGGTCAGGTACCGCTCGTGCTCGGTCTGCAGGTCGGCCCCCCAGGAAACGGGGTATTGGAATCGTCCGGCGGGCACCTTCTCGAGCAGCGCGACCGCCTCCGTGTACGTGATCGAGGCGAATTCGTTGCGCACGACGTTCTCGAGGCGCTCGCGCAGCCCCTTGTCGACGAAGGCGCTGAAGAACTCCATCTCCTCCGGGCACTCGTCCATGACGTACCGGATCACGTACTTCAGCATCTCCTCGGCGAGGGCCATGTCGTCCCGGAGATCCGCGAACGCGATCTCCGGCTCGATCATCCAGAATTCGGCCGCATGCCGCGCGGTGTTGGAATTCTCGGCGCGGAAGGTCGGTCCGAACGTGTAGACGTCGCGGAAGGCCATCGCGTGGCTCTCGACATTGAGCTGGCCGCTGACGGTCAGGTTGGTCGGCTTGCCGAAGAAGTCCTCGCCGAAGTCCACGGCGCCGTCCTCGGTCCTCGGGGGATTCCCGATGTCGAGCGTCGTCACGTGGAACATCTCGCCCGCGCCCTCGGCGTCGCTGGAGGTGATGATCGGGGTATGGACGTAGACGAATCCGCGCTCCTGGAAGAAGCGGTGGATCGCGAAGGCCGTGACGGACCGGACGCGGAAGACCGCGGAGAAGAGGTTCGTGCGCGGACGGAGATGCGGCAGCGTGCGCAGGAACTCGACGCTGTGCCGCTTGGGCTGCAGCGGGTAGTCGGGAGGGCAGGCGCCCTCGATTTCGATGCGCGTCGCCTTCAGCTCGAAGGGCTGGCGCGCGTCCGGGGTCGCGACCACGGTGCCGGTCGCGACGATCGCGGCGCCCGTGCCGAGCGAGGCGGCCGCGGCGTAGTCCTCGATTCCACCCTCTTCGAACACGACCTGGAGACTCCGGAAGAAGGTTCCGTCGTTGAGTTCGATGAAGCCGAACCGCTTCTGGTCGCGCACCGTGCGCACCCAGCCGCCGACCTTCACCGTGTGTCCCACGAAGGCCGCGGGGTCGCGATAGAGTTCCTTGATGCGGACCAGATCCCTCGCCATGGCCTATCTCCTATCCGCGGAAGCCCTTCAGGACTTCCCGCAGCAGACCTTGTACTTGCGGCCGCTGCCGCACGGGCAGGGGTCGTTCCGGCCGACCTTCGCGCTGACGGCCATCTTCGAGGCGCGGAACCGCCGGACCGTCTCCTCGCGCTTCCCCGCGTCCATCACACCGTCCCACGACGGCAGCTGGGAGAGCCAGGTCGCCTTGGCTTCCAGCATGTTCCAGTACAGGGTGTCGAAATCGATGTCGAGGCGGATCGGAGTCGCATCGTCGAGCGCGTCGAGGTCGACGCCTGCGGCAAGGCTCGGGTTCACGCCCTCGACGAAGCCGGCGAAGATCGGACTCTCGGTGAAGCCGAGCCGCGCGGATAGTTCCGCGGCCGTTCCCTCGATCTTCTCGGGGTAGGCCGAAAGGATCCGGTCGTAGGCTTCCTTCTCCTCGGCGTAGTACTTCTTGATGTAGGCCTCGCGCTCGGCGGGGTCGGCGTTCTCGTCGGTCCGGCTTCTCCATTCCTCGATATGGGACACTTCGGGTTCCTCCTTCTTCGTTGGGGACGGGGTCAGGCGTTCGCGGCGAGACGGCCGTGGATCGCGGTCAGGAAGCCCTTCGTGTCGACGACCTTCACGGACGGCAGGTCGCACAGAGAAGCGAGGTCGCCGGTCACGACTCCGGACGACACGGTGTCGAGCGAGGTCTTCTCCAGGCGGTCGGCGAAGGCGGCCAGGTCGGGCAGCCCGTCGAGCTCCGCACGCCTGCGCAGCGCGCCCGACCAGGCGAACAGCGTCGCCATCGGATTCGTGGAGGTCGTCTCCCCTTTGAGGTGGCGGTAGTAGTGCCGGGTGACCGTCCCGTGCGCCGCCTCGTACTCGTACTTTCCGTCGGGCGAGACGAGTACGGAGGTCATCATCGCGAGGCTGCCGCACGCGGAGGCGACCATGTCGGACATCACGTCGCCGTCGTAGTTCTTGCAGGCCCACACGATCCCGCCCTCGGACCGCATCACGCGGGCGACGACATCATCGATCAGCGTGTAGAAATACGAAATTCCCGCTTCTTCAAAGCGCGCGCGGAACTCCGCCGCGAAGACCTCCTCGAAGAGGTCCTTGAACCGGTGGTCGTAGATCTTGGAGATCGTGTCCTTGGCGCCGAACCAGAGGTCCTGGCGGACCGAGAGCGCGTACGTGAAGCAGGCCCGCGCGAAGTTGCGGATCGAGCCGTCGAGGTTGTGCATGCCGAGCACCACGCCGGGGCCGTCGAAGTCGTGGATCCGCACGGTCTCCGTGCGCCCGTCGGCATAGATCACGACCAGGTCGGCCTTCGCGGGGCCGGTCACCAGCGTCTCGACATCGCGGTAGATGTCGCCGTAGGCGTGGCGGGCGATCGTGATCGGCTTCTTCCAGGATTTCACGAACGGCTGGATGCAGTCCACGACGATCGGGGCGCGGAAGACGGTTCCGTCGAGGATCGCCCGGATCGTGCCGTTCGGGCTCTTCCACATCTTCTTCAAGTGGTATTCCTCGACGCGTTGCGCGTTCGGCGTGATCGTCGCGCACTTGACCGCGACGCCGAGCCGGAGGGTCGCTTCGGCCGATTCGACGGTCACCCGATCGTCGGTCGCGTCGCGGTGCTCGAGTCCGAGGTCGAAGTATTCGGTCTTGAGATCGACGAAGGGGAGCAAGAGGATATCCTTGATCTGCTGCCAGATGATCCGGGTCATCTCGTCCCCGTCCATCTCGACCAGCGGCGTCTTCATGGCGATTCTCTGCATCGTGTCGTTTCCTTTCTCGTGCCCGGTGGAGCATCCGCCCCATTATAGGGGGGGGCCGGACGGGGCGTCAATCGGCGCCGACGCTTCCCGTGGGGTTCAGGGGCGACGCGGCGCGGACCGGCGGGACGGACTGCCGGCGAGCAGGGTCTCGAGGGCGGCGCGCTCCGGGAGGCGCCCCGTCTTCATGGCGGAATCGGCCTCGAAGCATCGGCCATGGAGTTCCTCGAGCGCCTCGAAGGTGAAATTGCGCGCCTGTTCGGCGTACTTGCCCGCGATCGAGGGAGGAAGCCCGAGTGCCGACGCCAGGCGGCCGCGGTCGGGGATCTCCTTCGCGCGGATCAGGAGCCGCACGTGGCGCGCGAGCATGAACAGCAGCAGCTGGACCGGCTCCTTTCGGGCGATCAGCGCATCGAGGATCCGGAGGGCGTCACCGGGGCGTCCGAGACCGATCGCGTCGGTCATGTCGAAGACCTTGCCGGTGAGGTCCGGGATGCAGAGGTCCTCGACGAGAGCGGTCGTCACGCGGGCGGTCCCGCTCCCCTTGCAATAGAGGCGCATCTTCTCCGTCTCCAGGACGAGCGTCTGCATGGACCCGCCGGTGCGTACAAGGATCGAGTCCACGGCCGCGTCGTCGATTCCGATGCCTGCGGACGAGAATTCGCGCCGGACGAAGGTCCTGAGGTCCTCGGTCTCCTGGGTCGCGAACTCGACGGCGCGTCCGTTCCGCTCGACGGCCTCGAGCGGCTTCTTCACCCGCCGGTCGATCTTCTTCTCGAGGAAGACCAGGCAGGCGGAATCCGGAACGCCGTCCAGCAGCCTCACGAGGGATTCCGTGCGGTCCTTCGCGGCGTCGCCCGAAGGCGAGGTCTCTTCGACCTCGTCGTCGTCCTCCGCGTCGCGGACGGCCGGTCCGTCCTTCCCGCCCCCTTTCCGGTCCATCCCGAAGAGGCCCGAGTTGCGGACGAGGACGAGCTTGCGGGACGACAGGAACGGCGGCGTAGCGGTCTCGGCGGCGACGCGCCGCAGGTCGAGCGCGGTCGGCCGGCCTTCGGCGTCGAAGACCACCCGGTCGAGCGCCTCGGCACCGGGCGCCAGGAGCCGCTTCGCGATTGCCTGCGTGAAGGTGCGCATCAGGTACGACTCCTCGCCGTAGAAAAGGTACACGCGCGCGAGGCGGTCCGACTCGATGTCGGCGCGCAGCGCCTTGAGCGGTGTCCCTGCGGACCTGGCTTCCCGTCCGGGCATCTTCAACCTCCTCGGATCCAGGGGAGGACCTTCGCCACCCCGTTTCTCACGATTACGAGCACCGCGCCCGATGCGTCCGTCCTGCAGGTCCGGCACCCCGCCTCGTCCAGGCGGGCGAGCGTCTTCGGCGAAGGGTGCCCGTACAGGTTCGGTCCCACGCTCACGACGGCCACCTGCGCGGTCACGGCCGACAGGAAGGCGGCCGACGTGGAATAGGCGGAACCGTGGTGGGACACCCGGAGCAGGTCGACGTCGACGAGAGCCGGGGCGGTCGCGAGCGCCTCCTCGGTCGCCGCATCCGCGTCGCCCGCCACGAGGAAGGAGAACCGCCCGCACTCGACGCGAAGCACCAGGGAACGGGCGTTCAGGTCATCGGACGAAGTGTCCGGCGCCCCGTCCGACACGGAATCAGGGTGGAGAACCGTCACGGCGACGAACCGACCGAGTTCCATTCTATCATTCGCCGACTCCTCTTTCACGGGAATGCCGGCCCGGTCCGCCGCCTCGAGCAGGCGCGCCTCGAGCTGCAGTCCTTCCTCGGTCCCCGGCGCGCCTCCCGACGCGCCGCTGTCGGAAGCGGAGGCCGAAACGGTCCCCGCGGGCACGTGGAACGTCCCGCAGGACACGTTGTCCAGCAGCCAGAGCACGCCGCCCGCGTGGTCCGCATGTCCGTGCGTCAGGTAGACGTCGTCCACGCGCGTGATGCCGTAATAGGACAGCAGGCCCTCCATGACGAATGGACCTTCCCCCGTTCCGTCCACACCAGCCGGCCCCCCGTCGACGACGATCGTGCGCCCGTCCCGCGCGACCAGCAGGGTGAGGTCCCCCTGCCCGACATCGGCGAACACGACCGTGACGTCGGGGGACGCGGCCTGCGCGACGAGGAGGAGCACCGCGGCGCCGACGGCGGCCGCCGCCGAAGCCATGGCGAGCGGGCGGCGCAGGTCGCGCCGCGGGACCGAGGCGACGGCCAGGAGGAGGAAGAAGGCCGGGAGGAAGACCAGCACCGAACGGACGGGCACGGGAAAGCGCAGCCAGCTCATGCGGGCCGTCCCGGTCGCCACATCGAGGATGAACCGGAGGAGTCCCTGGAGGGGGATCGCGAGAACGTGGGCGACCGGCGATGCGACGACGGCCGGTCCCGCGAAGGCCGCGGCCAGCCAGCCGAGGAGCCCCGCCGCCGCGCCGTAGAGCGTCACGATCTCCGCCAGCGGCACGACGGGCAGGTTCGACAGGATGCCCGCCAGCGAAAGGTTGCCGGACATCGGCAGGGATACGGGCAGGACGGCGGCCTGCGCGGACAGGGTCACGGCCAGGAGGTCGACGACGCCGACGGCGAGCGACTGGCCGCGGAACGGAAGGTCCAGGCGCAGCGCGCGGTGGAACGCGCGGCCGAAGGGCTGCGACAGGACGAGAAGACCGAGCGTCGCGAGGACCGAGAGGCGGAACCCGTTGTCGAACGCGGTCAGGGGATCGTAGAGCAGCATCGCGGCGCAGGCGGCCGCGAGTGCGCTCGGGGCGTCGGAGCGGCGGAGCAGGACACCGCCGGCCAACACGACGGCAGCCATCAGGATGGCCCGCGTGACGGACGCCTCCCAGCCGGTCACGTAGCCGAAGAAGCCGAGATAGAGCGCGAGGGCGGCGGCCTTCGACCGGCGCGGCATGCGTCCCCGGGACGCGAGCAGCGCGGCGGGCGCGAGGATGAAGGCGACATTGGAGCCGGAGACGGCCGTCAGGTGCGAAAGGCCGGCCATCCGGAAGGCCGTGGAGTCCGCGGGGTCCATCCCCGATACGTCGCCGAGCAGCATGCCGCTCATGAGCGACGCCTCGCGCGCCGGAAGCAGCGCCGCGTAGATTCCCGAAATCGCGTCCCTGACCCCTCTGCCCGCCACGACCAGCGGATTCCGCACAGCATCCCCATCGCCGTGCTCGTCCTCACCGAGCGCCCGCGCCTTCAGGAAGACACCGTCCGACGCGAGGCGCGACGCCTCGTCGTAGCCGCCCGGGTCGCGGGACCCTTCCGGACGCTCGAAGGCGCAGGGGATCTCGACCCGCTTCCCGTACGGAATCCCCTCCCCTTTCCTCACCAGGACGACGAGGCCGGTCCCGGGGGCGGAGACGAGGGACCGGCTGTAGGTCGCGCCGTCGGCGAGCGTCCCGGTCTCGACGCAGACTCCCGACAGGACTCCCGTCGTCCCGGCGAGGCGGTCCGCGGCGGCCTGCGCGGGTGCGACGGCGAGCAGCATGCGGCCCGCTCCGGCGAGGAAGGCCGCCAGGCAGACGAGCGCCGGCATGGGGAGCGGGCGGCGCACCAGCCGGCCGGCCGCGAAAGCGGCGAGCAGCAGGCCGAGCGCGGCCGCGGAAGCCGCCGGGCCCGCGCGGAAGGCCGCGACGGAACCCACGAAGAGGCCGACCGCCGCTGGCACGAGCGGGCGGCGGCGCGTCTCGACGATGACCCACTCCCAGAAGCGCACGGAAAAGTCCTCCCGCGTCCATCCTGCGGCGGAAGGGAGGTGGAGGGAGCGTCGGGAATCCGTCAGCCGGGGGCGAAAAGGGTCAAGTCGGTGGCAGTCGCGTGCCTTTTTCGAGGATCGCGCGGAGTTCGTCGACGCCGGTGCGGTTCTCGGCGGAGAAGACGACCGCCGTCTCATCGTCGGCCATCTTCAGGTCGGCGCGGATCGCCCGGACCCGTTCCTGGACCTCGAGGCGCCCGAGCTTGTCCGATTTCGTGAGGACCGTGACGGTCGGCAGACCGCGGGCGAGGAGCCAGCCGCGCATCAGCTGGTCCTCGTCGGACGGCGCGTGGCGGATGTCGACGATGTGGACCGCGAGCCTCAGGTCGCGGGTGGCGTGGAGGTAGCCTTCGACGAGGGCCGAGAACTTCTTCTTCTGGTCCTTGGCGACGCGGGCGTACCCGTAGCCGGGCAGATCGACGAGGAAGAAGGCGCCGTCGACGTCGAAGAGGAGGACCAGGCGGGTCTTCCCCGGCATGGAGCTGATCCGGGCGAGCGTGCGGTTGTCGCCCAGGGCGTTGACCAGCGAGGACTTGCCGACATTGGAACGCCCGACGACCACCACTTCGGGGCGCGTCGGCGGCGGCAGGCCGGCGAGGTCGCCGGAGACGGAATGGAGCCGCGTCTTTCGGAAATCCATCGGAACGGTCCCCCCTTTCCTGTTGACAATCCCCGCGGAATCCTTCTGAATAGAGGTACGGAGACTTCGTCGTCCGCACCGCTTACGATAACCCAGGGGGTACGCCGATGTCTACAACGCCTCGGAACGAATCCAACTACTACCTCTACAACCAGTACGGCGACAACGCGATGCAGCCGGTCGCCCCGGTCGGAATCATCCCCCTCCGCGGCAGCCTCGGCTTCTCCGACAGCGTGAACACCTACCTCCACCGCCGCCGCGTCGAGTACCGCGAGACCAACCCCAAGCACGCGTCGGGCTGTCCCGGCTTCATGCGTTCGGACTACCGGATCGGCGTCGACACCCTGCGCTTCTCGTCCGGAGAAGGCAAGGCCGTGATCTCGCACACCGTCCGCGGCCACGACATCTTCATCCTGGCGGATGTTCTCAACTTCTCGTGCACCTACGACATGTTCGGCGTCGAGAACCACATGAGCCCGGACGACCACTACCAGGACCTCAAGCGCACGATCCTCGCGATCAGCGGCAAGGCGCGCCGCGTCAACGTGATCATGCCCTTCCTCTACGAGAGCCGCCAGCACAAGCGCAATTCGCGCGAATCGCTCGACTGCGCCTTCATGCTCGAGGAGCTCTACAACCTCGGCGTGGCCAACATCATCACCTTCGACGCCCACGATTCGCGCGTCGCGAACGCGATCCCGGTCGGCGGCTTCGAGAACATCTCCTCGACCTACCAGATGATCAAGGCGATGACCCACCGGATCCCCGACCTGCAGCTCACCGGGTCCGACCTGATGGTCGTCAGCCCCGACGAAGGCGGCATCTCCCGCGCGATGTACTACGCCTCGATGCTCAACGTCCCGCTCGGCACGTTCTACAAGCGCCGCGACTACACCAAGGTGATCAACGGCCGCAACCCGATCGTCGCGCACGAGTTCCTCGGCGAATCCGTCGAGGGGATGGATATCCTGATCGTCGACGACATGATCTCCTCGGGGGACTCGATGCTCGACATCGCCCGCGAACTCAAGGAGCGCAAGGCCCGCCGGATCTTCTGCTGCGCGACCTTCGGCCTCTTCACGGACGGCGTCGCGTCGTTCGACAAGGCCTACGAAGAGGGTCTGATCACCCGCGTGCTGTCGACCAACCTGATCTACCGGCGGCCCGAGCTCCTCGCGGCGCCCTGGTTCATCGACGTCAACATGAGCAAGTTCGTCGCGCTGATCATCGACGCGCTGAACCACGACGCCTCGCTGTCCGGCCTCATGGACCCGACGGAGAAGATCCGCAAGCTGATCGAGAACCAGAAGAGACGCGTTACGCTGGACTCGGCGCCGGTCGAACCCGTCGAACCCGTCGCGGCGGTCGCGCCCGCCGAGCCCGCAGCGACCGAAGCGACCGACCTCTAGACGGAGAGCGCTATTCCCTGACCTTCCGGATGATGTAGACGGCCCAGAGAGCGCCGGCGAAGAGCAGGAATTCCGCTCCGACGAGCTGGTAGAACAGTGCGTACCGGTTGCCGGAGACGAGCAGGTCGAAGCCGCAGACGAGCGTCGCGGCGATCAGATACAGCACGAGACGGCCGAGGTAGGTCCTCGCGAGCAGCTCTCCGAACAGGGAGAGCAGGCCCTTCCTGCGCTGGGACGATTTTCTCCGTGCCATGTCCGTCCTCGCTTCCGGGTCCGGCGACTGGGCAAGGGACCCGCCACGAGTGTAGTATACTGGTGGACGCAGCGCAAGCCGCGCCGGCCGCGGCGCAGGCGGCGCGCACACGGAGGTCGCATGCCCCTCGACGGAATCACCTCGAAATGCCTCGCCGCCGAACTCGACCGGGCCCTCGCGGGCGCCCGGCTCGACCGGATCGCCCAGCCGGACCGGTTCGACCTCGTTCTCCATTTCCGCAAGGATGCGTCGAACCTGCGGCTGCTCCTGTCGGCGAACCCCTCCGCCCCCCGCCTCCACTTCCTCTCGGCGAATCCGGAGAACCCCCCCGAGGCGCCCACGTTCTGCATGTTCCTGCGCAAGCACCTCGGTGGCGCCCGCGTTCTCGGCGTCTCGACCCCGGCGTGGGAGCGCGTCTTCCTCCTGAAGTTCCAGGTCATCGACGAACTCGGCGACAAGGTCGAGAAGACGCTGGTCGCGGAACTCATGGGCAAGCAGAGCAACCTGGTGCTGGTCAGCGCCGGCGGCCGCATCCTCGATTGCCTGCTGCACGTCGACCACTCCGTCAGCCGCGTCCGGGAAGTCATGCCGGGGCGCGTCTACGAACCGGTCCCGTCGCAGGGCAAGCCCGGCGCCGAGGAGGTGCTCGCCGCGATGCAGGCCGGTGCGCCGCCCTTCGCCGCCGCGGACGCGTCGACTCCGCTCGAGAAGGTCCTGCTCGCCTCGGTCCAGGGCTTCTCTCCCCCTCTCTGCCGCGACGTCTGCCGCAGGGCCGGACTCGAACCCTCCGCACGCCTCGGCGACGCTTCGCCGGACGCCCTCGCCGCGCTCGCGGAGACCCTCCGCGCGACACTGGCGCGCGCCGTCGCCGGCGATTTCGACCCCTCCGTCTTCTTCCGCGCCGAGGACGACGACGTCCCCTACGACTTCCACGCGCTGCCGCTGTCGGATTCCGGATTCGTCCGACCGGTCCGGACCGTCGGCGAGGGCCTCGAGCTCCACTACGCGGGCCGCGCGCTCCGCAACGCCTTCGACCAGGCGCAGGGCGCCCTGCTGCGCACCGTCGAGACCCGTCTCGACAAGGTCGTCCGCAAGCTCGCGATCCACGAGGCCGACGAACGCGCCTGCGCGGACCGGGATCGCTGGAAGCGCCTCGGCGACCTCATCCTCGCTTCGGTCCACGCGGTCCCCGAGGGCGTCGCATCGGTCGCGCTGCCCGACTACTTCCAGGACGGCGCCCCACTTGTGGACGTCGCGCTCGACCCGACTCTCTCCCCGTCCCGCAACGCCCAGCGGTACTTCAAGAAGTACGCCAAGGAGCGCCTCAAATCGGAGGCGAGCCGGCGCCTCGCCGAAGAGGACCGCCGCGAAATCGCCTACCTCGACGCGCTCCGCCAGGGGGTCCGCAATGCGGCCGATACGATCGACCTCCAGGCCCTGCGCCAGGAGGCCGCGCTGCTCGACGCCGCTTCTCCGTCCGGGGCCCGACCGGCCGCCCCTGTCCGCGGCAAGCCGCGCAAGGAGCCGAAGGCGCTGCCCGTCCGCCATTTCGTCTCCGCGGACGGCTTCGACATCTGGGCGGGGCGCAGCAACCTCCAGAACGATCAGCTGACCTTGAAGAAGGCCTCGTCGAACGACCTCTGGTTCCATGTGCACAAGGCGCCCGGAACGCATGTGATCGTGCACGCCGCGGGTCGTCCGGTGCCCGACGCGACGCTGGTCGAGGCCGCCTCGATCGCCGCCTGGTACAGTCGCGCAACGCTGGCCGAGCGCAAGGCGGAGGCGGCCGAAGGCGCCAAGACCGCCGTCGACTACTGTCCCGTGAAGAACGTGCGGAAACCGCCCGGGGCGAAGCCCGGAATGGTCATCTACGATACGTACCGGACCCTGAACGTCACGCCGCGGCCTCCGAACGAGACCGCCTGATGTCCCGGAAGATGCGGGCTTCCCGGACCTTCCAGCCTTCCAGCCTTCCGGCCTGCTAGCCTTCCTGGCCGTGCTGGGCGAGCGAGGCGACGCAGCCGCAGTACCGCTGGCGGTACAGGCCGTCCTCCCGGGCCATCCGCTGTCCTTCGCGGTACCCCGGGCGGAAGTTCTCCTCGAGGAACCGGACGCCGTGGCGCGCCCCCGCCTCCCGTCCGGCTTCGAGCAGGGCGAGGCGGTCCTGATACGGACTGACCAGCAGCGTCGTCGTGAACGAATCCGCTCCCGTCTGTGCCGCCCTCTTTGCGGCCGCCTCCATCCGCATCGCATAGCACTGGCGGCAGCGGGGGGACGCCGTGCCATCGCCGTGGACGCACGGGTCCTCCATCCGGGCGCGGAAGGGCGCCTCGTCGTAGGCGGGGTCCGATTCGAAGGCCAGGCCGCGCATCTCCGCGAGGCGCGATGCGTTCTCCAGACGGCGGGCCTGCTCCTCGGCCGGGTGGATGTTGGGGTTGTAGAAGTAGCCGGACAGTTCCCCCGAGGCGAAGTCCAGTCCGCGATCCTCGAACACGGTCAGCGGATATTCGGCGCAGGGGCCGCAGCAGATGTGCAGCAGCGTCTTCATGCGTCGTCCTTCGCGGGTCGGTCGAGGTCGAGGCGCAGCTGTCGGGACGCGGGGTCTTCCTTCCCTTCGCCCGCGCCGCTCGCGGCTCCGGGGTCGCGCGCCGAGCCGGCCAGCCCCTTGAGACGGCGTTCGTAGTCCTCGGGGCAGGCGAGTCCCAGGTGCTCCCAGCCGTGTCGCGTCAGGATGCGGCCCCGTGGCGTCTTCGCGAGGAAGCCGAGCTGCATCAGGTACGGTTCGTAGACGTCCTCGATCGTAACCGGGTCCTCGCCGGTCACGGCCGCCAGCGTGTCGAGTCCGACGGGGCCGCCGCCGAACATCCGGGCCATCCCCTCGAGCAGGCGCCGGTCGACGCGGTCGAGTCCCATGTCGTCGATGTCGAGCGCGGTCAGGCCCACGCGGACGACCTCCCCGTCGATCGTCCCGGAGCCGCGGACCTGCGCGAAGTCGCGCATGCGCTTCAGGAGCCGGATCGCGATGCGGGGAGTGCCGCGCGAACGGGTGGAGATGCGCTCCAGTCCCGTCGCGTCGATGCCGATCTTCAGGATCGCGGCGTCGCGGAGCAGGATATGGCGCAGATCGTCCGGATCGTACAGCTCCAGGCGGTTCACCACCCCGAAGCGGTCGCGCAGCGGCGCCGTGAGCAGGCCGACGCGCGTCGTCGCGCCGATCAGCGTGAACTTCGGCAAGTCGAGGCGGATCGAGCGGGCGCTCGGGCCCTTGCCGATCATGATGTCGAGCGCGTAGTCCTCCATCGCCGGATAGAGGATCTCCTCCACGCTGCGGTTGAGGCGGTGGATCTCGTCGATGAAGAGGACGTCGCGCTCGGCGAGGTTCGTGAGGATCGCGGCCAGGTCGCCGGGCTTCTCGATCGCGGGTCCCGAGGTGATCCGGAGGTTCACGCCCAGCTCGGCGGCGATAATTCCGGCGAGGGTCGTCTTGCCGAGACCGGGCGGCCCGTACAGCAACACATGGTCCAGCGCCTCCTTGCGCTGGGCGGCGGCCTCGATGAAGACGCGGAGGTTCTCCTTGACGCGCGTCTGCCCGAAGTACTCCCCCCAGCGGGTCGGCCGCAGACCGGCCTCCTCGCTGTCCTCGCGGCGGCGCTCCATCCCCAGGATGCGGTCGTCCTCGCGGAATTCCTCGAAATCGACGGCCATGGCTATCTCACCCTTTCACGCAGCGCCGCGCGGATGATCTCCTCGGTCTCCATGCCGGGCCGGAACACGGCGCCCACGACGCGCGCGGCGTCGTTCGCGGTGTAGCCGAGCACGACGAGGGCGGCGGCCGCCTCGGAGCGGCGCAGACCGTCCGGACCGGCGGCGGGTGGCGGAATTCCCCCGGACCCGGAGCCGTCCTCGGTCGCGGTCGAGACCCCCTTCAGCTTGTCCTTCAGTTCCAGGATCAGGCGCTCGGCGCCCTTCTTCCCGAGGCCCGACGCCTGCGTCAGCGTCTTCGAGTCCCCGGTCACGATGCTCATGGCCACCCGGCTGGGCGATGCGACGGCGAGGATGTTGCTCGCCACCTTGGGGCCGATGCCCGACACGGTCAGCAGCAGTTCGAACATCGACCGTTCCTCGCGCGACGGGAACCCGTACAGCGCCATCACGTCCTCGCGGACATAGAGGTGCGTGAAGACGGTCGTCTCCTCCCCGTCCCGTCCGAATCGGTCGATCAGGCCCGGCGCCGACTGGATCCGGTACCCGATGCCGCCCGCCTCGATCACGAGCGCGTCGAGCTGCCGGTAGGCGATTCTCCCCTTGATGTAGGCGTACATCCTCTTCTAGACCATCCTTCCGCTCGTCCAGCCCGTTCCCGCGTGCGCGTGGCAGATCGCGATCGCGAGGGCGTCGGCCGCGTCGTCCGGCTTCGGGACCTTGTCGAGGGCCAGGAGGATCCGGACCATCTCCTGGACCTGCTTCTTGTCGGCCTTTCCATAGCCGCTGACGGCCTGCTTGACCTGCATCGGCGTGTATTCGTAGACCGGGACGCCGGAGCGGGCGGCCGTGACGATCGCGACGCCCCGGCCCTGGGCCGCGGCGATCGCCGTCGTCACGTTGCGCGAGAAGAAGAGCTCCTCGATCGCCACGGCGTCGGGCTTCGTCTGCGCGATCAGGACCTCGAGCTCCTCCGCGATCTGCAACAGCCGGCGGTCCATCGGGATGCCGGGCTTCGTGCTGACGACGCCGTAGTCGATCACGCGGAAGCGGTTCCCCTTGTACTCTATCACACCGTAGCCGGTGAGGGCGTAGCCCGGGTCGATGCCGAAGACGATCAAGGTCAGCGCACCTCGACCGTTTCGTACGCGCGGCTGCCGAGCCCGAGGGCGGCCAGGCGGTCGAGCTGCAGGTAGGGGTCCTTGCCGTGGATGCGCTCGAAGAGATGACCCTTCTCGCCCATCTCGGTTCCGACCGGCACCGAGAGAGGGTTGAAGTCCTCGACGCGGATGCGGTCGAGGCAGGCCTGTTCGACGGCGACGAGGTCGTAGGAGGCGCAGATGCCGACGTCCGGCACGATCGAGGGCGTCGTGAAGCCCCAGCAATCGCACAAAGCGGTCATCTGCAGCATCGCGTTGACGTAGAGGACCCGGTCCTTCGGGAAGTCCTCGAGCGCGGCCCGCGTGCACAGGGCCATCCCGTGCTGGAAGTCCTCGTAGTTCGAACCGGTCGGCGAGATCGCGCCGGTCGGGCAGACCTTGACGCAGTGCTGGCACAGGGTGCAGTGGTGGTAGAAGACCTCGTACTTCCCGTTCTCGTCGAAGGAGTTGGCGTGGTGGTTGCAGCTGCCGATGCAGGCCTCGCAGTGCGTGCACTTCGACTCGTCCCAGGCGAGGCCGGTCTCGAGTCCGTGGATGCTGCCGCGGGTGTGGTCGTCGACGCAGCCCATGGCGATGTTCTTGCAGGCGCCCCCGTAGCCGCAGGCGCCGTGCCCCTTGACGTGGGAGAGGACGACGACGGCGTCGGCATCGTGGAAGTTTCCGGCGATGTTGGCGTATTCGAAGGTCTTGAACCCGATCTCCTTGCGGTACAGGTACTTTTCGGTCACGCCGCAGGAGGTCGTGATCGGGCAGCCGAAATAGTTCTCGGTGTATCCTCGCGCGGCAGCCCCGTCGACGGTCTGGTCGATCAGGTAGGGCGTCGCGCCGGCCGCCTTCAGCCGGTCGACCAGGATCTTCACGAACAAAGGCGGGATCGTCGAGTAGCCGATCTCGCGTCCCACGTGCATCTTGATCGCCGTGCGGGCACCCTTGAAGCCGGCCTCGAGGCCGACCGCGCCGAGCATGCGCTCGAACTTCGCGGGAAGGGTGCATTCGGGGGCGTACTTCTCGAAGGACATGCCGGAGTACCAGACCTTGGACATCGAGGGCTCCTTTCGGAGTGGATCCGTCGCGGTTGCGCCCCGAGGCGTCCGCGCGGAGCGGCTCATCGCGTTTTCTGCCCGCCGGGCGTCGGGACGCCGGGGAAGTCGGACCGGTTCGTCTCGGCCGGAACCGAGGGCGGGATCCCGCCGGCCACGATCCCGAGCCGACGGCGGGTCTCGAGGAGTTCCTCGATCTGCGCCGTGGACAGCTCGTTCGCGCGGCCGATCAGGCTCATGGCGTTCATCGTCAGGGTCGCGTAGGATTCGAGGGACTCCATGCGCCCGTATGCCTCCTGCAGCGTCGCCCCCCAGGTCAGGGCACCGTGGTTCGCGAGCAGGACGGCGTTGGACGTGCGGCAGAAAGGGGCGATCGAATCGGGGACGTCCTGCGTGCCGGGCGTCGCATAGGGGGCCACGGGCACGACGCCGAGGTTGACCACGGATTCCGCCAGGATCGCCCGGTCGAGGCGATAGCCCGCGACCGCATAGGAGGTCGCGACGGGCGGGTGGGCGTGCACGACGGCCCCGACTTCCGGGTTCTCGCGGTAGACCCGCAGGTGCATCCCCAGTTCGGACGACGGCGCCCGACGGCCCTTCCGCACGCTGCCGTCGAGGTCGACGACGACGAGGTCGCGAGGCGAGAGGAAACCCTTGCACATCCCGGTCGGCGTCGTGAGCACGAGTCCTCCCGGCAGCCGCACGCTCACATTGCCGTCGAAGGAGGCGACCAGCCCGCGGGCGTACAGCCTCCGTCCGATCTCGCAGACCTCCCGGCGGATCCGGCCTTCCGACACCCGGTTCATCCCCGATTCCCTTCGAACAGCCGGGCGATCGCCGGCCCGTAGGGCGGGCAAAGCACGCCGCGCTCGGTCACGATCGCCGAGATCCGGTCCGCTTCGGTCACGTCGAACGCGGGGTTGTAGACCTTGACGCCTTCCGGGGCCATCCGCACGCGGAATCCCATCTCGGTGACCTCCGAGGCGCCGCGGTACTCGATCGGGATCGCGCCGCCCGTGGCGCAGGCGAGGTCGATCGTCGACAGCGGCGCGCACACATAGAACGGCACCCCGTAGTGCTTCGCGAGGATCGAGAGGCCATTCGTGCCGATCTTGTTCGCGGCATCGCCGTTGGCGGCGATGCGGTCGCTGCCGACGAGGACCGCCTGCACGAGGCCGGACGCAAGGACGCTGGCGGCCATCCCGTCGCACAGCAGCGTCGTGTCCACGCCGTCCTGCATCAGTTCGAAGGCCGTCAGGCGGGCTCCCTGAAGGAGCGGCCGGGTCTCGTCGGCGTAGACGCGGAAGGCGTACCCGCGCTCCTGCCCGAGGTGGATCGGGGCGAGGGCGGTCCCGTAGCGCGAGGTGGCGAGCGAGCCGGCGTTGCAGTGCGTGAGCAGGCCCATGCCGGGGGAGAGCAGCGACAGGCCGTGCTCGCCGATGCGGCGGCAGTTCTCCTCGTCTTCGCGCAGGATCGCGTCCGCCTCCGCGAGCAGGACCTTTTTCAGCCCGTCGCCGGAATCGCCGGCGTATCGGGCGGCGCAGGCCTTCATGCGGTCCAGCGCCCAGAAAAGGTTGACCGCGGTCGGCCGCGAGGTCGCGAGATACGAACACACCTCGGCCAGGCGGTCCCGGACCGCCCGCGCGTCGTCGGTCTGCACGGCGGAGACGGCCAGCAGCGTCCCATAGGCGGCGGCGATGCCGATCGCGGGCGCGCCCCGGACGCGCAGGCTCCGGATCGCCTCGAAGACCTGCTCGGAGGAGCGGAGACGGAGGTGGACGATTTCGCCGGGCAGCCGGGTCTGGTCGAGCACGACCAGTTCCTCGCGGGCCGCATCGTATCGGAGGGGCGTCGTCGGGTTCATCTTCGGATCGTTCATGGAAGTCCTCCCGTCGCTCCCATCGTACCATTCTCTCCGACGAAAATCCCTGTTGACACTTCGGGGGTTCACTTCGTATAATCCAAAAGCGACTTGCGCCTTTAGCTCAGTTGGTAGAGCAACTGACTCTTAATCAGTGGGTCCTGGGTTCGAGCCCCCGAAGGCGCACCAATCGAAAAGAGTCCCGGAGCGAAGGCTCCGGGACTCTTTTCGTTCATGCTCGATCCGTCGGTCGGACTACGCGTCGTGTTCGTGGGGGATGGCGGGGGCGAAGTAGACCGCGTTGCCGACCTTGAAATGGCCGTAGGAATCGTGCCAGTAGATGAACTGGGGAGTGGTGCCGATCTCCACGATGCCATAGACGTCCACAATCGTGCCGATCGGCATGCCGACGATCGTCTCGGTGACCGCCGCCTTGAAGAGGATCACTTCACGCTTGCGCCTTTCCCGGTAGACGACGGGGGCTTCGATATCGGCTCCGCACTGTGGACATTTCATGGCGGGACTCCCTTCTCGTTGCGGTCGGACCGCCACGGCCGGGTCAGGACCCGGTCGCCTGGCTGATGAAGTAGTAGGCCACCGCGAGGGCGGCCAGAACGGCGAGGATCGTGAGGAGGACCTTCGGGACGCTCACGGGATACGTGCCCGTCACTTCGGCCGTGTGCCCGTTGACGAGGAACCGGTAGGTCTTCAGGCCGTACCGGTAGGAGGAGATCCAGAGGGGCAGCAGGAGGTGCTTGTAGGTGATGTCGGTGTAATGCGTGTCGAGGGTCGCGAGGCGGATCTCGTCGGCGGCCACCTGGCGCGTGATGCCCTGCCGGATGCGGACGTCCATCTTCTGCTGGGCGATGGCGAAGCCTTCCTTCAGGTCCACTCCATAGCGTTCGGCCGAGAAGCCGGACAGATAATCGGGCCGATAGGGCTGCAACGCCTCCAGCGGGAAGGGTTCGAGCTTGTCGAGCCACTTGGTCTCGATCGACTTCGTGGCGGGGACCAGGAGGTCGTCGAAGGCTTCGGAATAGTGCCCCGCGATATAGCGCCAGCGGATCTTCCGGACCTGCCGGGTCCGGAGCATGGATTTTCCGTTCACGATCTCGTTGTAGGATTCGGTGACGTAGTAGTAGTCGCCCGCCTGTCCCGTATAGTCGGATTCCGTCCCCGCGTCGTAGGTCCAGTACGGGAGGTAGACGCCGGAGATCTTGTCCTGCAGGTATTCCCGCTTGACGGCGGCCGGGGCGAAGAAGCGCTTGGACAGCCAGGCGCGGAACGCCTCGTTCGCCTTCGCCCGGTCGACCCGGAAGGGGACGACGGCTTCGGGGCGGATGCCGGGTACCGCGGCCGTGTCGACGACCTGCGGCTCGCCGCAGAACGCGCATCGGGTCGCGGTCGCCTGCGCCTCGAGGACGGTCGTGGCGCCGCACGAAGGGCACTGGAAGGAATGGGTCGCCGCGCTCCAGGCCGGGTCGAGGTTCTCCTCGGCCGACCGGAAGTCGTATTCGACGATCTGCTTCGTCGGCGACTCCGACAGCTCGGTCTCGGTGCCGCACTGTTCGCAACGGAGCTTCTGGGTGTCCGGATCGAACACGCGCTGGCCCCCGCAGGAGGCGCACTTCAGCACGACATCCGATTGTTTCAGAACCACTCCGGTCGTCTCGGCCATCGTTTCGTTCCCCTTTCGGATTCCAAGGGACTACGTTCGGGGCGGCGCGGGCGAGTCCGGGTCAGGCCTTGGCCCCGCATTCCGGGCAGAACTTGCCGTTCCCGAGGTCGGCGCCGCAGACCGAGCACTTGCGCTCCATCTTCGCGCCGCATTCCGGACAGAACTTGGGCGACCCGGCCACGGGCTTGCCGCAGGCGGGGCACGCCGCGACGGCGGAGGCCGCCGCTACTGGCGCCGCGGTGGCGGCGGGCTGGGCCTGCGCCACCGACTGGGCCTGCGCGCTCGCGAGGGACTGGCCCATGACCTGGCCAAGCGCGATGCCGGCGCCGAGTCCGACGCCCGCTCCGGCCGCCCCGCCGTTGGGGTTGTTGGCCGCTTCGCGGATCGCCTCCGCGGACTGGTACTGCGCGTACTTGCCCAGGTCGCCGATCACGCCCATCGACGTGCGGCGGTCGAGGGTCTTCTCCACTTCCTCGGGGAGGGAGATGTTCTCGATGTAGAACGAGGCGAGGACGAGGCCGAAGCCGGAGAATCGGGGCTGCAGGCGGCCCTTCGCGAGGTCGCTGAGCTCGTCGTAATGGGAGGCCAGGTCGAGGGCGGCGATGTTGGCTTCGCCGAGCATGTCGCTCAGGCCGGAGACGATCGAGCGCTTGAGTTGGCCTTCGATCGCGTCCGCGGAGAATTCCGCGGAGGTGCCGAAGACCTCCTTGAGGAAGACGTCGGGCTTGTCCACCTTGAAGGAGTAGATGCCGAACGCGCGCAGGCGGATCGGGCCGAATTCCTTGTCGCGCATCATGACCGGGTTGGCGGTGCCCCACTTGCGGTCGGTGTACTGGCGCGTGTTGACGAAATAGACCTCGGCCTTGAAGGGGGAATTGAATCCATACTTCCAGGACTTGAGCTTGGTCAGGATCGGCATGTTCTGGGTCGTCAGCTCGTAGCGTCCGGGTCCGTACACGTCGGCGATCTGGCCCTCGTTCACGAAGACGGCGGCCTGGGACTCGCGCACGGTCAGTTGCGCGCCCATCTTGATCTCCTTGTTGGCGACCGGGAAACGGTAGACCATCACGTCGGGCGACGTCTCGGTCCATTCGATGACCTCGATGAACTGGGTCTTGATGAAGTCGATGATTCCCATGGTGACCTCCCGCTCTGACGGCGCTCGCCGTGGCCGATGCACTTCCGATTATACCAGACGGTCCTCCACGCGCAGGGTCCCGAAGCATTCGCGCCGATGGAAATCGGGCGTCGGGGCCTCGATCGGGTTCCAGGACAGATAATGCTCGACTTCGCAGAGATCCCCGCACTTCTGGAAGTTGCCGCGGAACGGATGACTCGGGGCCATCCCCTTCGGCCCGAACTTGCTCTCGAGGAACGGGAACGGCACGCGGAACCGGATCCCCCACGCCCTCCCGTCGTCGAGACGGATCGGACGGATGCGGAACAGCGAACCCTCGGCCTCCGGGAGCCGGATGCGGTCGGCCGAAGCGCCGCCCGGTCCGTCGAATCCGAGCAGCAGAACGCCGCGCGAGTTGAACTCGAAATTCAAGTAGGCGGGCGAAATCTCCGGGTACGGCGCGAGGAAGAACTCCAGGCAGCTGTCCTGGTAGACCTCGGCGTTGGGTTCGGTCTCGACTGCGCGCGGGTGCGTCTCCCACGTCGCCAGCAGCACCTCCAGGCCATCCGGCATCCAGCCGACGGCGGCCTCGCTGCGCGGGCGGTACGCGGCGCCCCAGGGGGCCTCGTCGATCTTCGCGCGGGGGACGAGCAGCACGTCGTCGGGCGCGGCCAGATGCTTCACTTCGTAGGACTTCATTCCGTCTCCTCCCCACCCGCGTCCGGCAGGCAGACTTCGCCGCACAGGTCGCGGTGCATCCATTCCCGGACGCCGTCCGGGTCGTCCGTGCGGCCGAGCGCCCACATGAGCTTGGTCACGGCGGCCTCGGTCGTCATGTCGAACGCGGGTATGATGCCCCGGTCGAGAATCCGCCGGCCGACCTCGTAGATCGACAGGTCGGCGCGCTCATACAGGCACTGGCTGGTCACGACGACGGACACTCCTGCCTCGACCGTCTCCTCGATCGCCTTCGCGAGGTTGCGGCGGATGAAGTGCAGTCCGCCGATGCCGAAAGCCTCCACGACGATGCCGCGGTATCCCATCCGGCGGAGCTCCCGGAACAGTTCGGGCCGCGTACCGGGCACGAGCTTCAGCAGGAAGACGTCGGGGCAGATCCGGTCCTCGAGGTGGAAGGGGGCGGATGGAGCGGGCCACTCGTAGTGCATCGCGGCCCCGTGGTCCCCGACCTGGCCGGCCAGGGGGAAGTTGACGCTCTCGAAGGCGTCCACGCCGGTCGTGCGGACCTTGACGGCGCGGCACCCGTGGATCACCCGGCGGTTGAAGGCGAGGAAGACCCCGCGCGGCGCCGTGACGGCGACCGAGATCGCGGACAGAAGGTTGATCCGCGCGTCGGTGAAGGGCTCCCCGATCGGCATCTGGGACCCCGTCAGCACGACGGGCCGGTCGAGGTCGCGCAGCATGTACGAGAGCATGGCGGCGGTATAGGCCATCGTGTCGGTGCCGTGCGTCACGACGACGCCATCGTACTCGGCCAGCGCGGCCGCGGCGGCGCGCGCGAGTTCGCACCACTCCTCGGGCTGGATGTTGGAGCTGTCGAGCAGGAACACGTCGCGCGCATCGAGGCACCCGACCCCGGGGACTTCGGCGGCCTCGGGGATCCGCGCGAGCAGTTCCTCCGCGCGATAGGCCGGGTGGAGGCCGTGGGCGGACTCGGCGGAGGCGATCGTTCCGCCCGTGCCGAGGACGAGGACCCTCTTCCCCGCCATCACGCGGCCTCGATGCGCATCGCGCCTCGGAACGGTCCGACCCCGGCGAGGGCCTCGGCGGGACCTTGTCCGTCCGCGATCCAGCCGGCCAACCCGTCCGGCCTGATCAGGCAGGGCATGCGGTCGTGGAACGCCGCGATCTCCTCGTTGGGCGCCGTCGTCAGCAGCACGAAGGCGTCGAGCGGCGTTCCGTCCGGCTGGCGGAAGCGGTCCCACAGGGCCGCCATGTAGAACATCGGCTGGCCGACGAGGCGGAGTCTCAGCTTCACGGGCTTCCCGCCGCGGTGGTCCCATTCGTAGAAGGCGGTCGCGGGCACGGCGCAGCGGCGCGCCGCGCTCGACCGGAACATCGGCTTCTCGAGGACCGTCTCGCTGCGGGCATTGAAGACGACCTTGTCTGAGCCGGGCATCGGGTATCCCCACCGCAGCAGGCCGAGCCCGTCGCCGGACACCACCGGCGCCTCGGATTTCGGGAACCGGTCGGCCGACGAGATCGCCTGCACCCGTTCGATTCCGTAGCGCTCCTCGATGCGGCGCGCGATTTCGCGCAGCGTCTCCTCGTCCTCCCCGAAATCGATCCGGAAGGTCGCGCACATGGGTCAGCCACGCCGCTTGAGGATGCTGCGCGCGGCCAGCACGCCGCTCGCGCCGGCCTGCGACAGCCCGCGCGTGATCCCGGCGCCGTCCCCGGCCGCGAAGAAGCCCGGGAGCTGCGTCTCGAGCTCGTTCGTGAGCGAGAGTCGCGAGCTGTAGAACTTGACCTCCACGCCGTAGAGCAGCGTGTCGTGGTTCGCCGTGCCGGGGGCGAGCCGGTCGAGCGCGTAGATCATCTCGATGATGTTGTCGAGGTGCCGCTTGGGCAGCACGAGGCTGAGGTCGCCGGGCGTCGCGTCGAGCGTCGGCTTCACGAAGCTCTGCTCCATGCGGTGCGCATTGGTGCGGGTCCCGCTGGTCAGGTCCCCGAAGCGCTGCATCAGGACGCCGCCGCCGAGCATGTTCGACAGCGAGGCGATCCGCTTTCCGTACTGGTAGGGCTCGCGGAAGGGCGACGTGAAGCGGTTGCTCACCAGCAGGGCGAAGTTCGTGTTCTCGCTGCCGAGCTTCGGGTCCGTGTAGCTGTGGCCGTTGACGGTGATGATGCCGTCGGTGTTCTCGGTCACGACGTAGCCGTAGGGGTTCATGCAGAAGGTCCGCACGACGTCCTTGTACAGCTTGGTGCGATAGTGGAGCTTGGCCTCGTAGAGCGCGTCCGTGATGTGCTTGAAAACGGCGGCCGGCAGCTCGACGCGCACGCCGAGGTCGACCTGGTTGTTGATCAGGTCGAGACCGAGCGAACGGCACTGGCTCGTGAACCACTCGGCGCCCGAGCGGCCCGGCGCAGCCACCAGGTACCGGCAACCGATCGTCTTCTTCGCGGTCTCGAGGTCGTACCCCGTCCCGTCCGTCCTCGGGTGCAGCGCGAGGACCTGCGTGTTGCACATCAGGTCGAGCCGCTCGTCGAGCCACTTGTACTGCCGGGCCAGGATCTCGCGGTTCTTCTCGGTGCCGAGGTGCTTGCAACGGGCGTCGAGCAGGTGCAGGTCGAATCCGAGGGCGAGCCGGCGGATCCGGTCCGCCTCCTCCGTGAACGTGGAGAAGCAGGCGTCGGTCGCGCCGAAGGTCTGGTTGACCGAATCGACATACTCGATCAGGCCCATCACGTGCTCGTCGTCGACGTAGTCCCCGAGCCATCCGCCGAACTGCGTCGTGAAGTTGAACTTGCCGTCTGAGAACGCGCCCGCGCCGCCGAACCCGCGCATGATCGCGCAGGTCGGGCAATCGACGCAGGAGTCCGACTTCTTGTCGATGATCGGGCAGGCGCGGCGGCCGATCGGACCTCCCTGCTCGATCAGGGCGACCTTGAGGTCGGGTTCCGCCTTCGTCAGTTCATAGGCCGCGAAGATGCCGGCGATGCCGGCGCCGATGATCGCGACGTCGTAGTCCTTGCGCGGGAGCGTCATGCGGGCGACCCTTCCTCCGCGGAAGCGGTCCCGACGACGGGAGCGGACGCGTAGCCGAGTTCCTCGGGCGTGCAGTCGCCGTGGAGGATCGCTCCGTGCTTCAGCACCGCATAGAGTTCGGACTCGGTGGCATCGAGGTAGGGCTGCAGGAAATAGGGGCCGACGGGCAGGCAGCAGGTCAGCGGCATCGTGATGCGCGCGAGCAGATACCAGCCGAGGAACGACAGGGCGAGCAGGAGGATTTCGAACACGTGTCCATGCGTCATCTCCTTGCTCAGGTCGAGGGCTCGGCGATATCCGATCCGCGGGTTGTCGGCGAGGATCCAGGGGGTCATCCGATAGGAGACGGCCTTCCAGACGACGGGAACCAGGCTCGCGAGCGAGAGTGCGACCAGGATCGCCATAATGCCGAGCAGAGCGGCGGTCGAAGGAAGACGGGAGGCCAGGAAATCCTGGACCTGCGTCAATCCGGACAGATCGACGGACCTTCCGAGTCGCGAGGCGACGGCCTCCACGACCGCGATCACGGACTTGAACGCGAGGAGCCCCGTCAGGAGCGTGGTCGGGACCGCGAAGACCGCATAGGGAAGGCCCCACAGGAAGGACCACAGGAGCCGCCATGCCGATCCGGCGACGGAGCCGCGGTATTCGCCCTTCTTGAAGAGCGAGAAGAGCAGCCCGATCTTCGAAGCGGGCTCACCCCGGCGCGAGTTGACGAACCAGCGGTGGTGGCCGACGAGGATCGGACTCGCGACGAAGATCGTATAGGCCAGCGCGACCGCGATCGCGATCGTGAAAACGACGACGAAGATGACGAGGAAGACCGCGAGACTTGCACCGTTCAGACCGCTCACGTTTCCACCGTTGAAATTGAAGCTCGATCCGGAGAGACCGGGGCTGCTCGTGCCGATCCCGATCGCGCCGAGCAGGCAGGCGATGAAGCCGACGAGCAGCGCATACCAGTAACGGGTCTTCAGGAACCGCTTCGCCTGGGTCTTGAGTTCCGCTCTCGTCCATTCCATGGTGCGCTTCCTCCTTGTGGGTCGGCCTGTGTCACCGCAGACATTATAACCCTTCCCCACCGCGAATACATCCGCGAAGCGCCCTGCGGCGGCGCTTCTTGCGCAACGGCGCGTCTTCTGATACCTTCGTGGAATCAGAGGAGGGAACCATGAAGACGATCGACGGCAGCATCTCCACCCCGAAGGGATTCCGCGCCCAGGGCGTCGCCTGCGGGCTCAAGAAGAACGGGAATCCGGACCTCGCGCTGGTCGTCTGCGACGTGCCCGCCTCCGCCGCCGGCGTCTTCACGCGCAACCTCGTGAAAGGCCATTCGCTCCAGCGGACGATCCGACTGCTGCCATCGTCCCACGTGCGCGCGGTCGTCGTCAACAGCGGCAACGCCAACGCCTGCGTCGGCCCCCAGGGCGACGCGGACGCGGAGTCGATGGCCCGGGCCGTCGCCGACGCCCTCGGCTGCAGTTCCGTCGATGTGCTGACCGGCTCGACCGGGGTGATCGGTCTCCCGCTCGACATGGACAAGGTCTCGGTCGGAGCCCGTGCCGCCGTCGCCTCCCTCGAGGCCGGCGCCGCGGCCGGCCACCGCGCCGAGGCGGCCATCATGACGACCGATCTGGTCCCGAAGGAGGCCTGCGCGGCCTTCGATGCGGGAGGACATGACGTCCTGGTCGCCGGAATGGCGAAGGGTTCCGGGATGATCCACCCCGACATGGCCACCATGATCGCCGTGATCACGACCGATGCCGACGTCTCGTCCGACTTCCTCTACGGCGCGATGCGCAAGGTCGCCGACCGCACCTTCAACCGCGTCTCCGTCGACGGCGACACCAGCGTCTGCGACATGTGCGTCGTCCTCGCGTCCGGCCTCGCCGGGAACCCCCGGATCACGTCCGCCGCCAGCGAGGACGGGCGCCGGCTCTCCGCCGCCCTCGAGGCCGTCTGCACGACGCTCGCACGCGAGATCGCCCGCGACGGCGAAGGCGCCACCAAGCTCGTCGAAGTCCGCTGCGAAGGCGCCACCAGCGCGGACGACGCCTACAAGGTCGTGCTCGCGGTCGCGAAATCCCCGCTGGTGAAGACCGCATTCTTCGGCGAGGACGCGAACTGGGGCAGGATCCTCACCGCGGCCGGATATTCCGGCGCCCAGTTCGATCCGCGCAAGGTCGACGTCTTCCTCGGGGACCTCCAGGTCTGCTCCGGCGGCGCCGCCCTCCCCTTCGACGAAGCCGCGGCCAAGGCGATCCTGCACGAACGCGAAGTGACCGCCACGATCCGGCTGGGCGTCGGGGGATTCTCGGACCGGATCTGGACCTGCGATTTCTCGTACGACTACGTGAAGATCAACGGCAGCTACCGTTCGTAGTTCCCGCGTGGAGACGCCACGGAGGAAGAGCCCGCCGGGACGACGAATCGTTCCGACGGGCTCTTTCCATGTCGACGCTGCGGCCGTTCCGCGCTACTTCGTCGCGAACGTGAGCGTCGCCTTTTCAGCGTCCAGCCCGACCTGCACGGAAGCGACTCCGACGAGCCGCCCCGTGAGCAGCATGTCGGACAGGGGGTCCTCGACCAGACGCTGGATCGTCTTGCGCAGGGGACGTGCGCCGTACTTCGGGTCGTAGCCCTTGTCGGCCAGGTGGTCCTTGGCGGCGTCGTCCACGTCGAGCACGACGCCCTTCTCGGCCAGGTGCAGCTTCACTTCGGTCAGCATCAGGTCGACGATCTTGCGGATCTCGTCCTTCTCCAGCTCGTGGAAGACGATCGTCTCGTCGATGCGGTTCAGGAACTCGGGGCGGAACATGTCCTTCAGGACGGTCTGCACGCGGCTCTCGAGGGCGACGTGCCCGGTCGCGCCGAAGCCGATCCCGTTGGCCTTGAGCGTCGTGCCGGCGTTGGAGGTCATAACGATCACGGCGTTCTCGAAGCTGACCACGCGCCCGTGGCTGTCCGTCAGGCGCCCGTCGTCGAGGATCTGGAGGAGGATGTTGAAGACGTCGGCGTGCGCCTTCTCAATCTCGTCGAGCAGGACGACGCTGTAGGGCTTGCGGCGGATCTTCTCGGTCAGCTGGCCGCCATCGTCGTATCCGACGTAGCCCGGGGGCGAGCCGATCAGCTTGCTGACGGTGTGCGGTTCCATGAATTCGGACATGTCGAGGCGGATCAGCGCCTCCTCGTTCTCGAACAGCGCTTCTGCGAGGGCCTTGACGAGCTCGGTCTTGCCGACGCCGGTCGGGCCGACGAACAGGAAGGACGCGGGCTTGCGCTTCTTGCCGAACCCGGCGCGGTTGCGGCGGATCGCGCGGGCGATCGACGAGACGGCCTCGAACTGGCCGATCACGCGCTGGTGGAGGCGGTCCTCCAGCTGCATCAGCTTCTCGGACTCGGCTTCGGTGATCCGTCGGACCGGGATGCCCGTCCACATCTCGACGACGCGGGCGATGTCCTCCTCGGTGATCGGGGTCGGGGAGAGTTCGGACTCGAGGGCGGCGATATCCTCCTCGAGGCGAAGCACATGCGACCGGACCTCGGCCTGGCGCTCGTAGAAGGCCATTTCCTGGGCCTTCTTCTGCGCGTCCTCGACGGACGACGACTCCGCGGCCTTCTCGATCTGCGTCTCCAGCGCGGTCTTCTCGGCCGTCGCGGCCTCGAACTGCTGCTTGAGGGACTCGAGGCGGGTCAGGCGGTCGTCGGCGAGGTTGGCGCGGGAGCCGGCCTCGTCGAGTAGGTCGATCGCCTTGTCCGGCAGGAACCGCTCCGTGATGTAGCGCTCGGACATGCGGACGGCGGCCTTGATCACGTCGTCGTTGTACGTGACGTGGTGGTGCTTCTCATAGTAGTCCTTGATGCCCTTCAGGATCTCGACCGTGTCCTCCGGGGAGGGCTCGTTCACCATCACGGGCTGGAAGCGGCGCTCGAGCGCGGAATCCTTCTCGATGAAGCGGCGATAATCGTCCAGGGTCGTCGAGCCGAGCACGCGGATCTCGCCCTTGGCGAGCGCGGGCTTGAGGATGTTGGCGGCGTTCATCGCGCCTTCGGCGTCGCCGGCGCCCATGATGTTGTGCAGCTCGTCGATCACCAGAATGATGTTGCCCGCGGCGCGCGCCTCGTCGACGACGCCCTTCATGCGGCTCTCGAACTGCCCGCGGAACTGGGTGCCGGCGACCATGGCGGTCATGTCCAGGAGGTAGACCTCCTGGCGGAGCAGCTTCGAAGGCACTTCCCCGCTCGCGATCTTGACGGCGAGGCCCTCGGCGATCGCGGTCTTGCCGACGCCCGGCTCTCCGAGCAGGACCGGGTTGTTCTTGTTGCGCCGGTTGAGGATCTGGATCACGCGCTGCAGTTCGGGGGCGCGGCCGATGATCCGGTCGATCTTGCCGGCGCGGGCGCGCACGGTCAGGTTCGCGCCGAACTGGTCGAGGAACTTGCGCTTCAGCTTCTTCTTCTCGGCGTCTTCTGTGCCCGCGCCGCCAGGTTCGCGGCCCGAACGCTCGCCGGTCTCGCGTTCGCCCGAAGGCGACTCCGAAGGGTCGCGGCCGGTCGCCGCCGGCAGCATCAGGCCGCTCGGGCCCGACGCGTCGTCGGAGGAGGAGGTTCCGTTCGGGTCCGATTCATCCGACGACGACTCGAAGGAGCCGTCCCCCATGCCGTCCATCAGGGCCTCGAGATTCCCGGACGCGGAGATCTCGCGCAGGAACTCGGCCGGGTCGCGGTCCCCGAGCTTCTCCATGACGCGGTTCATGTTGGAGGTCATCGTGTCGATGTTCTCGTCGGTGATGCCGGCCTGCGTGAAGAACGAGTCCATCTGGCCGATGCCGGTCCTGCGGGCGCACTTCAGGCAGAGGCCCTCGTTCAGCCGGTTGCCGTTCTCGAAACGGGTGATGAAGATGACGGCCGCGTTCACCTTGCAATTGGCGCACTTGATCATGACTTCTTCTTTCTTCCTCGGGGTCCGGGGACAGGGGCCACGGCGCCGGATTCCGGCGCGGGCACCGCATGAAGGACTTTCTTCAGGTAGGCTCCCGTGTAGGAGCCGGGGGTCTCGGCGACCTGCTCCGGGGTCCCTTCGGCCACGATCCGCCCGCCGGCGTCTCCGCCTTCGGGCCCGAGGTCGATCAGGTAGTCCGCGGACTTGATCACGTCGAGATTGTGCTCGATCACCAGCACGGTGTTCCCATTCTCTGTCAGGCGGTCCAGAATGTCAACCAAACGGTGCACGTCGGCGGTGTGCAGGCCGGTCGTCGGCTCGTCCAGAATATAGAGCGTGCTGCCCGTGCTGCGGCGGGAAAGCTCGGTCGCGAGCTTGACGCGCTGGGCCTCGCCGCCCGACAGCTGCGTGGAGGGCTGGCCGAGCCGGATGTAGCCCAGGCCGACGTCGAAGAGGGTCTGAAGCTTCCGCCGCAGGCGCGGGAGGTTCTCGAAGAACGACAGCGCCTCCTCGACGTTCATGTCGAGGACGTCGGAGATGCTCTTCCCCTTGAACTTGACCTCCAGCGTCTCGCGGTTGTAGCGCTTGCCCTTGCATACCTCGCAGGTCACGTAGATGTCCGGGAGGAAGTGCATCTCGATCTTGTTCATCCCGTCGCCGGTGCAGGCCTCGCAGCGTCCGCCGCGCACGTTGAAGCTGAAGCGCCCCTGCTTGTACCCGCGGGTCCGGGCGTCCTGCGTGTGCGAGAACAGTTCGCGGATCAGGTCGAAGAGCCCCGTGTAGGTCGCCGGGTTCGAGCGCGGGGTGCGCCCGATCGGGGACTGGTCGATGTCGATCACCTTGTCGAGGTGCTCGATTCCGAGGAAGGAATCGTGCTTGCCCGGGCGCATGCGCGCGCCGTTGAGGTCGGCGGCGAGCTTGCGGTAGACGATCTCGTTGACGAGGGAGCTCTTGCCCGAGCCGGAGACGCCGGTGACGGCGGTCATCACGCCGAGCGGGATCCGAACGTCGATTCCCTTCAGGTTGTTCTCCCGGGCGCCCTTCACGATCAGCCACCGACCGTCGGGCTTCCTTCGGCGCGTCGGGATCTCGATCCGCTTCCGGCCGCTCAGGTACTGCCCCGTGATCGATTCCGGACAGGCGAGGATCTCGTCGACCGTGCCGGCGCAGACCACCCACCCGCCGTGCTCCCCGGGACCGGGACCCATGTCCACGATGTAGTCGGCGGCATGCATCGTCTCCTCGTCGTGCTCGACGACGAGCACGGTGTTGCCGAGGTCGCGGAGGCGCTTCAGGGTCACGAGAAGCTTCGCGTTGTCGCGCTGGTGGAGCCCGATGCTGGGCTCGTCGAGGATATAGAGGACGCCCATCAGGCCGGACCCGATCTGCGTCGCGAGGCGGATGCGCTGGGCCTCGCCTCCGGACAGCGTCGATGCGCCGCGCTCCAGGGTGATGTAGTCGAGCCCGACGTCGACGAGGAACCCGAGGCGCGCGTCGATCTCCTTGAGGATCCGCTCGCCGATCTGCGCCTGCCGCTCCGTCAGCGCAAGATTCGCGAGGAAGTCGCGGGACTTCCCCACCTGGAAACTCGACAGGCCGTAAATGTCGAGGTCGCCGACCGTGACCGCGAGGCTCTCCTTCTTCAGGCGCTTGCCGTGGCAGGACGGGCAGGGGTTGCTCGACATGAACTGCTCGTAGTAGATCTTCATGTCGTCCGAGGTCGTCTCCTTGTAGCGCCGTTCGAGGCTGCTGACGACGCCCTCGAAGGAGGTCGTGAACTCCTCGGTGCGGTAGCGGGCGCCGTCCGGCGGGCGGACCTTGATCCGCTCGCCCTTCGTGCCGTAGAGGATGATGTCGGCGATCTTCTCGGGCAGCTCGGCGAACGGCGTGTCGAGGGAGAACTTGTACTGGCGGGACAGGGCGTCCACGTAGGTGCGCGCCCAGCTGTCCTCGTCCTCGAAGTTCCAGCCGCCCGCGCGGATCGCGCCCTGGTTGAGCGACAGCGAGCGGTCGGACACGATCAGGTCCGGGTCCATCTTCATCAGCGACCCGAGTCCGCTGCACGTCGGGCAGGCGCCGTAGGGGTTGTTGAAGGAGAACATGCGGGGAGCGATCTCCTCGAGGCTCACGCCGCAGTCCGGGCAGGCGAAGTTCGAGCTGAAGATCTGCTCCCTCGGGGCATCCACGGGCGCGTCGCCGTCGGAGACGGTCGAGACGAGCAGCAGCCCGCCCGACAGCCCCAGCGCGGTCTCCACCGAATCGGCGAGGCGGCCGCGGATGCCGTCCTTCAGCTGGATCCGGTCGACGACGACCTCGATCGTGTGCTTCTTGTTCTTGTCGAGTCGGATCTCCTCCTCGAGCTCGTAGAGGGAGCCGTCGACCCGGACGCGCGCATACCCGGACCGCCGCGTGTCCTCGAGCAGCTTGCCGTACTCGCCCTTCCGGCCCCTCACGACCGGAGCGAGCACCAGCAGGCGCGTGCCGTCCGGATACCGGAGAATCGCGTCGATCATCTGGTCCGACGTCTGCTTGTCGATCAGGCGACCGCATTCGGGACAGTGGGGCGTCCCGATGTTCGCATAGAGAAGGCGCAGATAGTCGTGGATCTCGGTCACCGTCCCGACGGTCGAGCGCGGATTGCGGCTGGTCGTCTTCTGGTCGATCGAAATCGCGGGGGACAGTCCCTCGATCAGGTCGACGTCGGGCTTCTCCATCTGGCCGAGGAACTGTCGCGCGTAGGAGGACAGCGATTCGACGTAGCGGCGCTGGCCTTCGGCGTAGAGGGTGTCGAACGCGAGCGACGACTTGCCCGAGCCGGACAGGCCGGTGATCACGACCAGCCGGTCGCGGGGGATCGTCAGGTCGATGTTCTTCAGGTTGTGGACGCGTGCGCCCTTGATATGGATCGTCTCATGCATATCGCGTTCTCCGGAGGGCCGTGCGGCCCCTCTTGGGTGGTTTCACCGATGGTCCGGCTCATCATATCATCCGCGAACAAATGTTCGCAATAACGGTTGTGACGCTTCTTGGAGATTCCTCTCCTTGCTTCCCCGAAATGCCCGTGCTATAATCGCCTACGCGAACGGGGCCCATTGGTCAAGCGGCCAAGACGCCGCCCTCTCAAGGCGGAAACGGGAGTTCGATTCTCCCATGGGTCACCAGAAAAGAAGGAAGCCGGACGACCGGCTTCCTTTTTTCTGCGTCCCCTCCCCGCCCGCGGCGGGGCGCGGCGTCATTCGGCCTGTACGCGCTCCTCGATGGGCGTGTATTTGCGTCGGGGCTGCACGCACTTGAAGGCGGGGCGCATGATCCGGCCGCCGCTCACGAACTCCTCGATCAGGTGGGCGCTCCACCCCGCGATGCGGGCCGCGGCGAAGATGGGCGTGAACAGCTCGTCCGGGATGTTCAGCATGTTGTAGACGAAGCCGGAGTAGAAATCGACGTTCGCGCAGACGATCTTGTCGTTCTTCTTGATCTCGTGGAAGATGTCGGGCGCCAGGCGCTCGGTCGTCGTGTAGAGCTCGAACTCCTCCTCGCGTCCCGCCTCCGCGGCCAGTGCGCGCGCATGGTCCCGGAGCAGCTTCGTGCGCGGGTCGGACAGCGTGTAGACCGCGTGGCCGATGCCGTAGATCAGCCCGCTGCCGTCGTAGGCCTCCTTGCGCAGGATCTTCGCGAGGTAGTCGGAGATCTCGGCCTCGTTCTTCCAGTCCTTCACGTGCGCCTTGATGTCCTGCATCATGTCGTAGGCCTTGCCGCTCGCGCCGCCGTGCTGCGGGCCCTTGAGCGAGCCGATCGCCGCCGCGATGACGGAGTAGGCGTCGGACCCCGAGGAGGCGACGGCGTGCGTCACGAAGGTCGAGTTGTTGCCGCCACCGTGCTCGGCGTGCAGCACCAGCGCCAGGTCGAGGACGCGGGCCTCGAGCTCGGTGAAGCGTCCGTCGGGGCGGATCAGGTGCAGGATGTTCTGCGCGGTGTTGAACTCCTCCTTGGGCGAATGGAGGAACAGGCTCTGCTTGTCGTAGTAGTGACGCTTGGCCATGTAGCCGTGGGCGATCATGACCGGGAAGCGGGCGATCATTTCGACGCACTGGCGCAGGACGTTGTCGGCGGACGTGTCGTCCGGGCAGTCGTCGTAGGAGTACAGCACGAGCGCCGCGCGGGCGAGCTTGTTCATGATGTCGGGGCTCGGGGCCTTGAGGATCATGTCCTCCGTGAAGTTCGGGGGCAGCGGGCGGTGCTCCGCGAGCAGGCGCTCGAACTGGGCGAGTTCGTCCGATGTCGGCAGTTCGCCGAACAGGAGGAGGTAGGAGCATTCCTCGAATCCGTACCGGCCCTGCGGGTAGAATCCGTTCACCAGGTCGTTGATCTCGATGCCCCGGTAGAACAGGCGGCCCTCGATCGGGACCATGTCGCCCTCGTCGACGAGGTACGAGACGACGTCGCCGACCTCCGTCAGTCCCACGAGCACGCCGGACCCGTCGTCGTTGCGCAGGCCGCGCTTGACGCCGTACTTGCCGTAGAGCGCGGGGTCGATGCGACCCTTGCGGTCGGCGACCGCGGCCATCTTCTTGACGAGGGTGAGGTCCCTGGGGGTGAATTCGCGGTTCGACATCTTCCTACCTCCTGCTGCTCAAGGCTTTTTCGTAGTTGTCGACGGCCTTGCGGATGTGGTCGACCATGAGCGTCTCCGCCTGTTCCGCCTGGCCGGCGAGGATGGCTTCCATGATCCTCCGGTGCTCGGCCAGCGCCTGGGCGGGCCGGCCCTCGGAGGAGAGGGAGCGCCGCCGGGCGCTCCGGGAGTGGCTGTGGAGGGTGACGAGGATGCTCTGGAGGATGCGGCTGTGGCTTCCCTTGAAAATGATCTCGTGGAACCGGGAATCGGACGCCTGCAGCGCCTCGACGTCGTCGCGCGTCGTGTAGAATTCCTCGAGCGCCAACGCCTCGGCGAGCTCCGTCCGCTCCCGGTCGTCCATGGCCTTCGCGGCGCGTCGGGCGGCCATCCCCTCGACGTGGACGCGGATGTCGAACATGTCCTCGATGTCCTGCTCGTCGATTCCCTTGACGACGACACCCTTGTTGGGCGTCGAGACGACGAGGCCGTCGAGCTCGAGTTGCCGGAAGGCCTCCCGCACGGGCGTCCGGCTGACGCCGAACTCCGTCGAGACGCGCAGCTCCGTCAGGGACTCGCCCGGCCGGTAGGCGCCGTCGAGAATCTCCTCCTCGAGTCGCAGATGGACCTGCGACCGGAGGGAGCCGTGCGGCGAGTCCTTGCGCGTGTCGAGCCGGGCCATCGCGTCAGCCTTCCCCACGGGTGTAGTTCAACAGGCCGCCCGCGAGGAGGATGTCCGCCTGGCGCGCGGAGATCGGGAGACACATGCGCATCGCGGTGCCCTTCGTGACATTGCGGACGGTCACGTCCCGCCCTTGAGCGGCGGCGCGGACCTGACCGGGGGCGTCGTCGACGGCCAGCTCGTCCATCGGGTCGAGGGCGGCGTAGTCGGCCGGGTCGGCGAAGGTCAGCGGCAGGATGCCGTTGTTGATCAGGTTGGCCATGTGGATGCGCGCGAAGGAGAGGACGAGCACGCCGCGGATGCCGAGCTCGAGAGGCGCCAGGGCCGCGTGCTCGCGGCTGGAGCCCTGTCCGTAGTTGGAGCCGCCCACGATGAAGCCGCCGCCGTTCTCGCGCGCCCGCTTCGGGAAGTCCGGGTCGCACGGGGTCAGGCAGAAGCCGGCGAGGTACGGGACGTTGGAGCGGTACGGCAGCAGCTTCGAGTTCGACGGCATGATGTGGTCGGTCGTGATGTTGTCGCCGAGCCGGATCAGCGCCTTGCCGGACAGCGCGGGGGGAAGCGCCTTGTTGCGCGGGAACGGCTTGATGTTGGGACCGCGGACGATGGCGACCGAGTCCGGGTCGGCCGCCGGGTCGACGACGAGGTTGTCGTTGACGGCGAAGTGCGGGACGGGCGCAACGACCGGCGCCGCGCCCAGCGTGCGGGGGTCGGTCAGGACGCCGGCGAGCGCGCTCGCGGCGGCGGTCTCCGGGCTCACGAGGTAGACCTGGGCCGACGCGGTTCCGCTCCGGCCCTCGAAGTTGCGGTTGAAGGTGCGCAGGGAGACGGCGTCCGTGCGGGGCGACTGGCCCATCCCGATGCAGGGGCCGCAGGCGGACTCGAGGATCCGGGCGCCGGCCGCGACCAGGTCGGCGAGGGCGCCGTTGGAGGACAACATGGCCAGAACCTGTCGCGAGCCGGGGGAGATCGTCAGGGAGACCTCGGGGTGGACCGTCTTCCCCTTCAGGACGGCAGCGACCTTCATCATGTCCAGGTAGGAGGAGTTCGTGCAACTGCCGATGCACACCTGGTCGACGCGCACGGGGCCGATCGAGCCGACTCCGGACACGTTGTCCGGACTGTGCGGGCGGGCGGCCAGCGGGACGAGAGCATCGAGGTCGATGACCGTCTCCTCGTCGTAGACGGCGTCCGCGTCCGCCTCGACCGCGACGAAGTCACCCTCGCGGCCCTGGGCGGCGAGAAAGGCGCGCGTCGTGGCGTCGCTCGGGAAGATCGAGGTCGTCGCGCCGAGTTCGGCGCCCATGTTGGTGATGGTCGCGCGTTCGGGGACCGAGAGGCTCGCGACGCCGGGGCCGGCGTACTCGACGATGCGGCCGACGCCTCCCTTGACGCTGAGACGGCGCAGCACTTCGAGGATGACGTCCTTCGCGGACACCCAGGGGCGGAGCCGGCCTTCCAGCACCACGCGGTGGATCTTCGGCATGGACAGGAAGCAGGGGCCGCCCCCCATCGCGACGGCGACGTCGAGGCCGCCGGCGCCGATGGCCAGCATGCCGAGCCCGCCGCACGTGGGCGTGTGGCTGTCGGAGCCGAGCAGCGTCTGTCCGGGCACGCCGAAGCGCTCCATGTGGACCTGGTGGCAGATTCCATTGCCGGGACGCGAGAATCGGACGCCGTATTTCGCGGCGACCGTCTGGAGGTACTTGTGGTCATCGGCGTTCTCGAAGCCGGACTGGAGCGTGTTGTGGTCGACGTACGACACGGAGAGGCGCGTCTTCACGCGCGGCAGTCCGATCGCCTCGAACTGCAGGTAGGCCATCGTCCCCGTCGAATCCTGGGTGAGCGTCTGGTCGATCCGGATCGAGATTTCCGAACCGGATGTCATGCTTCCTTCGACGAGGTGTGCCGCGAGGATCTTCTGCGCTGCGGATCGGCCCATATGTGCGTCCTCCCTGTTCGGTTCCAAGATTGTATACAATTATCCACGTACACAAGTTTCTGTCAACAGGTTTCCGCGGACGCCGGAAATCGCCGCCGCACGCCCTCCCCGTGCGGGTTCCGGACATATTGCTTTTTCATGCAATCGGAGTATGATGGCGCTTATCGTCTGCACGTTGGCGTGCGGCTCAACAGAGCGAAAGCAGGAACCCGGAATCGTGAACACGACGCGCAGGGTAACGCCGGTCGGCCGCATGATCCGTTGGGTCACGGCTCGCCCCGCCAGACTGATCACCTTCAGTTTTCTTCTCGTGATCCTCACGGGAGCCTTGCTGCTCACCCTCCCGATCGCCTCCCAGGACGGCCGGAGCGTCGGCTTCCTGCGCGCCCTCTTCACGGCGACGTCCGCGACCTGCGTGACCGGTCTCGTCGTCGTCGATACCGCGACGTACTGGACGCTCTTCGGCCAGATCGTGGTTCTGGCGCTGATCCAGATCGGCGGCCTCAGCATCGTGACGATCACGACCTTCTTCTTCGCCCTGATGCGGCGCAAGATGGGCATCAAGACGCTGATCCTGATCCAGGAATCGACCGGCAGCTTCGATTTCGCCGACGTCCTGAAGCTCGTCCGCAAGATCATCGCCGTCACCTTCTCCATCGAGATGCTCGGATTCGTGGTCCTCGCGACGCAGTACGTGCCCGTGCTCGGCTGGAAGACCGGACTCTGGAAGTCCTTCTTCCAGGGCGTGTCCGCCTTCTGCAACGCAGGATTCGACCTCATGGGCCACTATTCCGGCCCCTTCTCCAGCCTGACCGCCTGGAACGGGCGTCCGCTCGTGACCGTCACGACCGCCCTGCTCCTGATCTTCGGCGGTCTCGGCTTCATCGTCTGGGCCGACCTACTCAATGCCGCGCGCACGAAGTCCGCATTGAATTTCCATACGCGCATGGTGCTCTGGATGACCGGTCTCCTTCTGGTCGGCGGTGCTGTCTTCTTCTACGTCGTCGAACGCGACAACCACGGCTTCCAGTCCCTCGGGAACCTTCCCGCCTGGCAGCAGCCCTTCGCCGCCTTCTTCCAGTCCGCGACGCCCCGAACCGCTGGATTCAACAGCATCGACCAGTATTCGCTGCGTCCCGGCTCCAAGTTCGTCACGATCATCCTGATGTTCATCGGCGCGGCGCCGGGCGGCACCGGCGGCGGCATCAAGGTGACGACGTTCGGCGTCCTGATGTTCGCCATCCTCTCCGAACTCCACGGGAGCGACGGCGTGGTCATGGGACGGCGCAGGATCTCCCAGGAAACCGTGATGCGCTCGCTGACGATTGCGGGCCTCGCGCTGCTCCTCGTGATGGGCGTCACGATGTTCCTCACGTTCACCGAGGAGACTCGCCTGCTGTCCCACCTGTACGCGCCGGTGCAGACCCCGCTGACGCACCTGTCCTTCGTCGACCTCTTCTTCGAGGTGACGTCGGCCTTCGGCACGGTCGGCCTGACCTCCGCACAGACGCCCACGCTGCATCCCGCCTCCTGGGCCGCCCTGATTCCCGTGATGTTCATCGGCCGCGTCGGACCCGCCTCCTTCGCTCTCGGCCTCGCGATCCGTGCCCGCCTCGGCAGCGACAAGGTCCTGCCCGAAGGAAAGGTGCTGGTCGGCTGACCGCCCCTCGCGGCCCGGAAATGCAGGAGGAGGCCGCGGCGCGTTCGGCCCTACTTGACCATCGTCTTCCAGACGGCGTCGAGCTGGCTGCGGTCGCAGACCATCATCAACGTCTCGCCGGCGACGAGGACCGTGTCGCCGTTGGGGATCTCGACCTTGCCATCAGGCAGGGTGCGCAGGATCACCTTGCTCCCGAGCGCGAACTCGAAATCGCGGATCTTCCTGCCGGCGGCCTGGGATTTCGCGGACAGCGGGAACTCGATGATCACCTTGGTGGTTTCCTGCACCTTCATGACGATCTTCATCCCGCTGTACTCGACCTCCTGCTCGATCAGGTCGGCCACGATCTGCGTGCTGGACACGGGCTTGTCGACGCCGAGGCGCTCGAACATCTCGATGTTCTTCGGGTTGTTGACCTTCGCGACGGTGAAGCGGATGCCGAACTTCTTCTTGCAGATCTCGCTCGCGATCAGGTTGCTCTCGTCCTTGCCCGTGAGCGCGATCAGAATCTCCATCTCCGCGGCGCCCGCCTGCTCGAGCAGGGCGATGTTGGTGCCGTCTCCGTTGTACACCTCGACGTTGAAGTCGGTCGCGATACGCTCGCAGATCTCCATGCGCTTCTCGATGAGGGTGATGTCGTGGTGGCCGGGCTGCAGCGTCTTGACGAGATAGTAGGAGAGCTTGCCGCCGCCGATGATCAGGATCTTCATGTCGTCTCCGCCTTTCGGGCTGCGCCTAGAGCAGCGCGGCCAGGATGACCTTGTCGCCCTTCTCGATCTTCGTGCCGGGCATCGCGAGGATCCTGCGCTGCTTGCGGATCAGGCCGAGGACGTGCTTGCCGGCGATCTCCGAGAATTCCTCGACGGACATGCCGACGTTCGCCGACCCCGTCTCCACGGTCGAGAAGACCATGTCGGTGCCGGCCATGAGGTGGTATTCCTCGTCCTGTTCGCCGCCCAGCGTCCGGAGGATCGCGTCGACGGTCAGGCTCGTGGAGCAGATCGTCTCGAGTCCGAATTCCTCGAACAGCTCGCGGCTGCCGGGGTTGAAGATGCGGGCGATCACGCGGTCGACCTTGAAGATCTCCTTGGCTACCTGGGACGTCATGATGTTCATGTTGTCGTCCTGCGTCACAGCGCACACGGCGTCCGCGGTCTCGATGCCGGCGGGGAATGGGCGCTCGCGTTTACGCCGGATGACGGAGTCAAATGTTACGCCATTGAGTCCGGGGCGTGCTGGCTCGCCGTCGAAGGCGCGCCTGATCCTGCTGTCCTGCTGGCGGCCGGCGACTTTGTGCTGCTGCCGGGCGGCAAGGCCTTTCGTCTCTACAGCGCGGCC